>JADKAQ010000002.1 GCA_016719105.1 Gemmatimonadota bacterium | reverse complement strand
TCTCCCGTCTCAGCTCCTACTTCACCGCCGTCACCGGCGCATTCAGCCTGACGACGATCGGCGCCCGCGCATTCACGCACCTTCGTAGTTCGCCGTGGCCGCCGCCGCTGCGCCGCCAGCTGCAGCGCCCGCAGCCGCACCAATGATGGTCCCCTTCGACTTCTTGCCAAGGATCTGGCCGATGACCGCGCCATGCCACGGCGCCGCCGAGCACCTTCTTGGCGTCGTTCCCCGTGCTGCTGTTGCGCACGCGGCTGATCTCGGCCGTCTGCACGTCGGCATCGAGCGCATACGTGTGCCCGTCAAACGCGATATTGATCACGCGGAAGCCCATCTGGATCTGGTCGTTCGCGTTCTCGCTGCGCTTGAGATGCGTGAGCTCGATGGTGACGGCGGCTCCGGAGGGGATCACGGCGCCATCGGAGCCGGTGACCGACTCGCTGAGCGTGGCGACGAATCGATCGCCGATCTTGTTCGTGTTGGTGCAGACCTTGTCCGATGCGCCGAGCCGCATGGTGGCGCCCGCGGCAACCGTTCCCATCTTCGGCGCCGTCCCGGGTCCCTTCTCCACCGTGTTGCCGGTTGGCGTCACGTTCTCGTTGACCGGCGCCGGGGTCGGCGCGGGGGTCTTCTTGGCCGGCGCGGGCGTCGGCGCCTTCGGGCGCGGCCTCGGCGTCGAGACTGCTGGCGGAGGTGTCACCACCGGTTCGGGCATCGGCGCCTCGACCGGAATGTCCTGCAGCTGTGGAACCACAGCGGTGTCTCCGCCAACGCGTGCGAGGTCGCGGGCGAGCGCACTATCCTGGGCCAACGCCGACGCGTCGCCCTGCTTCTCGCCGGAACAGGCAGCGGCGGCGAACACGAGCGTGAGCACGGCGGGCCGGGCGGCGCGCCGAATATATTGGAACATCACGGATTTCCTCCAGTGTGAGCGGTCTGGCTGACAATCATACAGCCTGATACGGCAAAGGTGCCGTAACCTCCCTCACCGCCGCAATCCCGCCCTGCCCCCGTTTGCGCGCGCTGCGACGACTCATCCCGTACTTGCGTCCCTATCGTCGCCTGCTGGCGGGCGGGCTCGCGTGCGTGGTGATCTCGGGGGCGCTTGGGAGCATCAATCCGATGCTCCTGCGCCGCGGCATCGACAGCATGCAGCCCGGCGGGTCGGTGTCCACGGCATGGCGCGTGGCGGCGATGATGCTCGGCGTCTCCCTCGCCGGGGGCGTCTTCAGGTTCGGGATGCGTCAGCTGCTCAACGCGCTGTCGCGACGGGTCGAGTATGACCTGCGCAACGATCTCCTGCAGCACCTGCTGACGCTCGACGCCGCCTACTTCGGCCGGACGCGCACTGGCGAACTCATGGCGCGGCTGACCAACGACCTGAGCGCGGTTCGCATGGCCGCCGGACCGGCCATCATGTACCTGGTCAACACGACCGTGGGCGGGCTGTTCGCGCTCGGCTTCCTGCTGGCCATCGAGCCGCGTCTCACGGCGCTGGCGCGGCTCCCGATGCTCCCGCTCCCGTGGGTGATGATCCGGCTGGGGCGGCAGATTCATGAGCGCTTCGAGGAGGTGCAGGAGCACTTTGGTGCGATGACGACGCGGGTGCAGGAGAACCTGGCCGGGACGCGCATCGTGCGAGCCTATCGGCAGGAGGCGGCGGAGGAGCGTCGTTGGAGGGCGCTGAGCGAGGACTACCTGGAGCGAAACCTGCGACTGGCCAGGCTGCAGGCGCTGATGAACCCGACGTTTGCCCTGCTTGGTGGCGCCGGCACGGTGATCGTGCTGGGCGCGGGCGGGGCATTGGTGATGCGCGGGACCATCACGGTGGGTGATTTCGTCGCCTTCGGGATGTACCTGACGATGCTCGTCTGGCCGCTCATCGCGCTGGGCTGGGTGACGAATCTCTTCCAGCGGGCGGGTGCGTCGATGGCGCGACTGGAGCAGGTGCTCGACTCCATGCCACAGGTGACATCGCCACCGGAGCCACGCGCCCTGCCTCCGACGACTGGCGGGCGGACGTTGGAGTTTCGCGACGTCGGTTTCGCGTATCCTATCCCCGCCGCCGCTGGTGCCGACGACGAGCGAGACGATCTCCGCGACAATGGCCGCCGACCGAGCCCGTCCCGCGCCCCCCTCGAAGACGATCGCCAGCGCCGCGACGCTGGACCGCGCTGGGTCTTTCGGCACGTCTCGTTCACCGTGCCCGCCGGGGCGACGTTGGGGATCGTCGGTGCGACGGGGGCGGGAGATCGGCGCTCATCGACCTCGTCACGCGCGTGGGACCCGACCGAGGGCGAGATCCTGCTGGACGGCGTCCCGATCAACGCTGTCGCTCGACACGCTGCGACGCGAGCTGGGGGTGGTGCCGCAGGAGTCGGTGCTGTTCAGCGATACCATCCGGTCGAACCTCACGTATGGCACGAGCGACGATGCCGCGGTGGACTGGGCCGCCGACGTCGCGCAGCTCACGTCGACGATTCGCGACTTTCCCGGCGGCTTCGACACGGTCCTCGGTGAGCGCGGGATCAACCTGTCCGGGGGGCAGAAGCAGCGCGCCGCGCTCGCGCGGGCGCTCGCCCGCCGCCCGTCGATCGTGATCCTCGACGATGCGCTCTCGGCTGTCGACACGCACACCGAAGCGGCGATCCTGCACGGGCTGCGCGACGCATTGAGCGGGCGCACGGCGATCATCGCCTCACATCGCGCGAGTGCGATCCGCGATGCGGATCACATCATCGTGCTGGACGGCGGACGCGTGGTGGAGGAAGGGGTGCACGACACGCTCATCGCGGCGCGCGGACGGTACTGGGAGTTGCTGGCGCGGCAGCAGATCGAGGAGTCGGTCGAGGCGGCGGACTAGCGCGGTTTCTTCGGGTTCGGCGCAACGATCAAGAGCGGGACACGGAGGTTCACGGGGGGTTCACGGGGGGCACGGGGGAAAACATGGGCAGGCGGGATTCCTCTGTGCGCTCCGTACCCTCTGTACCCGTACCCGCCGTACCCGCCGTACCCGCCGTTCCCGCCGTGAACCTCCGTGATGCCTCCGTGAACCCCCGTGTCATGCTTTTGGGGAGACGGGGGGAGGCTCGCTTGGTGAGGGTGGGCGCGAGGGGTGGGACAAATGGGCCCCAGCTCTCGTTGGGACGAGGCGGGGTGTCCCCGCCCGCCCTCGCCTACAGCCGCTCGAGGATGAAGTCCGGCGTGAACTGCTGCAGCCACGACGCGAGGATCGTGAACTGATTCGTGAGCATGAGGATCCCGACGATGACCATCAGCACCCCCGCGCCACGCTGCATCCAGAGCATCTGCTTCTTGAACTTCTGGAAGAAGGACATGAAGCGGTCGACGGCGAGCGCCGAGAGGATGAACGGGATCGCCAGCCCTAACGAGTAGGCGCTGAGGAGCATGAGCCCCTTGGGGAGGTCGGCTTCGCTCGAGGCGTAGATGAGGATGGAGCCGAGGATGGGGCCGATGCAGGGGGTCCAGCCGGCGCCGAAGGCGATGCCGACCAGGACGGTCCCCAGGTAGCCCACGGGCTTGTCCGCCAGGTGCATGCGGCGCTCCTGGGCGAAGAAGGCGATGTTGAGCACCCCCGCCAGGTACAAACCGAAGATGATGATGATCACCCCGCCCACCTTGGTGATCATGTCGCGCTGCGAGAACATCACCCGGCCGAGCACGGTCGCGGTGGCGCCGAGCGCGAGGAAGATCAGCGAGAAGCCGAGGACGAAGAGCAGCCCGTGCACCAGCGCCGTGCGCTTGCGCGACGTCACGTCATCGAAGCTCAGCCCCGTGATGAAGGTGATGTAGCTCGGGATGAGCGGGAGGACGCACGGCGAAAGGAACGACAGCAGCCCCGCGCCGAAGGCGACGAAGAGGCCGATTGAGGGAGGGGTCATGTCGCAGGATAACGGAGAGAGCGGTAGACGAGACCGGTCGTGACGAGCGCGTGCGTGACAGAAGGACGAGGTCCACTCGACGCAAACCAGTTCCTCACCGGCCGTCGTCCCCGTCTCGGCGTCTCGCGCATCAACCTAGCGCTCGCGGCCGGTGGGGGTGAGCGGGGGGAGCCGCTGGCCGCCACGCTGACAGTCGTCGCAGACGCCGTAGATCACCAACCGGTGGCGCTGGCGGGCGTAGCCGTTGGCCTCG
This sequence comes from Gemmatimonadota bacterium, assembly GCA_016719105.1. Classification (NCBI taxonomy): domain Bacteria; kingdom Pseudomonadati; phylum Gemmatimonadota; species Gemmatimonadota bacterium. The sequence continues at coordinate 692,117 of JADKAQ010000002.1, read as the reverse complement.
GCGACGAGGGTGGTCATGCGCTCGAGGCGCTCGTCGCGAAATTCGCGCACCTTGCCGCAGACGGTACAGAGCAGGTGCTCGTGATGCGGGACGTCGCGGGCGGGCTCGTAGCGACGAAAGCCCTCGCCGAAGTCGCGTTCGACGAGGAGGCCGCTCTTGGTCAGCAGGTCGATGGTGCGATAGACGGTCGCAAGGCCGATCCCGCTTTCGCGGGTGGCCAGTTCGAGCGCCACGTCGTCGGCCGACAGGTGGCGCTCGGAGCGGAGCATGATGTCGGCGATGGCCACGCGCTGCGCGGTCACGGGGAGACCGTGCTCGCGCAGGTAGGCGCTGAACGCCTCGACTACGGCGTCGTGGCCCACACGGGGGCCGCGAGCGCCGCCTGCAGCGACTCGGCGGAGAAGTGCTCGGGGTCCGATTCTTCGCCGGCGCGCTTGGCGACGCCGCGCGCGACGCGCTCGACCGTGTCGAGTGGGGCGTCGGCCTCGTGCGTGATCTCGACGTCCCACTTGCCGCGGTCGGGGCCCTTGATGGTCAGGCGATAGCGCGCGGTGAGGATGGCGTAGCGGCGCAGGCGCGGCGCGACCTCCGTGACGTCGGCCACGGCGGGATCGGCTCCCCCCTCGGACGGCTCCCCCTCGCCACCGGGCGACGGGAGGGCGAGGATGTCGCCCAGGGCGATGGACTCCTCGTCGTTAGGCGAGGTGACGTCGGCCGGTTCGGCGATGACTTCGATCCCCCCGACGGGCGAGGCCAGGCGTGCACGGGCATCGCCGATGGCCTCGCCTAACGCGTCGCGCGCCTCGGGGGCATCGGCCAGGATGGGACGCGCCTCGGTGCCGCCGGGAGCGGGGGCATCGGCGTAGGGCGACTCCTCGTCGGCCACCTCGGGCTCGACGTGCAGCGTCACTTCCGCGGTGCGCTCCTCGGCGGTATCCGCGGCGACCACGAGGGCATCAGCCTCGTCATCGGCATACGCCTCGGCGGCCACCACGTCGCGCTCGACGTTGAGGACGATGGTGTGCACTTCATCGTCGAGGGCGTCGGCGGTCTCGGATTCGTCGGCGGCGTCGGCCATCGGGACGAACGAGGCGTGGGCGGCGACGTCGTCGCCCGACTGCCCTTCCTCGTCCTCGACCGCCACGTCGGTGTCGATGAGGTCGGTCACCGCCTCGGCGAAGTGCTGGTCGTCGACGAGCGCCGGCGCATCCAGGGCGACGGTGTCGACGGTGGCGACGCCACTGTCGCCGGCGGCGGTGGCGTCACCGGTCACACCGTCAGGCGCAACCTCGGCACCCTCGACCACTTCCACCACCGGCTCGGGGGGCTCGACCGCGACGACCGCAACACCGCTCTCGATTCCGCCCTGCCGAATGGCGGGGAAGAGCCGGAGTTCGACGATGCGCCCGCCGTTGGGGACGCGATCGACGATCGCCGTGAGGAAGCGACGCGTGGTGTCGTTCATCGGGCGCCCCCCGCGGCCAAGGTGGTGGCGGCCAACGGGACGCGCGCGTCGGGAGCCGTGTGCAGCGCGAGGGGGGCGAGGCGGGTCTGGAGGAGAATCGTCACGGGGGAAAGATCACGGGAGGCGGGGGGGCGAACAACCTCTGCCCTTTTCCTGATCTCGCGTATAGAGCGGGAATTTCCGCCGGAAGGGCGTGCGGGGCCCCAGACGGGCGCTCCCGCATCCCCGAACGCCCGCGCCGACGCCCCATCGCCGTCCGATGGCGGGCCGAACCGGGATCTGGCGCGGCGGCGGTCGCCGCGCGCGCGGCCGGACGGTCCGGAGTAGGTCGGGCCGGGCCGGAGCGGGCGAACCGCTACAGCAGGCTCACCGGGTCGCGGTCGACCACCAGGCGCATCCCGTCGCGGTTGGGGACCTCGAAGCGCTCGGCGAAGTAGCGCAGGGCGCGGGTGAGTGCGGCGCTACGCGGGGCCTTGATGAGGGTGTGCCAGCGCCAGCGTTGCTTGATGCGGTCGACGGCGCAGGGGGCGGGGCCGATGATGGTCAGCTGCAATTCGGGGCGCGCGGCGACGAGGCGGCGGAGCCAGTCGGTCCCCTGCTGCGCGAGCGTCGCCGTCGCGTCCTCGGCGGTGGCGCTGAAGATCACGTTGGCCAGGCGGATGGTCGGCGGATACGGCGGCGAGACGCGGCCCGGGAGTTCCTCGGCGACGAAACCATGGTAGTCGTGCGTGATGGCGCAGCGCAGGGCATGGTGCTCACCCATGCGGCTCTGGATGATCACGCGCCCTACCTTGGTGCTGCGCCCGGCGCGCCCCGCGACCTGCGCCAGCAGCTGAAAGGTGCGCTCGGCGGCGCGGAAGTCGGGGAGGTTGATGCCGACGTCGGCGTCGATGACCCCCACCAGCGTCACGTTGGGGAAGTCGAGCCCCTTGGCGATCATCTGGGTGCCCAGCAGGATGTCGACCTCACCGGCGCCCACACGATCGAGGATCTCGGCGTGCGCCCACTTGCCGCTGGTGGTGTCGACGTCCATGCGGGCGATGCGCGCGTCGGGGAAGCGCTCGACGAGGAGGCGTTCGACCTGCTGGGTGCCGAGCCCGCGCTGGCGCATGGTGGCGGCGCCGCAGCGCGCACAGGTGGCGCGGATCTCCTCGGCGTGCCCGCAGTAGTGACAGACCAGTCGCTCGGGGGTGCGGTGGTAGGTGAGCGAGATGGAACAGTTGGGGCAGGCGGTGACGTCGCCGCAGGTGGTGCACTGCACAAACGATGAATAGCCGCGCCGGTTGAGCAGGAGGATGGACTGCTCGCGAGCGTCGAGCGTGGTGCGGATGGCGCGCTCGAGCTGTTCGGAGACGACGCGCCGGAAGGGATCGCGCGACGCGGGGGAGACGATGTGGCGCGCAGGGGCCGGGACGCGCTCGGGGAGCGGGGCGTCGGGGACGACGTCGCGCGGGGGGGCGGCGATGCGCGCGGGGCGCTCGGGGGGGGCCCCCCGCGTCGGCACCTCCGCCCCCTCCGCTCCGACCACCCCCGCCTCCGCCACCCGCCGCGCCGCCACCGCCGCCACCCGCTCCGACGCCAGCGCGCTCTCCGTCCCCGGCGTCCACTCCGACCCCTTCCCCTCCCCTCGGCGCACCCCGCCCAGATCCACGATCTCGATCTCCGGGAGCACCCCACCCCCCACACGATCAGGAAGCGAGATCAGGTGATACGCCCCCTCCTGCGCCAACACCCAGCTCTCCAGGCTCGGCGTCGCGCTCCCCAGCACCGTCACCGCCCCGGCGTGCTTCGCGCGCACGATGGCCACGTCGCGCGCGTGGTAGCGCGGCGTCTCGTTCTGCTTGTAGCTGCTCTCGTGCTCCTCGTCGACGATGATCGCCCCCACGTCGTCGAGCGGCGCGAAGATCGCCGAGCGCGCCCCGACCGCGATGCGCTTCTCCCCGCGGCGCAGCGCGCGCCAGGCATCGAGACGCTCGCCATCGCTCAGCGCCGAGTGCAGCACCGCCACGCGATCGCCAAAGACGCCGCGAAAGCGATCGACCGTCTGCGGCGTGAGGGCGATCTCGGGGACGAGGACGATCGCCGAGCGCCCCCCTTGGTCGACGACGCGGCGCAGGACCTCGAGGTAGACCAGCGTCTTCCCGCTCCCGGTCACGCCATGGAGGAGGAAGACGTCGCCGGCATTTCCACCCGCGATGCGCTCGATGGCCCCCTGCTGCGCCGGCGTCGGGGCGTGCGCGGGGGGAGGAGAGCCGGGGCGCAGGGCGAAGGGATCGCGATCGACCGCCTCGCGCATGATGGTCGCCAGCCCGCGCTTCACCAGCCCATCGATGACGCTCTCCGAGACGCCGAGCCGCTCGATGACATGCTCGACGCTGGCGCGCCCGCCGGCGGTCTCGAGGAACTCGTACAGCTCGCGCTGCCGGCGCGTGCGCTTGAAGAGCACGTCGCGCTCCATCAGCGAATCGACGGCGGCGCCCAGCACGACGGTGCGACGCGTCTTGCCCGGGGGCGATGGCACCTCGACGCCGGTGAGCGCCGCGGGGAGGGCACTGCGCAGCGCGATGCCTAACGGGGCGACGTAGTGGTCGGCGAGCCACTGGCAGGTGGCCAGGAGCGACGGCGAGACGGCGGGCTCGGGGTCGGGGACGGCGGTCACCGCCTTGTACTTGACCCCTTCGACCGCAGCGACGTCCGTGGCCACGACGATCCCCACGTCGGCCCGATTGCGCCACGGCACCACGACGCGACTCCCGACCACGAGCGGGTTGGGAAAGTCCCGGTCGACCGCATACGAGAAGGTGCGGAAGAGCGGGACGGGGAGCGCGACGTCGACGAGGCGCGTGGGGGCGTGGGGAGGCATGCCCCGCAAAGGTATCCCCCAACGGGCGGCGGCGCGGAGGTGTGGCGCTGCCCGCCCCCCGCCTAGTTTTCTGCCATGCCCGCCCCCCGCGACCACCGCCCCTCCGCTCCCGCCAAGGCGCCCAAGGGAGCCAAGCCGTCCCGACAGTCGCTCACCGCGCTGCTCGAGGAGCACGGCCTCGTCCTGCTCTACGACGGCGAGTGCGGGCTGTGCGATCGCACCGTGCAGTGGGTCCTCAAGCGCGACCGCGAAGGGTCGATGCGCTTTGCCCCGCTCAAGAGCGCGGTCGGGCGCGAGGCGCTGGCGCGGCTCCCCGGGCTCGCCAACGTGGACTCGGTGATCCTCGTCCACCGCGAGGGGGCGTGGATCAAGTCGACGGCGGTGCTGGAGCTGCTGCGCTACGTGGGGGGGGCGTGGGCCTTCGCGACGGCGGGCTACCTGCTGCCGCGCGCGCTTCGCGACTGGTGCTACGACTTCGTGGCGCGTCGCCGCATTGCCTGGTTTGGGCGGCTCGACAGCTGCCGGCTCCCCAGCGCCGAGGATTCGGCGCGCTTCCTGATGACGCCCTGACACACGAACGGCGCGAGCGATGCCCGCGCCGGCTGACAGGTCACAGCGCCCTGCGAAACGCTACAGCGAGGAGACCGCTGCCGCCCCCGAGTGGCGCGAGAACCACGCGGTCCGCTGCTCGGCGGGGCTCCCGTTGTTGAGCAGGTAGCTCAGGAGCGCATCGGCGAGGTCGTTCCCGGTCTGGAAGCGCTCCCCGGCCGGCTTGGCGAGGCACTTCATCACGATGGCCGAGAGCTCGAGCGGGACGCGCGAGTCGACGACCTCGGGGGCGACGGGGGCCTCGTGCACCTGCTTGTAGCCGACGGAGTACGAGTCGGCCCCGTCAAACGGAGGAAAGCCGAGCAGCATCTCGTAGAGCATCACGCCCACGGCGTAGATGTCGCTGCGCCCGTCGACCATCTTCCCCATCGCCTGCTCGGGGGACATGTAGTGCGGCGTCCCCATGGCGCGCCCGCTTCTCGTCAGGCGCCCGTGAAAGCGCGCGGTCGCGATGCCGAAGTCGGTGATGAGCGCGTGCCCGTCCTCATCGAAGAGGATGTTGTCGGGCTTGATGTCGCGGTGCACCACGCCGCGGCGATGCGCGTAGTCGAGCGCGGTCGCCACCTGCGCGCAGATCGTCGCCGACGGCCCCGGCGGCACCGTCTTGTCGCGCACGAGGACGTCGGCGAGCGAACCGCCGGCCATGTACGGCATGACCAGGTACACCAGCTCGCTGAGGTCGGCGAAGTCGAGGATCGGACAAATGTGCGGATGCATCAGCTGGCTCGAGGCCTCGGCCTCGCGCTTGAAGCGCTCGCGCATTTCCGGGTCCTTGGCCAGGTGCGCGTGCAGCACCTTGACGACCAGCGGCCGGTCGAGCGTGGCGTGCATGGCGTAGTACACGTGCGCCATGCCGCCGCTCCCCATGCGGCGCACGACGCGATAGCGCGCCCCGGACGCCTTGCGGAGGTTGGTGAGTTCGCTGTCGGGCTGCTCGAGCGGGGCGGCGCTGACCTCGGGGAGGTTGTCGTGGCAGCGCGTGCACTTCACCGCCCGCGTCCGGTTCCAGGTGCCGCAATCGGGACAGAACACGGCTCAGGCTCCGAACTGGAGGCGGACGAAATCGTACGGCGGGAGCGGGCCGCTCTCGTCGATCTCCAGCTCCGGAAGTCGCTGGCGTTCCTCGCCCAGCGCCTCATGGAAGACTGTCCACTTGTCGCGCTCGATCAGGAACGACGCCTCGACGCTCTTCCCCGTCGCCCCCGACTGCGGCTCGAAGGTCACGCAGGACACGGCGCTGCGCTTGAGGAAGCGGAAGGAGTCGAAAACCGTCGTCTCGAAGTCGGCGGCGCGCACTTCACGCGATTCGCTGAGCTCCTCGGGTGGCAGCGGGAGCGGCGCCACGCGCACGCGGGCCATGAGACGATCGCTCAGGAAGCCGACGGCGTCGACGAGCGCCACGTAGTGCAGCTCCATCCAGTGCAGCAGCGACGAACGCGACCGGAAGACGGTGCCGAACGGCGCGGGGATCACCTGCTGCTCGCGGAACGCGTCCTCGACGATGCGGCGATACTCGCCGATCGCATCGCTGGTCGCCGCCAGGCGCTCGTAGGGCGCCGAGCGCACGATGGCCGCGAGGTCGCGAAGCGGCACCAATTCGGCCCCCGACAGTCGCAACGGGGACGACGAATCGTGGGCGACGACACCAAAGAGCTGCAGCGCGTCAGCGCCGATGGCCGGGTTACGGAGGCTGCGCGTACGCGCCACTGATATCCTCGTTGGGTCCTGCGTTGCGAAGGGACGTGCCTGCCGTGCATCCGCGTGGTGCTGCGCCCCTTCCACCACCGCCCGGTCGTGCAGCGGCTCCACACCGTCCGACCCTGCGGCGGGTCAATCCTCAGTATCGACCGTAGGCACTCCAGACATGACGCCCACCCCCCGGTCCCGCACCGTCAACTCACCCTGCCCCCGCCCGCGCCGTTCAGAGGCGCGCCTCTTCATGCGGCTTTCATGCAGACGTCCGACGCATGGCATCGGCCGGTCGCTCGCGTATCTCAGACGATTCTCATGGTACCGTCCGTCACACGGAACTTTCTGCCGAAAATCGCGCCCCTCGGAGTGTACGAACGCGCAATGCTCGGCTCCAGAGACCCCCGGAAAACGGACGCCACATCGCAGCGTCCGGGCTAGAGCAGGGCGCGGAGGTGCGTGACGCAGGCGGCGCCGAGCCGGTCGGGGTCATATCCCCCCTCCAGCGCACTCACCAGGCGCCCGCCGCACCACCCGGTCGCCCGCTCCACGAGCTGGCGGGTGAGGGCGTCGACGTCCTCCAGCTCCAGCGTGAAGCCGCCGAGTGGGTCGCCCCGCAGCGAGTCGAAGCCGGCGGAGACGAGGATGAGGTCGGGGGTCCATCCGGTGGTCGCGGCGTCGATGCCTCGCGTGAGCGCCTCGACGTATTGCGCCGCCGGGAGCCCGGCGGCCATGGGGACGTTCCACACCGACCGGTGCGGCCCGCGATCCTCGGCGGCCCCCGTCCCCGGGTACCAGGGCCACTGGTGCATGGAGACGAAGTGGATGTCGGGTTCGTCCTCGACCAGCGCCTGCGTCCCGTTGCCGTGGTGCACGTCCCAGTCGACGATGAGGATGCGCTGGGCGCCGTGCCGGCGGCGGGCGTAGTGCGCGGCGATCGCCACGTTGCCGAAGAGGCAGAAGCCCATCGCCCGCGCGCGCAGCGCGTGATGCCCGGGGGGACGCACCGCCGCGAAGCTGCGGACCGCGCGCCCGTCGAAGGCCATGTCGACCCCATCGAGCACGGCGCCACAGGCGGCGCGCGCCGCGTCCCACGACCCCTCGCTGGCGACGGTGTCGGGATCGAGGCGCCCGCCACCCTGCTCCACCAGTTCGCGAACGCGCTCCACGTAGTCGGGATCGTGCGCGATCGCCAGCTCGTCGGCGGTGGCGTGCCGCGACTCGAGGTGCTCGATGGCTTGATACAGGTCGAAGTCGTTTCGCAACGCGCGCGGAATGGCGCGCAGCCGCCCCACGTGTTCGGGATGATGCCAGCCGGTGTCGTGCCGGCCGCAGTCGGCGTGCGAGATGTAGGCGACGGTCATCGGGCTCCGCGAAGGCGACGGGAAGACCACTCCGCGAGGAGTGCGAGGAGGAAGGCAGCGAAGAGCAATCGGTCCCAGGCGACGGAGGAGACCGGGGGAGCCGTGTCGGCGGCGAGGTCGCTGGGGGGGCCCCACGCCTCGACCAACGCCGCGAGTGGCGCCTCGTCGACCGAGGGCGTGGCCGTCAGCTGCACGGGCGGGGCGTAGGCCACCGACGACACGAGCGACGACCACCAGGCACGGTGCGCCGACGGCCCCGAGTCGTCGCCTTCCATGCGCCAGCGCCAGGTGTCGTCGTACCCCATCATCAGGACGCGCCCCGCGTCGACGCGCGCCGCCACGATCCGCGCGCGGTTCCCCGTGCGCTCGAGGGTGACGGCATCACGGGCCGCCGAGGTGAGCGCGACCCCTCCGAGCGCGCGCCGAGGGCGTTCGCCGGAGAGTGCGCCCAGCGTCGGGACGATGGCCTCGCCCGCGCGCGCGGGGAGGACGGAGGCCAGCGCCGTGAGTCGCGCGGCGGCACTGGTGACGATCACCCCCCCACCGCTTCGCGCGTAGCGTGCGATCGCCGCGGCGCGCGAGGCGGCGCTCTCGTCAAGCACGACGACCGCCGAGTAGCGCGAGGTGTCGATCGCGTCCGCGGCGCCCTGCCGCACGTCGACGAGCGGGGCGACGCTGAAGCGAGCGTCGACGCGCCACCCCGCCTCCTCGAGGGCAGCGGCGACGAACTTCCCCTCCCAGCCGGCGCGCCCCAGCACCAGGACCGGGCGCAGGACGAGCGAGTCGCGGCGCATCGTGGTGGCGAGAGCCCCCGCGCCGTGTACGAGCACCGCCCCGTCCATCGTGGCATCGACGGCGCGCACGCCCGTTGTCGACAGTTTGGCCGAATCGACCGCCCCTGCGGCATCGCGCACGGTGAGCGCCGCCTCGGCGCGACCGATCGTCACCAGGCGCACGCGCCCCGACGGCTCGGCGAGCGGCTCGGCGACCGCCGCCGACACCGACGGAGGGGCCGCGAGGGTCCATCGCACCGTGGTTCCCGCCGCCGCGACGGCACGCGCCACCGCGCGATCGCTCGCGCCGGGGAGCGAATCGACGGCCAGATCGAGCGAAGCGACCGGTGTCCGCACCGCGCGCGCCAGTGCCTGCGGCAGCCCGCCGGTTCCGGCGAGGCGGAGCGCCACGTCGCCCGCCGGCGCGGGGAACCAGGCGCGCCAGAGCAGCGCGCCTAACGCCAAGCACGCCGCGGTGCGAGCGCCCCCCTCGAGCAGGCGACGGTTACCGGGTGAGGGCATACACCACCAGGTTCACCGCGAAGCGCGTGTTGTCGACCGAGTAGAAGCGCTTGTTGTCGGGGTGGAAGTTCCACTCCGACGAGTAGTCCTTGTTGCTGTAGAGGACGGCGATGCGGTCGCCGCGCATGGCCGCCATGAGGTACGGGTGCAGGAGGTTGTCCCCCCACCCGTTGAGTTCATGCGAGGTGTTGGGCGGGCCGTCCTCGAAGCGGAAGAAGGCCGAGTAGAGCGCGTGTGTGTTGGGAAGCTTCGCGAGCTTGCCGGCCACCGCCTCAAGCTCCTCGGTGGCCGTCTTGTGGAACATGCCGTCGACGTCGTGGTTGTGATCGTCGACGAAGAGGAGCCCGCCGCGCTCCAGATAACGCGCGAGCATGCGCTTCTCCTGCGCCGTGAAGCGGACCGGCAGGTGCCCCGTCAGGTACAAGAGCGGGTAGCGCAGCACCGCCTCCGACCCCAGCGCCACGATCACCCCGGACGGGGAGACGTCGATCTCGGTGTAACGGGCGACCGAGTCGATGAGGTTGGCGGGGACGAGCGGCGCCGAATCCCAGTCGCCGGACTCGTACTGCGCGGTGGCGAAGGTGAAGGTGGCCCGGGGGCTCATCGCACGCTCCCCCACACGGCGAGCGAGTCGCTGGCGACCACGACATCGTCGAGCGCGCGCCGGGCGCGCAGCAGCGATGCGGTCGCATCGCGCGACCCCCGCAGCTCGCCGATGGCCCCCTCCAGCGCGCTGGCGGCGGCCGGGCGCGACTCGGCGACCGCCAGGCGCAAGACGATGAGCGAATCGACGCCGGCGCCCGGGTCGCGTGCCAGCACGTCGAGGGCGCGGGCGAAGCGCTCGAGCAGCGGACGGCGCGCCGCGTCGGTGGCGAGGCGCGGGGTGCGAGCCCCGGGTGTCCCCTTGTCCTTCCCCGTCAGGCGCACGCGCGCGAGGTCGACGACCACGCGCGGTGGCGTCCCGCGCAGGTAGAGCCGCTCGGCCGAGCGCGCGCGCTGGATGGCGGCGAGCGCGACGTACATCGGCGGAATGGCCTTCCGCGGTTCGCCGCCATCGAGGGCGCGTCCGGCGTCCCACATCGCGTTGTAGGCCTCGAGCATCGGGCGGTTGATCGCCACCACCGGCGTCTCGTCGTGCTCGAAGTCGGTGGGGGCGCCCGAGATCTGCGTCGCGCGCTCGGCCGCCTTGAGCAGCTGCTCGGGGGTGAGCGGACCGCTCCCTAACGAGTCGTTCTCGGCGTGCCCGTGCCCATCGCCGTGGAAGTGCTCGCCGTCGGCATCGTCGCCCAGGCGCGAGAAGATGATGTCGCTGACCTGCTTGCGCAGGCGCGCCTGGTCGCGCCCGATGCGGCGCGACTCGGCGACGACGTCGGCGCGCGACGCGCGCGCGGCACGCTTCACCAGCGCCTCGGTGAGGTTGATCAGCATGCGCTGGCTGATCACCGACTTGTCGGCCTCGGCGGGCGGGGCCTGCTCGACGGCGACCGAGTCGTATTCGTCGGTGCGGGCGATGCGAATCGTGCGCGTGTCGGAGCTGCCGATGCCGGGGCCCGAGATGGTGTTGCGGTCGCGGGCGACCGCCCGCAGGTGCAACACGTCGCCCGGTTGCAGCCCCAGCGCGTCGAGGGAGAGCGTCGCGCGCAAGGCACCGTCGCGCTGCGTCCCGGCGGCGAGTGCGCCGAGCGACCCGCTCCTGAAGGTGAAGCGCTCGCCTTCGCCGGAGCTGATGATGTAGTCGAACGAGGCGCGCGCGAGCCCCAGGTCGTCGTGGATGTCGGCGGAGAGCGCGAAAGTCCCCTTCGGCGTGCGAAGGATCGAATCGCGCGCCGGGGCGTGCAGCGTCACGCGCGGGGCCGAATCGACGAGCGGTTCGAGGGCGATGAGCCGAGCGTCGCCGCCCACGCGTTGCACGCGCAGTAGTGCACGCGCGCTGGCGCTGGAGAGTGCGCTCGTCCAACGATCGCCCGAGGCTCGCACCGGGAGCTGGCGGTCGTCGAGCGTGACCTGCGTCGTGGTCGAATCGCCCGCCCCTTGCAGCGTGATGACGCTGCCGGGATACGCGCGCAGCAACGCCGGAGATTCGAGCTGTTGCGGCGCCAGCCCGGTGTAGCCCGGCGGGCGCAGCGAGACCGTGACCGCGCCTAACGGGGCGACCGACGCGGTCGCCGCACCGGTGGCGGATGTCGGCGATCCCGCGCGACCGATCGACCCGTCGGCGGGGACGACGGCGATCGCGGTCGCGCCGACGGCGGCGAAGACCGCCGGACCTGCGAGCGAGCGCCAGAGTGCGGCGCGCGCCGGCGCCTCCCACGTGGAGCCACGCAGCACCTGCTCGAGCGAGCGCTGGGCGGCAGGCGCAACGTCGTCGTTGGCGGCGGTGACGAGCGCGTAGCGCAGCGTGGGTGCACGCTCCTCGAGCCAGAGCGCGGCGCGTTGCGTGGAGAGGGCGAAGGCGGCGGTGCGCCACCAGGTGCCGACGGCGACGGCAAGCGCGGCGACCGCGCCCAGGACGAGCGGCGCCGCGGACGAGGGGAGGGCCAGGCGCGCGATCGCCGTCACGAGCAGGCCGGCTCCTGCGCCGGCGAGCACGCCGCGCAGCACCGCCGCACCTTGCAGCCGCCGGCGCCAGTGCCGCACGCTCTCGCGCGCCTGCGTCATGGGTGCGCCGGCACTCGCGGGCGAGGTCATGCCGCCTCCCGCGTGGCCTGCGTCGCGTCGGCGCGCTCGACTTCTAGCTGCGCCACGCGGCGGCGCAGCCACCACTCCACGGCGAGCAGGAGCGCGACGCCCACCAGCAGCCACCGCTCGGCGTCGTGCGATGACGGGTCGGCGGTGGCGGCAGTGATGGCAGCGGCGGTGGCGGCGCCAGACTGGCCCCCATCCACGGGCGCCGCACCGGGACGCGCCGTCGCCGACTCGCCCTGCGACGTGACGCCGGCAGCTGCACCGGTGCCAGTCCCGCGCGCCCACGCCGCCACACGCGCCGTGTCCATCACCCCGGCGCTCCCTCCACCGCACGGCGTGGCGAACTGGCGAACCAGCGCAAGGAACGACGGACGCAGCACCTCGTCCCCGACCGACGGTACGCCAACCCCTACCGATCGAAGGCATCCCGCGCCGAGCGCCACTTCGTGCGCGGCGGGGGTGCCGTCGCCCCAGCGGGCGATCGTGCGGCCACTGGCCAGCGGGATCGGCGCGCGCGCAAAGCGACCGATCACCGCCCGGTCGCCGGCCACCAGCGCCTGCGGTGCGGCGACCGAGTCCGACCGAGCGGTCCCCGGCCACGACACGACGACGCCCCCCTCGCGCGCCCACGCGGAGTCGGCGGCGGTGAGGGGGAGGCGCGTCACGCGGAGCGACAAAGCGGTGGAGTCGAGCGCGAGGGCGAAGGCCGCCCCGAGCGGATCGCCGGCGGGCGGGAGCTCGCGCGGCGGGCGGGAGCCGTCGACGCGCGTTGCGGCTGACGAGTCGACCGCGGCGGCGACGCGTATCGCGCGCACCGCCCCGCCCCACTGGGCACGCACGGCGTCCATCGACGCGTCCCAGCTCTCCGTGGCAAAGGGGGGAGACGACCACCACCTCGACGGTGTCGTGCACGCGGGCGAGGCGCACCGCTTCGCGCACCGCGGCGACGAGCCCCGCACCCAGCGCGCCGCGCACGGCGGCGCGGGGGCCGAGCGTGGTGTCGGAGAGCAGGCGGGCCACCGAATCGACACGCACCCAGGCGGTCACCGCGGCGCCGGCGGAGAGCGCTCGCGCGCTGTCGGCCACGTCGCCGACGCGCGCCACGCGCCGCGAGGCGTCGAGCACGAAGACCCGCGCCGTCCCCGAACGCGCCGGCGTCCACGCGGGACGCGCCAGGGCGAGCCCCGCCAGGAGCAACACGGCGACGCGCACCAGCAGGAGGAGGCGGTCGCTCAGGCGCAGGTCGCGCGACACGGCCCGCACCGCCGAGGGCGGGGCGAAGCGCGCCGTGGGGAGCAGCGTCGGCGCGGGGCGGCGCCACGCCAGGAGGTGCAACCCCAGCACCACCGCCGAGGCGACAGCGCCGGCCACGAGGGCCCACGGAGCGGCCAGCGTCAGCATGCGCTAGCGCCCCTCACGCGCGCCGGTCGCCACGGCGCGCGCCACGAGGCCGGGGTCGTCCTCCGCTTGCACCTGACGATAGGTCGCCCCGGCCAGTCGCCAGGCCCGTGCGGTGGTTTCGCGCCATTCGGCGAACCGTGCGACGTAGGCGGCGCGCGCCGCGGCGTCGAAGGGGCGCTCGACGGTGGGGTCCTCAGGGTCGACCGCGAGGGCGATGGACGCCGGTGGCTCCAGCTCCTCGCGCGAGACGATGTGCAGGACGTGCACGTCGCCACCGGCGCTGGTGCGCGCCGCGGCCGCGTGGCGGAGCGCTCCTTCGTCGCCCAGCAGGTCGGAGAGGATGACGAGGCGCGCGCGCTCGGGGACGAGCACGAGCGACGGCGCCGCCTCGGCCGCCCCCGCCGGCACCACGCTGCCTAACGCCGATACCAGCTCCACCAGGACGTCGGCACGCGTGCGGGCGCGCACGTGTGCGGTCCCGCCACTGGCCACGATGATCGCCCCCACCGGGTCGCCGGCGCGCTGGGCGATCGACGCCAGCGCCGTCGCCAGGGCGCGCGCCATCCACCACTTGGCCTGCGACGCCGAGGGAAAGGCCATGGAGGCCGACGCATCGACGAGGAACCAGGTGGGGTGGACGGCGCGATCGTCGGAGAGCCGGGTAAAGGCGCGATCGCTGCGCGCGAGGAGCTTCCAGTCGAGCTGGCGCGGGTCGTCGCCCTGGCGGTAGAGCCGGTACTCACTCAGCTCGGGGGCACGCCCGCGCAGGCGCGAGAGGTGCGAACCGGTGTGGACGCCGCTCACCCGCCGGCGCGCCGGCCAGGTGAGGCCGCGAACCGCGTCGAGGATGGGGCCGTACTCGCGCGGGATCGACATGCGAGGGGGTCAGCGCGCGCGCGAGGGGGGGAGCGGGAGCGACGGGGGCGTGGGAGCGGCGGGCGGTAGCGGGGGGACGAGGCGCGCGCGCTCGAACGGCCGCGACGATTGGGGGGCCCCCCCCAACAACAACATACGCCCCCCACCCCCCATCACCCGTACCATTCCCTCCCTCTCCGTACCCTAAAGCCGCACGCCGCTCGACGGCGCGCTCACCCGCTCCAGCACCTCGCGCACGATCCGCTCCGCCCCGATCCCCTCGGCCTCCGCCGCGAAGTTCGGCAGCACGCGATGCCGCAACACCGGCCCCGCCACGCGACGAATGTCCTCCGGGGCCACCGCCATGCGCCCCGACAGCAGCGCGTGCGCCTTGGCGCCGAGGATCAACGCCTGCCCCGCGCGTGGCCCGGCCCCCCAGCGCGCGTACTTCCGCACGAGTTCCGGGGCGCCTGACGAGTCGGGGCGCGTCGCACGCGCCAGCGCGGCGGCGTACCGCAGCGCCGGCTCGCTCGCCGCCACATCGCGCGCCAGCCGCTGCAGCGCCAGCGTCTGCGCGCCGTCCAGCACCGGCACCAGCTCCACCTCCGAGCGCCCGGTCGTCGCCCGCAGGATCGCCACTTCCTCGTCCTCGTTAGGATAGCCGACGCGAATGTCGAAGAGGAACCGATCGAGCTGCGCCTCGGGGAGCGGGTAGGTCCCCTCCTGCTCGATCGGGTTCTGCGTCGCCAGCACGAAGAACGGCTCCGGCAGCCGCATCGTCTCGCCGGCCGCCGTCACGCGGTGCTCCTGCATCGCTTCGAGCAACGCCGCTTGCGTGCGCGGCGGGGCGCGGTTGATCTCGTCGGCCAGGACGATGTTGGCGAAGACGGGGCCCTTCACGAAGCGGAACGAGCGCCCGCCGGTGCTTGTGTTCTCCTCGAGGATCTCGGTCCCGGTGATGTCGCTGGGAACGAGATCCGGCGTGAACTGGATGCGCCGGAAGTCCAGCTGCATCGCATCGGCCACCGACTTGATCATCAGCGTCTTGGCCAGCCCGGGGACCCCCACCAGGAGCGCGTGCCCGCCGGCCAGGATCGCCATCAGGATCTCGTCGAGCACCTCGCGCTGTCCCACGATGCGCCGCGCCACTTCCTCGCGCAGACGCGACGCGGCCGCCAGCAACGCCTCAGGCGTCGTGGCGGCAGCGGGGGAGGACGTCGGGGGAACGGTCGTGTGGCTCAGCGGACGGGATGACGACGACGACTGGTGAGGAGGAAGATCGACCCCTGCTTCGCGCCGGCATCGGTCAGCGAGACGCGCTCGTCGAGCACCTCCCAACCGGCCAGCTTGATGACGTAGTCGGCGTGATGCGCGGACTCGTCAGGCATCAGCGCCTGCAGCGCCCGCTCCTTCACCACCGACACCGGCGTGTCTGCCGGCGCGTCGACGCGAATCGTATCCCACACCTCGGGGATCTGCACCCGCAGCGTGATGACCGGCTCGTTTCCCGTGCCAAGGCGGATCCCCTCGGGACGGCTCCGGAGCTGCGTCGTGAACGGCGTCGCGGCGCTCATGCCAGGACCTCGGCGGCGCGCGGCAACGTCGACAAGAAGCGCGACACCTGCGCGTCGAACATGTACGAGGCCCCGGTGACCAGCGTCGCCCCGTCGCGCGGGATGGCGCCGATCACGATCTCTTCTCCCCCCTGCCCGCGCAGCGTGAGGTGCGCGGCGCTCTCCTGCTCGGGGAAGGCGGCGTAGATGTTGATGCGACGGGAGAAGAACTCCTTGGCCGCCGCCAGGACATCGGCGGGGGCGAGCGTCGTGCGCATCTCCTGCATCGTGCGTCGTTGGGTCATGCCCGATTACGTGATCGTGAGGTTGCCCCGCGCGTCGCGCGCAGGTTCGAACTCGAGCGGGAGCGAGACGGTGAAGCTCGTCCCGATCCCCGTTGCCGATACCAATTCCACGTCTCCCCCCAACAGGCGGGAGAGCCGCCGCGCCAACGCCAGCCCCAGCCCCGAGCCGCCATAGCGGCGCGTGACCGAGCCATCGGCCTGGCGGAACTCCTCGAACACCGTCGCCTGCGCCTCGATGGGGATCCCGATCCCGGTGTCCGAGACGCGGTACTGCACACGATCGCCCACCAGCGTCACGCCGACCTGCACGTGCCCGCGCGCGGTGAACTTGTAGGCGTTGCCGAGCAAGCTAACGAGGATACGGGCGATTTTCTTGCGATCCGACTTCATGCGCGGCAGGAACGGCGGCGGCTCGTCGACCCGCAGCTCCACCTCGTTCGGCCGCCCAGCCACCGTCGCCACGACTTCCTGCAGCACCAGCGCCGGGTCGAACTCCTCGACGAAGAGCGAGATGTCGCCTCGCGTCAGCGTCGTGAGCTCCAGCAGGTCCTCGATGAGCTCCAGCAATCGCTCGCTCGACCGCTTCACGTGCAGCAGGTCGTGCCGTTGCCCGTCGGTGAGCGGCCCGGAGAGCTCCTCCTGCAGGATGGAGATGTAGCCCAGCACCGAGGTGAGCGGGGTGCGCAGCTCATGGGAGATGTTGGCCAGGAACTCGTCCTTGGCGCGCCGCGCCTCGACGACCGCGGCGTACTGTTCCTCGAGCTCGGCGTTGGCCTCGGTGAGCGCCGCGTTGGTCCGCCGCAACTGATCGATGAGCGACGCCTTTTCGGCCGTGGCGGCCATCTGGTCGGCCACCAGGCGCATCATGCCGCGGGATTCCTTGCCCCGCGCCCCCGAGTCGGCGAAGTAGAACGTCACCGCCCCCAGCACCTTGCTGGCCGTTTGCAGGGGGAGGGCGACGAGTGACTTGAAGCCGAGCTCCGAGGCCACCTCGACCCAGTCGTCGAGGTCGGAATCGGCAAAGACGTCGGGGACCTCGATGATCCGCTTCTCGGCCGCCGCTTCGCCGCTGGGGCCGAAGCCGAGTCGTACGCGCATTTCGCCGAGCCATGGTTGATAGCGCTCGGGGAAGTTGTGCGCGGCCACGAGGTGCATGAGCTCGGAGACGCCGTCGACGAGGTACACGGAGGCGAAGGTCGCCCCGACCAGCGGACTGACGCGGTCGAGCGCGAACTGAAAGACCTCCTCGGGACGGTCGGCGTTGAGGAAGGCGTGCACGATTTCGCGCACGGCCATCAACTCACGCAGCGACTCCGGCGTGGTCGAGGTGGGGAGGACGGGCTTGGACGATCGCAGCCCGTCGAGGGTCTTGCGGACAGTCTTGGGCACGGGCGGGGAGTTTAACGCGGGGCGCGCGCGCCGTGAAGAACAGGCGCGCCGATGCCCACGCATTCATCGACCTCCGACGGGTCTCGGATGGACGAGCGCGGTACGTGATCAGAATGTCGCGGTGATTGACGAGAAGATCCACGAGTACGGGAGCGCACTCCCAGTCTGGTGCGGGAACCGGCCAGGTGTGAACCGCGCGAGGCCGCCGTCCACGCGCAGGTGCGACGCCAGCCGCCACTGCAGCGTGACGTCGATTTCCTTGCCGACGTCGCGCGACGTCGCGGTGGCGCTCGCGGATCGGAAGATCCCCCCCGCGACATCGTACGCGGCGTCGGCCGCCGACGCGCGTTGAAAGGCGTGCGCCGACGTCCTGATCCGAACGAATGGAGTGGGTGAGAACTGCGTGACGATGCGCTCCTCCATCAGGTTGCGACGCCCCAAGGCGTCAGCGAACCCCGCGTATGCGTGTCCCAGCGGATACAACTGATCCCACGTGCCGCTCTGTGCCGGCACTCCCGCTCGTGTGCCGCTCGCGCGGTCGAGGCCAATGGTGACAGACGGCGACCCCGGTCGCGCTGGCGACCACGTGAGATCGGTGGCGAACATCGTCGCCCAGGTGGCGCCGCCCGTCCCCTCCACGCGTTGGACACCGCCCTCGACCTCGAGGGCAAGATCGGGACGCACGATGGGCGTGACGAGGCGCGTCGTCGCGGTGGCCCGTCTTGCCTGCGGGGGCGTTCCCACCCCGCGCACCGACTTCACCAACACCGCGCTTTCCAACACGCGCCCACCTCGCGCCGGCTGCCATGCGACCGTCGTGCCCCAGAGGCGCGTGACGTCGTCGGCGATGTCGCGCCGGAGCGGGCGCAGCACGAGCGGACGAACCGAGGAGGCGCTGAACGCCAGCGCTCCGCGCCGAACCTCCACGTTCCCTCCCTCGAACACCCGACGCACGTTGGCCCAGTCGAGCGGGGAGATGATGCGTTCGCGCCCCAGGAGCAACTCCTGACGGCCGAACCGCGCTGCGGCGCGAGCGCCGCTCAGCGTGCCCGCCAGCTCGACGAAGGCGTTGCCAAGGTCTCCGCGATTGCGATCCAGGGGGCGCGCCCCGCCTGGCAGTTCGCGCCCGGCCACGTCGGCCACGCGTCCTTCCACGAAGCCGCGCAGGTGCGTCCCCAGATGGAGGTCGGCGTGCAGGTGCGCGCGCACCGCGAGAAAGGCATCGGTGCGCGTCCCAGTCCCTCCACCGAGGAAATGCCGGACCGACTCACCACGCACACGCAGGTGCCCCCCCAGGGAGAGCCACGCGCCGCCGCGGTTGCTCAGCGTTATGTGCTTGAGCGGATCCAGCGGATCGCCACTGGGCGCCTCCGCCCAGTTCTCGCGAAAGCGGAGGTTCTCGAAGGGGGGGCGCGACGCGCGTGGCGCCGTTTGGGCCTGCCCGGGCGAGGCGATGCACATCCCGCCGGCCAGGGTGCACACGGTCGCGCAGAGCAACGCGGGAATGGCACGCATGGGAAGGGCCCGGACAAGGAAGCAATGATGAGGATAGCTAACGGGCAGAAGCAGGCGTCCGTGTTGCCGCCACGACGGCCTTGCCCAGCGCCTCGCGGTCGCCGGGGACGCGCGGCGACTGGAAGCGCAGCACGCCGTCCGCGTCGAGCACGCTGATGATGTTCGAATGGTCGAAGTCCCCGCTTGGCAGCTGACGGTAGCTGACGTTCAGGAGCACGGCGAGCTGTCGCACATCCGGCGGCGCGCCGCGCAAGGCGAGCCACCGCGCGTCGAGCGCCATCTTCTCCACGTGGCGCCGCAACGCGCCGACCGAATCGCGCGCCGGGTCGAACGAGGCGAGCACGAATCGCACGCGTGGGCGCACGTCGGGCGGGAGCGCGCGCTGCACCGACTGCATCTCCCGGGTGATGAGCGGGCAGGTCATCGTGCAGGAGGTGTACACCATCGCGAGTACCACCGTCTCGCCGCGCAGCTCGGCGAGCCCGAGCGAGCGGCCGTCGTGGTTGGTCCATCGGCCGGTGAGGCGGTAGAGCGAATGATCGGGGAGGGCCTTCGTCTCGTCCCGCGCCCGTGCCCGCGCCTGCGCCTGCGCCTGCGCGGCGGCGGAGAGCTGCAGCAGGGCGCCGGCGATCATGAGTGCCAAGCGTGGCGTGTACATGTTGCTTTTCATCGTTTGCCTCTCGACCGAAGTGGCGCCGCGTCACGCGCCACGCGGAACCCAAGTGTCGCCAGCGCATACGAGCCTCGCAGCGATCCACGGACGGCGTAGCGCATGAAAGCCGCGTAGTTGCCGGGATCGGCCGAAAGCGCGGCGCCGCCGGCGCAGAACAGGCCGTCATCTGGCGTGCCGTCGCCGCGCGACTCGCCACTGGTGACGACGGCGTTGAAGTCGTCGACCCACTCCCAGGGCCCGCCGTGCAGCCCCAGTACTCCGTCATCGCTCGTCAGGCGGAGGGTGGCGCTCGCCGTCGCACCCGACGCTTGCGCACTGTACGTCTCCAGCAGGAGCGCCTGCAGACGGTCGGTCGTGCCGCCAAGCGCGCGCCGGAAGCGACCGGCTGCCAGCTCCCACTCCGCCGTGGTCGGGAGGCGCGCGCCGCTCCACTCGGCGTACGCGTGCGCCGCGAACCACGACACGTTGACGACCGGCGCCGATGCCGCCACGCCTGGGCCGAGCACGGTATCGCCCATCCAGTGTCGCAGATAGGCAGGATCGGCTGCGATGCGCGCCACACGCGACCGCCGCCACTCTGGCCTGGCGATGACAAACCGGAGAAAGTCGGCGTTGCTCACGGCGCGTTCGGCGAGCTGGTACGCCGCCACCGCTAGCCCCGTGTCCGCGACCCCCGCGAGGTAGAACGGGCGCACGTGACCCTCCGTCACCGTGCGGTAGCGGTGAACGGCGGGCGACTGCGCGGCGGCGCGCCAGGCGCCGCCGCACAGCACGAGCATGATCGAGCAGGCACGCAGTGCACGTGACGACACCAACCGCACGTTGCGCTCCCGTCAGGGCTTCGGACGCGCGGCGCGCACACGCTGGACATCGCGCAACGACACGAGGTCCGTGGCGCGGTTGCCGAAGTTCGTCCGCACGTACGACAACACGGCCGCGATGTCGGTGTTGCTGAGGGCGAGACTCGGCATCACGCCGTTGAACTTCTGACCGTTCACGGAGATTTCCCCCGACAGCCCGCGCATCACCACACCAATCGCACGATCCTTGTCCGCCATCAGGAAGTCGCTCTTTGCCAGCGGCGGGAACGCCCCGGGGACCCCTTCCCCGCCGAGCTGGTGGCAGGCCGCGCAATTGGCGGCAAAGACCTGTTGGCCGCGAGCGAGCAGCTCGTTGCGTGGGAGTTCGCGCTCCGGGGCGGCGCTCGCCTCGTTCGGCACCGCCTGCACGGCACCTCCCTCGGGGAGGTACACCAGGTCATTCTGCTTGCCTGAGTAAATCGTCTTGTTCTCGCCCCCCTCGACCTTGAGCATGCCGAGCGCGCCCTTGTTGAAGGCGCGGAAGATCGAGTGATCCACGAGAATGAAGGTTCCCGGTACATCGAGCTTCATGTCGACCATCGCCGAGCCACCGGCGGGGACGAGCGTGGTCTGCACGTCGCGCTGGTTGGCCACGGATCCACCCTCGGTGTAGACCTTGTCGAAGATCTCGCCGATCACGTGAAAGCTCGACACCAGATTGGGGCCGCCGTTGCCGACGTACATGCGCACCGTCTCGCCGACGTTCGCCTTGAGTGCATTGTCGCCGGCCACCGCCCCCACCGAACCGTTGAAGACGACGTATTCGGGATCCTCGTGCAGTGCTTTCTCCATGTCGAAGGACTGCACGCCAGCCTCCCCATGCCGCCCGGCCGTGTAGAACTCGCTCTGCACGACATAGAACTCGCGATCGACCTTGGGCATGCCCTCGGCGGGTTCGACGAGAATGAGGCCGTACATGCCGTTGGCGATGTGCATGCCGACCGGCGCGGTGGCGCAATGGTAGACGTAGAGCCCCGGATTGAGTGCCGCGAAGGAGAACTGCGAACTGTGCCCCGGCGCCGTGAACGAAGCGGCCGCCCCGCCGCCCGGTCCAGTGACGGCGTGCAGGTCGATGTTGTGCGGCATCTTGCTGGACGGGTGGTTGTTCAAATGGAACTCGACCTCGTCGCCCGCGCGCACCCTCAGCATGGGACCGGGCACCGAGCCGCCAAACGTCCAGAACGTGTATTCCACGCCGTCGGCGAGTCGCTTGCGCACTTCGCGCGTCTCGAGGTTGATGACGATCTTGGCGGGTGACGTCCTGGTGATGGGTTTGGGAACCGCGGGGGCAAACGCCACCTGGAGCGTCTCGACGGGCAGGGCACCGCTGCCGCGGCCAGCGAGCGGATCGCGGGACGCCGGCGCGTCAGCCGAGGAACATGCCACGAGGATCAATCCGAGACACGCAGCTGCAAAGCACTGCCCTGTGCGCGTGCTGCTCCGATGGGTGACGGCGACGGTTGTGTGTTCCACGTGTGGTTCCGTTGGGTGGAGGGTCGGGCGCTGCGCGAGCGGCAGGGTTGGCGTGCGCCGTAGGGGAGCGGCGACGGCCTGCAAAGATCATATCGATGTGTGAAATACACGTCGGAGATGCTTCTGACGGACGTGAGGGATCTTCCCTGGGATTCTGTCAGGGAACACGACACGACGCGCGCGAGACCGGACGACACCACGGCCTCGCGCTGCAATCACACGAAAAGTCGCCCGTGCCCTCGGGCGTTGGACGCGTGCCCGCGTGGTGCGGCAGCACCGCCCACGAGGCTCGAGGTTCAGCCGCCGGAGCCGGATCTCCCGAGACTCCGTTGGACGGGACGACGCGCTACTTTCGCGGCCGCGCGGCCCGCACCTCGACCATGAACGTCAGGGCGTGCGCCGGCATCGACAGGATCTGCGCCACCGTCTCGGCGACATCCTCGGGGCGGAGCGCCCATTCCACCTTGGAGCCGCCAGGGGAAAGCTCGGTCGCGACCGATCCCGGCATCACCAGCGAGACCTTGACCCCGTAGTCGCGCACCTCGAGCATGAGGCATTCGCTCAGCGCCTGCACGGCGTGTTTGGTCGCGTTGTAGCCGCTCCCGCCGACCATGACGCTGCGCCCGGCGATGGACGAGACGTTGATCACGTGCCCGGCCCCCTTGGCGATCATCCCCGGGAGGACGGCGTGCGTGGCGTGGTAGATGGCGTTCACGTTGACGTCCATCATCTCCGCCCATTCGGTCGGCGTGAGGTCGATGAACGCCTTCTTGTGCAGGACGCCGGCGTTGTTGACGAGGACGTCGGCGTGCACCCCGTCGAGGGCGGTGGCAATCGCCGCCGGGTCGCGCAGGTCGACACCGATGGCGGTGCATCGCCCTCCCTTGGCGGCGATCTCCGCACCTAACGAGCGCAGCGCATCCTCGGAGCGGGCGAGGGCGACGATGTCGTAGGACGGGGCGAGCCGAAGGGCGATGGCGCGGCCGATGCCCTTGCTGGCTCCGGTGATGACGGCGGTGGGCATGGGAATTCAGAAGACGGGGAGACGGGAAGACGGGAAGACGGGAAGACGAGTGGGAGCGGCTACACACGAGTCATCCGTTGGACTATTCCGTGCACCAGCCGAACGCCGAAGCCGAGCGCGTCGAGGCTCACGCGCTCGTCGTGGCCGTGCATGCGGTCCTCGTCCTCCTGCGTGAGGGGGAACGGGAGGATGCCGTAGCAGGGGATCCCCGCCTTGCGGAGCGTGGCGGAGTCGGTGGCGCCGGTGCTGAGATACGGGACGGTGCGGATGCGGCCGTCGAGCGCGGCGACGCTGTCGACGATGGCCCGATACATGGGCGAGTCGATCGGCGACTCCGGCGCGTCGTCGCCGCTGGCGCGCACGCGGAACGACACGTTGGGGTCGCCCACCACGGCGCGCATGCGCTCGATCACATCCTCGATCGAGTCGCCGGGGAGCGTGCGGATGTTGAGCGTCGCCTCGGCCTCGGTGGGGATCACGTTGGAGCGCGTCCCGCCGCTGATGAGCGTGGGGGAGATGCCGTTGCGCAGCACCGCGTTCATCGACGGTGTCCCCGACAGGGTACGTTCGCCCGTGGCCACGCGCGCCGGGTCGCCAGATGCAACGTCGGCCATGGCGCGGCGCAGCGTGGCGTCGGGCCAGACGTGCGACAGCGCATCGAAGAACTGCCGCGTCACCGCGCCGAGGGCGAGCGGCTCCTCGTGGGCCGTGATGCGCGCGATGGCGGTCGTCAGGCGGGTGATCGCGTTGCCCCCGTGGGGGACCGCCGCGTGCCCGCCGGGGCCGCGCGCCGTGACGATCACGTTGTGCGGCACCTTCTCGGCACACTGCACGGCGGCGTAGAGCGCGCGCCCGTCGACGACCCGCACGCGCCCCCCTTCGTTGAGGGCGTACTCGGCCTCCACCAGGTCGCGCCGGTGCTCCAGGACCCAGTCGATCCCGAAGATCCCCCCGGTCTCCTCGTCGGAGGTGGCCAGGAGGATGACGTCACGCGTGGGGAGGGTCCCGGTGGCGACGATGGCGCGCCTAACAAGGAGCATCGCCATCAGGTTGCAGGCGAGCATCCCCTTGTCGTCGATCGCGCCGCGCCCGTAGAGGTAGCCGTCGCGGATCTCGGCGCCGAACGGGGGGACCGACCACTTCGCCGCCTCGACCCCGACCACGTCCATGTGCGCCATCAGGAGCAGCGGGCGCTGGGAGCCGTCGCCGCGGATGCGGGCGATGAAGGCGGCGCGCTCGGGCGCCGGCTCGTCCAGCCACGTCTCGACCCCTGCCTCGCGGAGCACCGTATCCAGGTAGCGCGCCACCGCCATCTCGCGCCCCGGGGGATTACTCGTGTCGAGGCGCACCAGCGCCTGGAGGTGGGCGACGGTCTCGTCGATCAGCGGATCGGTGGATTTCGGTGCGTCGGTCGTCATGGGGTTCACGGGGGCTGCTTCAAGCCTAGCGAGCGCCCAGGTCACCGACCAGAGGAACCACGCGGCGCGCGGCGTCCCGCGAGGGGCGACGAACTGTCGTGCCTCATCCCCTCGCAGGAATCGATGAGACCGCGCACATTGTCGTCAGGTGCCGTTCGGCGCCCCTGCGACGCCTCCTCCCACGTCGCGGGACGCCAACGTCGGCCATGTCACACGTGTCACTCACGGAGGCAGCACAAGCGTGACCTCACCAACTGCTCCGAACCCGCAGGAACGCCCCGACGCCGGGACGCGCGAGGTTGGCGCCTCGCGTCGCATGCTCGCCATCACCGAGTGGGAGCTCCAGCGCATCCTCCTCGACATCCACGATGGCCCGGTGCAGCACATGTATGCGGCCCTGTCGCAGCTCGACCTCATGGAGGCGGCGCTGCAGCGCTCGCCCGACGTCGACGCCGAGGTGCTGCAGCGCAAGGACCGCATCCGGAAGCTGCTCGAGGACGGGCTCACCGAGGTGCGCTCCTTCATCGGCGCCTTCCGCGCCCCGGAGTTCGAGCATCGCCCGCTGCGCCAGCTCGTGGATGAGTTGCTCCTGCAGCACGAGCACCTGACGGACACGCAGATCGCCATCGAGGCCGATGAGGAGCTCCCGCAGGAAGACCTCCCCGTGCGTATCGCGCTCTATCGCATCCTGCAGGAAGGGCTCTCCAACGCCTACCGCCACGGCGGCGCGAGCAAGGTGAACGTCTCGTTGCGCGCCGTGCGCACCGGTCCCCGTCCGCGCCTTCGCCTGGAGATCATCGACAACGGCGCCGGCTTCGACACCACCGACGCCCTCGGCGAATCGCACTTCGGGCTGCGCGGGATGCGCGACCGTGTCGAGATGATCGGCGGCTCCTTTGAACTCTCCAGCGCCCCCGACAAGGGGACGCGCGTGACCGTCGAGGTCGACGCCATATGACACCGCGCCTTCGCATCCTGCTCGCCGACGACCACGCCCTCGTGCTGGAGGGGCTGCGTTCGCTCCTCGACTCGCAACCCGACATGCAGGTGGTGGGGGCGGCGACGGACGGCGCACAGGTGATGGACCAGCTCCGCGCCCACCGCCCCGACGTCGTCGTGCTCGACCTCGAGATGGGGACGATGAGCGGGCTTGCCTGCCTCGAACGCATCCGCACCGAGAAGATCCCGGTGCGCGTCCTCGTCCTCTCGGCGTACGGCGACGGGACGTCGATGCGCGCCGCGCTGGACGGCGGGGCCGACGGCTACGCGCTCAAGACCGACCCGCCGCGCAACACGGTCGACGCGATCCGCCAGGTCTATCGCGGGCAGCTCGTCTTCCCGCTGGCGGCCAAGCGCTGGTTGTTAGGCAAGTCGACGTCGTCGGACCCGCGCCAGCTCACCGAGCGCGAGGAGTCGGTGCTCGCACTGCTGGCCGAAGGGGCCACCAACGCCGAGATCGCGCGGCGGCTCCGGGTGAGCGAGAACACCGTCAAGTTCCACCTGCAGAACCTGTACATGAAGCTGAGCGTCGGGAACCGCACCGAAGCCGTGGCGGTGTACCTGCGCGAGCGCGCGCCGCGACGCTAACGCAGTCGTGCAGCCGAGTTGTGGGATGAGGAGACAGCGAGCCGTGCGTCTCCTCATCCCTTCATCTTTTTCCGAGGTGGGTGCGCCATGGTGCGAAGCGCGGTCCGACTCCTCTGCGCGGCGCTCGTGTGCTGCGCCCTCCCCCTGCGCGTCGTGTCGCCCCAGGGGGGCGCCCCCGATGTGATCCTCACCGGCGGCAAGGTCTTCACCAGCGATCCGGCGAAGCCGTGGGTGCAGGCGATCGCGGTGCGCGGCGACCGCATCGTCGCGGTGGGGACCACCGCCGAGATCGAGCGGCTGGCCGGCGCGCGCACCCGACGGATCGCACTCGAGGGGCGCACCGTCGTCCCGGGCTTCGACGATGCGCACGCGCACGTCGGGCTCTCGGGGCCGCGCTCGGTCGACGTGACCGTCGATCCGTCGCCCACGCCCGATCCGGCGCTGCAGCCGCTGCTCGACTCACTCGCGGCCGTCGCCAGGCGCACCCCCAAGGATGTGTGGCTCATGTCGAGCGTTGGCGGGCGCGTCTTCGATGATCCGCGCGCCACGCGCTTCGTCCTCGACTCCGTCGTCCCCGACCACCTGGTGTGGATCAACGGCTGGTCGGGGCACGGCGCCGTGCTCAACACGCGCGCCATGCGCGAGACCGGGCTCCTCGAAGCCCCGGACCCGTTAGGCGGGTGGCTCGGGCGCGACGCGTCGGGGCGCACCACCGGGCGCATCGACGAATACGCGATCTACGGCACGCAGCGCCGCCTGGGGAGGGCGCGGGGCGACTCGCTCTTCGCGCGGTCGGTGCAACGCTACGGGGAGCAAATCCTGGCGATGGGGATCACCTCGGTGCAGGACATGACCGTGGGCTACGAACTCGACCGGGCGCGCGCCGTGGCGCGGCGGGCGAGCGCCATGCGCCCCCACCATCGGGTGATTCGCTTTCCCATCCCCGCGGGGCGCACCGTCATCTCAAACGACTGGCGCGTGAGCGGTGCCGACACCGCGCTCGCCCCCACCATGCACATCTCCGGCGTGAAGTGGGTGCTCGACGGGACGCCGGTGGAGCAGCTCGCGCTCATGCGGCGGCCGTACGCCGACCGGCCGGGGTGGTACGGGCGGGCCAACTTCCCCTTCGACACCCTGCGCGCCATCGTGCGCGACGCGCTGCGTCGCCGTGAGCAGCCCATGCTGCACGCCGTTGGGGACAGCACCATCGCCCTCGTCATCGCGGCGATGCGCGCCGAGGGGCCGGACAGCGCCTGGCGCGCCCTGCGGCCGCGGCTCGAGCACGCCGACGCACTCGGCCGGGACCAGCTCGCCGACATCAAGAAGCTGGGGATCATCGTCGTGCAGAACCCGGCGCACCTGGCCATCCCCGAGATCATGCACGCGCGATGGGGGGCCGAGCGACTGCGACGCATCGACATGATGCGCTCGCTGCTCGACTCCGGGGTGACGCTCGCCATCGGCAGCGACGGCCCGCTGGAGCCGGGGCTCAACGTGATGCTGGCGACACTGCACCCCAACGTCCCGTCCGAGGCACTCACGCGCGAGCAGGCGGTGATTGCCTACACACGCACAGCGGCGTTCGCGGCCTTTGCCGAGCGGGAACGCGGGACGATCGCGCCGGGGATGCTGGCCGATCTCGTGGTGCTGTCGCAGGACCTGTTCACCGTGACGCCCGACAAGCTACCGGCGACGATGAGCGTGCTGACCATGCTCGGCGGCCAGGTCGTGCACGAGCAGCGAGGGGCGGCGAGGGAGTAGGCTCGTCGTGCGGCCGTTTGAAAAGCATGACACGGGGGTTCACGGGGGTAACACGGGGGTACACGGAGGAGATCAGCGATTCGCCGGGCCCCTCCGTGAACCCCCGTGAATCCTCCGTGAACCTCCGTGTAGAGCTTTTGGGTCGCCTCACCCCGTCGCACTGAGGGCACGCCGGGGGCGTCGGCAAGGGGATACGTCTAGTCCCCTATCCGTCCGGGCAGCCCAGCACCCCCCGATGGGTCATGGTGTGCGTCTCGCGCGGGATAGAGCTTAGGCGTGGGCTTGTGAAATAATTCACATGGCGGGCTCGGGCACGCCCGAGCGCCACCATCCTACCTCTACGCGCGACCTCGGGGACGATTCATGGCGGGACACTCTGGAGCACGCGGCGCCGACGGCGCCCCCAAGAACCGCTGGGCGTCGGGGGTCACTCCGTACGCGGAAATGGGCTACTGGCAGCCCGACTACGAGCCCAAGCCGACCGACATCCTCTGTGCCTTCCGTCTCGTCCCCCAGGACGGCGTCGACGCGATCGAAGCCTCGGCGGCCATCGCCGGTGAGTCGTCGACCGCCACGTGGACGGTCGTCTGGACCGATCGCCTCACCGCGCACGAGAAGTACCAGGCCAAGTGCTACCGCGTCGACCCGGTCCCCGGCACCGACCAGTTCATCGCCTACATCGCCTACGACCTCGACCTGTTCGAGGAAGGGTCGATCGCCAACCTGACGTCGTCGATCATCGGCAACGTCTTCGGCTTCAAGGCGCTCAAGTCGCTCCGCCTCGAGGACATGCGCATCCCGCCCCACTACACCAAGACCTTCCAGGGGCCGGCGCACGGGATCGTGATGGAGCGCGAGTACCTCAACAAGTACGGGCGCCCGTTGTTAGGCGCGACCACCAAGCCCAAGCTCGGCCTCTCGGCGCGCAACTACGGTCGCGTGGTCTACGAAGCCCTGCGTGGTGGCCTCGACTTCGTGAAGGACGACGAGAACATCAACTCGCAGCCCTTCATGCGCTGGCGCGATCGCTTCCTCTTCTGCATGGAGGCGGTCAACAAGGCGCAGTCGGTGACGGGCGAGGTGAAGGGGCACTACCTCAACATCACCGCCGGGACGATGGAGGAGATGTACGAGCGCGCCGACTTCGCCAAGGAGCTCGGCAGCGTCATCGTCATGATCGACCTCACCATCGGCTACACGGCCATCCAGTCGATGGCCAAGTGGGCGCGCAAGCACGGGGTGATCCTCCACCTGCACCGCGCCGGCCACTCCACCTACACGCGGCAGAAGACGCACGGCGTCTCGTTCCGCGTGATCTCGAAGTGGATGCGCCTGGCGGGGGTCGATCACATCCACGCGGGGACGGTCGTCGGCAAGCTCGAGGGCGATCCCAGCACCACCAAGGGCTACTACAAGACGCTGCGTGACAACCACGTGCCCGTCGACCCGACGCTCGGGCTCTACTTCGAGCAGGACTGGGCCTCGATGCCGGCGGTGATGCCCGTTGCATCTGGCGGCATCCATGCCGGGCAGATCCACCAGCTCCTGCACTTCCTGGGCGAGGACGTGGTGCTCCAGTTCGGCGGCGGCACCATCGGCCACCCCGACGGCATCGCCGAAGGGGCGACGGCCAATCGTGTGGCCGTGGAAGCGATGATCCAGGCGAGAAACGAAGGACGCGACTATTTGAATGAAGGCCCCGACATCCTGGCCGCCGCCGCGCAGTGGTCCCCTTCCCTGCGCAAGGCGCTGGAGATTTGGAAGGACATCACGTTCGACTTCCAGAGCACGGATGTGCCGGATGCGGTAGTCACCCCAAGCTAGGTCGGTGGACCCCAGCGTTCGCTGGGCTGCTCGCTTCGCCCGCATCTTCTCGTCTTCTCGTCCTCTCGTCCTCGTCTCTCGTTCGTTCGTCTTCTCGTCTTCTCGTCTTCTAGATAGCCATGCGCATCACCCAAGGCACCTTCAGCTTCCTCCCCGACCTCACCGACGATCAGGTGAAGGCCCAGGTGCAATACTGCCTGGACAACGACTGGCCGATTTCCATCGAGTACACCGACGACCCGCATCCGCGGAACGTGTACTGGGACATGTTCGGCCTTCCCATGTTCGACATCCGCGACGCATCGGGGGTCATGCTCGAGCTCAAGGCGTGCCGCGAACGGTATCCCGAGCACTACATCCGCATCAGCGGCTACGATCGGTCGCCGGGGCGGCAGACGACAGCGCTCTCGTTCCTCGTGCAGCGGCCGACGCACGAGCCGGGCTTCCGCCTCGACCGCCAGGAAGCGAGTGACCGCCAGGTGCGGTACTCGACGCACAGCTACGCCACCGACGCCCCGGCGGGCGAGCGGTACGGGCGTTCGCGTTAGGCACCGGCGCCCCCAGTGACCGGCACTCCCGACCCGACGTCCCCCTCCGCGACGACCAGCGCGCCATCCCCGGCCGCCCATGTCGTCCCGCCGAGGGTCGCGCGCCCCAGCAACCAGATCGACCTCGGCGCCGCCTACCGCGATTCGCAGATCCAGGAGCTGCTCGACGAGATCGACCGCGACCTCGTCGGGCTCGTCCCGGTCAAGACACGCATCCGCGACATCGCCTCACTCCTGCTCATCGCCAAGCTGCGCGAGAAGGCGGGACTGGCCACCGATCGCCCCACCCTGCACATGTCGTTCACTGGTCGCCCGGGAACGGGGAAGACGACGGTGGCCATGCGCATGGCGAAGATCCTCCATCGCCTGGGCTTCGTGCGGAAGGGGCATCTCGTCGTCGCCACGCGCGACGACCTCGTGGGGCAGTACGTGGGACACACCGCCCCCAAGACCAAGGAAGTGGTGAAGCGCGCGATGGGGGGCGTGCTGTTCATCGACGAGGCGTACTACCTCTACCGCCCCGAGAACGAGCGCGACTACGGGCAGGAGGCGATCGAGATGCTCCTGCAGGTCATGGAGAACCAGCGCGACGACCTCGTGGTCATTCTCGCCGGCTACAAGGACCGGATGGATACGTTCTACGGCTCCAACCCCGGCTTTCACTCCCGCATCGCGCACCACATCGACTTCCCCGACTACGATCGCACGGAGCTGATGACGATCGCCGAGTTGCTGCTGACGGGACAGCAGTACCGCCTGGATGCGGAGTCGCGGCGCGCCCTCGACGAGTACCTCGAGCGCCGCATGGTGCAGCCGCACTTCGCCAACGCCCGCTCGGTGCGCAACGCGCTTGATCGCGCCAAGCTGCGACAGGCGAGCCGCCTCATTTCCGGCGGGGGGATCATCACGGCTGAGGAGCTCACGCGCATCGACGCCGCCGACATCCGGCAGAGTCGCGTCTTTCTCGACGCCCCCGACAGCGCGCGAGAGGCCGCGAGCGACGACGGGCGCTGAATCGGCGAGCGCCCTTGTGCCGTGCCGCGAGGTGCCGTAGCATCGCGCACCTCGCCCCTCGCCCGACGCCATCGTCCCCTCGCCCGCCGGTACCTTGCGCGACCTCAAGGAGCGCGAGCTGCAGATCCTGCGACTCATCGCCGACGGCATGAGCGACCGCGCCATCGCGTCGCGTCTCAACTTGTCGGCGGAGACGGTGCGCTGGTACAACAAGGAGCTGTATCTCACCCTCGGCGTCACCAGCCGCACGCAGGCGGTCCGCCGGGCGGCGGCGCTCGGGCTGCTGGATCTCCCCATCGCCCCGGCGGGCGGCGACGCGCCCCCGTCGGCGGTCGCGACGGCCGGGGCTTCAACGCACGTCTCCCGCTCGCCGATCCAGTACGTGGAGCGCGGCGGCGTCTACATCGCGTACCAGGTCGTCGGGAGCGGTCCGGTCGACCTCCTCTTCTTCCACGGCTTCATCTCGCACCTGGAGATCGGGTGGGAGAACCCGGAGTACGCCGCGTTCTTCGAGCAGTTGGGGCGCGTCGCCCGAGTAATCCTGTTCGACAAGCGCGGCGTGGGGCTCTCGGATCGTGTGCGCGGAGCGCCGACGCTGGAACAGACGGTCGGTGATGCGGTCGCCGTGCTCGACGCCGTCGGGTCGAAGCGCGCCTTCGTGCTGGGGACCTCCGAGGGCGGGGCCGCCTCGTTGCTCCTGGCGATGCAGCACCCGGCACGTGTGCGCGGGTTGCTCCTGCTGGGGGCGACCGCGCGTGTCGCACGCACCGGCGCCGAGCCCGCGTGGGCCGCGCCGCGGGAGGAGTTCGACCGACGCATCGAGGCGTTGCAGCAGTCGTGGGGGCAGCCGTGGTCCATCGAGCGATTCGCCCCCACGCGCCTGCACGATGAATCCTTCAAGGCGTGGTGGTCGCGCCTCCTGCGCGGCGCGTCGAGCCCGTCGGCGGTGCGCGCCGTGATGGAGGTCGCGCGCGACGTGGACGTCAGCGCCCTCCTGCCGCAGCTGCGCACCCGTACGGTCGTGCTCCACCAGCGCGACGATCGCGTGGTCCCGGTGGAGGCGGCGCGCTTCCTCGCCGCACAGATCCCGGGGGCGCGCCTCCTGGAGTTCCCAGGCGCCGACCACATCTACTTCGTCAACGGCGAACCGTTCGTCCGCGCCATCGCCGAGTTCCTCGCCGAGCCTGACGAGGCCCAACTCGCCGACACCTGGCTGGCGATCATCGTGCACGTGCACGGTCGCGGCACCGCGCTCTCGGCAGACCAACGCGCGATTGCCGACGCGTTCCGCCCGCGTCGCGAGCGCCTCGACCCGACGGGGTGGACGGCGCTCTTCGACGCGCCGAGCCGCGCGATTGCCTGCGCGCGCCGGCTCCGCGACCTCGGGCGCGGACGCATCGGGGGGATCTCGCTCCACATCGGCGAGTGTCGCACGTCGGACGGCGTCGCGGTGGGG
This sequence comes from Gemmatimonadota bacterium, assembly GCA_016719105.1. Classification (NCBI taxonomy): domain Bacteria; kingdom Pseudomonadati; phylum Gemmatimonadota; species Gemmatimonadota bacterium. Next base: position 659,491 of record JADKAQ010000002.1, on the reverse strand, counting down.
ATTGCCGGCGATGTGGCGCAACAGCTCGCCTCGCTCGCCGAGCCGGGAGACGTCGTGATCTCGGAGACGCTGCACGATGTCCTCGTGGGGAGCGGCATCACCCTCGAACGTTTCGCCCCGCGCGCGTCGACCGGAGACGCGACGCAGTTCGGCTGGCGCCTGGCCGACTGAGTTCAGGGGCGTGGGTGGCGCCGCGCCACCCACGGGCGCGGGCGACCGCCCCCCACGCAGCTCCCCCCAAATGCGTGGTGCATTCCCCCCACGGGGGGTGAGACGTTGACCTCCACCCGAGCGCATCACCACTCGACTGGAGACACCCGTGCAGACGCGTCACCTCACCTCGTGCCTTGCCGTCGCCGCCCTGTTGGTGGGCTGCGACGACGCCAATTCCCCCCGTGTCGGAGGCCCCGTGCAGATCGCCATCCAGCAGTCCCTCACCAGCCAGACCACCTCGGCCGGCACCTTCCAGCTGTCCGGCGCGGTCAGCGACAACGGCACGACCACCGAGGAGCTGACCTTCGGCGGCCCGCTCGATCGCCCGCCGGTCCCCGTCACGTTCCGGCGCACGCTCACCGGAACGCAGGGGACGATGGTCATCAGCGGGAGCGCGAGCCTGCAGTTCTCCAGCCCCACCGCCGCGACGCTGAGCGGCTCGTGGAAGATCGACCAGGCGACGGGGCGCTACGCGTCGCTCGATGCAACGGGGACGCTGACCGGCTCGGCCGACTTCGGCTCCACGCCACCGACGTCGTCGCTGGCCTACGCCGGGACGGTGCGCACGCGTTAGGCGTGAGACGTCGCGAACGGTCGCGCGGGGCGCGGACAGTCCGCGCGCCCGCGCGCGACCGCGCTCAGCGCGACAGACCTTTGCCGATCGCGTCGAGCAACGCCTCGAGCGACCTGGTCTCACCGATGACGTACTTCATCAGGCATCGGAAGATCGGGTTGTAGATCTCTCCCTCTTCCGTGATCGTCACGCGCGTCCCGCCGGTGTCTGGATTGAGTTCGTACCGCCAGCGCCCGCCGTACGGGAGCCCAGTGGTCGTGATGCGGGCGACGAAGAGCTCCCCCTCCACCATCTCTTCCGCGACGTAGTCGACACCGCCACGCCGCGTGTACTCACGCCAAGCGGTGCGTCCGTTCAGTGGCGTCAGCAGCTCCACGCGGGAGAGCCCCGTGCGCCACGAGGCATACGTGCCGACGTCGGCGATGAGTCGCCACACCGAGTCGAGCGGCGCGTCGAATCGCTGGCCGCGAGACGCCAGATGCGCCACGGGGAGCGAACGCCCCACCATGTACATCACGGCGACCGCGCCGAGGAGCAGGACCGCGAGATAGGCGAGGGTGCGCATGTGCGGGAAGAATGGCCCACGCAACACCGGCGCGCCATCGAAATGGCGCGCCGGTGACGTTCCGGGTGAGCGGTCGGCGCTGGCCGACCAAGTCACCCTACTGCGCCGTGAGAACCTTCGGCACGATGGCGAAACCGTAGCGGCGGTTGACCGCCGCGACCGCGGCGCGGGCGAGCACGTTCTGGCCCAGCGCGCTCGGGTGGAAGCCGTCGAGGCTCATGTACGCCGAGTACGGCGTCCCCGTCATCATCAGCGTGACGACGCTGAAGCGCGGCTTGAGCGCCGGCATGCCGTACAACACCTCCAGGTCAAACTTCGCATAGCCGGTCTGCTCGGCCATGGCCCGGATGAAGGCGTTCATCTGCGCCAACTGCGTATTGACGATCGCGACCTCGGTCGGATCGAGCACGTAGTCGACCGCTGTGGCGGGACCAGCGGCGCACGACATCGGGACCGGGGGGAGGCCCTGCTTGGCCGCTGCCACGCCCGCCGCAACGGTCGCGGGGACGAGGAACGGAACCGAGATCAGGTTGGGGTTGTCGCGGCAGTTCTGGAGGACCTGCACGTTGAACTTGCGCAGGAAAGCCTCGCGATCAGCCCACATCTCCCGACCGGCACGGAACGCCGGGAACGAGGAGACGTCGCGAATGAGCCCGACCACCACCCCCTGCGGCACGTTGGCGCGCACGGTGCCGACCATGCCGGCATACAACTGCTGCCAGAGATTCACCGGGAAGAGCGTCACGCCGACGATGGCGCGACCGTCACGTGAGCCCAGCACCTCGTTCGCCCCGAACTCGATCGACATGAAGGTCGGCCCCGCGAGGAAGGCCGCCTGCAGTTGCGTCGTGTTTGGGGGATAGATGCGGGAATAGAGGCGCGTGTAGAACGGGTCGTTGCGCGTCTCCGGTGTCACGTATAGGGCTTCGTACGTCGTGGCCGACGACATCGCGAGGTTCTGCAGCGGCAGCTTCGCGTCACGCGCGAGCGCGCTGCAACCGACGGCCCCCGGCGCGATGGCCACCGGCTCGCCGGAGATGCGCACACCGGACGCCAGCGGCGCCGCCATCGGGGCACGGCAGCCAGGGGTCTTGAGGAACGGCACGTTGAACGGCACCCCGGCCATGCGCGCCAGCTGCGCCGGCCAGGACTGGTATTGCGAGGCGCCGACGACACCATCCGACGCCCAGCCCATCGAAATGCTGGTCCCCACCGCCACATACCGGCCCAGCGATCCGGTGGCCCCGGTCTCCTGATCGACGGATGCGCTCACCGGCGGCGCCGTCGGCGGAGACACATCATCGATACACGCCGTCGCCAGAACCGACAGCGCGGTGAGTACAAGAACGCGTTTCATAAGTCCTCCCGGTCACGAGCGACTGCACCACTCATCCGGACCCTCCCGGATGTGTCCCAACATCCAATTCGGGACTCCCACCGGCAATGTGCACTTAGCATCTACTTAATCAGGGGCTCCCTCTGGCGTCCGCGCGATGCCTGAGGGATCGGCCGAGGTCGATTCGCGCGGGGCGTCAGAATGCCTCGTTGAGCGCCACGTACAGCCCCGTACTCCCCTTCCCCACCCCGAAGTCCACCCGGATCGTCGCGCGCTGCGCCGGGATCAACAGGGCGCGCAGCCCGCCGCCCACGCTCGGCAATACGGTCGCCTCGGTGAGCCGGGACAGCTGCGGTGCCACCACCCCGCCCCCACCGAACGCGGTGAAGCCGAGGCGGTGCCAGAAGGGCGAGCGGTACTCGACCTGCGCACTCATCCCGTCATGGTCGCGATAGCGCCCGCGCGTGTAGCCGCGCAGCGCCGTGTCGCTCCCCACCTGCACGAGCTGGTCGAACGGCGCACGCCCGGTGGTCGCCTCGCCCAGCAGCTGTGCCGCCACGACGTGCGACCGGCTGCCTAACGTCCAGTAGCGCCGCAGGTCGACGGCGTACCGCGTGAAGTCGTAGCGCGACCCGATCGCCCCGCCCGCCGTGCTCACCGTCAGTTGCATGAGGTGCCCGGCGCGCGGCGAGAGCACGTGGTCGCGCGAGTCGTGCGCCACGAATCCCTGCGCCTGGACCAGCGTCCCGCCGCGCGCGCCGAAGACCGTCCCCGACGCCAGCGCGCCGCCGGGTTCGCGATCGCGCACCGCGAGGTCGAAGACGCGCGCCGCCCCGCCGGCGTAGAGCGCGGTCCCGAGCCGGCGCTGCACCATCAGCTGCCCCGAGGCGCCGCTCGACGTATACCACTCTTCGTTGGAGTCCGGCGTGTCATCGCCGACGCCGTAGTACGGCAGCGGAAAGCGCTGGTACTCGAGACGGCCGCGCACGCGCCAGATGTTGCCCTCGCTCCATCGGTCCTCCTGCACCCAGGCGCGGGCCTGCGACTTGGCGGTGAAGATCGCGTACAGCTGCTGCTGCGACGTGCGGGTCGCCGTGTCGCGCCCAACCCGGAACATGCGCAACACCGTCGCGCCGTACTGGAAGCCGGTCTCGGGGGCCGACCCGACGACCGGGAGCGCGCTCAGGCGCGGACGACTGGCGGAACTGTCGGTCGACGACTGTCCGTCGACGCCCCCTGCCCCGCACGCCAGCGACAGCAGGAGGAGCACGCTCGCGCGTGCACGGGCCGTGAGGGTCGGCATGGGAGACCTCTCATGTTCGGCATCGGAAGGTTGGGATGGTCGCATGCCCCAGGATGGCATCACCGGACGCACGCTCCCATCCGCCCAATGACGTAGTACCCGCGCCGCGATGACGTAGTCGGGCCCCCTTCCCGACCGTTTGGGACAACACATGACAGCGGGATTAAAGGTGCGACGGCGAAGGGTCGATACGCCCACGTGACGCGGTTCACCAACGTCGAGGGCGGCTGCTCTCGGTGCTGGTGATCGCCCCGCCGTGAGGATTCCGCCGTGCTTCGTTCGTCTTCTTCCCGCGCCATGCTGCTCGCGGTCCTTGCCCCACTCGCCGCCTGCGCCACCGTTGCGCGCGGCAACCTCGAGCCGATCGTTACCGACCGCCCGGACTTCACCGAGAGCAGTGAGATTGTCCCCAGCGGCCTTGTCCAGCTCGAATCCGGCGGCACTTACAGCCGGGATGGTGATGAACGCGCCGGATCGCTCGGCGAGGCGCTGATTCGCGTGGGGCTGGCCCCGCGCGCCGAGCTGCGGGTCGGGTTGAACTCGTACGCCTTTTCGCAGGTGTCGGGGAGCACGGTACGAGGGCTCGAGGATGCCTCGCTCGGCGCCAAGTTCAACCTGTTCGATGGCGGTGCGCTCGGCAGCGTCCGCCCCAAGGTCTCCCTCATCGTGCACTCGACGCTGCCCACGGGGGCCCAGCCGTTCCGCGCCAACAAGATGCAGCCGCAGATGAAGCTGATCGGCGCGTGGACTCTGAGCGAGCGCTTCGCCTTCGCCTCGAACCTCAACTACGCCGTGGTCCGCGAGCGTTTCGACAGTTACGCCGAGCCGTCGGCATCGGCGTCGGTGGCGATCGGGCTGAGCCAGCGCGTGGGGTCGTACGTCGAGTACTTCGGCTTCTATCCGCAGCAGGAAGGGCTGGACAAGTCCCACTACATGAACGGTGGCCTGACCTACGGGCTGAGCGACAACTTGCAGCTGGACGCGCGCGCCGGTCGTCAGGTGCAACGTCTCGGCGACGGGCAGAGCTGGTTCATGGGCGTGGGGATCGCGCGCCGCTGGTAGCCGTTGGTGCCATACGCAGGCCGGGCGCCGCTCCCCCGAGGGGAACGGCGCCCGGCCTCGCGCACGTCATGACGGCGCCTGCGCGCCGACGGCTTACGCCAGGTGCCCGATCCGCGCCGCGATGTACTCGCGCGCCGAGGAAGCGGCGATGCGCTCCTGCGCCAGCGTGTCGCGATCGCGGACGGTGACGGTGCCATCGGTCATCGTCTGCTGGTCGATCGTGAGGCAGAACGGCGTGCCGACTTCGTCCTGGCGGCGATAGCGGCGCCCGATCGCCCCGCTCTCGTCGAGGAAGACCGGGAAGTGCGGGCGCAGTTCGTTCGACAGCTTCTCGGCGAACTCCGGCATCCCGTCCTTCTTGGTGAGCGGGAAGACGCCCGCCTTGATGGGGGCGAGCGACGGGTGCAACCCGAGCACGACGCGCCCTTCCTGCTCACCGGCGACCGCCTCCTCACGATACCCGTTCACGAGGACGGCGAGCGTCGTGCGGTCGGCCCCGACCGACGTCTCGATGACAAACGGGACGTAGCGACGATTGCTCACCTGGTCGACGTACTCCAAGCGCTTGGACGAGTACTCCTGGTGGCGCGTGAGGTCGAAGTCGCCGCGGTGGTGCACCCCTTCGATCTCCTGGAAGCCCAGCGTGCCACCAAAGTCGAACTGGATGTCGAAGGCAGCGCGCGCGTAGTGCGCCAGCTCCTGCGGCGTGTGCTGGTGGAACAGGAGCCGTTCCTGCTGCAGCCCCAACGACTGGTGCCAGGCCATGCGCTGCCCCTTCCAGAACTCGAACCACTGCATGTGGTCCCCGTCGGGATCGACGAAGAACTGCATCTCCATCTGCTCGAACTCGCGCGTGCGGAAGATGAAGTTCCCCGGGGTGATCTCGTTGCGGAACGCCTTGCCGATCTGGGCGATGCCGAACGGGACCTTCTGCCGCGACGCCTGCTGCACGTTGAGGAAGTTGACGTAGATCCCCTGCGCGGTTTCCGGCCGCAGGTAGACGACCGACGCGGATTCCTCCACCGGTCCCATGAACGTCTTGAACATGAGGTTGAAGTTGCGCGGCTCGGTCAGCGCGCAGTCGCCGTGCTCCCCGGGGTGCTTGCTGGGCTTCCGCGGGCACTGGGCGTCCTCGAGCTTGTCGGCACGGAAGCGCGCCTTGCACGCCTTGCAGTCGACCATGGGGTCGGTGAAGCCGGCGACGTGACCCGAGGCCTCCCACACCCGCGGGTGCATGAGGATCGCCGCGTCGAGCCCCTCGATGTCGCCGCGGGCGCGCACCATCGCGTGCCACCAGCGATCCTTGAGGTTCTTCTTGAGCTCGACGCCCAGCGGCCCGTAGTCCCACACCGAGCCGGCGCCTCCGTAGATCTCGGAGGACTGGAAGATGAAGCCGCGTCGCTTGCACAGCGACACGAGTTTTTCCATGACGTCGGGGGAGGACATACGGACGGGAGACGGGAGACGGGAAACGGGAGTGCGCGCGGCCAGGCCGCGCGCGCATCGTGCCCGCAAACTAACCCGTCTCCTCCCCCCTCGGGACCGCCCGGGCGGCGATCCAGGCGAGGAGCGCGTCCGAGTCGCCGCGCGGGGCGCCTGCCTCGAGGGCGCAGGCGATGATCCCCGAGGCGTTGGCCACGGCGAACGAGACGCCGGACAGGTTGCGCTCGACGGGGACGCCGGGAATGGGGCGCGGGTAGGGCGAGGCCTGCACCCCGGCGCCTAACGTCCCGGGGACGACGGCCAGCGCATGGCGCGGCAGCTGCTCGGCGGCGAGCACCCCGATCGCCCCCGGGAGCCCTCCGGGATACCAGGTCACCCCGGCGTGGCTGCGCGCCGAGACCACGACGACGCCGCGTTCGCGCGCCCGGTCGAGCGCATGCTCGAACAGGGGGATGTGCACCTCGTTGGTCGTCCCGAGGCTCAGATTCACCAGGTCGACCCCCGCCTCGACCGCCCACTCGATGGCCTGCGCGAGGATACGCGCACTCGTCGCCAGCTGGCGGTCGAGCACACGCACGGGGATCAACTCGGCGTCGGGGACCTTCTCGCGAATGGCGGCGGCGACGGCGGTGCCGTGCCCCAGGCGGTCGGCGGTGTCGGCGGGATCGTCGCCCACCAATGCCCTCCCCACCCCGACCGAGCCCACGTGCGGATGATCGGGGGCGACGCCGCTGTCGATGACCGCGATGCGAATCCCGCGGCCCGTGCGTTGGGCCAGGGCGGCGCCATCCGTCGTTAGGTAGCCGCTCATGCGCCGGCCGACACGGGGGCCGTCTCCCCTGCGGCCATCGCCCCTCGGCCGAGCAATTCGGCTGTCGGCGCGTCGGCCACCACGCGTCCGGCGCGCAGCACGATGCTGCGCGGGGCGAGGGCCGCCACCGCCGGGCGGTGCGTGATGAGGATGACGGTCCTGGCGGCGAGCCATCCATCCATCGCGTTGAGGATCGCCGCCTCGGTCGCCGGATCGAGGGCCCCCGTGGCCTCGTCGAGGATGAGGACGCGCGGGTCGGCGAGGACAGCGCGCGCCAGGGCGAGTCGCTGCCGTTCGCCGGTCGACATCGCGCGGCCGCGCTCCCCGACAACGGTCGCCAGCGCGTCGGGCAAGGTGGCGAGCCAGGGGGCGAGCCCAACGAGCGACAGCGCGCGCAACAACGATGCTTCGTCGGCGTCCGGGGCGGCGACGCGAAGGTTGGCGGCCAGCGTGGCGTGAAAGACGAACGGGTCGGTCTCCACGGTCAGCACGTAGCGGCGCAGCGTGGCCAGCGTGAGGGTGCGCACGTCGACGCCGTCCAGCAGCACCACGCCGCGCAGCGGGTCGGCGTGCCTGACGAGCAGGTCGGCGATGGTCGACTTCCCCACCCCGCTCTCGCCGATGATGGCGACACGTTCACCGGCCGCCAGCTCGAACGACACGCCATCCAGCACGGCGCCGCGGTCGAAGGTGTAGGCGACGTCGCGCAGGGCTACCGCGCCGCGGCACGTCGGCATCGCCGTGGGAGCGACGGGATCGCTCACCTCGACGGGCGTATCGAGGATCTCCTGCACGCGCGTGAGCGAGACGCGCGCCGAGGCGACGCTGGCGTAGATCCCCATCAACCCCTGGATGGGGGAGAGGAGGCGCATCTGGTACGCCGCGAAGGCGACGAGCGTCCCCATGGTGATGGCCCCTTCGATCACGCGGTAGCCGCCATACAGGAAGACCGCGGCCGACCCCACCGCCAGGAGGACGCCGGGGAGCCCCCCCGAGAGGTACGTCAGGCGGCGCATCGCGATGAGCGATTCGACAAAGCCGGTGTTGCGCCGCCGGAACTCGTCCTCCGAGCGCTGCTGCGCGTTGTGCGCGACGAGGAGCTTCATCCCCTGCAGCGCCTCGATGAGGAAGGTCCCCACGCCGGCGCTATGGTCGCGCACCTGCGCCACCTGTCCCTCGAGCCGCTTGCGATACGCGACCATGGCCCAGAGCGCGAGCGGGAGGGCGAGCAATCCCACGGCGAAGAGGCGCACGTCGAGCAGGACGAGCATCACCACGCTCCCCACGAGGTACGCCACCTGCCCGATCCAGGCCAGCGCCACCTCGGCGGCCACGCGCTGGATCTCGGCGATGTCGCTGTTGACGCGCGAGGCGATCTGGCCGATGGGGGTGCGCGTGAACCAGCGCGGCGACAGGCGTTGCAGGTGGCGGAAGACGTCGAGCCGCATGTCGAACAGGATGTCGGCCGACACGCGCGTGTAGCGCAACCCGCTGAAGACGTTGAGTACCAGCGAGGCGCCGGTGAGGGCGAGGAAGCCGGCGACGGTCCACCCCAGCGCGCCGAAGTCGCGCCCGATGAGGGCGCGATCGACGAGGACCTTGGAGAGGAAGGGCTGGGCCAGCGAGAGCGCGGTGCTCACCAGCGACAGGACGACCACCAGGGCCAGGCGCCCCGCGTAGGGGCGCACATAGCCTAACGCACGACGCACTGCGCGCCGCTCCCTACCGCGGCACGACGATGATGTCCGTCATGTCGGCGCGGAACGTGGCGGTGCGCACGTACTTGAGCGTCTGCGCGTCGTACAGGTCGATCGTGGCACCGGCAGTGTGCACATACAGCAGCGACCCGTTGGTGCTCACCGTCAGCCCCATGCGCGGGCGTCCCTCGAACTCCACCCGCTGCCCCACGCGACGGTTTTCGAGGTCGAAGGTCCAGAACTGGTAGTTCCCCACCTGCTGCCGCATGCCGTACGCCCGCTGCCGCCCCGGGGCGAGGGCGAAGCCCACCGGCTCACTCGGTCCTAACGAGTAGAAGTCGACCGTGCGCTTGGCCAGGTCGACGCGCGCCACGCCCATCAGGGTGCGGTGGTTGACCGGGTCGGTCGTGCGAAAGAGCCCGGTCGAGAAGCCCGGCTCGTCGTACAGGCTCTCGGGGAAGCCGAAGTTCCAGTTCCCCAGCCCGTCGTCGACCGAGCGCTGCAGGTCCCACTTGTCGACCTGCTTGAGCGTCTGCGCGTCGTAGACGAGGACGTCCTCGTCGGTGAAGAAGTACATGTACGCGCCGTCGGGGGAGAAGAGGATCTGCGCGAACTCGCGCTCCTTCCCGTCGGGCCACGGAATCGTGTCGGTCACCACCTTCTTCGCCAGGTCGTACTTGAGCAGCGTGTTCTTCCCGATCTCCCAGCGATCGGAACGCTTGGTCGCCGCCTTCACCATCAGGATGGCGAAGCGATCCTTGGGATCGATGTTGAAGCCCCGCATGCGCACCTGCGTGCGTCCCTCGCTCAGCGTGAAGAAGCCGAGCGACTTGCGGCTGGCGAGGTCGAAGGTCTCGATCTTCTCGAAGGCGGCATCGATCGCATACAGCTTGCTGCGATCGGCCGAAAGGGTAAGACCGATCGGGATCCCGATGGCCACCGTCATCGAGTCGCGCACCGCCATCGAGGCCTCGTCGATGACGAGGACCTTCTTGTCGTAGGTCCCGTAGTAGATCGTCCCGTTCCCACCGCTCGGCGCCTGGGCCGCGAGCGAGGAGGTCGCACCGGCGAGCAGGAGCGCCGCGGCGATCGCCGGGCGCCGCAGGGGGGCGGGAGCGTGGCGCATGACGGTACGGCTCACGGGAAGATGAGGTCGATCTTGCGCCAGTCCTGCTGGGCCGCGGCGCATTTCGCCGTCCAGTCGGGGGCGTGGTTGTACAGGTCGGGGACGTGAATGGGCCAGAAGCACGTGATGTAGCAGTCGTACAGGTCGCGCTCGACCGGCTGGCAAAGGCCGGCCGTCGAGCCGCTGCTATCCACTTCCCACCCGGGCGAAAAGACGAAGGAGCACCCCAGCGGGATGTGCGGCCCCTCAGGGACGCGCGGCCCCTGCGTCCCCTGCAACGCCACCACGTCGTCGGCGTCGTGCGGCGACGCCTGCGGTGGGGTGTGCAGTTCCTCGATGTGCCGGGCCTTCCGGTTGACCGCTTTCAGGTGGCGCATGCAATCCTCTACGGGACAGCGTTAGGCAGTGTCAGGCGAACGCGGGAGCGATCAGGCGTCGAACTGGCGCAGGAACTCGGGACGGCGCGCGGCCAGCGTGGCATACACCTCCAGGCAGGTCGCGCTCCAGCGGCGGATCCAGTCGCAGTAGTGCAGGTTGGGCTGTTCGGTGGAGCCGTAGCGCGTGTGCGCCTCGTGGTAACAGCCGCCGGCGCACAGCGATCGCGCCCAGCACGTGCGGCAGTCGGTCTTGTTGTCGATGTGATGCTTGCGCAGGTAGTCGTCCTGCAGCTCGTGGTCGATCCCGCCGGTGACGGTCCCCAGCTTGTGGCTGTCGGAGCCGGCGAAGCGGTGGCAGAGCGCGACGTCGCCGTCGGTCGCCACACCCAGCAGCCCGAGCCCGGCGCCGCAGGGATAAGCCTTGGCGACTCCCTTGTGGATCTCCTCCAGCGTGTCGCGCACGTTGGAGAAGCCATGGTGACGCCCCTGCAGCGAGGTCTCGAGGTATTCCTGCGCCAGGAGCTGGAACTCGCCGAGCATGGTCTCGAACCCTTCGTCGGCGATGGCGTAGTCGCGCTGCCACTTGGTGGTGACCGGGGCGAAGCCCACCTCCCAGAAGCCGATCTCCTCCTTGAGGTGGCGATAGATCTCGCGCACCCGGAGGTTGTCCTTCGTGAGCGTCACACGCGCCCCGATGGGACGCCGCGTGTGGCGGCGCAGCAGCTCCTTCACGCGCGGGATGACGACGTCGTAGCTCCCCGCCCCGTTGGCAAAGACGCGCAGCTTGTCCTGCTGCTCCTGTGCCCCGTCCATCGACACGGTCACGCCGACGTTCTCGGCCACCATCCAGTCGATGATCTCCTCGCGCAGCAGCGTGGCGTTGGTCGTCAGGCTCGCATCGACCGTCTTGCCCAGTTCGCCCGCCTTCTCCTTCGCGTAGCGCAGCGCGTACTGCAGCACCTTGAAGTTGAGGAGCGTCTCGCCGCCAAAGAAGGTGAGGTGCACCGCCTTCTGGTTCCCCGACTCGGCGAGCATGAAGTCGACGCTCTGGCGCGCCGTCTCCTCGCTCATGAAGCGCGGCTTGGTGGCCGGCTCACTGATGCGATCCTCGCCGTACTCGTAGCAGTACTTGCAGCTGAGGTTGCACTTGCTCGTCACGTTGAGGACGAGCGTCGTGAGCGGGATGCGCTTGCGCGGCCCGGCTGTACCGACGCCTCCGGCGCGAGCGCCGTCGGCCCGTGGCGCCGGGACCGGCTCGGCGATCGTGCGGATCGCCTGCGCGGCCAGCAGCTCGTCGACCGTCTCCTGCACCAGCGGGCGCGGAAAGCGATCGGCCAGGCGATCGGCGAGCGCCGCCGGCGCCAGGTCTTCGCTGGCGAGCGTGTCGAGCACGGCCGCCGACGCCCCGTCGAGGCGGAAGACCGCGGCCGACGGGATCAGGTAGACGTGCGGCGCCCCATCGGCGCTGAACGTGTGGAACTCGGCGCGACGCAGCAGCATCAGGGGGCAGTCCTCGCGGGTTCCCACCGCATGTACAACGGGACGGTGACGATCAGGAGGGAGCGGGCCTTGATGGGACGCGCGCCGCCCGGCAGCTGGTACGTCGCCACGACGTACACGTCGCCGATGTTGTTGCGCGACCCGGCGCGATCGGGATTGGGTCCGTCGACCGCCGGGGTGAAGACGCCGCGCTGGTCGAGCGACCCGACCCAGCGCACGTCATCGTCCTTGAACGTCACGCCGTACTCCTCGAGGCTCCAGGTCACCGGCACCGTGCCGACGGAGATGTCGTCGGCGGTATCGGGCTTGCCGTCGGGGCCGTACGAGATGCCTAACGCCTCGAACTGCGCGAACTGCTTGGGGAAGCGCACGCCACCGACGCGCGCCATGTTCGAGTTGGGGGACACGCGGATCCGGTCGACCTTGTCGTAGGCGACGACCGCTTCCTTGAGCGAGGCCCCGCCCACCACGAGGTCGCGATTCCCCACGCGCGCCGCGCTGTCGACGTTGACGCGAACCACGATCTCGTCGGGGCTCGACCGCACGACGCGCGTGGCGGTGATCCCGGGGCCGAAGTCGATGGTCCCGGTCGAGACGCTGCGCGGGAGGTTGGCGCCGAAGACCGTCAGTTCGACGTCGCGCGCACCGCGCTTGAGCGCCTTGGGGACCACCCCGGCCACCACCGTCCCCCCACTGATGCGTTGCGCCGAGATGTCGATGCCAAACTCGTCGTAGCCGCCGCGGAACCAGCGCCCCGACATCTCCTGCCAGCCGGGCTCCACCGACATCACCTCGCGCCACGAGGAATCGGCGCTGGTGCCCGGTGCCGCCGAGCGCCCGCGCCACTGGTGCCCGGTGTAGACCACCGACTTGCCTTCGCGCACCACCGGGTCGCCGCCAGATGCAAAGCGGTACACGGCACGCGACGTGAACTCGTCATCCGTCCCCGGAACCTTGCGCACCGTCAGCCGCCCGAACAGCGCCCCGCGCCCGACCTCGTAGCCCGAGAGGAGCCAGCTCCCTTCCATGGGGGCCGGTCGCATCGTCGCCGACCACGCGGTCCACTCGGGGGTCTGCAGCGGAAACGCCTTGGACAGGTGCCCGATGGCCTGGTCCATGGGGTGCGGTGCCGGCGCGCTGTCGCTCGACGGCCCCGAACGGCGGAAGGCCTGGAAGTCGGAGTTGGGGTAGTAGCCGCGGTGCGTCGCGATCAGCAGCTCCCATTCGGTCTTCGTGCGGCGCTGCAACATCACGCGCCCCACCGAATGACAGGCGCGGCACGTGCGTTCGGTGACGGCGTCGCCCGTGTAGCGGAAGTCCATGAAGCGCCGCTCCATCTCGAAGCGCGCGTCGCGCACCTCCGCCGGGGCGAGCCCCTGCTTGTTGGCGAGGTACTTCACGATCGCCCGCGCGTCCGTCGGCTGCAGCTTGACGTCGGCCAGCGACGCCATCCGGCGCACCGAGGCCTCCCACCCTTCCGGCGTCTTGCGCAGGTAGGAGAGGCGCCCCATGTGCCCGGTCGAATCGCGGGCGTGGCATTTCTGGCACTTGCTCACGACCAGCGGGTCGGAGATGACGAATCCGCCGGTATCGGCCTGCGGGCGCTGCGGCTGCGCGTGCGCGAGCGGCGCCACTGCCGCCAGCGCGCTCGCCACTCCAGCGACCCTCGTTAGGAAGCTACCCAACGCCATGTGTCCCCTGTCGACGCGTTCCGCCTGTTCTACGGGCGAAACCGGGTGATGTCAAGCAAGACGAGCGAACCCCTTCCCCACCAGCACACTCAGCGCCCCCAGGAAGTCGGGGAGGGGGATAGGACCCATGAGGCGGGCGAACTGCGCATACATCGCCCCCACGTCGTCATGGCGGCTGGCGACATCGAGCAGCGCCAGCAAGTCGACGCTGCGCAGGTAGCGCACCGCCACCTCGTCCCCGGGCAGGACGAGGTGCTCCTCCGGGACGACGACGTTGCCGCGCACGACGGGGCGCAGCACGCGGCGCCCCCCGTCCGATGGGACGAGCCGAATGGCGGGTGCCTGCCGCAGCGTCTCGAAAGCGGCGAGGACCGCAGGGTCGTGACGCAGGCGCTCGACCGAAGCCTGGCCGGAAAGCTCCGCCTCGTTCCCCCCCTCCAACTCCGCGCGTGCCGACCAGAAGGGGACCGCGCTCCCCCCGGGTTCCGCCTCGCGAGAGAGCCCGCGCAGCCCCTGCGTCGCGCTCTGCACGTAGGCGCGCTCGCGCTCGGAGAAGAAGTCGGCGGCCAGCGGGGCGTGCTCCGGCGAGACGAAAGCCGTGTGTACCGTCACGGCGGCGAGCCAGGCGGAGGCGAGTGCCTTCTTCACTCCATAGGAGGAGAGCGGGTCGATGGCGCTCGCCGCGTCGCCGACGAGCAGGAGCCCCGGGAAGGCGACGTCAAGACTATGGTAGGGCGTGGCCTCGTACGCCCACGGCGCACCGCTGCAACGCGCCCCGCGGGACAGTTCGCCCAACGCCGGAAGCGACGCGAGCAGCTCCGCATAGCGAGCGGCCAGCCCCTCATCGCCCGTCAGCTGCGTGGCCACGGGATCGACCATCATGGTGACGAAGCGTCGTTCGCGCGTCACCGGGACCGACCACCCCCACCCCCACGTCGCGCTCTCCACGAGCGTGTGCGATTCGTCGGGGAGCGCCCACCCGAACGGCTTCTCCCACACGTCGATGAGGGCGACGGTGCGAACCCCGTCCGGGGCGGGGACGCGGTGGCTGCGCGCCACGACCCCCGCCCGCCCGCTGCAATCGAGGACCCACGGGGCGCGGAGGGAGTGGCGTCCGCTGGCCAGCGCGACGTCCACCACGTTCACGTCGCCCTCGCGATCGACGCGCAACACCGTCGCCGGCTGCACGCGCACCACCCCGGCCGCCGTCGCGCGCCCCCCCAGCACCTCCTCCAGCTTCCCGCGCACGACCTGGAAGCCCAGCCGTCCGCCGGGGAACGTCTCGACGCGCATCGGTTCGCCCCCCCACCAGGCGGTGTTGCCCGTGCAGCGCAGGAAGCCCGCCCCCTCGACGGCGGCGCGCACGCCGATCGTCTCCAGAAGGGGGACGCAGCTCGGGGGGAGCGATTCGGCGAGCGGGGCGCGCGTTCCCTCGCGCTCGAGCAGGACGACGAGGTGCCCCCAGGTGGCGAGGAGGCGCGCGGCGGCAGCGCCCGCCGTTCCACCGCCAATGACGATCACGTCCGGCTCGGCGGGGAGCTCGGGCGGGTGCCGCGGCCCCCCGCGCGCGGCGCTACCGTCTGGCGCCATCACCGGCGCCGAGTTCGCGGTACCACGCCGCGAACGCCCGCTCGAAGAAGACCTTGTTGAAGAGCGCCCACTCGCCTAACGCCGGCGGCAGGGCGAAGCCCGCTGCCGCCGCCGCGGCCGGCGTCCCGCGGGTGTGCGCGGCGCGCGCGGCCTGCTCCACCTCGCCCAGCATTGCCAGGTAGCGCCCGACGTCGGCATCGGTGGCCACGCCGCCATGCCCGGGGACGTACGTCGTCGCCCGCGTGCGGCGCAGCGCGCGCGTCGCGTCGGCGAGCGCCGTCGGCATCGCATCGACGAAGTTGGGGAACATGGCGTTCCACACCAGGTCGCCGGTGAAGACGATCGACGGGTCGTCCACCTCGACCGTGACATCGCTCGGCGTATGCCCGCGGCGCCTCACGAGCCGCACCGAGCGCCCGCCGAGGTCGATCGTGGCCGGATCGCCGCCAGGAGCAACCGACTGCGCCAGTGCCTCGCGCCGCGCCTCGTCGGCGGGGGTCACCTGCGGCAGGACGGCGCCGAGCACCGCCCCGCGCGTCTCGTCGGTGACGAGCATGGCGGGCTTCGCCCCCTCGTCACGATACGCGGCGACGCCGTTGATGTGGTCGGAGTGGTAATGCGTGACGGCGACGTGCGTGGGCCAGCGCCCAGTGAGCTCGCGCGCCTTGCCCGCGAGCCAGCGCGCCCCCTCGGGGGTCATGAACCCCTCGATCGCGAGCACCCCCGACTTCCCGGCGATCAGCCCCCCGTTGGCGACCGTCACGAACGACCCGCCGAGCGGCGTCGAGATGAGTGCCCACACCCCCTCGGCCACCTGCTCCAGGCGACCGAACGGCTCCGTGGCGATCACCACGCCGCTACGCGCCTGCGCCCACAATCGCCGCACCGCGTCAGGTGCAAGCGCGGCGGCCAGCGCCAGGTGCGCCGTGCACGTCACCCCATCCGCCAGAAACCGCCGTCGCGTAACGAGATCGTCCATGTTGTGCCTCGCGAGTGGACCAACCAGTGGCGCGTGCCTTGACGAAATGAGAGGTCGAAAAAGCCGGCAACACGGACAGCTGCACTCCGCCGCGCCGTGTACCCCGAACTCCCGTCTCCCGTCTCCCGTCCCTACGTATCCAGCTCCCGGCTCAACCGTGGCGGCGGTGGCGGCGCCGAACCCTGCAGGCGCGCCGCGATGAAGTCGCCATGAAAGCGCCCATTCTCGATGAAGACCTTGTTGGCATCGTAGCCCGCCGTCACGACCCCCGCGATGAAGAGCCCGGGGACACTCGTTTCCAGCGTGGCGGGGTCGTGCGACGGGATGCCCGTCTCGGCGTCGATCGGCACCCCCGCCTCGCGCAGCAGTGCCACGTTAGGCGCGAAGCCGGTGAGCAGGAAGACGTGATCGGCCTGCACGCGCCCGGTCACGCCGTCGGCGCCCACGACCTCGACCTGGTCGCCCTGGATCGCCGTCACGCGCGAGTTCCACCGCACGTGAATCGCCCCTTCGGCAATCCGATTGTTGAGATCGGGGAGGATCCACGGCTTGATCTTCTTGTCGAACGACGGCCCGAAGTGCACGAGTGTGACCGCGGCACCGGCGCGCCACAGGTCGAGCGCCGCTTCGGCCGCCGAGTTGCCGCCGCCGACGACCACCGCGGTCTGCTGGAAGGCGACGTGCCCCTCGCGGTAGGCGTGCGTGACGTGCGGAAGGTCCTCGCCCGGGACGTTGAGGCGGTTGGGCGAGCCCCAGTACCCGGTCGCCACGACGACCGCACGACAGGCGATGCGCCCCTCCTCGCCCCCGCGCCGGCGCGTGCGCACGGTGAAGTGCGGCGCGCTCCCCTCGATCGCCTCGACACGCTCGAACTGCCGCACGGTGAGGTGGAAGTGCTGCACCACCGCGCGGTAGTACGTCAGCGCATCACGCCGCGTGGGCTTGGCCTCGGAGATGACGAAGGGGAGCCCACCTAACGACAACTTCTCCGCCGTGGAGAAGAAGGTCGCGTACGTCGGGTACTGCGTGATCGAGCTGACGACGCACTCGGCATCGACGACGACGGTGCGAAAGCCGGCCCGCCCGAGCGAGATCGCGGCGGCCAGCCCGCAGGGGCCGGCCCCCACGACCACAACGTCCGGATCCTGCGATATGGCGTCCTCGCTCGTCGGCATGGCTAGCGCGACTCGAGCGACGTATCGATGATCTGGTCGCGACGCGTCCCCACGGAGACGAAGCGGATGGGCGCATCGACGAGCGCCTCGATGCGGTCGAGGTAGGCGCGGGCCTCGCGCGGCAGGTCGGCGAGCGACCGCGCATCGGAGGTCGACGTCTTCCACCCGGGGAACCACTCGTACACCGGCTCGATCGCGTCGAGGACGCTGATGTCGGCCGGGAACTCCTCGTACAGCGTGTCGCCGACGCGATACCCGGTGCAGACACCGAGTGAGTCGAGCGTGTCGAGCACGTCGAGCTTGGTCACGGCGAGGTCGGTGAGGCCGTTCACGCGCACCGCGTAGCGCACCACCACGGCGTCAAACCAGCCGCAGCGACGCGGACGCCCGGTGGTCGCGCCGAACTCGTTGCCCAGCGTGCGCACATGCGAGTGCAACGGCTCCTCGAACTCGGTGGGGAGCGGGCCGTTGCCCACGCGCGTGGTGTACGCCTTCACCACGCCTAACGCCGTATGCAGCGCGGTGGGGGCGATCCCCGAGCCGGTGGCGGCCCCGCCCACCGTCGTGTTGCTCGACGTCACGAACGGATAGGTGCCGTGGTCGACGTCGAGCAACGACCCCTGCGCCCCCTCGAGCAGGATCGCCGCCCCGCTCTTCACCGCGCGGTGCATCGCCAGCCCCAGGTCCTCCGACAGCGCGGTGAGGCGCGGCGCCAGCGCCCCCAGGCGCTCCATCGTCTCGTCCACCGACGCGCGCTTGGTCGAGCCGTTGCGCTCGAGGCGCATGTTGGCCGTCTCGACCCCCTTCTCCACCAACGGGCGCAGGTTGTTCATGTGCTTGAGGTCGACCACGCGCACGCCGCGGCGCCCCGCCTTGTCTTCATAACAAGGACCGATGCCGCGTCCCGTCGTCCCGATCGCCTTCGAGGCCGCGCTCTCCGAATCGACCAGCTTGTGGTACGGCATCACGAGATGGGCGCGGTCCGACACATAGAGGCGCCCCTCTACATCGATCCCGTCCTTCACCAGCTCGTCGATCTCGGTGAAGAGCGTCTCGGGGTCGAGCACCACGCCGTTGCCGATCGCGCACCGCACCCCGGGGTGCAGGATCCCCGACGGAATCTGGTGCAGGACGAACGAGTCCTCACCGATGTGCACCGTGTGGCCGGCGTTGGCCCCCCCTTGGTAGCGCACGACCCAATCGGCCTTCTCGGCGATCACGTCGACGAGCTTCCCCTTCCCTTCGTCGCCCCACTGGGCGCCGACGACCACGATGGTGCGCGTCTTCGAATCGAACATGAGGTGCTGCCTGGCTTGGGACGGGCGGAGCGCCGGAGGACACAAAAAAACGCCCCCGCGCGCGAGCGGGGGCGTTGGCGAAAGCTACGGGGTGCGGGGCGGGAGTCAACGACTTCGCCTCACCTCGCCCCCACCGTTTTCAGTGCGCCTGCTTGGAGTACTGTCGCACCGCCAGCGAAAGCACCGCCACACCGCCCACCGCGAGGATCGCCAGCGGCCTGAGAATGGTCTCCACCCCCGCCCCCTTCACCAGCACGGCGCGCATGATGAAGACGAAGTGCTTGACCGGATTGGCCTCGGCCACCCACTGCGCCCACCGCGGCATCGAGTCGACCGGGGTGAAGAGCCCGCTCATGAGCAGGTAGATCAGCACGATGAAGAAGGCCACGAACATCGTTTGCTGCTGCGTGCTCGTGAACGTCGAAATCCAGAGCCCGATCCCGAGCGCGACCACGAGGTAGATCGCCGCCGAAAGGAAGACCAGCGGCACGCTCCCGCGCGTCGGGATCCCGAAGACGACCTTCCCGATGATGAGGCCAATGCTGAAGATCACGAGCGACAACAGCCAGAACGGGAGGAGCTTGGCGGTGATGAACTGCCCCTTCGTGATAGGGGTGACGTTCAACTGGTCGAGCGTCCCCAGCTCCTTCTCCCGCGCGATGTTCTGTGCCGTGAGCAGGAGCCCGATGATCGTCGTGAGCGAGACCAGGAGCGCCGGCACCATGTAGTGCTTGTAGTTGCGCGACGGATTGAACCAGCCCTGCGTGCGCAGGTCGAGCGGTGCGCCGACGGTCATCGCGCCAGACACACCCGCCGGGCCACGCGGCAGCGACACCCCCAGCTCCCGCGCGTAGTCGGTGAGCACCGCCAGCGCCGCCGCCTGCACGATCCCCGCCGCCGCCCCTTCCTCGGCGTTGAACTGCAGCTGCAACGGGGCGTGCCGCTCGCGCACGAGGTCGTCCTCGAAGCCGTGCGGGATGTGCAGCACGGCCGAGACCTCGCGGTCGAGCAGCGCCGCCTCCACGCCGGCAATCGTCGGCTGCAACCGGACGACGGAGAATCGCCCGCCCCCCTCGAGGCGCTGGATGAGCCCGGCCGAGACGGTCGAGCGGTCTTCGTCGACCACGGCCAGCGCGGTGCGCTTGATGTCGAACGTCGCCGCGTTCGACAGGATGAGCAGCTGCACGACGGGAATGAAGAAGATCTGGAAGACCGTCGCCTTGTCGCGAAAGACCTGGAGGAACTCCTTTCGCATCAGGAAGAAGATGGTGCGCATCGATCACTCCAGCCGGATGGCGAGGCGTCGCACTCCAACGGCCAGGAGCAGGACGGTCTGGGCGAGCAGGATGAGCGTCTCCTGCCACAGCGTGGCGAGCCCCGCCCCCTTCACCATGATCCCGCGCACGATGATGAGGAACCAGCGCGCCGGGATGATGTTGGAGATCACCTGCAGCGGCGTGGGCATCGAATCGAGCGGGAAGATGAAGCCCGAGAGCATGAGCGTCGGGAGGAGAAGCCCGGCCATCGCGGCAATCATCGCGGTGCGCTGCGTCGCCGCACTCGTCGAGATCACGATGCCGAGTGCCAACGCGGTGAGGATGTAGAGCAGTGCCTCGGCGAGAAGCAGTGCGACGTTCCCGCGCAGCGGCATGCCGAAGACGAGTCGCGCCGCGCCCAGCACCAGCAGGACATTGGTGAAGCCCATGACGACGTACGGGACCACCTTGCCCACGACGATCGCCACCGGATGCAGCGGCGAGACGAGCAGCATCTCCATCGTCCCCGTCTCCTTCTCCCGCGTGATCGAGATGGCCGTCATCATCGCCGAGACGATGGTGAGCACGAGCGCGATGAGCCCGGGGACGAAGAGGTTCACGCTTTCCAGCGTCGGGTTGAATCGCATGCGCGCCGCGACATCGAGCCGCACGCCGCCGGCCCGCATGGTCTGTTCTGCGTGCCAGCGCTGCAGCACCGCCGACGCATACGCCTGCATGATGCTCCCGGTGTTGGGATCGGCGGCGTCGGTGATGACCTGGATGGACAGCGGCGCGCGCCCGAGCAGCGCCCGGTCCACGTCGGGTGGCAGGACGATGGCCTGGCGCAGCGTGCCTTCGCGGAACTGCTGATCGAGGGGCGCCGTGCTCGCGTACACGCCCATCACGCGAAAGCGCGGCGACGCCGAGTAGCGTTCGATCAGTACGCGCGATGCGGGACCGGGCGATGGATCGACGATCGCCAGCCGGATGTCGTACACGTCGGTGCGCACCGCAAAGCCGAAGAGGAGCACCTGCACGAGCGGCATGAGCAGGAGGATCCAGAACGTCTGCTTGTCGCGCAGGATGTGAAACGCCTCCTTGCGCACGAAGCCGAGGAAGGCCCTCATGCGGCCCCCGGACGCGTCAGGCGCAGGAACACCTCATCGAGCGACGAGGCGGCGTAGGCCGCCTTCACTTCACCCGGCGTCCCCATGGCGGCGATCGCACCATCGACCATGATCGACAGCCGGTCGCAGTACTCCGCCTCATCGAGGTAGTGCGTCGTGACCAGCACCGTCGTCCCCGTCGCCGCGGTCTCGTAGATCATCTCCCAGAAGCGCCGCCGGGTGATGGGATCCACGCCACCGGTCGGCTCATCGAGGAAGACGATGCGTGGCTCGTGCAGCAGCGCCACCGAGAAGGCGAGCTGCTGTTTCCAGCCTAACGGGATGCGCCGCACCAGCTCCTTTCGCGCGTGCTCCAGCCCGATGCGACCGAGCAGCGCATGCATCCGCTCGGCGATCTGCGCGTCGCTCAGCCCGTAGATGCCACCGTACAGCGTGATGTTCTCCTGTACGGTGAGGTCGTCGTAGAGCGAGAACTTCTGGCTCATGTAGCCGATGCTGCGACGCACCGACTCCGATGCGCTTGCCACATCGAAGCCGGCGACGGTGGCCGAGCCTGAGGTCGGCTCGAGCAGCCCGATCAGCATGCGCATCGCCGTCGTCTTCCCCGCACCGTTAGCGCCGAGGAAGCCGAAGACTTCGCCTTGTGCCACGTGAAACGTGATGGCGTCGACGGCCGTGAAGTCGCCGAAATGTCGCGTGAGCGCGCGCGCGTCGATCGCCAGCGCGCTCACGCCCGCTCCTGCGCCATCATGTGCCACATGAAGGCGTCCTCGATTCCCGCCGCGATCGGCCGCACCTCCAGCGCCTCGACTCCCGCGGCGCGCGCGAATGCCTCGACTTCGGTGATGATCGACGCGTTCGACATGCCGGGGCGCGCATCGGTGTAGTGCACCACTTCCCCAAAGGGCCACACCGCCGCCGCATGCGGAAAGCGCCGCAGCACCCCCAGCGTCCCGAGTCGTTCGGCGGCACGCACGGAGAAGATGGGGCGCGGATACGCCTCACCGATCGCCCCGGGGGCGTCGACCAGGAGGAGGCGCCCCTTCTGCATCAGCGCCACACGATCGCAGCGACTTGCTTCATCCATGTAGGGCGTCGAGACGACGATCGTGAGGCCGCCGCCGCGTAGTCGGTCCAGCAAGTCCCAGAACTCGCGCCGCGACACCGCGTCCACCCCGGTCGTGGGCTCGTCGAGGAAGAGGATCTCGGGGGCGTGCACGAGGGCGCAGCATAACGCGAGCTTCTGCTTCATCCCCCCGGACAACGCCCCCGCCCGGCGGTTGGCGAACGGTGCCAGTTGCCGCCAGATCGGTTCGATGATCCGCATCCCCTCGTCCACGCTCGTCCCGAAGACCGAGGCGAAGAACTGCAGGTTCTCCATCGCGCTCAGGTCGGGGTACAGCGAGAAACGTCCCGGCATGTAGCCCACGCGCGACCGCAGCGCCCACAGGTCGCCCACCACATCGCGACCGAGCACCTCCACGCGCCCGGCGTCGGGGACGAGCAGCGTCACCATCGTGCGAAAGAGCGTCGTCTTCCCCGCCCCATCGGGGCCGATGAAGCCGAACAGCTCTCCCGGCGCGATGTCGAACGAGATGCCGTCCACCGCCGTCACGTCGCCGAAGCGCTTGGTGAAATCGCGCACCGCCACGGCGACCCCCGCGCGCGATGCACCTGACACCAGCGGCGACTGCACCCCGGTGCTCATTTCGAGGCGCCGGTTGCGGGTGCCGCCGCGGCGAGCGTCACCTCGGCGGGCATCCCGATGCGCAGCCGCCCATCCACGTTAGGCACGGCGAGCTTGACCGCGTACACCTGCACCGTGCGCTCCTCGCGCGTCTGGATCGGCGTGGGGGTGAACTCGGCGGTGGCCGCAATCCAGGTCACGCGTCCCTGCACGGTGCGGAGCGAGTCGCCGCCCGCGTCCACGCGCACCGTCAGCGACTGCCCGAGCGCCACCTGCGCCAACTGGGCCCCGCTCAGGTACGCCCGCAGCGTCAGCGTGTCGAGCGCCGCCATCTTGAACAGTGGCGTCCCGAGCTGCACGAACTCGCCGGGCTCCACGTAGCGGGCCAGCACCGTTCCGCCTCCGGGGGCCACGACGCGGCTGCGGCGCAGGCGTTCGTCGATCGAGGCCACCTGCGCGTCGATCGAGGCCACCTCCTTCCCGACGGTCGAACGGGTGGCCGCCGCACCTTGCAGCTGATCGCCCAGCACCTTCGCGTCGCGCTCCGCGCGATCGCCCTGCTGCGCGGTCGCTGCCTGCTGTGCCAGCAGCCGACGCGTGCGCGCCAGCTCGCGCTCGGCGATCACCCGCTGCGTCTCCAGCGTCGCGGCGTTGGCATCGACCTCGCGCACGCGCGCCTGCGCCGCCGCTCGCCGCGCGAGCAATTCGGCACGCTGCAGCGCCAGCGTCGTGGTGTCGATGAGGCCGACATCGGCGGCCGCGGCGAGTCGCGCCCCTTCTTCCACGTCGAGCCGCAGGACGCGCCCGCTCGCCTCGGCCGACACCGTCACCTCGGTTGCCTCGAAGTTGCCGTAGGCGTCGGCGCTCTCCTTGCGGCAGGCGGCGACCGAGAGGAGGGTCGCTACCATCATGAACTGTCGAACGGATGACATGGGTGCTACGGCTGGAGTGAACGCGGGGCGAGCCCCAACGTGGTGAGATAGCGGGCTTCGGCCTGCGCCAGCTCGGCGCGGTGCCGCTGCAACGTGAGGTTCGCCTCGACGACATCCGTGCGCGTCTCGACGTACTCGGCGCCGGTGATCGCCCCCTCGGTGAACTGCGCGCGTGCCTGGCGTTCGATGTCGTCGCGCAGGGCGACGAGGCGCGCATCGCTCACCAGCGCCTGTTGCAGCCGCTGCATGTCGGCGAGATCACTCTCGACCGCGCGCGCCAACTGGTCGGCGAGCGCGCGCTCCTCGGTGGTCACGATGCGCTGTTGCAGCCGCAACGACTCGGAGGCGCGGTCGGCGCTGCGCCAGGTCCATGGGCGCCACTCGATACGGAGCCCCGCCTGCCAGAACTCGTCGGGATCGGTGCGGAACTGGTTGAGTCCCGGACGACCGAGCCCCGCCTGCCCGAAGGCGAGGACACGCGGGCGATTCTCGACGTGTGTCAGCGCGGCCTCACGCTCGAGCCGTTCACGCGTGCGGGCGAACTGCGCAAACTCGGGACGGGCCCGCAGCGCCTCCACGCGTCCCTCGTCGCGGCTGCGGGCCACCTCGAGCGCCAGCGCCGGCAACGCGAAGACGGACGGTTCGGCGATGGTGCGTCCCGTCAGGCGCTCGAGGACGGCGATCGACGCGCGCCGCGCCGACACCGCTTCGTCGCGGGCCAGCACGGCGCGCAACTGCTCGGCCACGATGGCCGACGTGTCGCGTGGAAGCGCGGCTCCGTTCACGACGCGGGCTCGCGCCAGCTGCAACCGGGCCTCGAGGTCGCCGAGCAACGCGTCGAACTCGCGCGTGCGCTCCTGCAGGAGGTACGCCGAGAAGAAGGCGCCGTTGACCTCGCCACGCAGGCGATAGAGCGCGGCATCGACCGCGGCGGACGACTCGGCGAGTCGCGCGCGCTCCACTGACTGGCGCGCGGCAATCGATCCACCGTCGTACACCACCTGCTGCAGGTCGAGGGTGGCCTGCCAGCGATCCTTGGGTGGCGTCGGCACCGACGCCCCCGGGAGCTTGAGGGCAATCTGCGTCACGTCGCTCTGGTGCGACGCGCTTCCATTGAAGGCCAGCTGCGGGCGGCGCTCCATGTCGAGCGTCGTGAGGCGCTGGGCACTGGCGGCGCGCAGGAGTTCGGGCTGCACGGCGCGCGGGTCGCGCTGCACCGCGGCCGCCTGCAGCGCCCCGAGCGAGAGGGTGTCCTGGGCGCTGGCGCCGGTGGCGGCGCCTAACGCGCATACGGTGAGGAGGAATCGCGTGGCGTTCACGGACGCAGCCCTGCAAGGAAGAAGTCGGGGAGTTCGCGCTTGCGCGCCTCGACGAAGGCAGGGAAGCGATCGTCGTCGATCCCGATGAGGACCGGCAAGAGGGGACGCGCGATGAACGGAAAGACGAGGAGCCCCACGAGGCTCACCACGAAGTGCTCGGCGGAGATCCGGCGGATGTCGCCGGCCGCCGCGGCCGCCGCGAGCTGCCGACGCAAGACGCCGAGTGGCGCCCCGCCGGTCGCCCCGCTCATCACGGCGCGCACACGCTCCGGTGCGGCGTGCGCCTCACTGATCACGTAGCCGGCGAGGTACGGGCGGGCCAGGTGGAACTCGACCTGCTCGCGCACCACGGCGCGCACCTTGTCCTCGATCGAGAGCGTGTCGGAGGCGAGGATCCCGAAGATGCGCGGCATGAACTGCGAGGCGGCGTTGCGAAAGACCGCGTCGGCGAGCGCCTCCTTGGTCCCGAAGTAGTAGTGCACGAGCGCCTTGTTGACCCCGGCCTCGTCGGCGATCTCCTGCGTGCGCGCCTTGGCGGTCCCCTGCCGGATGAAGACGCGGTGCGCGGCGGCCAGGATGCGCTCGCGGCTCGCCTGATCATCGGCGGGGCGCGCGGGTGTGGCGGACGGGGCGGAGGGGACGGCCGCAGCGGCGGCGCCCTTCGATCGCGCGCGCGTCGGGCTCGCCTTGGGCTTCTCCGCGCCCTTGCCAGCGCCCGGCCGAGCGCTCGTTCGGGCGCCTGTGCCCGCGCCCTTTCCCGTGCGGCGGGCCGCGGCACGGGCCGGGCGTGTTGAACCAGTTGGTTTAACCATGTGGTTAAACTGTATGGTCAACCCCCGGACGTCAATCGGGCGCGTTCCGCATGCCCGTCGCACCACGAACCGCACGCGTGACCGCCGCCGTCCCGCCGCACGGCAGCGACACGTGGCCACGATGTCAAGCCGTTGCCCCGCACGCGCGACGCGTTCAGCTTGCCCGCTCCACACCGGTCGCGTGTCCCGCCGCCATCGGTCCTTTCGGTTCGCGATCCTCGCCGCATGTCCGACACAACCACGACCGCCTCATCTCCCAGCATCATCGCCCGCGTTGCCAAGGAGCTGTCCCTCGCCACGGGACAGGTCGAGCGCACCCTGGGCCTCTTCGACGAGGGGAACACCCTCCCCTTCATTGCCCGCTATCGCAAGGAAGTCACCGGCGGGCTCGACGAAGTCCAGCTCCGCGACGTCCGCGACCGCGCCGACTACCTGGCCGAGATGGAAGAGCGGCGCGCCGCCATCATCAAGAGCATCGACGAGCAGGGCAAGCTCGACGACGCGCTGCGTGCACAGCTCAACGCCGCCGACACCAAGCAGGCGCTCGAGGACCTCTACCTCCCCTTCAAGCCCAAGCGTCGCACGCGCGCGATGATCGCCCGCGAGCGCGGCCTCGCCCCGCTCGCCGAGCAGCTATGGAGCGGCGCACTCAACGACGCCGAGGCGCTCGAGGCCGCCGCCGCGTTCGTCAACGAGACGCTCGAGGTGCCCACGGTCGACGCGGCGCTCCTGGGCGCGCGCGACATCATCGCCGAGCAGGTGGCCGAAGACGCCACCGTGCGCGGCTGGGTGCGCGAGATGACGCGTGCGCAGGGGATCGTGAAGAGCACCGTACTCCCGGGCAAGGCCAGCGACGCCTCCAAGTTCAAGGACTACTTCGAGTTCAGCGAGTCGTTAGGGACGATCCCGTCGCATCGCATGCTCGCCATTCGTCGCGGCGAGGCGGAAGAAGAGCTCATGTGGCGCATCGAGGCCCCGGTCGAGGCGATCATCACACGCCTCACCCGCGAGATCCTCGAGGGACGCCGCGCCGCGCAGCAGCTCACACTCGCGGCCACGGATGCCTACAAGCGCATCCTCGCGACCGCCATCGAGGTCGAGCTGCGCCTGGAGCTCAAGTCGCGCGCCGACGACGAGGCGATCACGATCTTCGGTCGCAACCTCGAGCAACTTCTCCTCGCCCCGCCGGCCGGCGAGCGACGCGTGATCGGCCTCGACCCGGGCTTCCGCACCGGGGTCAAGGTCGCCGTCGTCACCGCCACCAGTGCCCTCGTCCACACCGACACGCTCTATCTCCACCAGGAAGACCGCTTCGCCGGCGCCATTCGCGCGATGGCGACCCGCTTTACCCCGGAGCTCATCGCCATCGGCAACGGGACGGCGAGCCGCGAGACCGAGACGCTGGTCAAGGCGGCGCTGCGCGAGCTCGATGCACCGCGCCCGCAGGTCGTCGTGGTCAACGAGGCCGGCGCATCGGTCTACTCCGCCTCCGACCTCGCCCGCAGCGAGTTCCCCGAACTCGACGTTTCGCTGCGCGGCGCCGTCTCCATCGCCCGCCGGCTGCAAGATCCGCTCGCCGAGCTGGTCAAGATCGACCCCAAGTCGATCGGCGTTGGGCAATACCAGCACGACGTCAACCAGCCGCGCCTCAAGTCACGCCTCGACGAGATCGTCGCCTCGTGCGTGAACCGCGTCGGCGTCGAGGTCAACACGGCCTCCGCTGCCCTGCTGGCCTATGTCTCGGGGATCGGTCCCTCGCTTGCCCAGTCCATTGTCGCCGTGCGCGACCAGCGCGGCGGACTCAAGTCGCGCGCCGAACTGCGCGAGGTGCCGCGCCTCGGCGCCAAGGCCTTCGAGCAGGCCGCCGGCTTCCTGCGCGTGCGCGGCGGCCAACACCCGCTCGACGCCAGCGCCGTTCACCCCGAGCGATACGCCCTGGTCGAACGCATGGCCAGCGACCTGGGGGCCGACGTCGCCTCGCTCATCGGCAACGATGCGCTGCTCGGCACCGTCGAACTCTCGCGCTACGTCTCCGGCGACGTGGGACTCCCCACGCTGCGCGACATCGTGGATGAACTGCGCAAGCCCGGACGTGACCCTCGTCAGGCGTTCGAGCCCCCCGCCTTCCGGGATGACATCCAGAAGCCCGCGGACCTCTCCGCCGGCATGGTCCTGGAAGGAGTCGTCACCAACATCGTCGCCTTCGGCTGTTTCGTCGACATCGGCGTCCACCAGGACGGCCTCGTGCACGTGAGCCAGTTGGCCGATCGCTACGTCAAGGACCCCAACGACGTGGTGAAGGTGGGGCAGAAGGTGAAGGTCACCGTGCAGTCGGTCGACCTCGCCCGTGGTCGCATCGCCCTCACCATGCGCAGCGACTCGCGTCCGGCCGCCACCGGAGAACGGCCCGCCGCGGTCGAGCGGACCGCACGCGCCGAGCGTACGGGTTCCCCGCCGGCCAAGGGGTCTGGGGATCGTGGGCGAGGGGCACCACCGCCCAAGCCCGCCCCGACTCCCGGGAAGGGCTACATTGCGCCCAACGGAATGCGCTTCAAGTAGGCGGCCCGGCACGCGGGCACGTTGGCGCCTCGCCGGGTATCAGTGCAGCAGCTGGTACCCGGCTCTTCGACCTCGACTCTCGCCATGGCTCCGCGACGTCTCCTGACACCGCTCGCCGCGCTCCTCCTCGCCATCGCCGGCGCCGCCTCGCCTGCCCGCGCGCAGGCGCTCAATGCCACCGTCATGCTCCCCGGCTTTCGCGGTGTTGTTCGTCTGGACACCGTGGGAACCGCGGTCGCCGTCAACGCCCCTCCCGGGGCCGTCTTCACCGCGCTGCGATTCGCCCTCGATTCACTCGGGGTCGAGGTGGCCGTGCGTGACTCGGCCGCGGGGCTGGTGGGCAATCTCGGGCTCAAGCACACCCGACGTTTCGCCGGCAAGCAGATGTCCACCTGGGTCGACTGCGGCATCGGCCACACGGGCGCGACCGCCAACGCCTATCGCGTTCACATGGCGATCCTCGCCGGGGTCGCCGCCGCCAGCGGCGGGGGTTCACGCGTACGTGTCGCGGTCGCCGCCGGTGCGCAGGCGTTCAGCGGCCCGCTCGGCGATCCCATCGCCTGCGAGAGTACCGGGGCGATCGAGAACCGCATCCTCGAACTCGTGCGCCAACGACTGGGAGCAACATGAACGCCGACGCCCCCCGCCCCACCGTCCGCGTGCGGCGAGCGACCGCACACGACGCACGCGCGCTCGCTGACATCGCGGCGCGCACCTTCGCCGCGGCGTTCGGCGACTCGAACTCCCCCGAGGACCTCGCGTTGCACCTGACGAAAAGCTACAGCGAGGCACAGCAAGGGGCCGAGATCGCCGATCCCGATGTCGACGTCCTGCTGGCGGAGGTCGATGACTCCCTCGCCGGCTATGCGCAGATCCGCGTGGGCGAGGCACCAGCGTGCGTGGCGCACCTCGCCCCATTCGAGCTCTGGCGATTCTATGTGGACACCCCATGGCATGGTCGTGGCGTGGCCCAGGCGCTCATGGAGGCGGTCGCCGACGCCGCGCGCGCTCGAGGCGCGAGCGCCCTCTGGCTGAGCGTGTGGGAACACAACCCGCGCGCGCAGGCCTTCTACGCCAAGTGCGGCTTCGTCCAGGCCGGGACCAAGCCGTTCGTCGTGGGCACCGACGTGCAGAACGATTGGGTGATGCTGCGTCGGTTCGCGGGCGAGGAATGACGCGCGCCACCAGCACCACCATCCCGGCCTTCGTCCTCGCCCTGGCCGCGACCGTCGGCTGCGCGACGAGCCGGCCGCGGTTGCAGCTGCCGCCGTACACGCTCATGTCGGCCACGACACTCGACTCCGCACGCTCGCTCGTGCGAGAGGCGCTCGACAGCGCCCGCATGACCGTCGACGGGGCGCCAGCCGCCGACGCCGACGTCGTGACCAGCACCTTCGTCGTGCGACGTGGCGGAATGGGAGAGGCCGAGATTCGCCTGCGTGTGCGCCTGCACCGCGAGCCCGCCGACGACGCCCGCACCGGCATCGTCCTCGTAGTCGACGCCACCGCGCGCGACCGCAACCGCATGCTCACCATGTCGCCCGAGGAGATGCGCTCGCCGCGCATGTCGCGCGACCCGCACCCGATCAACGAGAACGACCGCGAGTCGCTGCAACGTATCGCGAGGCTGCTCGACCTCCTGAAACAGCGCGGGTTCCTCGTCGCCGAAGGGCGATGAGCCGACCCGCGAAGCGAGCGTTCCGGCGACGAGCCAGTCGGCGACGAGCCGTCTGTCGACGAGCCCGCCCGACAGGGGCGCCGCCACCCGCATCGCTCACGCTCTTGCGCCACCCCCATGCGCCCCGTTGGATTGGAGAAGGTCCACCGCCCACCAAGGAATGCCCGCCGTGCGCCTCCTGATCGCGTCGCTCGCCCTCGCCGTCGCCAGCAGCTCCGCCAGCGCGCAGAACGCGCGCGTGCGCCTCGGCATCATCGGTCACCCCGGCCCGGTCAACGTCGACTCCATGGCGTCGACCGTGACGATCGACTCGCCGCGTGGCCTGGTCTTTCACGCCGCGTCGCAGGTCTTCGCCGAGCTCAAGCTCCAGGTCGACGCGCGCGACTCGGTGCGCGGCATGGTCGGCGTCACCAGCACAGCCAAGATGCGCAGCTTCGCTGGACGCCCCATCTCCCGCTGGCTCAACTGCGGGCAGGGGATCACCGGCTCCAACGCCGACAACTGGCGCGTCTACGTCACCGCCTTCGCCTTTGCCGACGCGAAGGACTCGACGCACACCACGTTGCGGCTGGCGATGATCGGCGGCGCGCAGGACGTCGCCGGCAACTCCACGGAACCGGTCGCCTGCGGGAGCACCGGCGCCTTCGAAACCATGTTCGCCGAGCGCGTGAAGCTGCGCATCGCGCAGGGACTTCCCTAACGCCTCGCCTCGCGCCTGAAAGCAGGAGCGCCGGTGCGATCCACTCGCACCGGCGCTCTGTCCATTCGGGGGGGCCGCCCGCTCAGCTGGCGTCGTTCGGGCGCATGCGCTCCAGCGCCGCGCCGAGGTCCGGCTCGAAGCCGCTCCCCAGCACCGTGCCACCACTGGTCACGATGACCTGTTCCGCATGCAACAGGTCTTCCTCGCGCACCAGGGCGACGAGCATCGAGGTCCCGATCTCGAGTCCGCTCCCCAGCTGGCGCAGCAGGTCATCGGGGAATCCGGCGTCGATGAAATACGCCGCGAGTCCGCCGGCCAGCGCCCCCATCACCGGGCCGATCCCCGGGAGCACGAGCGCCGCGACCGCGCCGATCGCCGCGCTCTTCCCGATCCCCCAGTCCTGGGTCTCGGTGAAGCCGATCTTGCCGTCGGCTTCGCGCTCGATGACCGCCGCGTTGCCAAGGCGCGTCCCCGCATTCTTGAGTTGGTCGAGCCCCAGCTTGGCACCACCGGTGCTGCCGTAGCGGGCAATCACGATCTTGCGGGACGCGGGCGGGGTGGCGCTCGGGGGAACGGTCATGAACGGGCTCCAGCGATGGTGGACGGCGGCGCTTCGGGCGAACGGCGGACGCCTGCGTATATCGCACCGACGGCGCCGACGTGCAACTCCCCGCCCTCCCCCTCCGGTGTCCTCCTTCCCCGACCCTTCCGGTGCGCGCGCCCATCAGCGTAACGTTTCGGACACAGCCACCACTCCCCGCTTCGGTCGCCTCCCTCATGCGTCGCCTCGCGCTCCTCGCCCTCCTCGCCCCGCTCGTCACCACCACCCCCGCCGCCGCGCAGCCGCGATGGCAGGAGATCGGGAAGACGCGCACCGGCAACCCGGTGTTCATCGACCCGCGCACCGTCAAGAAGGGCAAGGACGGGATCGTGAACGCCACCATCCGCGTGGCCTACACCAAGCCGGTCAAGTCGCCCAAGGGCGACCTCACCGCCTCGCGCGCGATCGCCATGTTCGACTGCGCCAAGATGACGTTCGCCACGAAGGAGAACGCGACGTACATCGACGAGAAGTCCAACACCGTCTTCCAGCGCACGGTGAACAAGCAGCCGGGCTTCGGCCCCGCCATCGCCGGAAACTTCGCCGACGTGGCCCTACAGCACCTCTGCAAGAAGTGACACGTCCCCGGCGCGGATCCGCGTCCACGCCGGGGACGATCCCGCCTTCACTGCCCTACGCCGTCTTGCGCACCTCCGCGTCGAGCGTGGCGTCGCTGGCCACCGCGGGGCGCACGTAACGGTCGAGGTAGCGCCGCCGGATCTCCGCCACGTGCTCCGAGGCACCGCGCGGCTTCACCTTCCGCACCAGCGGGAGGTACCACTCCCACTTGGCGATGATCGTGCGCGCGCGCAGGCTCATCGTGCGGTCGCGGTGCTCGCGCACCAGCGCGTGCAGCAGGACGCGATCCTCATGATCGAGGTCGCCGATCAGGACCATGTCGTGGTTCACGCGCCCGGCGAAGTCGCCGCGTTCATCGAGCACGTACGCCACGCCGTTCGACATCCCCGCCCCGAAGTTGCGGCCGGTCCGCCCGAGGACGGCGACGATTCCACCGGTCATGTACTCGCAGCAGTGGTTCCCCGCCCCCTCGATCACCGCCACCGCCCCCGAGTTGCGGACGGCGAAGCGGTCACCCGCCTGCCCCGCGGCAAAGACGCGCCCGGCCGTGGCACCGTACAACGCCGTGTTCCCCAGGATCAGGTGTTCGTGGCTCGCGCGCGCGTACAGCGCCTCGCGGAACGGGCGAAGGGTCAGTTCCCCTCCGCTGAGCCCCTTCCCCAGGTAGTCGTTGGCCTCTCCCTCGAGGTCGAGATGCATCCCCGAGATGGTGAACGCGCCGAAGCTCTGTCCCGCGCTCCCGCTGAAGCGCAGGTGCATCGACTCGGCGGGGAGCCCCGCATCGCCGTGCCGCTCGGCGATCGTCCCCGCCACGCGCGCCCCCACCGTGAGGTGGTGATTGCGGATGTTGTAGTGTCCCGAGAACGGGAGCCCGTGCCCGAGGAACGGCTCGGCGTCGCGCAGGATCTGTTCGTCGAGTGACGGCATCGGCGGCCGCTCGTTGCGGGCCACCGTGCGCACCGCCGGTTCCCCCGCCCGCTCGGCACGCGTGAGGAGGAACGAGAGGTCGAGCAGCGCCGCGCGTGGACGCTCCGGGCGCTCCTCGCGTTCCAGGTAGTCGGCGCGACCAACGATGTCCTGCAGGCGACGCACGCCAAGAGACGCGAGGATCTCGCGCACCTCCTCGGCCACGTGCGTGAAGTACGCCACCACCTGCTCGGGAGTCCCACGGAACTTGGCGCGCAGGTCGTCGCGCTGCGAGGCGATGCCGGTGGGGCAGGTGTTGAGGTGGCACTGCCGCGCCATCGCACACCCCAGCGCCACGAGTGGCGCCGTCCCGAAGCCGAACGACTCCGCGCCTAACAAGGCCCCGATCACCACGTCGCGACCTGTCTTGAAGCCGCCATCCACGCGCACCTCGATGCGGTGGCGCAGCCCGTTCTTCACCAGGACCTGCTGCGTCTCGGCCAGCCCCAGCTCCCACGGCGAGCCGGCGTGCTTGATCGACGACAGCGGGGAGGCCCCCGTCCCGCCATTGTAGCCGGCAATGAGCACGTAGTCGGCGAACGCCTTCGCCACGCCGGCCGCGACCGTCCCCACCCCGGCCTCCGCCACCAGCTTCACCCCGATGCGCGCCCGCGGGTTCACCGTCTTGAGGTCGTGCACCAGCTGCGCGAGGTCCTCGATGGAGTAGATGTCGTGGTGCGGCGGCGGCGAGATGAGCGACACGCCCGGCACCGAGTGGCGCAGCCGCGCGATCAGCTCCGTCACCTTGTGCGCCGGCAGCTGCCCTCCCTCGCCGGGCTTGGCCCCCTGCACGATCTTGATCTCCAGCTCCTCGGCACGCGCCAGGTACTCGGTCGTGACGCCAAATCGACCGGACGCTACCTGCTTGATGCGGTTGTCGGCGCGGTCGCCGTTAGGCAGCGACGCATAGTGGCGCGCATCCTCGCCTCCCTCGCCCGAGTTGGAGCGTGCCCCCATCCGGTTCATGGCGATGGAGATGGTCGCATGCGCCTCGGGCGACAGCGCCCCCAGCGACATCGCCGACGAGACGAAGCGCTGGCGGATCGCCTCCACCGGTTCGACCTCGTCCAGCGGGATGGGCGTCCGCGTCGTGAAGCGCAGCAGGTCGCGCGGTCCCGACGCCCGGCGCTCCCCGTTCTTCGACAGGAAGTCGCGATACGCCTCGTCGCCGCTGATCCCCGCCGAGCGCGCACTCCCGGTCGCGCGTTGCAGCGCCACCACGATGCCCGGCGCCCACCCGTGATCCTCACCGTCCTTGCGGAAGCGCACGCGCCCGTAGTCGGGGAGGCTGTGCGGCAACTCGCCAACGTGCGGCCACGCCGCCTGGTGGCGCGCCATGACATCCGCGGCCAGCTCTGCGAATCCCAGCCCGCCTAACGGTGAGACCGTCCCGGCGAAGCACCGGTCGATCACCTCGGCGCCGAGCCCCAGCGCCTCGAAGATCTGCGCCCCGCAGAACGACGAGAGCGTGGCGATCCCCATCTTCGCCAGCACCTTGAGCAACCCCTTCTCGATCGCCGAGCGATAGCGCGCCAGCGCCTCGGCCGGGAGCGGACGCTGGGTCGCGTCGACATCGCGACGCCCGTGCTCCGGCGCCTCCGCGTACATCGCCGCCACCGTCTCCATGGCCAGCCACGGATGCACCGCTTCGGCGCCGTACCCCACGAGCGCCGCCACGTGATGCGGGTCGAACGCATCACCCGCCTCGGCTACCAGCCCCACACGGGCGCGGAGCCCCTTGGCAATCAGGTGCTGTCGCACCGCCCCCAGCGCGAGGAGCATGGGAATCGGCGCGCGCGTCGGACCGGCCAGCCGGTCGCTGACGATGAGGATCCGCGCCCCGCGGCGGACGAGCTGTTCAGCCTCGCGCGACAGGCTGCCTAACGCGACGAGCATCGCCCCCGGACCGTCGGCCGCGGCGAAGGTGGCATCGAGCGTGCGCACGTCGAAGAGGGCGAAGTCGCGGAGCGCCCGCATCTCGTCAGGCAGCAGCACGGGATGCTCCACGCGCAGCATGCGGGCGTGGGAGGGACGCTCCTCGAGCGGCGAACCCCGACGCCCCAGGTGCATGCGCAGCGACATCACCTGCGTCTCGCGCAACGAGTCGATGGGCGGGTTGGTCACCTGCGCAAAGCGCTGGCGGAAGTAGGCGTACACGCCCTGCGGGAAGGTCGACAGCGGCGGAATCGGCGTGTCGTCGCCCATGCTCCACACGGCGTCGGCCCCCGTGCCGCCCATCGGCTCGAGGACCATCCGCACGTCCTCGAAGCCATAGCCAAAGGCGAGTTGCATCGGGAGCAAGGCGCTGCTCGACGTCACCAGCGGTTCCTCGCCAGCGCTCGGCGGGAGCGTCGCCATGTAGCGCGCGACCCACTTGGCGTACGGCTTGCGCGTCGCGATCTCGCGCTTGGCCTCGAGCGATCGCAGGACGAGCTTGCGCTGCGTGTCGACCAGCAGCGACTCTCCGGAACCGAGCTTCCCCGTCTCCACCACTTCGCGCGGGTCGAAGTCGACCAGCCCGACCTCCGACCCCAGCGCGATCATCCCGTCGGAGCGGATCTTGTAGCGGCACGGGCGCAACCCGTTGCGATCGACCGCCGCGGCCACCGTGACGCCGTCGCTGAAGGCCAGCGCGGCCGGCCCATCCCACGGCTCGATCACGCACTGGTGATACTCGTAGAACGCCTTCACGTCGCTGTCGACGTCGGGATACTTCTCCCACGCCTCAGGGACGAGCATCATCCCCGCGTGCACCGGCGTGCGCCCCGCGCGCACCAGCAGTTCCATCGCATTGTCGAGCGACGTCGAGTCGCTCCCCCTGGGATCGATCACGTCGCGCACGCGGTCGCTCTTGTCACCGAATGCCGGCGTGGCCAGCATCGGCTGGCGCATCGTCATCGCGTTGCGGTTCCCCCACAGCGTGTTGATCTCGCCGTTGTGCGCGAGGAGGCGAAACGGCTGCGCCAGCTCCCAGCTGGGCTGTGTGTTGGTGGCGTAGCGCTCGTGGAAGACGGCAATGGCCGTCTCGAACTCGGGATACTTGAAGTCGGTGTAGAAGCGCGGGAGCTGCGATCCTGTCAGCATCGCCTTGTAGACGATGGTGCGACACGACATCGAGCAGCAGTAGAACGGCGCCAGCCCCTCGCGGGCCGCTTCGCGCTCCATCTCGCGGCGCGCGAGGTACAGCGCCCGCTCCCAGGTCGCCGGGTCGTCCATGCCGGCGGGCTGTCCCACCAGCACTTGCGCGATGTACGGCATCGACGCGCGGGCCGTGCTGCCTAACGCCATCGGATCCACCGGGACCTCGCGCCACCCCAGCAGCGGCAGCGCGTCGGCGGCGAGGACCCGTTCGATGAGCGCGGCGGCCCGCGTGCGGGCCGCCGGTTGCACCGGGAGGAAGAACATCCCCACGGCGAACGGCTGCCCGGGCGCGAGCACCCCACCCCACCGATCGGCATCGCGCCGGAAGAGGCGGTACGGAATCTGGGTCAGGAGCCCGGCCCCATCCCCCGACTTGTCGGTCGACGACGCCCCGCGGTGCGCCACGCGCGACACCGCCTCCAGGGCAAGGCGAGTGACCTCGTGCGACCGCTCCCCCGACTGCTGCGCGATGAAGCCCACGCCGCAGGCATCCCGCGGACGCCACGGGCTGGAGGGCGACGCGTCATCCGGCGAGCCGCGCCGTGCGTGGCGCTCGTCGGGGGCGAGGGTGTGCGTTGGAACCAGCGGTGTGCTGCGGGAGTCTGCCGAGCGGATACGCTGCCCGTGGTCGGCCATCGGTGCTCCTGTGGTGGGGCGAACGGGCGCTCCCCGGAGAGGGATGCCCAGAAAAAAGGCCCGCTCGATAACGAGCGGGCCTCGGTGACATCGCTGATTACTTATGCACGCGCGTCAGCCGGCCCCGCTCCCTGCCCGTACCTTGGCAAGAAGTCGATTGCTATTGCTGATAAAGAGGGCGCGACGCTGTTGCATAACGCATAATCATGCAACCTTCACGTTCCGTCAATAGCAATGATTCGGAAGAAGAAGGGCTCGGCGCTCCGCCGCGCGCCCGACGTCAGCGTTGGGCCGCCGCGAAGAGCAGGAGCGCCGCCATCGCGCATCCCAGCCCGGTCTTCGCCCCCGCCGCGACCACACGTCCGATCAGCGCCCCCCACGCCACGCGCGTCGCACTCCCGCGCGTCGATTCGGCCCGCGTCAGCTCGAGGATGAGCGCGCCCACGAACGCCCCGGCAAAGGCCCCGATCACGCTACCGATCACCGGGATCGGGATCCCCACCATCGCCCCCACGAAGCCGCCCAGGATCGCCCCCCACCCGGCACGCGACGAGCCGCCGTACTTGGTGGTGTAGCGTGCCGAGAGGGTGAACTCGAGCACTTCCGCGACAAGCGCCAGCCCCGCCGCGATGACCAGGGTGATCGAGCCGATGGCCGCGGCGGGGACGAGCCAGTTGTACAGGAGGGCCGCCCCGAGCATGAGCCAAAGCCCGGGAAGCCCCAGCACGACCAGGAAGATCGAGACGGCGAAGACCGCGGCGAGGATCAGGAAGCTCATGCGATGGTGGGGGCGACGTGGAGCGAACCAGCGGCCGATCGAAGGGCTCGACGAACGACGGCGCGGGCGTGGTGGTGTCGCGTGACACCCCAGACCCGCGCCGTTCCCTACGCGCGGACGATCAGGCGGGATTCGCCCGCGACCGATCGATCAGCTGACGACGGCGACGCTCGCTTCCTTGAGCAGCTCGGCCACCTGCGCCGCATCCGCCGGCGAACTGTCGAGCAGGGGGAGTCGCACCGGCCCGCCGTGCAGCCCCACACGCTCCATCGCGACCTTCACCGCGGGGATCCCCATGCGCCCCACGATCTCGAGGGCGAGCGGTGTCAGGCGGCGCTGCGCCTCCGATGCCTCGGGCTCCTGCGCGGCCATGGCGAGGCGCGCTACGTCGAGCGTGAGTTCGGTGGCGAAGTTGGCGACGGCGAGGATGCCCCCCACCACGCCCATGTTGAGCGCCTTGAGCCAGGTGCCGCCGTGCCCGGTGATGACGCCGAAGTGCGGCCCCTGCACCAGCAGGTACTTCGCCATCGTCTCGAGATCGCCTGACGAGTCCTTCATCCCCACGATGTTGTCATGCTCCGCCAGGCGGGCGACCAGCTCGGGCTCGAGCTTGAAGTGCATGTACTTGGGGATGTTGTACAGCAGGACCGGGAGGGGCGACTCGTCGGCCACGCGCTCGTAGTGCGCCTGCAGTGCGGCGTTGGACATGGCGTTGGAGTAGTAGTGCGGCGCGACCACCAGGCAGGCGTTGGCCCCGCGCTCGGCCGCCTCGCGGCAGCGGCGTACGCACGCCTTGGTCGACTCGGCCCCGGTCCCGACAATGACCTGGTGTGTGGCGGGCACGACCGAGCGTGCCATCTCCACCAGCCGCTGGCGTTCGCTCTCCTCGAGCAGCGCGGCCTCGCCGGTCGAGCCGGCGACGACGACGCCATGCAGCCCCGCGGCGATGTGTGCCTTGAGGTTGGCGCCGAACGCATCGAGGTCGAGTTCGCCGCGCCGGTCGAACGTCGTGATGACGGGCGCAAAAATCCCCTTGATCGACGGGATCACTGCCACATCCCTCCGTTGGTGCTGAGGTTGAGGTCGCCGCCGAACCCGTCGGCGACGTTGTTCATGTCTCGCGATGGCTTCTTGAACACCGACATCGACAGCTCGAAATCGGCCGGGCGGGTCGAGGCGGCGAGCGCCACGTCGAACGAGACGATCCCCGACGTCACCATCTCGGCCAGGTGCTGGTCGAACGTCTGCATCCCGTACTGGTCGCGCCCCTCGGCCATGAAGTCACGGATGTCCCCGACATTCTGCTGCAGGATGAGGTCGCGGATGGTCGGCGTGTTGACCATGATCTCGCACGCCACCGCACGCCCCTTGCCGTCGGCACGCGGCAGCAGGCGCTGCGACACGACCCCATGGAGCGACTCCGCCAGGCGCAACCGCACCACTTCCTGCTCCTCCGGCGGAAACATCGATACGATGCGCATGATCGTCGTCTGCGCGTCGGGGGTATGCACGGTCGCCAGCAGCAAGTGCCCCGTCTCGGCCGCCTTCATCGCCGTGTCGATCGTCTCGGTGTCGCGCAGCTCGCCAAGGACGATCACGTCCGGGTCTTGCCGCAGCGCGGCCTTGAGCCCCTGCCGGAAGTTCTCCGTATCCACCCCGATCTCGCGCTGCGTGATCGAGCTGCGCACGTCGCGATGCAGGAACTCGATCGGCTCCTCCAGCGTGACGATGTGCTTTTCCACGTTGGTGTTGATGTGCGAGATCATCGCCGCCAGCGTCGACGACTTCCCCGACCCCGTCACCCCGGTCACCAGCACCATGCCGCGCTCGGTGAGGGCGATCTTCTCCAGCACCGGCGGGAGCGACAGCTCCGTGATCGTCGGCACCTTGAAGGGGATCACCCGCATCACGATCATGAAGCTCGAACGCTGCCGCAGGATGTTCACGCGGAAGCGGCCGATGCCGGGGGCCCCCCAGGAGCAGTCGTAGTCGAGCAGCGAGTCGATCCGCTCCTTCACCTTCTCGTTGGCGATGAGGCGCATCGCGATGGCCCGCGTCTGCTCAGGCGTGAGCGCCTGCTTCGTCATCGCCACGAGTTTCCCGTCGATGCGGGCACGAAAGACGTCGCCGGCCTTGATGTGCAGGTCCGACGCCCCACGATCGACTGCCGCCTTGATGATCTTTTCCACGAATCAATACCCCGCGTGCTTGTCTACCACGTTGCGCAGCGGCTCTCCCCGCGTGTAGCGCGCCCAGTTGTCGAGAAACAGGTCCAGCGCGCGCCTCCAGAAAAGCCGCGGTGAGACGTAGGCCACGTGCGGTGTCACCAAGGCGTTGCGGAGGGCCCACAGCGGACTCGTCGCCGGGAGCGGTTCCTCCTCGAAGACGTCGAGCACCGCCCCTCGAATCTGCCCTCGAGCGAGCCGTTGCGCGAGCGCTTCCTCATCCAGGAGCGCACCGCGCGCTACGTTCACGACGACCGCCCCGGCAGGGAGGCAATCCATTCGTTCCGCCGAGAGCAGGGCGCGCGTCTCGGGGGTCAACGGGGCGGCCAGCACGAGCAGATCGGTCGTCGGGAGCTCCGCCTCGAGCGCCTCGAGCCCGATCACCGCATCGAAGGCCGGGGGCGGCGCCAGGTGCAAGCGCCGGCGCACCCCTGTGACCCGCGCGGCCCCGAGGGCATGGAACCGCCGCGCGATGGCAGAACCGAGCCCGCCCGTGCCGACCACGAGGACCCGGCACTCGCACAGCTCGCGCATCGCCACGCGCGCATCCGTGAACGGCGATTTGTCCCAGCACGCACGCCGCTGCTGGTCCACGGCCACGTCGAAGCCGTGCAGGAAGTACAGGACGCCGCCCACGACGTGCTCGGCGATGCTCTCCCCCATCACCCCGGCCGAGTTGGTGAAGACGACGTCGCTCGCCCCCATCGCCGGGAAGAGCGAGCGACCGACCCCTGCGGCGGCCGAGTGTACCCAGCGCAACGCCGGGGCGGCCTGGAAGAGCGGCTCGGCGATCCCCCACCCGAAGTAGGCCTCCATCTCGGGGGCAGCGGCCAGCGCCGACGGCGTCACGACGTGCCCCGCATCCTTGTGGAACGGGGTGGTCTCGTCGAGCACCTCGACGGTCCACCCCGGCGGCGCCTCGGCCGTGAGGCGCTCGAGCCCCGCGACCGGGAGGGACCAGTTGCGCGCCTGGGCGCTCACCTCCACCACCAGGCGCCGCGGGGCGGTCATGCCAGCCCCATGCGCTCCCGCACCTCGGCCATCGTCGCGCGCGCCACCGTGCGGGCGCGCGCCGCCCCGTCGCCTAACGCGTCGGTCACCAGCGACGGCGTGGCCGCCAGCTCCGCCGCCCGCGCACGGATCGGCACGAGCTCAACCTCCATCGACGCCGCCAGCACCTTCTTGCAGTCGATGCACCCCCAGCCGGCGCTGCGGCACTGCGACGCCGCCTCCTGCTGCGTCGCCTCGGGGCTAAACGCCTTGTGCAGCGAGTAGATGTTGCAGACGTCGGGGTTGCCCGGGTCGGTCTTCCGCACGCGTGCCGGGTCGGTGACCGCCGGCCGGAGCTTGTCCCAGATCGCGGCCGGCGACTCGAGGAGGGCGACGGTGTTCCCCAGCGACTTCGACATCTTGGCTTGCCCGTCGAGCCCGAGGATGCGACGGGTAGGGGTGAGGCGCGGCTGCGGTTCCGGGAAGTACCCCTCTTCGAAGCGCGCATTCCAGCGACGGGCGATCTCGCGCGACAGCTCGAGGTGCTGAATCTGGTCCTCGCCCACGGGAACGATGTCGGCGTGATAGAGGAGGATGTCGGCGGCCTGCAGGACGGGGTAGTTCAGGATGCCGGCCACCACGCTCTCCTGGCGCGACGCCTTGTCCTTGAACTGCGTCTGTCGCTCCAACTCGCCCAGCGGGGTGATGGCATTGAACGCCCACGCCAACTCGGTATGCTCAGGGACCGCCGACTGGACGAAGAGCGTCGCCGTCGACGGATCGATCCCGGCCGCGAGCAGCGACACCGCCATCTCGTGCGTGCGCTTCACCAGCTCGGACGGGACGAACGGCTGGGTGATCGCGTGGTAGTTCACGATGCAGATGAACGACTCGAACTCGCGCTGCAACGCGACCCAGTTCTTCACCGCACCGAGATAATTCCCGATGTGCAGTTCCCCGGACGGCTGGATTCCGCTAAAGATTCTTGGCATCGGAGCAACTTAAGGGGGCCGACTTTGCCGTCGCAACGACACGACACCGCACTGCAGGCGCAGCTGCTCGACGCCGCCATCACCGCCGCCCGACTCGGCGCGGACTTCGTGCGTTCGCGCACCGGTGACCTCGCAGCGATCGACTGGCAGGTGAAGTCGCGCGCCGACTTCGTGAGTGAGGTCGACCTCGGCGCCGAGGCTCGCATCGGGGAGTACCTGCTCGACCGCATCCCCGATGCGCTCGTCCTGGGCGAAGAGCTCACGCCGGGAGCCGCGTCGACCGATGGGATCGTCTTCGTCGTCGATCCACTCGACGGCACCACCAACTTCCTGCACGGCTATCCCGAGTACGCCGTATCCATCGGCGCCATGGTCGGAGGCGAACTCACTGTCGGCGTGGTGGTCCAGATCCCGCTCGGCACCACCTACTCTGCGACGTCGGGGGGCGGTGCCTTTCGTGATGGTGAGCGGCTCTCGGTCGCCGCGACCGACGCCCCACTGCGCGCGCTCTTCGCGACGGGATTCCCGTTCAAGAAAGCCGACGAGATCGAGCCGTATCTGGCCCAACTCGGGCGCGTGATTTCGCAGACCTCGGGGGTGCGGCGCGCGGGGTCGGCCGCGCTCGACCTGGCGCACGTCGCGTCCGGCAGCTTCGACGGCTTCTGGGAGCTGTCGCTCGCCCCGTGGGACATCGCCGCGGGGATCCTGCTGGTGCGGGAGGCCGGGGGGCGGGTCACCGATGTGGCGGGGCGCGACATCCAGCCGGCGCATACGTCGGTGGTGGCGAGCAACGGCATCATGCACGACTGGTTGCTGGCGCAGCTGCGTGGGGAGGGGGCGGGAGGCTAGGGCGGGGAGTGGCGAGGTGAGTCTTGTCGCGCGCCGCCGGCGCGTGCGGCGACGTCGGCGACATGGCGCGACGTCGCGACCCCGCGCGGTGAATTGATGCGGGGAGCGCGGAAATGGTGATGCAAAGCGTGAGACGCGCGCGCATCTTCTGCTCGGGGGGGCCCCCCACGCCCCTCCCGGCGTCGTCGCCCGATCGCCTCGCGTCGTCGCCGCATGGTCGCCGCGTCGTCGCCTGCCCGCGTCGCGCCGGCGACCGGTAGTCTCCTCATCTCGAGTTCCACTCCTCTCGTCTTCTCGTCTTCTCGTCTTCTCGTCTTCTCGTCTTCTCGTCTTCCGATCCTCCGTCCCATGAAGCTCGTCGAGTGCGTCCCCAACTTCTCCGAGGGGCGCCGCCCCGAAGTCATCGCCGCCATTCGTGACGCCATCGCCGGCGTCGAGGGGGTCGTCGTCCTCGACGTCTCCAGCGACGCCTCGCACAACCGCACCGTCGTCACCTTCGTCGCCCCGCACGAGCACGCCGTCGACGCCGCCTTCGCCGGCATGCGCACCGCGGCCGCCCACATCGACCTCACCGCCCACCAGGGCGAGCATCCACGAATCGGCGCCACCGACGTCGTCCCCTTCATCCCGCTCGAGGGGGCGACGATGGACGACTGCATCGCCCTCGCCCGTGCGTTAGGCGCCCGCGCCGCCGCCGAGCTGCGCATCCCGGTGTACCTCTACGAGCGCGCCGCGACGACGCCGACGCGTGAGAACCTCGCCGACGTCCGGCGCGGTGAGTTCGAGGGGCTGCGCGATGAGATCGCCACCAACCCCGCCCGTCGCCCCGACTTCGGCGAAGCCGTCATCCACCCGACCGCCGGAGCCACGGCCATCGGCGCCCGCCCCTTCCTGGTCGCCTACAACGTCTACCTCGGGCCACGGGAGAACCTCCAGGTCGCCAAGGACGTCGCCAAGGCGCTCCGGCACTCGTCAGGCGGGCTGCGCTACGTGAAGGGGCTCGGTCTCGAGGTCGACGGACAGGCACAGGTCTCGATGAACCTCGTCGACATCGAGAAGACCCCCCTCTACCGCGCCTTCGACATGGTCAAGCTGGAGGCCCAGGCGCAGGGCGTGTCGCCCACCTGGTCGGAGATCGTCGGCCTCGTCCCCGAACGCGCGCTCTTCGACACCGCGGCCCGCCACCTGCAACTGCGCGGCTTCTCCCCCGAGCTCGTCCTCGAACGCAAGGTGCGCGCGGCCATCGCCGGCGGCGAGACCCTCAGCGGCTTCGTCGCCAGCGTCGCCGCCCCCACGCCGGCCCCCGGTGGTGGCTCGGTGGCCGCACACGTCGGGGCGTTAGGCGCGTCGCTCGCCCAGATGGTCGCCGGCCTGACCATCGGCCGGAAAAAGTACGCCGCCGTTGAGGACGACATGAAGGCGTTGGCCCTGGAAGCCGCCGCCCTCGGCAGCACCCTCGCCGCCCTCGTCGCGCGCGACGCGGCGGCGTATGGCGACGTGATGAAGGCGTACACGCTCCCGAAGGACACCGAGGAGCAGGCCGCCGAGCGGACCGTTGCCATCGACCACGCCCTGCTCGGCGCCGCCCAGGTCCCGCTCGAGACCGCGCGCGCCTGTGCCGCGGTCGCCGACCTCGCCCAGCGCGCGGCCCGCCACGGCAACACCAACTGCGCCTCCGACGCCGGCGTCGCCGCACTGCTCGCCGAAGCGGCATGCCGCGGCGCCGTGTACAACGTGCGCATCAACGTCGCCTCGTTGAGCGACCGATCGATCGGCGCACGACTCCTCGAGGAATCGCGCGCCCTGCTGGAGAGCGCACGCGCCAGCGCCGACGCGGCGACCAGCGTGGTGGAATCGGCGATCGGCGCCTGACGATCGTCGAGCCCCCGTTGCGACGAAGGGCCGGCCGCGCGTTCGCGGCCGGCCCTTCGTGCTGCTCGCCGTCGCGCGCTACGCGACCAGCGAGGTCAGGATCCGCGGCCCCTCGTCGAGGATCGCGATGGTGTGCTCGAAGTGCGCCGAGCGCGATCCGTCGGCCGTCACCACCGTCCACCGGTCGGAGAGCGTACGAATGGGCGACGCTCCCACGTTCACCATCGGCTCGATCGCGATCGTGAGCCCCGCCAGCAGCC
This sequence comes from Gemmatimonadota bacterium, assembly GCA_016719105.1. Classification (NCBI taxonomy): domain Bacteria; kingdom Pseudomonadati; phylum Gemmatimonadota; species Gemmatimonadota bacterium. The sequence goes on along the minus strand of JADKAQ010000002.1, from coordinate 614,792 downwards.
GCGCGCCGCGCTTTGGCTTTCCGAAGTTTGGGACCTGCGGATCGCCATGCGGCTTGGTGCCGACATAGTGCCCCACCAGGTCGTCCGCCGTCGTGAACCCCGCGGGCCGCACGACCCCCGAGATTGCCGCGCCGATGTCGCCGATGTGGTTCCCCACGCGAGCCGCCGCGATCCCGGCCGCTAGGGCCTCCTGGGTCACCGCGAGGAGCGTCTGGTCCTGCGCCGTGATCTCCCCCACCGGGACCGTGATGGCCGCGTCGGTGAAGTACCCCTCGAGCTTCACCCCGAAGTCGAGCGACACGATGTCACCCTCCTTGAGGATGCGCTTGGCCGAGGGGATGCCGTGCACGATCTCCTCGTTGATCGAGATGCACACCGAACCCGGAAAGCCGTACAGCCCCTTGAATGCCGCACTCGCCCCCGGCTGGCTGCGGATGAACTCGTCCGCAATCGTGTCCAGCTCCTTGGTGCTGATCCCCGGACGCACGCGGCTCTTGAGCAGTTCCAGCGTGCGGGCCAGCAGCTGCCCGCCCCGCGCCATGATCTCGATCTCGCGCGACGACTTGAGGTGTACCACGGTTCAGATCCCTAACGAGACTCGGATGCGCCCCAGGACCTCGTCGAGCGTCCCCATCCCATCCACGAAGCGCAGCGGCGCCCCATGGGTGCGATACCAGTCGATGACCGGTGCCGTCTGGCGCTGGTACACCGCGAGCCGGTTGCGAACGGCCTCGGGCTCGTCGTCCTTGCGCCGCACCAGCGTCCCTTCGGGCTGATGTCCGTCGATGTTGCACCGCTCGCCCGGCTCGCGGCCGGTGAACGGGCGCTGGCACACGTCGCACACGGTGCGCGAACTCAGGCGCGCCACGATCGCCTCGTCAGGCGCCTCGACCACGAGGACCGCGTCCAGCGGGCGCCCCAGTTCCTCGAGCACGCGCGCCAGTCCCTCGGCCTGCGGGGTCGTGCGCACGACGCCGTCCAGGATGACCCCCTTGGCCGCCGTCGGCGACGCTAGGGCCTCCTTCATGATCCCCAGGATCACGTCGTCCGGCACCAAATCTCCGCGATCCATCGCGGCCTTCGCCGCCAGGCCCAGCGGCGTCCCTTCACGCACCGCCGCCCGCAGGACATCGCCGGTCGCGAGCTTCGGAATGCCGAGTTGCTCGGCGAGTCGTTCTCCCTGCGTGCCTTTGCCGGCGCCAGGGGGACCCAGCAGGACGATGATCATCGGACGGCTACGTCGTGAGGTGAATCGTCAACACGTGACGGAACGATCGAGGTGTGGAACACACGACCCGGCGAACGCGAGGCGCACCGCCGGGTCATGCGAACTTTGGGCCATCGTCTCAAGCCGCGCGCCACATCGGGCGCACGCCGTGCGGATCAGAACCCGCCAGTCGCCTGCCGACCGCGGAAGCGAACGCGCCCCTTCTTCATGAAGCCGTCGTACTTCCGCAGCAGGAGGTGCTGCTGCATCTGCGACATCGTATCGAGCGCAACGCCGACCACGATGAGGAGCGAGGTGCCGCCGAACTGGAACGGCACGTTGATCCACTTCGCGATGACCACGGGGAGGAGCGCGATGGCCGTCAGGAACAGCGCACCCGGAAGGGTGATGCGCGAGACGACGCCATCGATGTACTCCGCCGTCTTCGCCCCCGGCTTCACGCCCGGGATGAAGCCGCCCTGCTTCTTCAGGTTCTCGGCCAGGTCGATCGGGTTGAAGATGATCGACGTGTAGAAGTACGTGAAGAAGAGGATCAGGATCGCCGACGTGGCGAGATAGAGCCACGTCCCCGGCGTGAACAGCTCCGCCACGCGCTGCGCGGCGGGGTTCCCCGAGAACTGCGCGATGGCGCCCGGCACCACGATCACCGACTGCGCGAAGACGATCGGCATCACGCCCGACGAGTTGATGCGCAGCGGGATGAAGTTGCGGGCGGCCTCACGCATGCGCCCGCGAGCCATGGTGCGCTGCGGGATCTGGATGAGGACGCGACGAGCCGCCAGCGTGATCGAGACGACACCCGCCACCACCGCGGCCATCACCACGCCCAGGATCGCGAGCGAGAACGGGCCAACTGCCCCGGTGCCGACGAACTTGAACGTCTGCACGATCCCCGGCCAGAAACGCTCGACGATCGAGAAGAAGATGAGGAGCGACGCCCCGTTGCCGAGGCCGCGTTCCGTGATCTGCTCGCCCAGCCACATCACGAAGACCGCGCCGGTCGTCAGGAACAACGCCGTTTGCACGCGGAACCCGAAGCCGGGGTTGGCCACCGCCTGCTGCAACGACTCGGTGAACAACGCGAAGCCCCACGCCTGCACGATGGCGAGGACGACGGTGCCGTAGCGCGTCCACTGCGTCAGCTTTTTCCGCCCTTCCTCGTCCTTCTGCATCTTGTCGACCGTCGGGATCACCGCCCCGGCGATCTGCACGAAGATGGACGACGAGATGTAGGGCATGATGCCGAGGGCGAAGACCGTCGCACGCGACAGGCCACCGCCCACGAACAGGTCATAGAGCCCGAGGAGCCCGCCCGATCCCTGATTGGCGAAGAAGTCGGTCAGTGCGATGACGTCGACGCCGGGAACGGTGACGTGCGCCCCGACCCGGTACAGCGCCAGGCAGAGGAACGTGAAGACGATCTTCTCCCAGAGCTCCGGCGTGTTGCGAATGTTCGCGAGCGCCTGGGCCGGATTAGGCTGGGCCATTTACTCCTCGATGCGGCCACCGGCCGCGGCGATCTTCTCTCGCGCGCTGCCGCTGACCTTGATGCCGCGCACGGTGTAGGCACCCGGCACCTCGCCGGTCGCCAGGAGCTTCGCCGGACCCTTGCTGAGCTTGATCAGCCCGGCCTTGGCGAGCGACTCGCGCGTCACGTCGTTCCCGTCGACCTTCGCGAGGTCGGCGAGGCGCACCACCTGGTGCTCCACGCGGAAACGGTCATTGTTGAAGCCGCGCTTCGGAATCCGGCGCGTGAGCGGCATCTGCCCGCCCTCGAACCCCGGCTTGCCGCCGCCCGGGCCACCGTGCCCCGCGCGCGCCATGCTTCCCTTATGTCCCTTGCCCGCCGTCTTCCCCTGGCCGGAGCCGGGGCCGCGCCCGAGGCGCTTCCGGTTCCGGTGGGAACCCGGTGCCGGCGAGAGGTTATGCAGCCCGATCTTTTCCTGGGTCGCCACAGTCTCACTCCTTAACTGGCGTCACCTTGACCAGGTGCCGCACCTTCTTGATCGCGCCGCGAAGCGCGGCCGTATCCTGCTGAATGACGGAGCTCTGGTGGTGCCGGAGACCCAGCGCGCGAAGCGTCAGGCGCATCGTCTCGCTGTGTCCGATCCCACTCTTGACCTGCGTGATCTGGACCTTGCCGCCGGTCGGGGCTACGTCCTTCGGCGTGACCTTGGGGCCACGCGTCGGGTGCCACACGAATGTCCTAGGCATGGGAGACCTCCTTCCCCTTGTGACGCGACCGGTAGCCGATCGCCGACGACTCGACGCCGCGCTCGCGCGCAATCTGCTCGACCGTCGTGAGCTGCATGAGGCCGTCGAACGCCGCGCGCACCATGTTGTGCGGGTTCGTCGAGCCTAACGACTTCGTCAGGATGTCGGTGATCCCGGCGCACTCCATCACGGCGCGCACCGCTCCACCGGCAATCACCCCGGCGCCAGGCGCCGCAGGCTTCATCAACACGCGACCGGCCCCGTGCTGGCCGACCACCTCGTGCGGGATCGTCGATCCGGTCAGCGGGACGGAGACCATCTTGCGACGCGCCCCCTCGACGGCCTTGCGGACCGCCTCGGACACTTCGTTCGCCTTCCCCGTCGCGAAGCCCACCTTCCCCTGCCCGTCGCCGACGGCGACCAGCGCGTTGAAGGAGAAGCGACGACCACCCTTCACGACCTTCGCGACGCGATTGATCGCGACCACGTTCTCGACGAGATCCGACGCGCCTTCCCCACCACGCGCCTGCTGCTCGCCGCCGCCACGCGGGCCACGGCCGCCATCGCGACCGCCGCCACCCGGGCCCCCTTCACGTCCGCGTCCAGCGCCGCCCCCTCCGGGAGCGCCACGGCCCGCGCCGCCGCCGCCGCGGCCACCACGACCGCCGCCGGGGCCGCCGCGTCCGCCGCGACCACCACCGCCACCTGCAGGGCGCGACCCGCCGGTCGCAGAACCAGTTGTCTCGTTCTCAGCCATTTTCAGAACTCCAGACCGCCCTCGCGGGCGCCATCGGCCAGCGCCTTCACGCGGCCGTGATAACGATAACCCGCGCGATCGAATACCACCTTCGCAATGCCCTGCTCCTTCGCCGCCGCGGCCAGCGCCTTGCCGACCTCAGAAGCCTTCTCGGCCTTCTTCCCGGTCAGCTTGCCATCGCCAATCGTCAGGACGGTCTTCTTGGACACGTCGTCGACCAACTGTGCGTAGATGTGCTTCAGCGAACGGAAGATGACCAGGCGCGGCCGCTCGGCCGTCCCCATGACCCGCTTCCGGATGCGCAGGTGCCGGCGATACCGGAGTTCCTGGCGCGTCTTCGGGATTCCCATGCTACGCATTACTTGCCTCCCGCCTTGCCGGCCTTCCGGCGAATGATCTCGCCCGCGTAGCGCACGCCCTTGCCCTTGTACGGCTCCGGCTTGCGCAGCTTGCGAATCTCCGATGCGATGCGCCCCACGACTTCCTTGTCCGCCCCTTCGACCAGGACCTGCGTCGGCTGCGGCGCGGACAGCTTCACGCCAGCGGGGGCCTTCACCTCAATCGTGTGCGAATATCCTAACGACATCAGCAGGCCGTACGGCTTCACCTCGGCCTTGTACCCGACGCCCGTGATCTCCAGCTGGCGAACGAACCCCTTCGTGACGCCTTCGACCATGTTCGAGACCAGCGTCCGCGTCAGCCCGTGCAGCGCCTTGTGGCGCGACTCGTCCGACGGACGGTTCACCGTGATCTGCCCGTTCTCGTACGCGAGGATCATGTCCGGGTGAAAGACGCGCGACAACTCGCCCTTGGCTCCCTTCACCGTCAGCGCCGAGCCCTTCAAGTCCACCGTCACCCCTGCGGGGACGGGGACGGGATGCTTCCCAATTCGTGACATCGTAGGCTCTCCTTACCAGACGAGGGCGAGCAGCTCGCCGCCGGTGTGCGCCTTGCGCGCATCGGCGTCCGACATCACGCCACGCGACGTGCTCAGGATCGCCATCCCGAGGCCGTTGCGCACGCGCGGAATCTCGCCGACCGCGACGTACTTCCGCAGGCCAGGCGACGACACGCGCTTGAGTTCCCGGATCACCGGCTGCCCGCCGGCATAGCGGAGGATGACGCGCAGCAGCTTGTGCCCCTGCTCGTTCTCCACGTGGCGGTAGTCGGTGATGAAGTTGTTCTGCTTGAGGATCCGCGCGATCTCGGTCTTCACGCGCGATGCCGGCATGTCCACGCGACGGTGCTTCGACCCGCAGGCATTGCGGATCCGCGTGAGCATATCGGCGATCGGGTCAGTCATGCTCATGTAGTTCGCTCACTCTCCTCTCGTATCCGACACCTGCGGACGTGGAGGAATCAGGGGAAAAGAAGACGAGAAGACGGGAGGACGAGAAGACGAGCGCACAGCCTCGCGAGTCCACGGGCGGAGTGTGTACTTCCCACACTCGTCTTCCCGTCTTCCCGTCTTCTCACACTACCAGGACGCCTTGCGGACTCCCGGGATCAATCCATTCAGCGCCATCTCGCGGAGCGCGAGGCGCGACAGGCCGAAGTAGCCTTCGTATCCGCGCGCACGCCCGGTCATCGAGCAGCGGTTGCGAATGCGAACGCGCGACGAGTTGCGCGGCATCTTGCGCAGCTTGCTGTACGCCGCTTCACGCTCGGCGTCGCCGGTCTTCGGGTTCTTGATGATCGCGAGGAGGGCGCGACGCTTCTCGGCGTAGCGCGCCACCAGCACCTTGCGCTCTTCGTTCTTGACGGTCTTGGACGTCTTGGCCATGGCTGCCTAACGGCTCTGGTGTCTCAGTTGGTGAACGCGACGACGATCGGCTTCTCGTCGCCTCGGAACGGCATCCCCAGCTCGCGCAGCAGCGCGAAGGACTGGTCGTCCTTGTCCGTGGTCGTCACGAACGTGATGTCCATCCCGTGGATCTGGTCGACCATGTCGTAGTTGATCTCCGGGAAGATCATCTGCTCCTTGATGCCGACCGAGTAGTTGCCGCGGCCGTCGAACGAACGGGTGCCGAGGCCGCGGAAGTCGCGGACGCGCGGCAGCGCGCTGTTGACGAATCGGTCCAGGAACTCCCACATCCGGGCGCCACGCAGCGTCACCGCCGCGCCGATCTCTTGCCCCTCGCGGAGCCCGAAGTTGGCGATCGACTTCTTCGCCTTCTTCCGCACCGGACGCTGCCCGGTGATGAGCGCCAACTCCTCGACCACCGAGTCGAGCAGCTTCGGCTGCTTGATCGCTTCGCCCAGCCCGACGTTGATCACGATCTTCGTCAGCCCCGGCACCTGGTGCACGTTGGTCAGCCCGAACTGCTGCATGAGCTTCGGGGCCACCGTCGTCTTGTAATAGCCGTGCAGGCGCGGCGCCGGCACCGGGAGCTTCGCCCCCAGGTGCGGTCCCTTCGGCAGCATCGACTTGCGCTCGCCGCCCTTCCCGCCCGACGCGGACTTGCCACCTGAGGCCGACTTACCGCCGGCCGGGGCCCCGCCCTTCTTTTCCTTGGTTGCCATAGTCTATCGTCCTCGCCTCAGCGGTTACGCGGGATGGCATCCCCGCTCTTGGCGCTGATGCGTTCCTTCGTGCCGTCCGCATCGATCCGGCGACGCACACGCGTCGGCTTCCCACCCTTCGGATCGAGCAACATCACGTTCGAATGATGAACCGGAGCCGGCATCTCGATGATCGCGCTCTGCTCTTCCGCGCGACGCGCCTTCCGATGCCGCTTCACGATGTTGATCCCTTCCACGGTGATACGCCCAGTCTTGGTGAAGACACGGAGCACCTTCCCCTCCTTCCCCTTGTCCTCGCCCCGCATGACGCGCACGGTGTCGCCCTTGGTGATGGGCATCAACACCCGCTCCGCCTTGCGCTGGTGGCGAACCGCCCCCAGGCGCTTGCCGTCGTTCTTGCGATACTTGAGTACGCGCATGTTACAAGACCTCCGGCGCGAGCGAGACGATCTTCATGTACCGCTTCTCGCGCAGCTCGCGCGCCACGGGGCCGAAGATACGCGTCCCACGGGGCTCGCCCTTGTCGTCAATGATCACGACCGCATTCTCGTCGAACCGGATGTAGCTCCCGTCCTTGCGGCGGGTCTCCTTCACGGTGCGCACGACGACCGCCTTCGCGACGTCGGACTTCTTCACCGTGCCGTTCGGGAGCGCGTCCTTCACCGCCACGATCACCTTGTCGCCAAGTCCGGCATACCGTCGCTTGGTCCCACCGAGCACGCGGATCACGAGCGCCTTCTTCGCGCCCGAGTTGTCCGCGACCTTGACCACTGATTCCTGTTGGATCATCGCTCAGTTCTCCTAGCGCGCCCGCTCGACGATCTCGACCACGCGCCACCGCTTGTCCTTCGACAAGGGCCGGGTCTCCATGATGCGCACGGTGTCGCCCATCTTCGCCGAGTTCTCCTCGTCGTGAGCTTTCACCTTCTTCGTGCGCGTCACCATCTTGCCATACATCGGATGCGGGACCCGGCGGTCAATCTGCACGACCACGGTCTTCTGCATCTTGTCGCTCACCACCACGCCCACGCGCATCTTGCGCGCGTTCCGCGGCGACGTCGCTTGCTGTCCGTTATTGGTCATCTCGGCCATGTTCGCTCGTGCTCCTGGCTAGCGCTTGGCCGGTGCGGCCAGCTCACGTTCGCGCAGCACCGTCCGCAGGCGCGCGATGTTCTTGCGGATCGCCCGCAGCTGCAGCGGATCCTCCAGCGGTTCCGTCGCGCTCCGGAAGCGGAGGCGGAAACGCTCCTCCTCCAACTCCGCAATGCGCGCCTGGACGTCCGCCACGGACAGTTCGCGAATCTCTTCAGCTCGCATCGGAATGCGCCTCCTCGCGGACGACAAACTTCGTCTTGACACCCAGCTTGGCCGAGGCCAGCGCCATCGCCTTCTCGGCGATCTCGCGCGTCACCCCTTCCAGCTCGAACATCACACGCCCGGGCTTCACCACGGCCACCCAACCCTCAGGCGACCCCTTGCCCTTCCCCATTCGGGTCTCGGCGGGCTTCTTCGTGATCGGCTTGTCCGGGAAGATGCGAATCCAAACCTTGCCGCCGCGCTTGATGTGACGCGTCATGGCGACACGGCACGCCTCGATCTGCCGGTTGGTCACCCACCCGGGCTCGAGCGCCTGCAGGCCGAAGTGTCCGAAGGAGATCTCGGCGCCACGTTGCGCCAACCCCTTCATCCGCCCCTTGAATTGCTTCCGGAACTTTACTCGCTTAGGACTAAGCATGTCTGTATCTCGTTAGGTCGGCGGCCGGTTATACGCCGGTGCTGTACGTCTTGCCGCGGCGATCCTCGACCACTTCGCCCTTGAAGATCCACACCTTGACCCCAATGGTGCCAAACGTGGTCTTCGCCGTCGACGTGGCGTAATCGATGTCGGCGCGCAGCGTGTGCAGCGGCACCCGCCCCTCGTGGTAGCCCTCGACGCGCGCGATCTCCGCGCCGCCCAGACGGCCACCTGCCTTCACCTTGATCCCCTGCGCGCCCATCCGCATCGCGCTCTGCACCGCCCGCTTCATCGCGCGACGGAACGAGATGCGCTGCGACAACTGGTTCGCGATGTTGTCGGCCACCAACTGGGAGTCGAGCTCGGGACGCTTGATCTCCTCGACATTGATCCCGACCTCCTTCCCCGTCAGCTGCGCCAGCTCGTCGCGCAGCTTGTCCACTTCCGCGCCCTTCTTCCCGATCACCACCCCCGGTCGCCCGGTGTGGATCGTCACCACGACCTTCCCCGGCTTCCGCTCGATGTGGATGTCGGAGATGGCCGCGTGGCCCAGGCGCGTCTTGAGGTACTTCCGCAGCAGCGCGTCTTCCTTCAGGAGCTGCGGGAAGTCACGGTTGGCGTACCAGCGCGACCGCCACTGCTTCGTGATCCCGAGTCGGAAGCCGATCGGATTCGTCTTCTGTCCCATTATCGCGCTCCCTTCTCTGCCACGACGATCTCGACGTGGCTGGTTCGCTTGATCATCGGCGTCGCACGCCCCATCGCAGCCGGCGTCCACCGCTTGAGCTTCGGCCCCTCGTTGATGATCGCCTTCTTCACGAAGAGCGTGTCCACGTCCAGCGACGCGTTCGCGGCCCGAGCCGCCTGCTCCGCATTCGCCACCGCCGACTCGAGCGTCTTCGCGATCTGCACCGCCGCATGCTTCTTCGAGAACTTCAGCAGCGACAACGCATCATTGACCATCATGCCGCGGATCTGGTCGATGACCAGCCGCATCTTGTACGGCGACTGCCGCGCCGTGCGCTGAATCGCGCGTGCCTCGGTAGCCATCGGTTACTTCCCTCCCTTGGACGCGCCCGCCGGAGCCGGCGCCTTCTTGTCCGTCGGACGGTTCCCCGAGTGCCCGCGGAACAGTCGCGTCGGCGCAAACTCGCCGAGCTTGTGCCCCACCATGTTCTCGGTCACGTACACGGGAACGAACTTGTTCCCGTTGTGCACCGCGAACGTGTGACCGACAAAGTCGGGGAGGATCGTGCTCGCGCGCGACCACGTCTTCATGACCTTCTTCTCGTTCCGCGCGTTCATCCCCGCCACCTTCTTCAGCAGCGCCTCCTGGACGAACGGGCCTTTCTTGATGCTACGAGCCATGGAAAACTCTTCGAGTGTCGTTAGGTCAGGCTAGAAGCCGGACTGCGTGGCCTTGCCACGCTTGCGGCCGCGGACGATCAGGCGCTGCGACGGCTTCTTCATGTTGCGCGTCTTCACACCCTCCTTCTTGCCCCACGGGCTCACCACATTCCGCCCGCCGCGCGTACGCCCGCCGTGCGGGTGATCCACCGGGTTCATCACTTCGCCGCGCACCTTGGGACGACGTCCCTTCCAGCGCGACTTCCCGGCCTTCCCCCACGACTGCAGCTCGTGCTCCGAGTTCCCCACCTCGCCAATCGTCGCGAGGCAGCGCTGGTGCACCCGGCGCATTTCCGTCGACCCCATGCGCAGGGTCACGTAGTCGCCTTCCTTCGCCACCACCTCAGCCGACATCCCCGCCGAGCGCGCCATCTGGCCGCCCTTGCCCGGAATCAGCTCGATGTTGTGGACCGACGTGCCTAACGGCACCTCGCCCAACGGCAGCGCGTTCCCCGTGCGCACGTCCGAGCCCGGCCCCGACACCACGCTGTCGCCGACGGCCAGCCCCTTCGGGTGCAGGATGTATCGCTTCTCCCCGTCCGCATACTGCACCAGCGCGATGCGCGCCGAGCGGTTCGGGTCATACTCAATGGTCTGCACGACCGCGACGTCACCGAAGCGGTTGCGCTTGAAATCGATGATGCGGTACTGGCGCTTGTGACCGCCGCCGCGACGGCGCATCGAAATGTGCCCATGGTTGTCGCGACCGCCCGACTTCTTGAGCGGCTCGACGAGCGACTTCTCGGGCGTGCTCCGCGTGATCTCGGCAAAATCCGAGATCGAACGGAAGCGCGTGCCCTTCGTCACCGGCTTGAATTGACGGATGCCCATGCTCGTTTAGCCCTCGAAGATGTCGATCTTGTCGCCCGCCTTGAGCGTCACGATCGCCTTTTTCCAGCTCGGTCGCACGCCCGAGGTCTTCCCCATGCTCCGGCGCGGCTTGCCACGCACGTTGCTGGTCCAGACTCCAGTCACCTTCACGCCGAACAACTTTTCAATCGCCTGTCGGATCGCCGGTTTCGTCGCATCGTTCGCGACCTCGAAGACATACTCCCCCTTGGCCTGGTAGGCCGCCGAGGTCTTCTCGGTGACGATCGGACGGACGACGGTACGGTGCAGCGTCGCCATCGCTTACTCTCCCTTCTTGCGGGCGGACTTCTTCGCCGCCGGCTTCTTCTCGGTGGACGCCGCAGCCGTCTCGGCCTTGGGCGCAGCCTTCTTCGCCGCCGTCTTTGCCTTCGGGGCGCTCTTCGTCGCCGTCTTGGCCGCCGCCTTCGCCGCCGGCTTCGCCTTCTTCGGCGCCGCCGACTCCTTCTCCGCGATCGGGGCCAGCGTGTGGCCGATCGCCGATCCCTCGATCAGCACCACATCGGACCACAGGATGTGATAGACCGAGGCGTCGCTGAACGGCAGCACGTGGACGTTCGGCAGGTTGCGCCCGCTCAGGTGCACGTTCTGCTTCACGCCGTCGGTCAGGACCAGCACCTTCTGCTCGCCCACGCCCAGGCGCTCGATGAGCGCCTTGATGGCCTTGGTGCGCGGCTCGGTGTAGTTGAAGGCGTCGATCACCATCACGGCCCCTTCATTCGCGCGCGCATTGAACGCGCTGCGGCGGGCCAGCGCCTTCACCTTGCGCGGCACGTCCTCGGAGTAGTTGCGGTCCCCGTGCGGGCCGAAGACCGTACCACCGCCCGGCCAGTTCGGGGCGCGCGTCGAACCCTGACGGGCGCGCCCGGTCCCCTTCTGCTTCCACGGCTTCTGGTTGCCACCCGTCACCAGGCCGCGCGTCTTCGTCGACGCGGTTCCCTGACGCTGGTTGGCGAGGTAGGCCTTCACCACCTGGTGCATCACGGGCATGTTCACCGTGCCGTCGAACGTGGTCGACGGGAGGCTCACGCGCTCACGCGCGGTGCCTAACGCGGTAAACGCCGCGGCGTCTCGGCTCGTTTCGGTCGTCTGCTCGGACATGGCTTATCCCTGCTTGCGCACGAGCACGATGCCGTTGGTCGGCCCGGCGATCGCGCCTCGGATGTAGATCAGGTTCCGCGCGGTGTCGATCTTCTCCACGCGCAGGTTCACCTGGGTGTGCCGGTCCGTCCCGTAGTGGCCAGGCATCTTCTTCCCCTTGATGACGCGCGAGGGGTCGGTGCCCGGCGAGATCGAACCCGGCTTGCGGTGCTTCGTGTTGCCGTGCGTGTTGGGACCGCCGCCGAACCCGTGGCGCTTCACCACGCCCTGGAAGCCGCGTCCCTTCGTCGTGCCGGTGACCTTCACATACTCGCCGACCGTGAAGATCGTCGCATCGATCGTGTCGCCCGCCTTGTAGGTCGGAACCTCCGTCCCCTTCGGCGCATCGTCCAGTCGGAAGGCGCGCAACACGCGCGGCGGCGCCGAGAGCCCCGCCTTCGCCGCGTGGCCGAGTTCGGCCTTGCTGGCGCGACGACCACGCGGGTCCCGCTCGCCCTTCTTCGACTCCCGACGCACCCGCTGCGAGCCGTAGCCCAGCTGCACAGCGCGATAGCCGCTCTTGTCGTACTCGTTCTCCAGCACCTGCACCACCGGGTTGGGCTTCGCCTCCACCACGGTGCAGGGGATCTGCTGACCCTGCTCGTTGAAGATCTGGGTCATCCCCAGCTTCTTGCCAATGATGCCTAACATGAATTCCTCTCGTGAAGTCGCGGTCCGGGTGGCCAGTCAGCACACCGCGTTTGGGTGACCGTTGGACTTGTTGGTGCTGACGGGGAATCGGGTGCCGGGATCGACTCTCGTCTTCCCGTCTTCTCGACCTCCCGTCTTCTGCAGTTAGTTGACCTTGATCTCGACGTCCACGCCCGCCGGGAGATCCAGCTTGGTGAGCGCGTCCACCGTCTGCGCGCGCGAATCGAGGATGTCGATGACGCGCATGTGCGTCTTCAGCTCGAACTGCTCGCGCGACTTCTTGTCCACGTGCGGCGAGCGCAGCACGGTCCAGCGACGCGTCTTGGTCGGGAGCGGAATCGGCCCCGAGACCTGCGCGCCCGTCTTCTCCGCCGTGCGCACGATGTCCCCGGCGGCCTGGTCGATCACCGCGTGGTCAAAGGCCTTGAGGCGAATGCGAATACGTCCAGCCATATCTATCGAGTGGTTAGAAGACGAGAGGACGAGAAGACGAGAAGCGCAGGGCGACGCACCATCTCGTCTTCCCGTCTTCCCGTCTTCTCGTCTTCTTCATTTAGGCGAGGATCTTGGTCACGACGCCAGCGCCGACCGTACGCCCACCCTCACGGATGGCGAAGCGGAGCTGCTCTTCCATGGCGATCGGCGTGATCAGCTCGATCGTCATCTGGATGTTGTCGCCCGGCATCACCATCTCCGTCCCGCCCGGGAGCTCGATCGAGCCCGTCACGTCGGTGGTGCGGAAGTAGAACTGCGGACGGTATCCCTTGAAGAACGGCGTGTGGCGGCCGCCCTCTTCCTTCGTGAGGACGTAGACCTCGGCCTCGAACTTCGTGTGCGGCGTGATCGAGCCGGGCTTGGCGAGCACCATGCCGCGCTCGATTTCCTTCTTGTCGACGCCGCGCAGCAGGAGGCCGACGTTGTCGCCCGCCTGGCCGTCATCGAGCAGCTTGCGGAACATCTCGACGCCCGTGACGATCGACTTCTTGTCCGACCCGAAACCGACCAGCGCGATTTCTTCCTGGACCTTGATCTTCCCGCGCTCGATACGCCCGGTCGCCACCGTGCCACGACCCGTGATCGAGAACACGTCCTCGACCGGCATCAGGAACGGCTTGTCGATCTCGCGAACCGGCTCGGCGATGAACGTATCCAGGGCATCGTACAGCTCCTGGATCTTCGCGATCCAAGCCGGATCGCCTTCGATCGCCTTGATGGCCGAGCCACGGATGACCGGGGCGTCGTCACCAGGGTAGTTGTACTTGTTGAGGAGCTCACGCACCTCGAGCTCGACGAGGTCGAGGAGCTCGGCGTCCTCGACGAGGTCGCACTTGTTGAGGAAGACGACGATGTTCGGCACGTTCACCTGACGGGCGAGCAGGATGTGCTCGCGCGTCTGCGGCATCGGGCCGTCGACCGCGGAGACCACCAGGATCGCGCCGTCCATCTGCGCGGCACCCGTGATCATGTTCTTCACGTAGTCAGCGTGCCCCGGGCAGTCGACGTGCGCGTAGTGACGCGCCGCGGTCTCGTACTCGACGTGCGAGGTCGCGATCGTCAGGATCTTCGTCGAGTCACGACGCCCCTGCGATTCCGACGCCTTCGCAACTTCGTCGTACGCCACGTACTTCGTGCCGAAGCCCTTGTCGGCAGAAATCTTCGTGAGCGCAGCCGTCGTGGTGGTCTTGCCGTGGTCGACGTGGCCGATCGTGCCGACGTTAACGTGCGGCTTGTTCCGGTCGAATTTTGCCTTGGCCATTGCAGCGTTTCCTAGTGGTGTGGAGGTGCCCTAAACGGGGAGAGTTGCATCGGGATTCCCTCCCGTCTCCCGTCTCCCGTCTCCCGTCTACTTACTTCACCTTGCTGATGATCTCTTCTGCCTTGCTCTTCGGCACTTCCTCGTAGTGCGAGAACTCCATCGAGTACACCGCCCGGCCTTGCGACATCGAGCGGAGCTTCGTGGAATACCCGAACATCTCGGACAGCGGCACCGTCGACGCGATCACCTGCGCCTCGCCGCGCTGCGTCATGCCGCCGATCTTGCCGCGACGTGACGACAGGTCGCCGAGGACGTCGCCCATGTACGCTTCCGGGCTCACGACCTCGACCTTCATGATGGGCTCGAGGATGCACGGAGACGCCGCCTTGGCCGCCTCCTTGAACGCCATCGACCCCGCAATCTTGAACGCCATTTCGCTCGAGTCGACCTCGTGGTACGACCCGTACACGAGCTGGATCTTCACGTCGACCATCGGATAGCCGGCCAGGACGCCGTTCTCCAGCGCTTCCTTGATCCCCTGCTCGACCGGCCCGATGTATTCGCGCGGGATCACGCCGCCCACGATCTTGTCCTCGAACACGAAGCCCTGCCCCTGTTCGGCCGGCTCGATGTTGATGACCACGTGGCCGTACTGCCCCTTACCGCCCGACTGGCGCACGAACTTCCCTTCGACCTTCTCCGCGCGCTTCTTGATCGTCTCGCGATAGGCGACCTGCGGACGCCCGACGTTCGCATCGACCTTGAACTCGCGCTTCAGGCGGTCGACGATGATCTCCAGGTGCAACTCGCCCATGCCGGAGATGATCGTCTGCCCCGTCTCCGAGTCCGTGTGGACGCGGAACGTGGGATCTTCTTCCGCCAGCTTGTTGAGCGCGATGCCCAGCTTGTCCTGGTCAGCCTTCGTCTTCGGCTCGATCGCCACGTCGATGACGGGCGTCGGGAACTTCATCGCCTCGAGGATGATCGGATGCTCGTCGTCGCACAGCGTGTCGCCGGTGCGCGTGTCCTTGAGCCCGATGGCCGCCGCAATGTCGCCGCAGCGCACTTCCGGGATCTCCTCACGCTTGTTGGCGTGCATCTGCAGGAGGCGCCCCACGCGCTCGCGCTTGTCCTTCGTCGAGTTGTAGACGTAGCTCCCCGACGCCAGCACGCCCGAGTACACCCGGAAGAACGTCAGCTTTCCGACGAACGGATCGGTCGCGATCTTGAACGCCAGCGCCGCGAACGGCGCCTCGTCGGTCACGTCACGCGTGTCGAACGTCTCGTCGTGGTGCGGCAGGTGCCCCTGGATCGCCTCGACGTCCACCGGTGCCGGCAGGAAGTCGATGACCGCGTCGAGGAGCGCCTGGACGCCCTTGTTCTTGAACGACGCCCCGCACAGGATCGGCGTGAACTTCATCGAACACGTCGCCTTGCGGATGAGCCCCTTGATCTCCTCGACCGAGAGCTCTTCGCCCGCCAGGTAGCGCTCCATGAGCGTATCATCGTGCTCGACGATCGCCTCGATCAGCTCGTGCCGCGCCTTCTCGACCGCCGCCGTGAACTCGTCGGAGACTTCCCGCACGTCGAACGTCTTGCCTAACGTCTCGTCGTGGAAGATGTACTCCTTGCGCTCGACCACGTCGATGTGCCCGGTGAACAGCTCACCCGAGCCAACCGGCAGCTGGATCGGAAAGGCGTTCTTCGTCAGGCGGTCGCGGATCATCGCGACGCAGCGATCGAAGTTGGCGCCGACGCGGTCCATCTTGTTCGAGAAGATCATCCGCGGGACCCGGTACCGGTCGGCCTGACGCCACACGGTCTCCGTCTGCGGCTCGACACCCGCCACCGAATCGAGCAGGGCGACCGCGCCGTCGAGCACGCGGAGCGAACGCTCCACCTCGACGGTGAAGTCCACGTGCCCAGGCGTGTCGATGATGTTGATGCGGTACTCCGGCCCCGACCCCTTGTCGAAGCTCTGGCCGTGACGCTTCCAGAAACAGGTCGTCGCAGCCGAGGTGATCGTGATTCCGCGCTCCTGCTCCTGCTCCATCCAGTCCATGGTGGCCGCGCCATCATGGACTTCACCGATCTTGTGGCTCTTACCGGTATAGTACAGGATGCGCTCGGTCGTCGTCGTCTTCCCGGCATCGATGTGGGCCATGATGCCGATATTGCGATAGTGGTCGAGCGGAGTCGTACGAGGCATGGTCTCTTCTAGGCGTTAGGCGGCGAGGATTCCCCCGCGCGTCCGAATCTCACATCAGCAAAAACGCGGGTGGACCGTGACGCTCCTTAAGGCAGGAGCCGGTATCCATCCGCTGCCGCCGGGTACACCCGCCACTGCTGCACGAGTGGGGACCCATGGCGCGTCAGGCCACCCGGCCTGACGTCAAGTTGTCCTGCGTTGCTTTTCGGGAACTCGGCACCCATCGGATGCCTCGCCGGCCAATCGTGCTCCCCCGCGAAGTGCGGGCCCATAAGTGCCGATGCGCAGTACCTCGGCGGTCGAGCGCTCAAAGCCGCTCGTCCCAAAGACCGGTTTCAACCGCATGGTCTTGAGAGCCGAGGAATCTGGCCCCGCGAAAGGCGAAAGTCAATGTGCGAGTTGCATTTCGGAGCGCCCGGCGTCGCGCACTCATTCCCCGGCGCCGCGCACCGCGTATCGCCCCCCGCCAGCGCGCGTCGTGGCGCCGCGGATCCTAGTGCGCCATCAGGCGCCACACATACGAGAGCGTCGCCTGAATTCCCATCGGATGGGCCCACCACCGCTCCACGGACGGCGACTTCTCCTCCAGCCCCAGTTCGTGCGATTTCCGGATCTTGCTGTCGGAGTGATGCCACGGGCGGACCGTCCCGTGCCCCGCCGCTCCCGGACGCATCCCGACGTTCCAGAGCATCCGAGCCAGCGCCTCCGACGGGTTGTGACCAGAGAGCGGCGTCAGCTGCAGCGTGTTGTGCCGCGCCACAATCTCCCGCACAAACCCGGGCACATTCGGCCGAAGAGCCCGCAGGACCTGCGCGGGAACCGGAGTGCCGCACAGTCGCGAGGCCAGCTCGAGCGTCCAATAGCAGGCCGGCGACAACGTGCGTTCGCGCGCCAGCGCCAGGAAACGATCCCAGGAGAACGTCGGCTGCTCCACCAGCTCCGAGACGTCGCGGAACGTCCGCCACCCGCCGACCTTCATCTCGTGCGACCAGCCCAGGTGTACGCACGAATAGAGAAGGAGGTCTTCGGACGACGGCACGAGGACGCTCACCCCGCCCAAGGTCCGGCGCACCGCGCGCGACCGCAACGCGTCGATCCCGAAGTGCAACGGGTGCCCGTTCGGCAGCACGTCCGTGTGGATCTCGAGCCGAATGTCGAGCCCGATGGTATCGCACATGGGGGGGAGGTGGTGATGCTCCTCGTAGAGCGCCTCCTTGAGCTCCCCTCCATCCATCGTCCAGTCCCGCTCCGCCGCGATCATCGCCCCCTCGCGCGCCCGCGCCGCCGGCAAGACGACGTCGATGTCGGCCATGTTGCGGTCGCCCGGCTCCGGATACACGAACGAGGCGAGCGCCGCCCCCTTCACGACCATGACCTCGATGCCACCCGCCGCCAGCCGCGCGAGGGTGCGCTCGAGCAGGCGGCGAACGGCGAGCAGCCGGAAGTCGGAAAGCGCGGCCACTCCCTGCATCTGGGCCGAAGCCGCGGCGGGAATCGGTACGTCGAGGCTGTGAAGGACGCGCCAGACCGCCCCCGTGATCCCCTCGTTCAGGAGCAGCGCAATGAAGCGGTCCCAGTCGATCCCACGCGCGACGAGCGCGCGAACCTCCGACGCCGAGTGGCGGGGGGCCGCGAGCCGAAAGAGAAGCTGCTCCTCCGGGCGAAGGAGACTCGACGCGCGGGACGGGTTCACGGGATGGGTCACGGGGCGACTGGCCGCCTCTGCCACGGTCACGACGGTTTCGTCCCCACGAGTCGCACGTCCGTCAGCTCGGTGAAGGTCGCAACGTGCTCCCCGAAGTCGCCGATGACCTCCCCGGCGTACTCCACCCAGGCGTGAGCCTGTACCTCGCCCCGACGCTCGCGCACCCCGATGCGAATGCGACCGCCCGGGATGCCGTCCCGCTGCAGCAACTTCATCAACGCCATCGATTGGACGAGGCACGTGGGGCGGAACAGACCGAACACCGCCGACCGCCGCACGGCCAGGGCCAGTGCCTTCGCCTCGACAAGCCGCGAGACGTCGCCCTCGTGCGGAGCGGCCTCCTCAGGGGAGACCAGACGCCCGGTCTCACGCGTCGAGAGAAGGAACCTCGCGTGCAGCAAGGCGACCTGCGCGCGCACCAGATTGCGCCACTCAGCGGGTGAGGCCGAGAGGAGCTTGAGCGACGACCGGACGCGCCACCAAAGGCGCCGGGCCCGAATACTCATGCGCCACAAGATACCGTACAACAGCGATTCGGAAGCCACCATCCTCAGCATCTCACCGGGTCCGGCCACGCCAGCTCTCGCATCGTCGCACGCCATCTCCTTGATTGACCGAACAACCGTTTCACGGTTCGCCCCGCTCGAAACGCCTGGTGACTTGGATCACCATGATATCCGCAATTGTGGTGCCTCATGCAACGGGAAACGCGGCCCGCTCCTGTCGTGGCGTTGGCGCGAGCCGGATCGCGACATCGACGCCGAGTGGCATACTCCGTGCTTTCTCCTCTCAACACTGACGTTTCCCCGTCACACTACCGTCATGAACCTGCTGGACCTCGCGAAGCAGCATCGAAAAGCCGGACGACTGGCGGAATCCGCGGCCACGCTCCAGCAGGCGGTGATGGCAGCGCCCATGGACCCCGAAGTCTGGTTCCAGGGGGGGACACTGGCGATCAAGCTGAAGGAGTTTGCCTTCGCGCGAACGCTGTTCGAGATGTGCGCACGCCTGGTCCCGACCGACGCGCAGGCCATCTACAACGTCGGCTACTGCAGCTTTCGGCTCGGCGACCCCGAAGCGGCGCTGGCGGCGTACGAGCGCGCCGTCGCCATCGACCCGGGATTCGTACGCGCCCACATCGCGCGCGGCCAGCTGCACTACATCCTGGGGCACCCCGATGAGGGGCGTGACGCCTTCGACGTCGCCCTCGCGCTCCCTCGCCCCGCGAACGCTGGAGACCTGGAGCTGCGTGCGCTCGTGCGCGTCACGCGCGGCGAGTTCGCCGACGGGTGGGCCGACTTCGACGAGTCGTGGGCGCAGGCGCGGAGCCAGAGTCTCGAATCGATCGGCGCGTGGGACGGCCGCCCCGACCCCGACGTCACAGTCTGCCTGACCGTCGACGGCGGCTTCGGCGACACCTTGTTGTTCATCCGCTACGCCGCGCAGGTGCGCGCGCGAGTGGGACGCGTCGTCGCTGCGCTGGAGCCGGCGCTCGTCCCGCTCCTCGAGCACGTCGAGGGGATCGATGCCATCGTGCGCGACCCCTCCGAGCTGCACAGCGGCATGCGGGTGGCGGGACTCTGGACCCTGCCGCGCAAGCTCGGGACGACGCGCGAGACCATCCCGTCAGCGATCCCGTACATCCCGCTCCCGACCGACGGACCACGCTTGGCACCGACCGATCGCCTGCGGGTTGGCCTGGTCTGGTTCGGAGGACGGGACTGCGCGCACGACTTCGACCGCTCGTGTCACGACGTGACTCGGCTCGCCCCCCTCCTGGCGGTGGACGGGGTCGACTGGCACCTGCTGCAGCCCGGCGTCCCGCCGGACGCCGTGCCGCTGCCACCGGGCACAGAATCGACGGCGCACGCGCTCCCCCCGGTGCGGCACTTCGGCGACACGGCGTTCATCCTGCGGCAACTCGACCTCGTCATCACGGTCGACACCGCCGTGGCCAACCTGTCGGCCGCGTTAGGCATCCCGACCTGGATCATGATCCCCACCATTCCCGAGTTCCGCTGGCCCATCGGCGCCGACCGCTCGCCCTGGTATCCGGCGGCGCGGCTCTTCCGTCGCGCCCACACGCGGGACTGGTCCGCAGTCGGGGACGCGCTGGCCGTACAACTGCGGGAGCGCCTCGCCGCCGGGGTCGATGCAGACCTCCCCGGCTATCGCCGCCTCCTCGTCCCATGACCAACGGTCGGCAGCAGGATGACCGGGTGGCGATCGCACGGGAGCACCGCCTGCACGGTCGATACGACGAATGCAGCAAGCTCCTGCTCGAGCTGCTGCAGCACGACCCGATGAACGCCCACGCGATGCTGGAAGGCGCCCTCCTGGCCATCGCGACGGGCGACTACCCGGTGGCCGAGCGCTTCCTGCAGGCGTGCCGGCTGTTCGACCCGACAAACGCTGACCTGCTGGTGCATGCGGCGACGAGCGCATTTCACCAGCGGCAGCCCGATCGCGCAGTGCAGCATCTCACGGAAGCGGCCGCCCTGGCGCCTGGCGATCTCGCGGTGCGCATCGCGCGTGCGCAGTTGTTGTTCACCGCGGGCCGCGACGAGGAGGGACTCCGCGAGATGCAGATCGCCGCGCAGCTCCCGACCCCGCCCGGCTCCGTCGAGGGGACGCGTCGCGCCCTCGCGCGCGTGGCCGTCGGCGACTGGGACGGCGGCTGGGCGGAGTTCGCGATGCACTGGGAGCACACCTTCGCACCGCACTTCCGCGCACCGCGCTGGTGGCGCGGCGAGTCGCTCGCGGGAGAGGACCTCCACGTGGTGGCGTACGGTGGTCTCGGCGACACCATCTTCTACGCCCGCTTTCTCGCGCTCGCGGCCGACCGGGTGCGGGCATTGCACCTGTGCGTCCCGGCGCCGTTGCAGCGACTGCTGCGCGACGTCCCCGGCGTGGCCTCGCTGACGCCGCACGTCTCCGAGATTCCCGAGGGTGCCGTCACCTGCTCCCTCTGGCACCTCGCGTGGTTGCTGCGCGACGGCTACGGCGAGTCTCGTCCCACGGCGCCATACCTGCACGCCCCGGACGACGGTCCGCGCCTCCCCCCTACCGACGCGCTGCGCGTCGGCATCGCCTGGGCCGGCAATGCGCGCGCCGGGCACGACGCCGATCGGTCTCCCGCCGACCTCGCGGCGCTGTCACCGCTGCTCGGCGTCGCGGGCGTGCAGTGGTACGGCCTGCATCCGGAAGCGCGCGCGAAGGCGGAGTGCGCCGCCCTCGGGGTGACACCGCTCCCCGAGGTGCGCGACCTGGCCGACACGGCGGCGGTCCTTCGGCAACTCGACCTCGTGATCACGGTCGACAGCGCCGTCTCGAACCTCGCCCCCGCGCTCGGCGTCCCGACGTGGGTGTTCTGCACGCGAATCCCCGAGCTTCGCTGGCCCGTGGGCCACGAGCGATCGCCGTGGTTCCCGTCCGTGCGCCCGTTCCGACGCCGCGACTTGAACGATTGGGATGCGGTGGCGCGGGCCGCCGCGGCCGCGCTGGCCGAGCGGGTGCAACGCGGCGTCGACGCCGACCTGCCGGACTACCGCCGCCGTTAGGCGTCCGTACCGCTCGCCCCGCGGTGCCACCCAGCGATCGTCGCCGAGACCTGCTCCAGCTGCTGCAGGTCGCGCACGATCTCCAGCGTGTAGACCGGGACCGTCGACACCACGTCGACGACGCGCGCCACATGGTGCTGTCCCTCACGATCGCCCAGCAGTGCCCCCATCTTCGCAAAGCGCGACAGCGCCACAATGGCGTCGATGGCTCCCATCGGCACGCGGCGCACCGGCTCCGTCACCTCGTCGGCCGGGCGTGACGACAACACATAGAGCGCAGCCAACGGCATCGGCTGCAACGCCACCTGGTCACCGGGCAGCATGTCGATCACGCGCCAGCGCGGCAGGTCGGGTGCCTGCACCCCCTTGGTCCGCGGAAAGTGCGCGGCACTCTCCTCCCGCAGTCGCACGCTCGGCACCCCCGGCACGCAGCGCACGGGGGCGCCCGGCAGGATCGCCAGCGCATCGTCGGACACCAGGTGCGCCCCGACATAGGTCATCGCGGCAGCCAGCGTACTCTTGCCGTGGAACTTGGGCGCCATGAAGCCGATGGCCGCGCCATCCACTGCCACGGCACTGGCATGCAACGTCACCGCCCCCTCGGCGTGCAGCATCGTCGCCAGCACCCGCCCGAGGATGTCCATCGCCGCGAGATCGTCGTCGCAGGTCGGCGAACGCCACCAGCGGATCTCCCCAGTGGACGCCGACAGGTCAAAGGTCCCGGTGTCGGAGTAGACGAGGCGATACTCCCCGGGACGCAGCAGCAACAGTGAGACCGTCGCCCCGTACGCGATGTCCTCGGTGCCGATCAGCGTGGCCCCTGGGACCTCGGGGGGCGAGCCGTCCGCCAGGAGCAAACGCCACTCCGGCGCTCGCGCATCGAGGGGAATCTCATGCAGCTCGCCGAGTCGTAGCTCGGATTCCAGGACGCGCCCGAAGGCGCGGTAGCGCGTACGCGTCGTCATCACTCTCGATCGTTAGTACTGGGACAGTCCGCCCGTGCGGCGCGCGTACCGGAAGGCGAGCGACAGGGCCGCCACGCCGACGGAGCCGAGCACCACGATGAACCCCAGGAGCATGCCGACATCGCTCCACACCGACAGCAGCGGCGCCCCCTCGAGCAGGAGCTTGCGGAATGCGCGCAGCCCGTAAGAGAGCGGGACGAACCAGGCCAGCGACTGCAGCCACGACGGGATCACGTGCACCGGATAGTAGACCCCGCCGAGGAACGTGGAGGCGAGCAGGATCCCGCTCATGAACGGCCCCGACGTGCGGAACGCGATCTGCGACGCCGTCATCAGCAACCCGAACGGCACGTACGCGAGCGCGAGCAGCGCGAGGACGAGGAGCGCCTGCGGGAGGTTCGCCCAGCTGATCGAGGCGCCGAACGCCGCCCCTCCCAGCAGGAGCAACGCCGCGCGAATGAGCGTCCACACCGCACCGTACGCCGACAGCCCGGCGAACAGGACCACCGGGGGGGTCGGCGTGAGGAAGAGCGAATCGAGTGTCCCGCTGGTGGCTGCCGATCCCACGTTCGAGGGAATCGTCGAGATGGCCTCGGTGATGATCATCGTCGCGACCATCCCGGCCAGGACGAAGGCGAAGTACTGCCCGCCTTCGGCCTGGATGCTGCGCTCCATCGTTCCCTGCAGCGCCCCCGCCACGAAGTACAGCGGGACCACCGTGAACGCCAACCCCGCCAGCGAGAAGACCGTCGCGAGGCGATAGCTGGTCGCCGCGCGCCAGGTGGCGCGCAGCATGGCGAGGACGACCCTCATGCGCGACTCCCGCGCTGCGCGACCACCCGCTCGAGGAGTTCGCCTAACGATAGTCCCATGCGCTCGAATCGGGACACCTCCACCCCGCTCGCCACCAGTTTCCGAAGCGTGGCCGCGGCATCGTGGCCGGTACCGAGGTCGGGGAACTCGACCACGAACCAGCCATCGGCGGACGTCAGCTCGTCGAGGAGACGGACGCCGGCGTCGCGAAGCGCCGGATGCGCCGGGTCACGAACCCAGGCGCGGTACACCTGGTCAGCGAACTGGTCGGCGAGACGGGTCGCCGTGTCCGTCGCCAGCACGCGACCGCGATCCAGCACGAGGACGCGATCGCAGAGGCCGAACGCTTCTTCGGTGGTGTGGGTCGCCAGCAGCACCGTGCGCTCGCGCGTGACCACCTGCTCGCGCAGGAAGTCGCGGAAGCGCTGCGCCGACACCGGGTCGAGGCTGCGGGTCGGTTCGTCCAGCAACAGAATGGGCGGATCGGTCAGGAGCGCGCGCGCCAACGACACGCGCTGCTTCATCCCGGAGGAAAAGGTGCCGAGCAGCCGTTGCCCGGTATCGGCCAGATCCACCAGACGGAGCACGTGCTCCACCCGGTCATCGACCTCGGAGCGCGCCACATTGTAGAGCGCCGCGAAGAGGCGCAGGTTCTCGCGCGCATCGAGCCGCCAGTTCATGGCGCGCTCATTCGCGAAGACCACACCGATCTGTGCGCGCGCCTGCCGCGTGGCCCGCTGCACGTCATGCCCCTGCAGCGTCAGCTGCCCACGCTCCGGCGTCACCAACCCCGTGATGCACTTGAAGAGCGTCGTCTTCCCGGCCCCGTTGGGACCGAGAATCCCGAAGAACTCACCGTGAGCGACCGAGAACGAGACGCCCTGAAGGCTCTCGACCCATTCCCGTTGGCCGGGATGCCGAAGGGTCTGCCAGATCGACCGCGGGCTGGGAAACCGTTTGTGGACGTCCTGCACGACAATCGCATCGGGCTCCGCGTGACGCGTCACGCGGGGTGTGCCCTGGGCAAGTGTCTCGGAATCGGCCATGACGGGAGAATACTCACTTCTACGGACTCTGGTGAACACACCCGCCCCGCTCGGGACGGTGAGTGGCGCGCGGGGCCCATCGCGGTCGTTCGGCGTGATGACGGGCGGTCGAGCGGCTAGGTCACCAGCAACGCAAAGGGGCCGGATTGCTCCGGCCCCCTTGGTAGACTCACGTCGTTAGCGCGAGACGTTCGGCGCCAGGCAGACGGTCGGCTGGCCGTTCGACCCGTACACCGGCGTTCCGCCGATCGACGTTCCGATTCCGGGGACAGAGAAGCTGTCGCTCCCGCCGACACAACCGAGCTTCGTCAGCTCGCGAAATCCGCCGAGTCGCTTGACCATCGGCTTCTGATACATCCGCGTCCTCCTTACTGAGAAGTTGCCGAGAGAGTGTCCCGGCGGCACCGCCGCCTCACTTGCGCGGTCGCATAATCGCGCCGACCTGAGCCTGGTGGCTCCGGTTCGAGTCGCCATCACACGAACATCTTCTCATGCAAAAATGTTGCCGAAGGTGACGGAGCTCACCGATTCGGGTCACAGGACCGCGGACGAAGCACCCAGTCTGGATCTCGATTCCGGAGACCGGAGTGGATAGAAAAGCACGAGGGACCGGATTTCTCCGGTCCCTCGGCTCCGTAGCTCGTCCCTTAGCGCGAGACGTTCGGCGCCAAGCACACCGTCGGCTGCCCATTCGAGCCATAGACCGGCGTGCCGCCGATCGACGTCCCGATGCCAGGCACGGAGAAGGAATCAGTCCCTCCAACGCACCCAACCTGGGTCAGCTGACGGAAAGTGCCGAGACGTACCACAGTCGGCTTCTGGTACATTTCGTACTCCTAGTCAGGATTACCGGGACGTTGCCCCGGCGGCAATGCGGCTCCCCCGCCGCGCTTTGAGCGCCTACTGCTCGCTCTGTCCTACGCCTTTCCACAAATGCAATTTCGAATCCAACCGGCGATCAGGCAACCGGGAAACGCTTGCCGGTGTGTGACCTAGCCCACTTCTCAGCAAGAATCGTGTACACGGCTTCCAGCGCCGCCGGATCTGACTCTCCCTTAGCAATTCGCGATCCCAAAGCCCGCAACAGCGTCAGATCGACGACTCCCAACCGTACGAGAACGGAATCTTCTCCCAACCCATCGATTAATCGCGTCAGATGCCGGTTAATCGCCAGCGAGAGCAGCCCCTCGGTCGTCCCGGTCGGGCGTCGACGGCCGGCAGTGACCGAGGGCGGCAACACATCGGTGAGGGATGCGCGCATCAGGACCTTCACCTGCCAGCCGCTCCGCCGTTCCCAGCGGGGCCGAGATGCAGCAAAACGTAGGAGGCGCGCATCAGCCAGCGGGGTGCGTAGCTCAATCCCTTCCTTGAGATAGAGGCGGTAGGCCTCGGCGAACACCCGCGGAAAAAACGGGTGCGCCAGCAGCCATCGACGCTCGAAATCGCCCGCGCTCGATGCGGCCCGACGCGATGGGAAGTTCGCCCTGTGACGCGCGTCCAACCCCTGCCGAACCGCGAAATCCCGTCGGATCCACTTGGGAAGCTCTCGGTCGAACGGATCGACGAACGGCTTTCCGCGAAGCAGCGACAACACCTGATTCGAGACAGGACCCAGATTGGGCCAGATGGCGAACTTGAAAAACGCCTTCCAATCCCGGCCTCCCTCGAGCATTCGCCACTCCGACCGTAGCGTGCGAAGCTTCCCCTCCCGCAGCAGATCAGCGAGATACGTCGGTTCGCCAGAAAAGAGCTGATCGCCGCCGCTACCGTTGAGCATCACGTGCGTCCCGAGCGTTCGCGCCGCACGCGCGAGCGCCTCCTGGAACTCGGCGTACACATGGGCAAACGGCTCGTGACGCGACGCGGCCGATTCATCGACGGTGCCGAGGATCGGGAGTTCCGTCGCGGAGATCCAGTGTGGTTCGCCACCACACATCCGGAGCACGTCGAGAATGACGTCGTCCTCCCGGCCGGGATCACCCTCGGGATAAGTCACGGACATGCTCTTGACCCGTGCCCCCTGCTGGCGACGCGCGAGTGCGTACACCGCGGTCGAATCGCGTCCGCCACTCAGCCCAACGGAGACGTCGCCACGCGCGGGGATCCGCTCGCGAACCGCTGCCTCCATCAGGGCGCGCAGTTCTCCCGTGGCCTGCTCGAAAGGGACAACCGGATGCTGGTCGCCCAGGAAGCGAGGGGGATCGAAGGTGCGCACCCGTTCGATGCGCCGATCGAGATTCGCGCCGTCGAGCTTGACCCGAACGAGGGAGCCCGCCGTCACGAGTTGGACACCGAGATAGGCAGACTCGGTTGGGGACTCGTACCGCGCAGCGGCCGCTTCGGCGAGCCATGGAAGGTTCAGCGAATCGTCGACCCCCGGGAGCGACGCGAGCGGCGACGCTTCGCTGGCGAAGGCGATCGCATCCGGGGTGGCGGCGAAGTAGAGGGACCTGAGTCCCCCCCAATCGCGCGCCGCGATGAGCGTGCGCTCCTCGCCCTGCAACGCCACGAAGGCGTAGTCGCCCTCCAGGTGCTCGACGGCGCGTTCCCCCCAGGCGCGGATCGCCGCAGCGATGAGGTCGGCGGGGTAGTGTGACTCTGCCGCCACGCCTTCGTGGCGTAGCGCCGTCACGAGATCGTCGACGTAGTAGAGGGTCGCGTCGGCGGCGACGGTCACCGGGCCGCATCGGCCAACGCCGGTTCCGGCCCATTCCGACTGCCACTCGAACAACGCGGCGCCCAATACGCAGCCTGGCAGCGGCTGCGAAAGTGTGGGACGGTCGCCGCGAAGGGTCAGGGCGGTGAGCAGCTGCGTCACCGTGTCGACGCTGTTGCTCGATGGCGCGCCACACCAGGCGGCGAGGGCGGTCACGGCGACGTGCGGCTCAGGGGCGCGGCGTGCCGGAGCATCGCCGCGCGCTCGGCATCACTGGAGGGGGTCCACCAACCCCTGCGCCGCGAACTCCGCGAGCAGTTCCTCGACGTCGGCACGAATCACGTCTGGGGTCACGTCGGTGTACTCCGCCGAGAGCGTCGACACCAGTGAATCGAGCGTGTCGGTCACGGGTGGGAGCAGGTTCCACACGCGCGAGCCGACAGCATTCACCGAGAAATAGACTTCGAGTTCCGGCGAGAAGATAAGACCCCCGTCCGCCAGAGTCTTGAAGATCAGGTCGGGCTTGGGCTTGGGCAGACGGACGTTAGCCATGCTGATCGACATTACGACGCTCTTCGGATGGGAGAGATAGCGGGGATGTGGCAGCCCCATCCGAGTCAACTTGCGTGCCAGATGCGACGAACGCTCGCCTGGTAGACGATCCAGGCGAGCGCTCGTACCAGAATAGGTCTGGGGCCAGGCTACCAGCGATAGTGGGCAAACGCCTTGTTCGCTTCGGCCATGCGGTGCGTGTCTTCCTTCTTCTTCACCGCATTCCCCTCACCCTTGGACGCCGCAATGACCTCAGCCGCGAGCTTCTCGGCCATCGACTTCTCGTTGCGGTCGCGCGAATACCCGATGAGCCAGCGCATCGCCAGCGCCGTGCGGCGCTCGGGACGGACTTCGACCGGGACCTGATAGGTGGCACCACCGACGCGGCGCGACTTGACCTCGATGACCGGCTTGAGGTTCGCGAGCGCCTGCTTGAAGACGTTGACCCCAGGCTGGCTCGTCTTGGATTCGACGATGTCCATCGCCCCATAGAACAGGCGCTCGGCGGTCGACTTCTTTCCCTGATACATCAGGGAGTTGATGAACTTCGAGACAGTCTGGCTGTCGTAGCGTGCATCCGCGAGAACGGGACGCTTCACCGACTTCTTACGGCGGCTCACTTCTTCTTACCTCCGGCGGGGGCGCCCGCCTTGGGCTTCTTGGTGCCGTACTTGGAACGGCTCCGGTTACGACCGTTGACGCCGGCGGCGTCGAGGGTCCCGCGGACAATGTGATAGCGCACCCCAGGGAGGTCCTTCACGCGGCCACCACGCACGAGCACGATCGAGTGCTCCTGCAGGTTGTGCCCTTCGCCGGGGATGTAGGCGATGACTTCGATCTGGTTCGTCAGGCGAACCTTGGCCACCTTACGCAGCGCCGAGTTCGGCTTCTTGGGCGTGGTGGTGTACACGCGGGTGCAGACACCGCGGCGGAACGGGTTCGCCTTGAGAGCCGGCGACTTTTCCTTCTTGAGAACGTCCTTGCGCGCGCGCCGGACGAGCTGATTGATCGTTGGCATTCAGTACCAGTTCGTGAATCGACATCTACGTGGATCGCCCACCGAGGGCGGCACGGAACAGAATCGTGAACTTAGACGGGGCCCGTCCGCGAGGCAAGGTGCGGAGGTCAATCCGTCCGGAGGGAATCTCTCCTGAATCGTGACCGAATCCCCCGGTCGCCTCGGATCAGTCCCTCCAGTCCCCCGTTGCCGCCAGCACGGGAAGCGCATCACGCTCGCGAATGCCCGCCGTGTAGGGGCCGAGCAGGTGCGCGACCCCGTTGGCATAGTAGGAGATCAGGGGGCGTCCGCGCGACAGAATGAGGTAACCGTTCCCCTGCCGGGCGACCACCTTCCGCAGGCGCAGCATCCGGTACGCCCGGTCAAAGATCTCCTCCACGGACCGTTCGGCCTGCAGGACGCGCGTGTTCACGTCGGGGAGGACGCTCCGTAGCTCGGCCATGCGCGCCAGCAACTGGTCGCGGGGAACGAAGTCGGCGCTGAAGGTCTGGATGGCCGCACAGGCCAGCGCGACCGGCGTCACCGGGACGAGGGCGCCGATCCGTTCCATCGCCTCGTCGCAGAACCGCTGCACGTGCCCCAGGCGCTCGTGCCGCTCGATCTCGAACAAGGGGATCCCTTCCAACTCCAGGCGATCGACCCACGCTCCCACAGGGATGGGACTCCCCACCGTCACCGCAGCCCGCCCGTAGCGCTTCCACCGCCCGGTGAACATGCGTCCGAGATTCCAGCCGACGTAGCGTGTCACCTCGCGGAACTGCGCCCAGCGCGACGTGTGCGGGCGACCGTCGCGCGCGGCGAGTTCGCGAAGCAGCGTGCGATCCTCGATGACGCGGTCGTAGTTGAGCGCCACCGGCATCACGTACATGCGCGCACGCAGCGCGGGGTCGCGGGCCACGCCTAACGCGTAGTCGAGCAGCCCGATCTTGGCCGGGCGCAGCGTCCCGTCGCGCGTGAGCCCTCCCTCGGGGAAAATTCCCTGCGTGACGCCGTGTCGCGTGATGAGCTGCACATAGCGTTCGAGCACCACATGGTACAGCGCTTCCCGATAGCGCCGCCTGATGAAATACGACCCGAACGCCTTGAAGATGTACTCGAGTGGAAAGGCGCGCGCCCACTCGCCCACCGCGTACGAGATCGACACGTCACCCGCCAAGGCGTACGCCACCAGCACGTAGTCGGCGTTGGAACGATGGTTCATCAGGTAGATGATGATCGAGTCGCGCGGGAGTCCGCGAAACGGATCGGGGCGTTCGGTGTCCACGCTGACCTTGTAGAACAGGTTCAGCACGAGACGGCTTGCCGTGTATCCCAGCCGGTAGTACGCGAGGATGTTGAAGAACGGGATGATCTCATCGAGGTAGCGCCGCACTCGGCGCCAGGTCTCCTCGGGCGTGGCGCCGTGCTCGCGCGCGTGCTCGTCGACGGCAATCGTGATCGCCTCATCGGCGAGCAGTGCGGCGACGATCGTGTGCTTCTTGGTGAGCTTGTAGCGATCCACGCGCGAGCGAAACCGCAGCACCGCGCGGCGGGCCGCACGATCGAGCGTGGCGCGGCCGAGCCATCGCAGGCCCAGCAGCACGACGAGCAGCGCCATCAGGAGTCCGATCGTGCGATAGGGCACGCGCCAACTTCCCGGTGCGTGGGGCCGGCGTCAAGGCGAAGGGCGTCCCACCCCTTATCAGTCGCACCGGGACGCAGCTATCGTGGTCCACGCTGGACGTGCTCCCGTTCACTCCCCAGCTTCGCTGCATGTCCATTCATCGCCACTCCATCGTCCGGTGCCGGCGCGGCTGGCAGCTGGCGTGGGCCATCGCGCTCACGGTCCCGGCCCTCGCGGCGCCGGCGCAGGGTTCGATTCGCGGCGAGGTGCTCGCTGGTCCGCAGCGCGCACCCGTACGCGGCGCGGCCGTGAGCATTGCGGGTGGCAGCGTACGCGTCGCCACCGATTCGCTCGGGCACTTCGCGCTGGTCGCGGTGCCCCTGGGAGAGCGTCTGGTGATTGCTGCGGCCCCCGGCTTTCGCCCCGAGACCGTCACGGTCGACCTGGACGTCGACGTCCTCGAGATCTCCCCCATCGTGTTGCAGCCGGCGGTGCAGACCCTGGCCGGCGTCGCGGTGACCGGTGAAGCCACCAGCACCGCCTCGCGCCTCTCGGGCTTCGAGGAGCGGCGGAAGTTCGGCAACGGATCGTTCATCGATCGACGGATGCTGGAGAAATTCTCCAACCGGCAGACGTCCGAGGTGCTGGCAGCCCTCGCGCCCGGCGTCTCGATTCGCCGTGGGCGCGGCATGAAAGCGTGGGCTGCCTCGGGACGTTCGCCGGCGACGTCCGGGGGCGCCTTTGGCCAGGCGGGCGGATTCCAGCTCGACCGCTCCGACATCGCGGCCGGCGCGCGGCCGGCGTGTTACATGGACGTGTACCTCAACGGCGCGCTGATCTACAACTCGAAAGGCGGGAGCGTGCCCCTCCACGACGTGAACAGCATCCCCCCCGAACAGATCGAGTCGATCGAAGCGTACGCCGGAGCCTCGCAGGTTCCCGCCCAGTTCAATCGCACGTCGGGCGGCTGCGGCGTCCTGGTCATCTGGACGCGCAGCTGATCCGTCGGTCGGCCGCACGCGTGCGCGCCGGGCCACTACGACCCACCCCCTAACAACGCACAACGCCCGGGCTGTTTGCCCGGGCGTTGTTTCGTGCATACCGACTCCTGCAACCCGGCGGGTTACAGGTCGTCGTTCCCTCCAAAGCTGAACGTGCTGTCGGCGAAGCTCGCCGAGAAGACGCTCGGAAGCGGCTCCTCGTTCATCGGAAGCTGCGGGGTGACTTCCGGCAGCTCGGCTCCCTCGATCTCCACGTCGTTGTACCGGTACTGCCCGGTGCCGGCGGGGATGAGGTGTCCGATGATGATGTTCTCCTTGAGCCCCATCAGGTCGTCCCGGGCACCGCGGATTGCGGCATCCGTGAGAACGCGAGTGGTCTCCTGGAACGAGGCCGCCGAGATGAACGACTGCGTCGTGAGCGACGCCTTCGTGATCCCGAGGAGCAGCGGTTCGGCCGTTGCCGGCTTCTCCTTCCGCTTCTTCGCGCGATCGTTCTGTTCGCGGAAGACCTGCTTGTCCACGTGCTCGCCCTCGAGGAACTCCGTATCGCCCGGATCGACGATGCGGACCTTCTGCAGCATCTGCTTGACGATGACGCCGATGTGCTTGTCGGAGATCTTCACGCCCTGGAGGCGGTAGACTTCCTGCACTTCGTTGAGCAGGTACTCCTGCACCGCACGCGGCCCCTTGATGCGTAGGATGTCGTGCGGATTGACCGGCCCTTCCGTCAGGCGGTCACCGGCGCGCACGCGGTCGCCCTCGTGCACGCGCAAGTGCTTGCCGGCCGGCACCTCGTACAGCTGCGACTCGGCGCCTTCGTCGACCACCCACTGCGTGTTCTCCACGCGAGCCGGGGTGACGAACACCTCGCGCTTGCCGCGCTTGATGTCGCCGAACTTCACGATGCCGTCCACCTCGGAGATCGTCGCCGGATCCTTCGGGCGACGCGCCTCGAAGAGTTCGGCCACGCGGGGGAGACCACCCGTGATGTCGCGGGTCTTGTACGCTTCACGCGAGACCTTGGCGATCGTGTCACCGGCGTGGATCTCGTCGCCGTCGGTGGACACGAGCACGGCCCCGACCGGGATGACGAAGTCGCGAACGCGCTTCTCCTTCCCGCCCTTGGTCTGCCAGATCTCGATGTGCGGATGGAGCTTCTTCTCGCGGTCCTCGATGATCACGCGCTGGCGCAAGCCGGTGAGTTCGTCGAGCTCCTCGGAGACCGACTCATCCTCGACGATGTCGACAAAGCGAATCGTGCCTTCGATGTCGGCGAGAATCGGGTTGGTGTACGGGTCCCACGTGAAGATGACCTGGTCCTTCTTGACCTCGTCGCCGTCCTTCACGAAGAAGGTGGCGCCGAGCGGCACCGCCAGTCGCGCGCCGATGGCCGACGACTTGTCGGCCGACGCACGGATGGTGATCTCGCCTTCGTACGAGGTGACGATCTTCTGGCCTTCGCGGTTGGTGACCAGCACGAGGCGGTCCCCAAACTCGACGACACCGGCGACCTTCGACTTGCGCGCCGTCTGCTCGGCGATACGCGCCGCGGTCCCACCGATGTGGAACGTACGGAGCGTGAGCTGCGTGCCGGGCTCGCCGATGGACTGGGCGGCGATGATGCCGACCGCCTCGCCGAGGTCGACCATCTTCATGGTCGCCAGGTTGCGCCCGTAGCACATGCGGCACAGCCCGCGCTTGGCCTCACAGGTGAGCACCGAGCGGATCTTCACCGACTCGATCCCCGCCTCTTCGATGGCGTTCGCCCCTTCTTCATCGATGAGCTGCCCCGCCTCGGCGAGCACGACGTGGCGGCCGGACTCGTCGCGCACGTGCGGATCGACCACGTCTTCGGCGGCCACGGTGCCGACGATGCGCTCGCTGAGCGCCTCGATGACATCCTCGCCTTCCTTCAGCGCGGCGATCTCCAGCCCCTGAATCGTGCCGCAATCCTCTTCGGCGATCGTGACGTCCTGCGCCACGTCGACGAGACGACGCGTGAGGTAGCCGGCGTCGGCCGTCTTGAGCGCCGTATCGGCCAACCCCTTACGTGCACCGTGGGTCGAGATGAAGTACTCGAGCACGGAGAGACCTTCGCGGAAGTTCGACTTGATCGGGCTTTCGATGATTTCGCCGATACCACCGGTGAGCTTCTTCTGCGGCTTGGCCATGAGGCCGCGCATCCCCGCCAGCTGGCGGATCTGGTCGCGGCTACCGCGCGAGCCGGAGTCGAACATCATGAACACCGGGTTGAAGCCCGCGTGCGACTCGCGCATCGCCTTGACCATGGCGTCGGCGATGTCGGAGTTGGCGTGGGTCCAGGTGTCGATGACTTTGTTGTAGCGTTCGCCGTTGGTGATGTTGCCCGTCTGGTAGGCGCGCTGGAAACGCTCGACGCGCTCCTCCGCTTCCTTGAGCAGCACTTCCTTGTCGCCCGGGATGTGCAGGTCCTCGATGCCGATCGAGACGCCGCCGCGGGTCGCGTTGGCGAAGCCGAACTCCTTGAGGCGATCGAGGAACTCCACGGTCTTGGCGAGGCCGGCGCGGCGGAAGGTGTCGAACACCAGCTCGCCTAACGCCTTCTTCTTCATGTCGCGGTTCTGGAAGCCCACCTCGGCCGGGATGATCGCATTGAACAGGATGCGACCGACCGTGGTGACGATCCACTTCTTCTCGCCGTCGCGATCGACCAGGTAGCGCACCGGCGTGTGATGCTTGGCGCGCCCGGTGGCGATCGTCATCTCGGCCTCGGCCACGCTGCCGATTGAGCGCAGCGCGTGGGTGAGCTTCGGATCCTTGGCGATCTTGTCGAAGTCCTGCGTCTGCTTGGTCGCGAAGTAGCAGCCGAGCACGATGTCCTGCGACGGCTCCGAGATCGGGCGACCGTCGGACGGCTTGAGAATGTTGTTCGACGACAGCATGAGCAGGCGTGCCTCGAGCTGGGCCTCGAACGACAGCGGGACGTGCACGGCCATCTGGTCGCCGTCGAAGTCGGCGTTGAACGCCGCGCAGACGAGCGGGTGAATACGAATGGCCTTGCCCTCGACGAGCACCGGCTCGAACGCCTGGATGCCCAGGCGGTGGAGCGTCGGCGCGCGGTTGAGGAGGACCGGATGGTCCTTGATGATCTCTTCCAGGATCTCGTAGACCTCGGGGCTCTCGCGCTCCACGATCTTCTTGGCGCGCTTGACCGTCTCGGCGATCCCCTTCTCCACGAGCTTGTGGATGATGAACGGCTTGAAGAGCTCCAGCGCCATCGCCTTCGGCAGACCGCACTGGTGCAGCTTGAGCTCGGGGCCGACGACGATGACCGAACGGCCGGAGTAGTCGACGCGCTTGCCTAACAAGTTCTGGCGGAAGCGCCCCTGCTTGCCCTTGAGCATGTCGGACAGCGACTTGAGCGGGCGCTTGCCGCGGCCGCGGATCGCCTTGGAGCGGCGCCCGTTGTCGAACAGGGCGTCGACCGCCTCCTGCAGCATGCGCTTCTCGTTGCGGAGAATGACTTCCGGCGCACGGTGCGTGATGAGCTTCATCAACCGGTTGTTGCGGTTGATGACGCGGCGGTACAGGTCGTTCAAGTCGGACGTGGCGAAGCGCCCGCCGTCGAGGGGGACGAGCGGACGGAGATCCGGCGGAATCACCGGGATCACGTCCATGATCATCCACTCCGGCTTGTTGCGCGTGCCGCCGGCGTCGCCCGAGTTGCGGAAGGCGTCGACGATCTTGAGGCGCTTGAGCATCTGCTTCTTGCGATGCTGCGACGACTCGTCGGTCACGCTGCGGCGCAGCTGCTCGGCGACCTTGTCGACGTCGATGCGCTTGAGGAGCTCACGCACCGCCGGCGCGCCGATGTCGGCCATGAAGGCGCTATCGCCCTCTTCCTTCGCCTTCATGCGAAGGTCGAGGAACTGGTCTTCGTCGAGGAGCTGGTTGGCCCGGACTTCCTGGTTGCCCGGCTCGATGACGACGTAGTTCGAATAGTAGATCACCTTCTCGAGGTCACGGAGCGTGAGGTCGAGGAGGTTCCCCATGGGGGACGGCAGCGTCTTGAAGAACCAGATGTGCGCCACCGGGACGGCGAGCTCGATGTGTCCCATGCGCTCACGGCGCACCTTGGACAGCGTGACCTCGACGCCGCAGCGATCGCAGATGACGCCGCGATAGCGGATGCGCTTGTACTTGCCGCAGTGGCACTCCCAGTCCTTGACGGGACCGAAGATGCGCTCGCAGAAGAGGCCGTCCTTCTCGGGCTTGAACGAGCGGTAGTTGATGGTCTCGGGCTTGGTGACCTCGCCCCACGACCACCACTGCCGCAGCCCCTGCATCTCCTGCCGCTCGCGCTCCTTGGGGTCCTTCGGGCCGCGGATTTCCTCCGGCGACGCGATGCGGACCTGGATGAAGTCGAACGAGGAGGCGCGCGTCTCGCGCGCGCTACGGAAATCGATCATGGGTTACACCTCGCCTTCGGTGGTGAAGCCGGCACCGTTTCCTGCGCTGTTTCCGGTGAGCTCGCCCTTCGCGCCCATCTTCACGTAGATGCCTAACGCCTGCAGTTCCTTCACGAGCACGTTGAACGACTCCGGCGTCCCCGGTTCGGGGAGGTTCTGCCCCTTCACGATCGCCTCGTACACGCGCGACCGGCCGTTGACGTCGTCGGACTTGACGGTGAGGATCTCCTGGAGCGTGTGCGCCGCGCCGTAGGCTTCCAGCGCCCACACTTCCATTTCCCCGAAGCGCTGGCCACCAAACTGCGCCTTGCCCGCCAGCGGCTGCTGCGTGACGAGCGAGTAGGGGCCGATGGAGCGCGCGTGGATCTTGTCGTCGACCAGGTGGGAGAGCTTGAGCATGTAGATCTCCCCGACCGTGACCGGCGAGGCGAACTTCTCGCCCGTGCGCCCGTCGCGCATGTGCATCTTGCCGCCCGGCGTGATGCCGGCGAGGCGCAACAGCTCCATCGCCGCCTTCTCCACGTCGGCTTCGGACTTCTTGCCGAGCATCGCCGCCAGCGCCGGAAGCTCGAGATCCTCGAGGACTTCCTGCGGCGTGCGCCCGACACGCTTCTCCACCGCCTTGGCCGCCGCCTTCATCTCGGCACGCGACGGCGCCGACGCCGACTCATCGTCGGCACCCGACTGGTGGAAGGTGAGCTGGTTCTTGAGCTCCAGTTCCTCGCGCTCCGCGAGGGTGCGGGCCGCGTACGACAGGAACTCGCGCACCCGGTGGAAGATGTCCTTCGTCTCGGGCGACATGCCGCGCCCGCCGAGCTCATTGATCGAGGCGTCGGCCAGCAGCTCCACGCGATCGGCCGCGCCCTTCTCGGGACGGAAGTCGCGCGTGATGTGCCGGATGTCGGCGTCGGTCATGTTGATCGCCGTGCCGGTGAGCGACAGCGTCTCGCGGGCCCACGACAGCCCGGCGAGCTTGAGCAGCATGCCGATCTCCTTCTCGTTCGCCCCCTGGAAGACCGGGGTCTTGGCATAGAAGCCGAGGATCCGCGCCGCCCACCCGAGGTGGGTCTCGAGGATCTGCCCGACGTTCATGCGCGACGGCACGCCTAGCGGGTTGAGCACGATGTCGACCGGACGTCCGTCGGGAAGGAACGGCATGTCCTCCTCGGGAACGACGCGGGCCACGATACCCTTGTTGCCGTGGCGGCCGGCCATCTTGTCGCCGACCGAGATCTTGCGCTTCTCGGCCAGGTAGACCTTCACCAGCTGGATGACGCCCGGCGGGAGTTCATCCGGCTGCAGGATGCGGTCGATGCGCTCTTCGGCCTTCTCCTCGATGCGCGCCTTTTCCTCGTTGGCGGCATCGATGATCTCGCGCATCTGGTCGTTGATCTTCTTGCTCTCGACGCGGAACGTCTTGAGGTCGAGCTGGGCGAAGCGCAGGTCGCGGAGGAGCTCCTTCGTCAGCACGGACCCGGTGGTGATCCCTTCCTCCACCGTCCCCGCCTTGAGCGCGAGCGCGACCGTCTGTCCCTCGAGGAGGACCTTGAGTTCCTCGTCGCGGACTTCGTTGACGCGCACCTTCTCCTCCCCTTCGAGGCGGCGCACCTCACCGATGCGCTCACCGCGATCCTTCTCGACCACCTGGTCCTCGATGCGCGAGAAGATCTTCACGTCGATGACCACCCCTTCCATGCCCGGCGGCACCTTGAGCGAGGAGTCCTTCACGTCCTTCGCCTTCTCGCCGAAGATCGCCGTGAGGAGCTTCTCTTCCGGCGACAGCTCGGTCTCGCCCTTCGGCGTGATCTTGCCGACGAGGATGTCGCCCGGCTTCACGTGGGCGCCGATGCGCACGATGCCGCGCTCGTCGAGGTCGACCAGCGACTCCTCGGCGACGTTCGGGATTTCCCGCGTGATTTCTTCCTGCCCGCGCTTGGTGTCGCGCACGTGCAGTTCGAGCTCCTGGATGTGGATCGACGAATAGACGTCGTCCTTGACCAGGCGCTCGGAGAGGACGATCGCGTCCTCGAAGTTGTGCCCGTACCACGGCATGAAGGCGACGAGCACGTTCGAGCCTAACGCGAGCTGCCCGAACTCCGTCGCGGCACCGTCGGCCAGCACGTCGCCTTCCTTGACCTTCTGGCCGAGGCGGACGATGGGGCGCTGGTTGATGGCGGTGTCCTGGTTCGTGCGCCAGTACTTCTTGATCTTGTAGCGATCCTGCTGCGTCAGCCGTTCGAGCGGCTTGTCGCCGCTGACCTTGGCACGCTCCGCCGGGCCGGCATCGACGATGATCTCGTCGGCCGTCACGCGCGTCACGACACCCGACCGGCGGGCGATGACCACCGCGCCGGAGTCACGGGCCACCTTGGCTTCGAGCCCGGTCCCCACGAGCGGGGTCTGCGGGTTGAGGAGCGGCACCGCCTGGCGCTGCATGTTCGAGCCCATCAACGCGCGGTTGGCGTCGTCGTGCTCGAGGAACGGAATGATCGCCGCGGCGATGGAGACGAGCTGCTCCGGCGCCACATCCATGAAGTCGATGCGATCCGGCGAGACGACCGGGAAGTCACCGCGCTGGCGGCAGAGCACCAGTTCGTCCGTGAACGTCCCGTCCTCATTGAGCTTGGCATTGGCCTGCGCGATGACCGTGTCTTCCTCGCGGTTGGCATCGAGCCAGGCGAGTTCGTTGGTCACCTTGCCGTTCTTGACCACGCGGTACGGTGTCTCGACGAAGCCGAGATCGTTGACGCGCGCGAAGCAGGCCAGCGACGTGATGAGGCCGATGTTCGGACCTTCCGGCGTTTCGATCGGGCACATGCGCCCGTACTGCGAGTAGTGCACGTCGCGCACTTCGAAGCCGGCGCGCTCGCGGGTGAGGCCGCCAGGGCCTAACGCGGAGAGACGGCGCTTGTGCGTCAGCTCGGCCAGCGGATTGGTCTGGTCCATGAACTGCGACAGCTGCGACGAGCCGAAGAACGCCTGGATGACCGCGCTGACCGTACGCGCATTCACGAGGTCGTCGAGCGAGATCTTCTCGGGGTCGGTGTTGATCGACATGCGCTCCTTGACCAGGCGCGCCATGCGGGACAGACCGACCGAGAACTGGTTGGCGATGAGTTCGCCCACCGAACGGATACGACGATTGCCCAGGTGGTCGATGTCATCGACGTGCCCGCGTCCTTCGTGCAGTTCGACGAGGTTGCGGAGGATGGCGATGAAGTCGTCCTTGGTGAGCACCGTGGTGCTCGCCTTTTCCTTGAGGCCGAGGCGCTGGTTGATCTTGTAGCGCCCCACGCGCCCGAGGTCGTACCGCTTGGGCGAGAAGAACAGGCGCTCGAGCGCCTGCTTGGCCGTTTCCTTGTTCGGCGCATCGCCCGGACGGAGCAGCGTGTAGATCGAGTTGAGCGCCTTCCCTTCGCCCGACTCGGCGTCGCCTGGCCACTGCTGCTTCTTGCGCTCTTCCGGCGTGATGTGCTTCGGGTCGGTGGGGTCCTTGGCGATCGTGTTCTTGATCAGCGCGGACTCGGCGCGGCCCGACGGGACGAAGACCTGCACCTTGACGATGTCGGCCTTCCGGATGCGCTTGATGAGCGTCTCCTTGAGCGCACCGCCGGCGTCGGCGACGACCTCGCCCGTCTCCGGGTCGACGACGTCATGCGACAGGACGCGCGGCTGCGGGCGCTCGCCGCGTTCGATCGCGTCGAGTTCGTCGCGCAGGTCCACCGTCATGTACGAGGAGAAGACCTTGATGGTCTTGATCCCCTGGCGGGTGAGGCGATTGAAGATCTCCTCGGTCAGTTCGTCGCCTTCGCGGACGAGGAGGTCGGCCTGGGCGCGCTCGGCGAGCGCGCGGGCCTTCTTCGTCTTGAGCTTGGGCGCGTCCGGCGCGGCCTCTTCGCCGGCGAGCGTGACGTCCTCGGCGAGGATGGCGCCCAGGACCTCGCGCGTCTCGGCGCGGCCTTCACGCTTCTTGGTGAGGTCGAGGTCGCGGACGGCGAAGAAGAGCCGGAGGATGTCCGAGTTGGCGCCGTACCCAAAGGCGCGCAGCAGGGCGGTGGCCGGGAACTTCTTCTTCTTGTCGATGTGGACGTAGATCACGTCGTGGATGTCGACGGTGAACTCGACCCACGATCCGCGGAACGGGATGATGCGCGACGAGATCAGGCGCTGCCCGTTGGGGTGCGTCGACTCCTCGAAGACCACGCCCGGCGAGCGGTGCAGCTGGCTCACGATGACCCGTTCGGCGCCGTTGATGACGAACGTGCCGAGGTCGGTGAGCAGGGGCAACTCGCCGAGGTAGACTTCCTTCTCGATGATGTTGCGCGGGCGTTTGACGCCGTTGACGTCCTCGTTGATGACGAGTCGGAGCGTCGCCTTGAGCGGCGCCGAGAACGTCATGTCTCGCTCGATGCACTCCTCGACGGAGTACTTCGGTTCGCCCAGGTTGTACTTGACGAACTCCAGCGAGAAGTTCTCGTGGACGTCGGTGATGGGGAAGAGATCCTTGAAGACCCGCTCGAGGCCGATGTCCTCGCGGTCATGCGAGGCGGCATCCAGCTGCAAGAGCGTCTCGAACGCCCGTGTCTGGATGTCGAGGAGATGGGGCATCCCCATTCCTTCGTCGAGCTTTCCAAATGTGATCTGCTTCATCAATTCAGGCATGTTTCACCCGCGCACAGGCGAAAACGGCCCCACCCTCGTGCGCGCCGCGATTGGCGCGAGCGAGAGGGAGGCGAAGGAAGGAGCTGCGGAAGTAGAGCGGTACGACTGAATCACTGAGCGGCGGCGGGGCTGGAGGAGTAAGGGGACGGGAGACGGGAGACGGGAGACGGGAGTGCTCGCTGCGTTGCAGCTCGCGAAACCCTCGGGCTTCGGCAGTCGCGGCGGCCTTGAGGCCGCCGCACTCCCGTCTCCCGTCTCCCGTCGCTCGTCCGCCGTTCTTACTTGACCTCCACCTCGGCGCCTTCCGCTTCCAGCTTGGCCTTGATCTGGGCGGCTTCGTCCTTCGACACGCCACCCTTGATCTCCTTCGGCGCGCCATCGACGACGTCCTTGGCTTCCTTCAGGCCGAGGCCCGTCAGCTCGCGGACGACCTTGATGACCTGGATCTTCTTGGCGCCGGCGGCCTTGAGGATGACGGAGAACTCCGTCTGCTCCTCGACGGCCGGGGCCGCGGCAGCACCGCCGCCCGCGCCGCCAGCGGCAACGGCGGCGATGGTGACGTTGAACTTGGTCTTGAACGCGTCGATGAGGTCGGCGAGCTCGATGACCGACATGTTGCCGATCGCGTCGAGGATCTCGTCCTTGCTCAGGGTCGTAGGCATTGTCTGTATTCTCCGTGTGGGACCCAGGCGATCCTGGGATTGTTGAATCACAATTCCATGGCGGGTGAGTGAAGGGCATCCGGCGCGGGGTACAGCTCCCGTCTTCCGTCTCCCCTCTCCCGTCTCGCCTGGGCTTTAGCCGTTCTCTACCTGCTCCTTTCTCGCTTCGAGGGCGAGGGCGAACATCATCAGGACGCTGTTCAACGCGCTCACGAACTGCGACAGCGCTTCATCGCGGGTCGGCAGCGTGGCGAGCTTGCGCATCGTGGTCTCGTCGATCGCGTTCCCTTCGTAGAGACCGCCCTTCAGCCCAGGCTTCTGGTCGTGCTCCTTGGCGAAGTCGACGAGCACCTTCGCGGCGACGATGGCATCCTTCGCCACCACCACGCCGGTCGGCCCCTTGAGGCGGCTTCCGGTGAGGCCGCTCTCGTTCACGGCCCGCAGCGCGAGGGTGTTCTTGATGACGACGTACTCAATCCCAGCCTTGCGGAAGCGCCGGCGCAGTTCGGTCATCCGCTTCACGTTGAGGCCGGTGAAGTCGGTGAAGTAGAGCGCGCTCGCTCCCTTGATCTTGTCGCGGAGCTCGTTAACGAGCTGTTCCTTGTCGGATCTCTTCATCGCTCGTTAACCCCGGTACGGAGTGGTGTCGACACGCACGCCAGGGCCCATGGTGCTGGAGACCGAGACGTTCCGGACGTACACGCCCTTCGCGGCGGCGGGCTTGGACCGGACGATCTGGTCCATGAAGGCGGTGAAGTTGGTCTCGAGCGCCTCGATGCCAAACGACACCTTGCCGATCGCCGCATGGACGTTGCCGCCCTTGTCGACGCGGAACTCGATCTTGCCGGCCTTGGACTCACGCACGGCCTGACCGACGTTCATGGTGACGGTGCCGGCCTTGGGGTTCGGCATGAGGCCACGGGGGCCGAGCACGCGCCCCAGCTGGCCGACCTGGCCCATCTGGTCGGGGGTGGCGATCATGACGTCGAAGTCGAGCCAGCCGTCCTTGATCTTCTGGAGGTTCTCGACACCGACGAAGTCAGCGCCGGCTTCCTGCGCCTCGCGGGCCTTTTCACCGACGGCGATCACGAGGACGCGCACCGTCTTGCCGGTGCCAGCCGGGAGCACGACCGTTCCACGCACGACCTGATCGGCGTGGCGCGGATCGACGCCCAGGCGGACGGCGACTTCGACCGTTTCGTCGAACTTGGCAAAGGCGGAGCTCTTCACGAGCTCGAGCGCCTGGCGCATCTGGTACGCCGAGGCGATGTCACGCTTCTTTGCCGCATTGTTGAACTGCTTGCCGTGAGTGCGCATCAGTCCTTGACCTCGACACCCATCGAGCGCGCCGCGCCTGCCACCATCGACATCGCGGACTCGATCGAGTCGCAGTTAAGGTCCGGCATCTTCACTTCGGCGATCTTCTTGACCTGCGCCTTGCTGATCGTCCCGACCTTCACGCGGTTGGGCTGACCCGACCCCTTCTCCAGTCCGAGCTCCTTCTTGATCAAGATGGCCGCGGGCGGCGTCTTGAGGATGAAGGTGAACGACTTGTCCGAGTAGATCGTGATCTCGACAGGGAGGATCAAGCCGTCACGGTCCTGCGTCCGAGCGTTGAACTCTTTGCAGAACATCATGATGTTGATCCCCTGGGGGCCGAGAGCCGTACCCACCGGAGGAGCCGGATTCGCGCGCCCCGCGGGGATCTGGAGCTTGACGAACCCGCTGACCTTCTTTGCCATTGGTCTCCTCTGCGTACGAGCGCGGAGCGAACGGCGAACAGGGGGACGGACCCGCGAGCGACCGAGGTCGCGTCCGCAGGGCTCAGCGATGATGCTGGTTGAGCGTGAGGCGGAGTGAGCAGGCCAGGGCGTGTGCCCGGGTCCACGTTTGTCCGACCTCGTACCGTCCCGCGGCCCTGTACGACGAGCAACCGCGTTCAGACTTCCACCGTGTGATTCACGTCGTCGTGGTTGCCGACGGTGCGCTTCTCGCCGCGTAGCGGCCGCCCCGCGCAAGGGCCGGTGACTGCGGGTGGTGACCGAGGGACGGTTGCCCGTGCTCTGGTCGACCTGCGCCGGGATCGTGTCGTGCGTTCGCGCTGCAGTTCCCTCGCGCGAATGCCGATCCCCCGGCGTCTGGTACTGCTATGGGTCAGTATGCCTTCAGCTGCAAGTAATCGAGTTCCACCGACGTGGGGCGCCCGAACAGCGACACCATCACGCGGACCTTCCCCTTGTCGGGCATCACTTCCTCGACCGTCCCGCTGAAGTCGGTGAAGGGCCCTTCGGTGATGGCGACCGCCTGTCCGACGAGGAACGGGATCTCCTCGCGCGGTGCGGCTTCCTCCACCTCATCCGCGATCCCGAGCA
Organism: Gemmatimonadota bacterium; assembly: GCA_016719105.1. NCBI lineage: Bacteria > Pseudomonadati > Gemmatimonadota > Gemmatimonadota bacterium. Next base: position 571,242 of record JADKAQ010000002.1, on the reverse strand, counting down.
GGCGCTTCACTTCGTCCTGCCGCAGGTGCATCGGCTCCTTGGTCGCGCCGCCCAGTCCGTGCTGCACGAACTTGATGACGCCCTGGATACCGTTGATGATGTGCGATGTTTCCTGGTTCCACAGCATTTCGACGAGCACGTAGCCGGGGTACAGCTTGCGCTCGACGGTGACCTTCTTGCCGTTCTTGATTTCCACGACCTGCTGCGTCGGGACGAGGGCCTGACGAATCAGACGCTCCTCCGCGGCGCGGGGATCCTGCTCGATCTTCCGCTGGATGAGCGACTTGACCTTGTTCTCGTGCCCGGCTGTGGTCTGGATGGCGTACCAGCGGTGCTCCACGGCTTAGCCCCCGAAGAACGACGGAATCCAGCGCACGAGCACCTGCTGCAGGATGACATCCATGAGCGCGATGAGCCCACCGATGAACAGCGACAGGATGATGACCCCGATGGCCAGCTGGCGCACCTGCGGGACATCGGGCCACGTCACCTTCTTCATCTCGGCCATCACGTCGTGATAGAACGCGACGAGACGCTGCATCCAGCTCGCACTGGCGGCTTGGGTAGTCACGGCTACTTCGTTTCCTTGTGCGTCTGATGCTTGTTGCAGCGCGGGCAGTACTTCTTCCACTCGACGCGCTCAGGATGCGTGCGCTTGTTCTTCGTGGTGAAGTAGTTGCGGTTCTTACACTCGCCGCAGGCGAGAATGATCTTGTCGCGGGGCATCGCTCTGGACCCAGAAGACGGGAAGTCGAGAAGACGGGAAGACGAGAGCCCGCCGCCACCAATCCTGGCAGCGCCCGACCCTCATCCCTCGCCTGATTTGCGCTATTGCGTGGTGCCACCCTCAACCAACGTTCCAGCAAGCACGCGATCGGGATTGAACCGATGACCTCACCCTTACCAAGGGTGTGCTCTACCAACTGAGCTACGCGTGCAACCTCGACCTGCTGCAGCTCCGAGCCGAGCCGCCCTACCCGACAACCCTACAGAGCGGGAGACGGGGCTCGAACCCGCGACCTCAAGCTTGGAAGGCTCGCGCTCTACCAACTGAGCTACTCCCGCATCGTGCCCCGCACCGACCTAACGACGCCGTGCGGCCCTGCCTGCCCTGCTCTTCCCTGCAGTCCCGCCCGATGGTGGGGGAAGGATTCGAACCTTCGAAGGCGTACGCCGGCAGATTTACAGTCTGCTCCCGTTGGCCACTTGGGTACCCCACCTAACGACTACCCACGCTGTCCCGCATTCCCGCCGGTGCCGCCGCCTCGCCGTCCTCGACCGCCCCAACAAGCTGACGGCGAGACTCGAACTCGCGACCGCCTGATTACAAATCAGGAGCTCTACCAACTGAGCTACGTCAGCGACACGCCAGGTTTTTTTGCGCGAGACACAAAGGATAGCGGGGGCTGCAACTCGTGTCAACTCAACCAGATACCGCGGAAGACAAGAACACGAGAAGACGGGGAAACGAGTGAAAGGCTGACGTCCGAGCCACCCGGATTCGGCCAATCCGCCCCTCTGCCGCCCCCCGTCTTTCTACCGCCATCGCTCCAACTGGGTGCCGCCGGGGGTGTCTTTCACGACAAACCCCCGCTCCTCCACCTCGGCCCGAATCGCGTCAGAGGCGGCGAAATCGCGCTGGGCGCGGGCGGCCAGCCGGTCGCGCAGTCGGCCAACCGCCCATCGGACCTGCTCCAGCTCGGGCGGCTCCAGATCGGGGAGCGACGCCGGATCCGGCTCCACCCGATCTGGCCCCACCACCACCCGCTGCGCCCGGGGCTGGACGTCGAGCACGGAATCCATCAGCGCGAAAACCCGTCGCGCCTCGGCCAGACTGCTCGCGTCGCCCCCCTTTCGGTCGAGCTCGGCATTCGCCTTCTGCAGGAACGTGAACAGCGCCGCCACCGCTTCCGGGGCGTTCAGATCCTCGCGGAGCGCTGTTCGGAACGCTTGCTCCCCCTCTCGGGCCGCCACCGCCAGTTCGGGCGTCCCCCCGCGCGCCGTCTCCAGTCGATGCGCGAACTCCCCCACCCGGCGCACCGCCTCGAGCGACGCCTCGAGACCGGTCCCGGACAGGTTCATCTGCTTTCTATAGTGGGTCGAATAGATGAAGTGCCGCAGCGCGGCGGCCGAGACGCCACGCTCGCGGAGGTCCTTGACCGTCGTGATGTTCCCCAGCCGCTTGGACATCTTCGTCCCATCGATCTGCAGGAACTCCCCGTGGCACCAGAAGCGGGAGAAGATCTGCCCGGTCGCCGCTTCGGACTGGGCGATCTCATCCTCGTGATGCGGGAAAACCAGGTCGATTCCGCCGCAATGGATATCGAGCGTCTCGCCCAGGTACTTCATGGCCATGGCCGAGCACTCGAGGTGCCAGCCGGGACGCCCGCGGCCGAAGGGGGCGTCCCAGGCGGCGCCGGTCGCCTCGTCTTCGGGCTTGGCGGCCTTCCACAGGGCAAAGTCCTGGGCGTTCTCCTTCGTATAGTCGTCCTGCGCCACGCGCGCGCCGCTCTTCACTTCGCGAGCATCGAGGCGCGAGAGCTTGCCGTACCCCGGGAAGCGATCGATGGCGAAGTAGATCGAGCCATCTTCGGCCTTGTAGGCGACCCCCTTCTCCAGGAGCGTCTCGACCAGCGCGATCATCTCCGGGATGTGGGTCGTCGCCTTGGGATACTCCTCGGCATCCTCGATGCGCAGGTAGCGGCGGTCCTTGTGGAAGATCTCGGTGATCGGTTCCGTGACTTCGATGATCGTCTTTCCGGTCGACTCCGCCCGTCGAATGATCTTGTCGTCGACGTCGGTGAGGTTCTGCACCTGCGCGACCTTCCACCCTTCGAGGCGCAAGGCGCGTCGCAGGAGGTCGTTGAACAGGAAGGTGCGGAAGTTCCCGATGTGCGCCGGGTCGTAGACCGTGGGGCCGCACGAGTAGAACCGCACCGTTTCGCCGTCGGCGGGAACGAACGGTTGCACGGTGCGCGACAACGTGTTGTACAGGCGGAACTCGGGCATCGCCGGTCGACGGGTGAGGACTCGGAGAAGGTAACGGTGCTCCGCGAACGGTGGTACCGGAACGCCCGTACGAGCCGCGGCCAGCGCGTCGCTCGTGGTGCGATCGTCAGCGTCGTGCCAACGACTCGAAGCGCGCGAGCAGCTCCCGATTGAGTCGTCGGATGTCGTGCTGCCGCTCGACCAGCGCGCGTCCAGCCGCGCCCATGCGCTCGGCCACCTGCGGATCGGCGAGCGTGACGATGGCCGACGCGAGCGCCTCGACATCGTGTTCATCCACGAGCAGGGCGCTCTCGCCATCCACCACGACTTCGGGAATCCCAGCATGCCGAGTGGCGACGACGGGAAGGGCGAGCGCCTGGGCCTCGAGAATCGCGACGGGAGTCCCCTCCGCATCACCGTCGGGCGCGGTGACGCTCGGGGCGAGCACGGCGTGGGCGGTCCGCGCGACCGCCAGCACATCCTGCTGCGCCATCCACCCGGCAAAGCGCACCACGTCGGCGACACCTAACGACGTGGCGAGCCGTTCCAGCTCTGCGCGCAGTGGACCATCGCCAACGATGGTGTAGCGGATCGTTGGCACGCTCGCGCGTGCGCGCGCGACGGCACGGAGCGCATCCGCGATTCCCTTCTTGGGCACCAGGCGAGCGATCGACAGCAGGTGCAGCTGGCCACGCACGTCGGGCCGGGTACCGGCCGCCGGGGCAAAGCGCGCGAGGTCGACGCCCAGTCGGTGGATGTACACACGCTCGGACGGCGCCCCCATGGCGAGCAGGCGCGCCCGCATGGCCTCGCTCAACACCAGGAACGCGTCGCCGTTGCGAAAGAGCCTCCGATAGCGCGACGCCGGGGTTCGCGAGACGTCGTAGCCGTAGAACGTGGTAACGAGGGGCGCGGCGACCACGCCCGCGTCGCGCAGCGCGTCGACCATGGCACCGACCGGGCCAAAGTGCGCGTGCAGGATATCGGGCGCTCGTTCACGCGCGACCGTTGCGCCCTCGAACAGGAGGCGGCCGGACGCCGCCTCACGGCCGCCACGCCACGGAGCGAGCAACGCGAAACGCTGACGCACGGACAACGGCGACGCGGCGGTCATCAGCTGCAACGCGGGGAGCGGCCGGCGGCTCCACGGCTCAGGGATGCCGTAGTGGCGAACCCGACTCGTGATGTCGCTGGCCACGAGATCGGGGTGCGACAATCCGGTGGTGTCGGCCCCATCGGCGAAGACGGTCAGCTCCGCACCGAGATCGAGCAGTCCGGTACACTGATTGAGGACAAACGTCTGGGAGAGACTGGGAAAGCGACGGGCGAAGGCGTGGACGCGCATGTCAGGCGCTCCCGCGCGGACGATCGCGCAGTGCGGCCAGCGGCGCGCGCAATTGCGCGCGCCAGTCGAGCCCGGGCGGGGGGACGATGTCGGCGGCGCGGCGTGCATATCGACCGCTCGTCACCTCCGACCAGATGTCGCCGAGCAGGCGTTCGTAGCGGTCCACCATCTCGTCGATGCCGTACGGTCCGCGTGCGACCGCATCCCGCGCGCGGCTCGACATCTCCGCACACAGGTCGGCCTCGCGCGACAGAAGGGCCAGCCGCTCGGCGAACGCGTCCACGTCGCCGACGGCGACTCGATAGCCGATCTCGCCGTCACGCACCAGCTCGGGCACGCCGCTGGCGATGTCGCTGACGAGGGGGACGCATCCCTGCCCCATCGATTCGAGCAAGGCGAGCGGAAGTCCCTCGAAGGCCGACGGCAGAAGGAAGACCTGGTGCGCACGATACAGTTCGGCCATCTGGTCCATGGGGACCGTGCCGACCAGACGCACGACATCTTCAAGCCGTGCCTCGCGCACCGCCGTCGCCAGATGCCCGCGCGCTGGACCGTCGCCCGCGATCGTCAGCTCGAAAGACACCGCGCGCGCCCGCAGCGCGCTCGCGATGGCGATGAGATCCGAGACGCGCTTCTGTCGGTCCTCGAGTCGTCCGGCGTAGACGATGCGGAGCGGTTCCCCCGGAGCCGAGCGTTGGCGCGCGCGACTGGCGACATCTGAGCGGGCGGAGACGGCGACGCCGTACGGTATGTGCGTCACCGGAGTTGCCCGTACCTCATCCATCGCGCCCAGCGCGCGCACGATCGTCTCGCTCACCCCGACGACGCCGTTCCACCACGGCGCGAGACGCCGCGCGTGGTCGTAGTGCTGCGGATCGTCGCTATGTGCGATGCCCAGGATCCCGACGCGCGACGACAACGCCGGCGAGATGCCGGAGTGTGCGATGTCGTGGTTGGGCAGGTAGAGGCATGGGGCCGCCGCCTCGAGGGAGCGCTGCAACGCAGTCCATCGGGCGGGCCATGTGGCGACGGACGGCAGCGCGAGGTGCGACACCGCGAGGTCGTCGGGGATGGGGAGGGGCTTGTCATCGCGCCACATCGACCCCGTCAGGAGCAACGTCACGTCATGTCCGCGCGCTCGCAGCCCGCGCACGAGCGTGGCGTTGAATGCGTTGACGCCGTTGAGCGTCCAGTTGGGCGAGGTGACGACGATGCGCACGGTTGCCTCAGCGAGCGCCGACGGCGCCGCGCGCGAGCTGGCGCAGACGCGCCGAGACCTGCACCGGGGTGGGTAGCTCCGGCGGGAGCCACGCGCGAAGGCCGGTGATGTCCCCCGGATGTCGCGCCGCTCCCACGGGACGGGCGAATGGTTCGCGCGCCACGCGGTCGAAGAAGGCGAGGTAGTGCTCGCACATCGCGTCGATCGTGAACGGGCCGTCGTGCACGGCGCGATGGGCCGCATACGACATGCGCGACACGAGCGCGGGATCGCGTGCAAGTTCGGCGAGCCGATCGGCGAAACCCTGCACCTCGCCAGGCGCAACGACGTAGCCGTTCTCGCCGTCCCGCACCACTTGCCGCACCCCGCTGCGGATGTCGGAGACGACGGGGACCGCGCCGCACGCCATGGCCTCGAGGAGGGCGACTGGGAGCCCCTCGAACGCCGACGGCAAGAGGAACGCGTCGGCACGCGTGAGCAGCTCCTGCACCATTTCGTTCGGCAATCCGCCCACGAAGCGCATCCGCCCCTCGACCAGGTGACGGGCTGCCGCGCCAAGGAAGTCGCCCTGGTCGGGCCCACCACCGGCCACGGTGAGCTCAAACGGGATGTTGCGCGCGACGAGCGCGTCGGCGATACCGACCAGGTCGAGCGCACGCTTCTGGTATCGCGCGAGGCGACCGGCGTAGACGATGCGCAGCGGCTCCCCGCCCTGCCGGCTTCGCGGCACCGCGCTCGGCGGCACCGGGACGCCGTACGGGATCGTCTCGAGGCGCGGCGTGAAGCGTGGCGCCAGCGCCTGCATCTCGTGCGCGATGGCGTCGCTGACGGCGACGATTCCGTTCCACGCCTCACCGAGGCGCAGCGCGTGTTCGTAGTGCTGCGGATCATCGCTGTGCACGATGCCGACGATCTTGACCGTGCTGGCCAGCGTGGGCGAGATGCCGGAGTGTCGCCAGTCGTAGTTGGGGACGTACAGCACGGGCGCGCCGTCGCGCTCGAGGTCGTTGACGAGCAAGCGCCAGCGCGCGCGCCACGACGTGCGAGGGGTCACCGTTAGGCGCCGCACGGCAACGTCGGCGGGAAACGGGAGGGGATCCGGTACCGGCTCGTCGGGGCGGGTGACGAGAATCTCGGCGTTGAACCCGCGCGCCGCGAGGGCGCGCACGAGGTGCACGGCGAAGATGTCGACGCCACTGATGCGTCCCGACGTAGCGGCGAAGACGATGCGGTGGTCAGCCAGCGGCGCCGTATGCGGCGCACGTGTGGGCTGACGCTCGGCGGGAGGGAGCGGATCGGGCCACATCGGGACGCGATTGGCCAGGCGTGCGGAGCCGTCGAATCGCCCCGGGAGGATGGAGACGCCACCCATCGTCGGTGCGGGAGGACTCATGCGCGCGCGCGGACGGCGAGGTGATGCCGCCTTGGCCTGTTCGACGCGCTCGAAGAGCGCGATCCACGCCGAGACCATGGCGTGGAGCGCCCACGTTCCATCGCGCACCGTCGCCGCGGCGCGCACCGCCATGGCCGCTCGGCGCGCGGGGGCGGCGGCGAGCGAAGCGACCGCGGTGGCGAAGGCGTCGACGTCACCCGGCGGGAAGCGCAGCCCGTTGTCGTCGTGAGCGACTACGCTCGCCAGCGTCTCGAGGTCGGAGACGACCGGGACGCAGCCACGCGCCATCGCCTCGAGCATGGCGTTAGGCGTCCCCTCGAACTCGGAGGCGAGCACGTACACGTCGTGCCGCTCGAGTTCGGCCAGCGTTTCCGCGTGCGGCAGGGCGCCGCGGAGGACCAGGTGCCCGGCGGCGATCAGCGACTTCCCGCGCGCCTCGATGTCGGCGCGCGCCGGGCCGTCTCCAACGAGCGTGAGCTGCGCGCGCACGCCGCGCGCGACCAGCAGGTCGAGCATCCCCACCAGATCGAGCACCCGCTTCTGGTGCGCGCGCAGCTCGCCGTGATACACCAGCCGCAAGACGTCGGATGGCGTGCGCTCGGCCACGCGCGCAGGGAGCGGGACACCGATGGGGATCGCGGCGAGTCGGGAGGCGAGCCAGGGCATCTCCATCGCGGCGCGACGCCGGATGGACGGATTGACGGCGACGACCGCATCCCAATGGCGTGCCAGCCTGCCGACGTGTTCGTACTCCAGGGCGTTGTCCGCGTGGATCATCCCGATGACGGTGACGCGCTCCGACAGGCGCGGCGTGACACAGGATGCGCGGAAGTCGTGGTTAGGGATGTAGACGCACGGGGCCTGCTCCTCGAGGTAGCGCTCGACCCCGATCCAGGCATCGCTCCAGCGGTCGTACGCTGTCAGGCGCAGTCGGTCGACTGGGATGTCGGCTGGCGGCGGCGCGCCCACCCGCGGATAGTCGACGAGCGGCGATCCTTCTTCGGTGATGAAGAGTCGGGCGTCCTGTCCGCGCGCGTTGAGCGCACGCACGAGGTTGGCGGCAAAGATGCAGACGCCGTTGAGGTTCCATTCGGGCAGGCCAAGGATGACGCGCCGGGTCACGGGGCGGCGTCGTCGAGGAGGTACGCGGCGCGATAGGGCGCGTATCGTGGCAGCACGGCGAGCGAGGCGGCGGTTCCGCGAAAGCGCTCCAGGTACTCGTCAGGCACGGTGAGCGCGGAGGGATCGGCACCACGACCGAACAGTGTGCCCACGATCGCGTTGGCCCATGGTTTGTCGACCACCAGGCCGGCATAGGCCAAGTACATCTGCATCGCACGATAATTCCGCAAGTGGCGGGCGACGGGCGCGAGCATGCGACGGGAGAGCGTCGAGTAGCCCTTGAGCAACGCCGGCGACAGCGACGGAAGCACGCGGCCGATGGCCATGTCCTCGTGGTCCAGCGCGAGCTCTTCCTCGAGGATGCGGATGAAAGACGCTTCGCCAGCGGCCAGTGCCTCGAACGGGAGCACGGTGACGTTCTCGGCACCGAAGCGGGCGCGGTACGTTGCGACGACGTGATCGTAGTTGAGCCAGGCGGCGATCTGCAGCTCGTACTCCTGCAGGAAGTCGTGGAAGGACAGGTCGCCACCGATTCGCACGACTTGCGAGTACACGGAGCGCAGCGCCCCGGCGAACCCGCGCGTGATCATCAGGACGCGTGCGCCCGGGTACATCGCCACGAGTTCGTCGGCCAGACGCGCCTGGTGTTCGCGAATGGCGGGGGGGCGCTTGTGGAAGCCCTGGTGGCGCAGCAGGAGGTAGAAGTAGCCCTCGGGAAAGACGAGCCCCCCGGTCCAGTTCTCCTCGCTCATCGCGAGCCAGCGGACGTCGCGGTCGCCGCGCGCAGCCTCGCGGCAGATGTCCATCGGCGTGCGCAGCCCGGCGAAGGTCCCGGCCGTAAACCTGACCTGCGGATGTCGGGCGAGCCATTGCTCCAGCCACGAGGAGCCGGCCTTGTGGAAGCCGATGTGCAGGAGGACGCGAGTGCGGGTCATGCGGGGTTCTTCGTGAATCGGGGGAGGGATTGCACGTCGTGCCACCAGGTGCGCAGTGGTGCGCCGGCCACCAGCAGGTGCAGTGGCACGAGCCAGAGCGCCCGTGCGTCATGCACCACGAGCGACAGGAGCGCGAGCGGTGCCAGCCATCGCTCGACGAACCCCGACAGGACCCGCTGCGCCAGCAGGTCGTGCCGTTCGGTGTCGCTCATCACCCGCCACGGGGGGAGCGGCGCGATCCAGCGTTCCCGCACCACGTACAGTTCCCAGAACGCGTGCACCACGAACCCCGCCAGAAGCAACGGGGCTACGGGGAGGGCCCAGGCGAGCGCCGACAGCGCGGCGACCATCTCGACGGGGAGGAGGCGCCGCACGATCCACCGCATCGTGCCGTCGCGCCCACGCCCGGCGGCGAACGTCCTGATGCCGGCCATGCGATCGCGATCGAGGTCGTCGTGCTGGTGTCGCGCCAGGTGGCGCATCCCCATGGCGAGCATCCAGAGCAGGAACAAGGCGATGAGCACCTCGTCGCCGCGTGTGTCGGGGGGGCCAGCAAACACGGTCCACGCCACCGCGACCGGGAGCACGTGCGCATACACCGCATCCGTCACGATGCCGGCCACTCCGCGCTCCTTGAGCCGGATGGGTGGCACCGCATAGAGCAGGAAGAGCAGCATCTCGAGGACCACGAGCGACGCCCCGAGCCGTGCGTTAGGCAGCCAGCGCCACGGGAGCGCAGCGGCGGCCAGGAGGCACGTGCTCACCACAAGTCGCGCCAGCGGTGACAACGCCGACCATCCGTTCTGCTTTCCGATGCGCCGGTCTTCCTCGACGTCGAACGCGTCGGTGAGCAGGTACCCGATCCCCCCGATGCCGAGCGATGACACGAGGAAGAGCGCGAGGTTCCGCGCCATCGCGGTGACATCGAGCGGTCCCGCATTGACGCACGCCGCGAGGTACGCCGCCGCGAGCGCCGGCGGGATCTTCCCGCTCCACCACTGATTCATGCGGAGGGCGCTACGCATTCTCGGCCTTCAGGTACAGGGCCAGGCTCTCGCACGCGAGCGCCGTCGTGTAGCTCCGCGATTCGTACCATCCCGCATCCGAAGCCCGCCCGTGGGCCGCCCGCCCGCCCCCCGCTCCGCGCCGAGAAACGATCGCGCGATCGACCCCCGGCCCCGCCCCCCAAGCGCGCCGACCACATCACCGGCCCCCCGCCCCCGCCCCCCCCCCCCCCCGCCCCCCCCGCCGCCGCGCCGAGAAGAACGCGCGTCGGATACCACTTGTCGCCGCCCCCTTCACCCGCACGTGTCTCGGGACCGCGCCCCCGCCGAAGGGAGGGCAACGCAATCGCGGCCACCAGCCCCGCCCGCCCGCCGGGGTCCCCCGCTCCCCGCCCCAGACGGCCACCGCCCTTGTTGCCCGGACCACCGGGATTCGAACGCGCCCCCACCCGCCAGACTCAGCACACCAGCCGGTCCCGCGGACCCCGCTGGCGCAGGGGTCCCCCCCTCGGCGAAGTAGTTCCAGATCCCCGGCGGGATCAACTCGCCTTCGAGGAACGGGCGCGCGCGCTCGATGATCGTCCGCGCCACCGGCGAGGACTCCTCGGCCAATGCATGGCAGGCGAACATCGTGGCGAAGCAGTTGGTACACCACGCCGACACTCGCTCGCGCCCCGGGATCCCCGTGTGCATGAAGTCGATCGGCACCTCGCCACTCGGCAGCGGGGTCGCCGCGACAAAGCCCCGAGCCCGGTCGAGGGCGACGCGCACGTCAGCGATGGTCGCCATGCGTGGCGTTCAGGTCGGCGTCGATGGCGCGCGTGAGTTCCGCATTGAACAGGCGCTTACCCATCGACCGCCGTCCGGTAGAAGTGGCGCGCTTCGATGTCGAACGGTCGTCCGACGGACCCGGCGCGACCATCGCCAGCAGATCGCCCACGCCCCGGGCGCGACCACGATCCGTGAACACCGCAGCGCGGCTTGGCATCGGCGCGTCCGATCTCGACGGCGAGCATCACCGGCATGTCGATGATGCGACCGAAGTTGGAGACCACCGACGCGTCGCCGTCGACCGTGACGCGCACCGACTGGTCCATCCATCCCTTGAGCGCGACCGGGTACCCCAGCTCCATGTCGATCAGCGCCAGCCGCAACTGATAGCTCCCTTCGTTGAAGGGGAGACGCGGCAGTCGCGCGTGCACGGAGGCCGCGCCGGCCACGAGCCCGCCAGGAATCTCCAGCGCCGCGCCCGCGAGCGCGCGCTGCCCATCGATGGAGTAGAAGGCGCAGAAGAGCAGCGCCCGCGGATGCGCCCGTTCGGCGGTGTAGGGCGCGATGATGTCGGCGGGCGCGCCGGAGCTCGGGGCGCCCGCGGCCCCGCGCACCACGACGTCGCCCATGGTCACCCCCTGTGCGTTGCCGGCCGCCATCTGCAGGAGCGCCGCACCGGAACCGCCGGCGGTGACGGGGATGGCGTCGCCGGATTGCTGCTGACGGAAGTAGTAGTCGAGGGCGTCGACGACGTCGCCGTCGAACCGGCACTCCCCGCGCTCGAGCACGATCGCACGGTCGCACGCGGCTTGCACCTGATGCCCCGCGTGACCCACGAAGACGAGCGTCCCGCCGCGCTCGCGGAACTCGCGCATGTGGCGCATGCACTTGTTCTGGAAGGCCAGGTCGCCCACCGCCAGCACCTCATCAACCAGCAGGAGTTGCGGATCGACGTGCACCGCCACCGCGAATCCGAGCCGGGCACGCATGCCGCTGCTGTAGTGCTGCACCGGCTTGTCGATCCCTTCGCCGATGTCGGCGAAATCGACGATCGCCTCGAGTCGCTGGGCCATCTGTCGTACGCCAAAGCCGTACAGCGCGCCCTGCGCGAAGACGTTCTCGCGACCGGAGAGCACCGGATTGAAGCCGGCCCCGAGCTCGATGAGCGTCCCCACGCGCCCCGAGATCCTCACGCTCCCGGTATCGGGCTTGAGCAGGCGCGACAGGACCTTGAGCAGCGTGCTCTTCCCCGCTCCGTTGGCGCCGATGATGCCAAGGGCGTCGCCCTCGCGCAGCGCGAACGACACCTCGTGCAACGCCCAGAACTCGGCGGCATGGAGGCGATCGCGGGGGCTCGTGTTCCACACCGCGATCTCGCGCCAGATGTCGCGCAGGGCCGAGCGCCGCGCCCCGAAGAATCCACGGGCGAACTTCTTCGAGATCCCGTCGACCTCGAGTACGACTCGCGCACTCACAGGCGCGCCACGAGGTGCGGGACGGCGACGCGCATGGCGACCCAGCCGACGACGAAGGCGAGGAGTGCCACCAACGCCCACGGAAGCACGAGTGCCGGCGCCACCGGCGCATCGCCGACCAGTGCCGAGCGCGCGGCATCCAGGAGCACGGCGACGGGGTTGAGCCGGAACGTCACGGTGCCTAACGCCGAGCTGGGGGGGCGATAGACGATCGGCGTCACGAAGAAGAGGAACGTCGAGCCGACGACCACGGCGCGTGGGATGTCGTCGAACAGCAACCCCAGGGGGACGAGGAGCAGCCCGAGAGCGGCGCCCAGCAGGAGCAGCGCGACGATGGGAACCACCGCGGAGAGCATCCCGAGGCCCGGCCACTCCCCCAACAGCGGAATCGCGAGCAGGAGGACGAGAACGAAGATCGCGAACTCGAAGACCGTCTCGACCCATCCGGCCGCGATCACCGCCTCCCACGGAGAGCGGATCTTCGAGATGACGGCGCGCGAGGCGTTCACCTGCTGCAGCGGCGCATTGAGCGCCCGCAGGAAGCCCTGCCAGAGGAAGAGGCCCGCCACGATGTAGAGGGGATACGGGGCGCCGCTGCTCGTCATGTGCAACGCGCCACTCGCCCGCACGAACAGCCACGCCGCGGCGGTGCTCACCGGGACGAGCAGGAGCCAGAGGTAGCCGAGCACCGATCGGCGATAGCGCGCGACGATCTGGCGTCGCGCCATCTGGGGGGCCAGGTCCATCGTGACCCGCAGGTCGCGGCGGACATCGGCAAGGAACTGTCGCGGGTGGCGAAGGGCGGGACTGGCGTCGAACACACTCACCTCCTCGCCGGCACTCTCGCGCCGCGTCGAGGGAGCGGTCATCTCGCCCCTCGCCGGGCCCGATCGTATGCGATGGCGCCGGGCACGAGGAGCGCCAGCAGCACGACCGCATCCCACGGCGCCACCCGGCCGCGCAGCAGCAGGGCCTGTAGCACGGCGAATCGCTGACCGCTCGAGAGGGGGCGGAAGGGGACCTCCTGCGACAGGCGCTCGTTGCTCGCGCCGTAGATGGTGCGCTTGTGATAGTAGTCCGCCAGCTGCGTCACCTCGAGGTGATCGACCCCCATCTCGCGCACGAAGGCGACGGCGTCGGTCCCCAGCGCGCGCACCACACGCTGCACGAACATCGTGTCGCCGCCACGACTGCGCTCAGGGAACGGGCCATACGTGTCGAGCAATGCGCGCCGCACCGCCATGTTGTTGGTGTAGCCATAGACCTGGTCGGTGCACCGGCGGCGCAGGATCCACTGAATCTTCTCGTCCTCGTACTTGGACAGTAGCGCCAATGCCCGCGACGGACCGTAGTACCGACGCCCGAGCACAATCTGGGTCTTCGGCGCGTCGAGCCCCCTCACCGCGGCTCGCAGCCAGCCGGGACGCGGGGCGCAGTCGGGGTCGAGGAATACCACAATACCGCCGGTCGACTCGCGCACGCCGAGATTCCGTGCCGCGTAGGAGCCCTGAACCGGCTGGTGTAGCACGCGCACATCGGAGAACTCGCCGGCGATCGCCACCGTCGCATCCGTCGAGTTGTTGTCCACGAGGATCAACTCGACGTCGGCGCCGTCCACTCGCTGCGTCACGAGCGCCGCCAAGCACTCCTTCAAGTGCTCGGCGACGTTGTACGCAGGAAGTATGACGGAAATCTTCGGCATTTGTACGGAGTGGTTCCTCGTTCGACCGCCGCGCCAAACCGGCGATGCGGTCAGAACGACCGAACGGACCCTCCCCCGGCGCTGCGGACGGGAGGGCGTTGTGAGGACTGACCACCCCTCCTGCAAGCGCAATGCTACGGCCCAGTGCGACACGCCGAATCGCCGTAACGGACTGGTCGCCCGACTACCGCGGGCGGCGATCGACCACCCGATTGAGCTTCCCTCCCTCAGAGCGGGGGGCCTCGCCCGGCGGAATGAGTTCGACGGCCATCGCGACGCCGATCAGGTCGCGCAGGAGGGCGGCGATGCGTTCGCGCAGCGCACGCAGCCGGTGGTCGGCTTCGATGACGTCAGCCGAGAGAACGCCGCGCCCCACCTCACGGAAGAACGACTCCGAGACCTCGGCGTGTACGCTGATCGCATCGAGCGTCCCGTCGCGACTGACGACGAGGCGATAGTGCGGCGCGAGTTCAACGATGCGACCCAACACCGCCTCGATCTGGCTCGGGTAGACATTGACACCACGAATAATGAGCATGTCATCCGTGCGTCCCTTGATGAGTCGCATCCGGACGAGGGTGCGCCCGCAGGCACAGCGCCCGCGCACGAGGGAGGTGATGTCGCCGGTCCAATAGCGCAGGAGGGGGAGCGCCTCCTTGGTGAGCGTGGTGATCACCAGGACGCCTTCCTCGCCGTCGGGGACGGGGCGCCCGGTGTCGGGGTCGAGGATCTCGGGGTAGAAATGATCTTCCATGACGTGCGAGCCGTCGCGCGCCTCGACGCACTCGTTGGACACGCCGGGACCGATGATCTCCGACAAGCCGTAGATGTTGGTGCTGGTCACGCCTAACGCCTCATCGATCTGCGCGCGCATGGCGTCGGTCCACGGCTCGGCCCCGAGGACGGCGTAGCGCAGCGAGATGTCGGACGGATCGACGCCGCGACGCCGGAACTCGGACGCCAGCGTGAGGGCGTAGCTCGGCGTGCAGGTGATGACCTCGGGGCGGAAGTCGGTGATGAGGGTGAGCTGTCGCTCGGTCATCCCGCCGCTCACGGGGACGACCGAGAGGCCGAGACGTTCGCCGCCGTAGTGAATGCCGAGGCCGCCCGTGAACAGGCCGTAGCCATAGGCGTTGTGCAGCATCATCCCGGGCGCGGCGCCGGCCATGGCCAAGGCGCGGGCGTTGACGCGCGCGAACAGGTCCACGTCATTTGCCGTGTAGGCGACCACGGTGGCCTTCCCGGTGGTGCCTGACGAGGCGTGCACCCGCATGACCTGCTGGCGGGGGACGGCGAGCAGCCCGAACGGATAGTGATCGCGCAGGTCGTCCTTGCGCGTGATCGGAAGGCGCGTGATGTCGTCGATCGAGCGAATGTCGTCAGGCGCAATCCCGGTGGCCGCGAGGCGCTCGCGGTACATCGAGACCCGTTGCTGCACGGTGGCCACCAGCGCGCGCAGGCGTTGTCCCTGGAGCGCGCGCATGGCATCGGTGTCGAGCGTTTCGAACGCGGGCTCGAAGATCATCTACGCGGGGCGGCGGAGGTCGCTCAGGCGGAGGACGTCGAGCGGGGGGTCGGCGGCCACGAGCACGCCACCGTCAGGTGCAGGGACGCGCAGGATGAGCACCCGCTCCTTGCCGGCGCGCTGCGTCCCCTGCCCTTCGTAGATCCGGTTGATCAGGACGCGCCGCACCATCACGATCATCACCGCGAGGAGCGGAACGGCGACCGGTAGGCCGATCGGGCCCAGGAGGCGACCGACGACGAGCACGGCCATGATGCTCAGCACCGGCGGGATCTCCACCTGCTTGGCCGTGATGAGCGGGACGACGAAGTTGGCCTCGATGATGTGGATCACGAAGCCGAGGATCATCACCAGCAGGGCATGCGTTCCCGGTGTCACCCCGAACACTCCCTCACCGCCAAGGACGAAGAGCGCGGGGATGGTGGACGAGACGAGCGTGCCGAAGAACGGGATGATCGCGACCGCGCCGGTGAAGACGCCGAAGGTGAGCCAGTACGGAACGTCGAGCGCGTAGAGCCCGATGGCGGTGAGGACGGCCAGCACGGCCATCGCGATGAGCTGCCCCACGAGCCACGACTTGAGCGTGCTCGCGAGGTCGCGCAACACGTCGCGGACCATGTCGCGGCGCGTGGGCGGAAAGAGCGCGATGAGCCACTCGCGATACGTCCCGGGGTGCAGCGCGAGGAAGATCCCCATGACGAGGATCGAGACGATGTTCACGACGGCGTGACCGATCCCGACGACTTGCGGGAGGATCTCGCTCATCGCGCCTTCGGCCTGCGAGACGATCCCTCCCACGAGCTTCCCCGACTCGGCGCTCCACAGCTCCTGCAGGCGCGGATACCGCAGGAGCAGGCGCTGCAGCCACCCCTGCCAGGCGCTGACGTAGTTGGGGAGGTTCCCCACGAGCTGCTGCGTCTGCTCGACGACCGGGGGGACGAGCAGCGTGACGAGTCCGGCGACCGCGGCGAGCGTCCCGAGGACGGCGAGCGCGAAGGCGATCGATGCCGGCAGCCGCAACCGGCGCACGAGCGCGTCGCGCACGGCACCGAGGAAGAGCGAGAACAGGATGGCGACGAACAGCAGCAGGAAGATGTCCGCCGCCTTGAACAACAGCCCCAACAACAGAACGGTCGCGACCGTCGATGCCAGGACGGGCGCGACCTTGAAGGTGGGAGACGTGTGTCCCGTCACCCGTTCTGCTTGTGGTCGGGCTCCTCGATTTCCGCGTGCACCGTCTCTTCGGCCGGCACGTTGCCGGCCCCGAGCTGGCGCTTCTCGGCGGGAGACGCCGAGGGGAGCAGCCCCATCTTCTGCTTGAGCGCCAGGAGCTGCGCGTCGGCACCGACGGTGGTCGACGACTTCTCCAGGAGCTTGAAGTCACGTTGCAGGCGATCGCCCGAGAACTCCTCGTCGATCTCCGACGACGCTTTGATCATGCGCTCGTTCTGCTCGATCTTCTCTTCCATCCGGGCGAAGGCTTCGAAGGCCGACTTCTCGGACAGACCGGACATCGTTTCGGAGATGCGCTTCTGCGCCTGCGCCCGACGCTGGCGCGCGAGCAACAGGTTCTTCTTGCGCTTGGCCTCTTCGATCTTGTCGTTGAGGTCACGCAGGGCGTTCTTGAGCTTCTCGGTCTCGAGCTGGTGCGACTGCCACGTGGTCTCGAGCTGCTGGGCGTGCGCGTAGTGCTCGCTCTGCCTGACGAGGGCCTGCTTGGCGAGGTCGTCGCGCCCCTCCTTGATGGCGAGCATCGCCTTCTGCTCCCAGTCCTGCGACTGCTTGTACTCCGACTCGAACTGGTCATGCAACCGCTTCTCGTCAGCGATGGCCGCCGCGACCTGCTGCTTGGCCTTCACCAACTGGTCGCGCATGTCAACGATGATCTGGTTCAGCATCTTCTCCGGATTTTCGGCGGAGGAGATCATGTCGTTGACGTTCGACTTGATGAGTGAGGCAAGACGATCGAAGATGCCCATGGGCTATGCGTCCTCGCGGTACGACGTGAGCTCGCGCAGGTGCGTCGCGAGGGCCAGGGTCATGCTTTCGTAGGAGGCCAGGAACTCCTCGAAGTCCAGGTGCGACACCTCGAGCGCTTCGGTCAGGACGATCGAGCCGTCGCTGATGCCGTACGATCCGTGCACGAGGTCCGTGGCGTTCAACTCGAGGAGGCGCCGGTTGAGTTGCGCCCCCTTCCCGTTCTTCTCGGGGACGTTCATCACCTTCATGCGCAACACGATGACGGGGGGGCTGTAGTGCACCACCACGTCGAGGTTGAGCGCACCACCGGGCTGCACGATCCAGGTGTTCTCGCCTGCTTCGAAGTAGCTGGCACCCTCTGAGGAGAGGCGGTCCAGGAAGGACTCGAGGTCTTCTTTCGTTACCATAGTGGTCCCTGCGTAGAATGGCCTCTTGCACCTACGGGGAGTGCCCCCCGCGGGTTTCCCGCCCGTCGAAACCGCCGCGGCGCGCCCTCGCCGCCCGACCAAGATACAGGCCATCGAGTCGGCGGAACACCGCCGAGCGCGCGGCCAACGACGAACGGTGCGTCGCGTGAACCCTAGGCGTCGCTGCGCTTGATCTGCACCAGCCGTTCGCGTGCCAGCCGACGCCCGGTCGGCGTGGCCGCGAGCCCGCCGCCGGCCGTTTCGCGATAGCGCACGTCCATGCTGCGACCGATCTCCCCCATCGTGTCGATCACTTCATCGGCGGGAATGGCGAAGGTGATCCCAGCCATCGCCATCTCGATGGCGGCGAGGGCGATCGCGGCGCCGGTGGCATTGCGGAAGACGCACGGCAGCTCGACGAGCCCGCCTAACGGGTCACAGACGAGCCCCAGCGTCCCCTGCTGCGCGAGGGCGACGGCATGTCCCGCCTGGCTGGGCGAGCCGCCGAGCATCTCGGTGGCGGCGCCAGCGGCCATCCCGGCCGCGGCACCCGTCTCGGCCTGGCAGCCCCCTTCGGCGCCGGACAGCGAGGCGCGCTCCGCGACAATCGCCCCGATGAGCCCCGCCGTGGCGAGGGCGTCGATGAGGAGCTCGTCGCCGAGCCCCTTGGCGTCGGCGAGCCCCAGGAGGACCGCCGGGAGCACACCGGCGCCGCCCGCGGTGGGCGCGGCGACAATGACCCCCATCGCCGCGTTCACTTCCTGCACGGCGAGGGCGCGCGCCAGGATGTCGCGAAAGGGGGTGCCGGCGAGCGGCCCTGGCGGCCCTTCCCGAAGCTTTGCCGCATCGCCGCCTACCAGCCCCGACGCGGAGCGCAGGTCGCCGGTGAGTCCCTGCGTCACCGCGCCGCGCATGACGGCGAGGGCGCGGGCGAGTGCCTGTCGAATCTCGGACACGGGACGTCCCTGGTCGCGCGACTCGGCGGCGAGGGCGACGGCGGCGAGCGTCGTCCCCTGCGATTCGGCGTCACGGATGGCGTCAGCGAGAGCCTTGTACATCAGGAGATGGGAAGAGGCGAGCGGAACGGGCACCCGGCACGCCGGAGCCCCGCGCCGTGAACGGTCGAGACGACGCGAGCGGGCATCAGGCGCCGACCTTGTCCAGGCGGTAGGCCCACTTGACCCAGGGGAGCGTGCGGATGTGGTCGCGCACCTCGGGGCCCGGCTCCTCGTCGACTTCGATCACCATGAAGGCGTCGCCGCCCCGTTCCTTTCTCGTCAGGCGCAAGGTGGCGATGTTGACGCCATCGTCGGCGAGCAGGCCGGCAATGCGGGCGATCGATCCCTTGATGTCCTCGGCCACCAGCGCGATGGTGTGGTAGGTCCCGTGCACCTCGACCGGGAAGCCGTCGATCTGCGAGACGAGGATGCGTCCCGCGCCTAACGATGAGCCGATCATCTCGGCCCTGCGGTCCCCGCGCTCGAGGGTGATGCGGACGGTGTTGGGGTGCGTCTCCCCCTCCTCGCCGAGCTTCGTCTTCTCGAAGGTGTAGGCCAGCCCCTCGCGTTCCATGATGTCGAGCGCGTCGCGCAGGCGCTCGTCGTCGGGGCGGAAGCCCATCAATCCGCCGGCGATCGCCTTGTCGGTCCCGTGTCCCTCACCCGTGCGGGCGAAGGAACCGTGCAATTCGATGAGCGCCTTTTCGGGGGTCCCGCCGACGAGGCCACGTGCGAGCATCCCGAGGCGGCAGGCGCCAGCGGTGTGGCTCGAGCTGGGGCCCACCATGACGGGACCGATGATATCGAGCAGGGAAACCATGGAGGGGGGCCGAGGACGTGGCGAGCGATCGCGCGGACGCGCCCGCGCAGGATCGGTCGGGAGCAATCTCTCGTGCGGGCATGGGCATCGCCAGCCGGTCGTCTGGGGGGCTCTGTTCCCGAGGGCGTTCCAGGGCGAAGTTCCTCGCCATGCGCAACCCGGCTGATGCGACGGCGGCAGGCGACGATCCACTGCGTGGGACGCGGGTGGTGAGCCTCGCGATCAACGTCCCCGGACCGGTTGCAGCTGCGAGACTCGCGGCGCTGGGGGCCGAGGTCACCAAGGTCGAACCGCCCGCCGGCGACTTCCTCGCCGGGGCGGCCCCGGTCTGGTACGAGGAGCTTTCTGCGGGGCAGCGCGTCGTGACGATCGACCTCAAGTCGGTGGCGGGGCGGGCGGAACTCGACGCGCTGCTCGAGCAGGCGGACATCCTCATCGTCTCGTCGCGCCCGTCGGCGCTCGCGCGACTTGGGCTCGAGCGCGCGACCGTGCGCGCGCGGCACCCGAGGCTCTGTACCGTCTCGATTGTCGGGCATCCGTCGCCGGACAGCGACTTACCAGGGCACGATCTCACGTACCAGGCAGAAGCGGGGCTCGTGTCGCCGCAGGCGCTGCCGGTCACCCTCTTCTCCGACGTCGCCGCCGGCATCGACGCCGCGGCTGCCGCGCTCGCGCTCCTCGTCGGGCGCTCGCGCAGCGGTGTCGGCGGGTGGCGCGAAGTGGCCCTCGTCGACGCGGCGAGGGCGCTCGCCGCTCCGCGCGACCATGGCCTCACCCGTCCGGGAGGAGTCCTCGGTGGCGGCTCGCCAGGCTATGCGCTGTATCCGGCGAGCGACGGCGTGGTCGCGATCGCGGCACTCGAGGCGCACTTCCTGGCGCGACTCGTGGGCGGGCTCGGGATCGCCCACGCTGACGCATCGCTCATCGCCGCGAAGGTCCGGGAGCGGCGTGTCGACGAATGGGTCACCTTTGGCCGCAAGCACGACATCCCGATCGCGGCGGTCGCCGCTACCTAACGCGCACTGCCCTCACATGCGTCCCCTCGAGATCGCGGCTCCCGCTGTCCTTGCCTGCGCCGCCCTCACGCGCTTCGCGCCGGCGGCGACCCGCCCACGCTGGACGCGCCCGTTGCCATGGTTCGCGCTCGCGCTCTTTGTGGTGCACGCCATCGTGGAGGGGGCGCGGTGGCCGCTGTATCCGGCATACGCGCTCGCCCTGCTCCTCTCACTGCTCGCCGTACGGCGCGTGCCGGAGGCCGCGCCACGCCGATCGCGGCGAACGCTGGGAGGCGTCGTTGGCGTGCTGGGCGCGCTGCTCATCGTTGGCCTCAGCGCGGTCGTCGCCGCCGGCTTCCCGATCTTCGAGTATCCGCCGCCGTCCGGTCCGTTCGGCGTGGGGACGACGCGCCTGGCCTTCCTCGATAGCGCGCGCGTCGACCCGTTTGCTCCAAAGCCTGAGAGACGGCGCGAACTCCTCGCGAATGTCTGGTATCCGGCGGAGGTCGAGGCGGGGGCGCCGCGCGCCCCGTTCTGGCCGAGTGACACCGATGCGGAGGCCGCGATCGGTCTCCCGGCCTTCGTCTTCTCGCACCTCGCGCTCGTCCCCGCCCATGCATCGCCCGAGGCGCCGATGGCGCGTGCCAAAGCGCGCTGGCCCGTGATCATCTACTCGCACGGCTTCAACTCCACGCCGTGGCAGAACGTCGTGCAGATGGAGGAGCTCGCGAGCCACGGATTCGTCGTGGTGAGCCTCGGGCACCTGTACGATGCGTCGCGCCTGACCTTCCCCGACGGGCATGTAGTGCTCGACAACAGCCGGACGCGAAAGCCGATGCCGTCGGGGGAGGCTCAGCAGGAGGTCGCGCGCCTCTCCGCGAAGCTCGATTCGGTCGCGGATCCGGACAGCACCCGCGCGACCTGGCGTCACATGGAGGAGTACTTCGCGCAGGTCGGCGTGTACGTCATGTCGAGCACCGACGTCTGGTATGACGACACGCGCTTCCTCATCGACCGCCTAACGGCCATCGATGCGGGGACCGACCGGGAGACGGTCGGGACGCGCGATCGCTTCGCTGGACGACTCGATCTCGAACGACTCGGCGTGGCGGGAATGTCGTTCGGCGGTTCGACGGCAGGGGTCACCTGCATCCGCGACCGGCGCTGCAAGGCGGGGGTGAACATCGACGGCTGGCAGTTCGGCCAGATCCTGGACCATCCGCTGCAGGTCCCCTTCCTGTTCATGTCGCGGGAGGGGAACGGTCAGTTCCCGGTGTTTTTCGGTTCCTCGGCCGACCTGCTGCACGTCGAGGTGCGCGGGACGACGCACGGGAGCTTCGCCGACCTGGCGATCGCCATGCCGTTCTTCCGCTGGATCGCACGCCCCAACCTGGCCCTCCTCGGCACGACGGACGGCGCGATCATCGAGCGGGTCATGTCCCGGTACCTGCTCGCCTTCTTCCAGCGATACCTGCTCGACGTGCCACAGCCACTGCTCGATGCGCCGTCGCCGCCGGATGACCTGCGGGACGCGACACTGACCGTCGTGCGGCCGTCGACGGCGCGCCCGGCGCCTAACGCCCCTTCAGGACCGTCCTGAGGAACTGCCCCGTATAGCTCTCCTTGACCTTCACGACCTGCTCGGGCGTCCCGGTGGCCACGATCCTTCCCCCCTTGTTCCCTCCTTCGGGCCCAAGGTCGACGATCCAATCCGCCGTCTTGATGACGTCGAGGTTGTGCTCGATGACGAGCACCGTATTGCCACGGTCGACGAGCCGGTGGAGCACCTCGAGCAGCATGCGCACGTCCTCGAAGTGCAGTCCGGTGGTGGGTTCGTCGAGGATGTAGAGCGTACGCCCGGTGTCGCGCTTGGAGAGTTCGGTGGCGAGCTTCACGCGTTGCGCCTCACCGCCGGAGAGGGTGGTGGCGCTCTGCCCTAAATGGATATAGCCCAAGCCGACGTCGTTGAGCGTGACGAGCTTCTGGTGGATGCGCGGCTGGTTCTCGAAGAAAGCCAGCGAGTCCTCGACGGTGAGGTCGAGGATCTCGGCGACGTTGAGCCCGCGGAACCGGACTTCGAGCGTCTCGCGGTTGTAGCGCTTCCCCTTGCACACGTCGCACGGGACGTAGACATCGGGGAGGAAGTGCATCTCGATCTTCACGAGCCCGTCGCCCTGGCACGCCTCGCAGCGCCCCCCCTTCACGTTGAACGAGAAGCGCCCCGGCCCGTAGCCGCGGATCTTGGCCTCGGGCATTTCGGCGAAGAGCTCGCGCACGGGGGTGAAGACTCCCGTGTACGTGGCGGGGTTGGAGCGCGGCGTGCGGCCGATGGGCGACTGGTCGATGTCGATGACCTTGTCGATGTGCTCGAGCCCGGTGATGCGCGTGTGCTCGCCGGGGATGACGCGCGCCCGATAGAAGTGACGCGCCAGCGAGCGGTGCAGGATGTCCTCCACCAGCGTCGACTTGCCCGACCCCGAGACGCCGGTGACGGTGATGAAGGTGCCTAACGGGAAGTCGACGCTGAGGTCGCGCAGGTTGTGCTCGCGCGCGCCGACGACCCGAATGGTTCGTGCCGGATCGGCGGGGCGACGCTGCTTGGGGACCTCGATGCGCACCTCGTCCTTGAGGTAGCGCCCGGTCATCGACCCCGGAACCTTCATGATGTCGTCGACCGAACCACAGGCCACGACCTTGCCGCCGTGCTTCCCCGCCCCAGGGCCGAGGTCGATGACGTAGTCGGCCTCGCGAATGGTGTCCTCGTCGTGCTCGACGACGATGACGGTGTTCCCCAGGTCGCGGAGCTGCTTGAGCGTCCCGAGCAGTCGCGCGTTGTCGCGCTGGTGCAGCCCGATGGACGGCTCGTCGAGGATGTACAGCACGCCCACGAGGCGCGAGCCGATCTGCGTCGCGAGGCGAATGCGCTGCGCCTCACCGCCCGAGAGCGATTCCGCCGAGCGCCCTAACGTGAGATAGTCGAGCCCGACGTCGTCGAGGAAGCGCAGCCGTTCACGCACCTCCTTGAGGATCGGGCCGGCGATCTCGGCGTCGAGCCCGGCCTTGCCGTTGTGCTTGACCGGAATGTCATCGAAGAAGCGGCGTGACTCACCGATCGACATCTCGACGACGTCGCCGATGTTGCGCTGGTGCACGGTGACGGCGAGCGACTCCGGCTTGAGGCGGCGACCGCGGCACGCAGCACACGGACGAATCACCATGAAGCCGTCCAGCTCCTGGCGAATGGTGTCCGAGTCGGTCTCCTGGTAGCGGCGCGAGATGTTGGCGACGATCCCTTCCCAGGAGACGGGAGACGGGAGACGGGAGACGGGAGACTTCTTGGCGGCCGACTTGGCGGTGGCGCGCTTCTTCTTCGGCTCGTCCTCACCCTCGTCCGTGACCTTCGCTCCAACGCTCCCGTGCAGGAGCACGCGCTTCACCTTCTCGGGGAGCTTGGCCCAGGGAGTGCTCAACTCGAAGCCGATCGACTTGGCAAGACCCGGGAGGATCACGCGGCGCAGGTAGCCGTCGGGCTCACCCCACGGGAGGATCACCCCTTCGAGTATGGTGAGCGACGGATCGCCGAGGATGAGGTCCTCGCTCACCTCGCGCCGCGTGCCCAGCCCCCCGCACGACTGGCAGGCGCCGAACGGCGAGTTGAACGAGAAGTGGCGCGGTTCCATCTCCGGCATCGAGATGCCGCAGTTGGGGCAGCCGTACCGCTCGGAGAAGAGCTCGGTGGTCTTCTCCTTGGCGTGCTTCACCACCTCGACCAGTCCTTCGGCGAGCTTGAGCGCCGTCTCGACAGAGTCGGTCAGGCGCCCGCGATCGTCGGCGCGCACCACGAGGCGATCGACGACGATGGAGACGTCGTGGTTCTGGCGCCGGTTGAGCTTGGGGGGGCTGGCCAGCTCGACGAGTTCGCCGTCGACGATGGCCCTGATGAAGCCCTGCTTGCGCGCCGCCTCGAACAGTTCGCGAAACTCCCCCTTTCTCCCCCGCACGAGCGGCGCGAGGATCTCGAGGCGCGTCCCGTCGGGCCACGCGAGGATGGCATCGGTGATCTGTCCTGCCGACTGACGCTGCACGGGGCGTCCGCAGTTGGGACAGTGTGGGGTGCCGGCGCGGGCATACAGCAGTCGCAGGTAGTCGTAGATCTCCGTGACCGTACCAACCGTCGAGCGCGGGTTGTGCCCCGCCGTCTTCTGCTCGATGGAGATGGCCGGCGACAACCCTTCGATCGTGTCGACGTCGGGCTTCTCCATGAGCCCCAGGAACTGCCGCGCGTACGCCGAGAGCGATTCGACGTATCGACGCTGCCCCTCGGCGTAGATGGTGTCGAAGGCGAGTGACGACTTGCCCGACCCCGACAGCCCGGTGATGACCGTGAGCTTGTTGCGGGGGATCGTGACGTCGACGTTCTGGAGATTGTGCTCACGCGCTCCGCGAACGACGAGCGCTTCGTTGGTGGGGGCCATAGGTCCCGAAAATATGCCGAAGACTGGGATGGCAGCAAGCCGGTCGAGCCCAGAGGGCAACGATCGGCCAACTGGCGGAGTTCGCGTGACTTCCGCTAGCTCTCCGCTGTCCCTACCGGGGGCGTCTGCGCCCCGGTTTCCCGTGTCCCGGATCACCCGACTCCATGCCGCACACCGACGCCGTCGTCGTGCTCACCACCGTGGCCTCCGCCGATGAGGGGGCCGCGCTCGTGCGCGCCCTGCTCGAGCGCCGGCTGATCGCCTGCGGGACACTCCTCCCCGGCTCGCGCTCGCTGTACCGCTGGGAGGGGAAGATCGCCGATGAGTCGGAGACGGTGATCCTGATGAAGACCCGCTCGGCCGTGCTGCACGCGATCGAGAAGGCCTTTGCCGAGTTGCATCCGTACAAGGTGCCCGAGCTGCTCGCGCTGGAAGTGCAGTGGGGACTGGAGAAGTACGTCAACTGGATCAACGACGAGACGTCGATGGCGCTGCTCTCGTAGCGCGGTCATCCCCCTCATGCAGATCGCCGTCACCATCGATGACCTGGCCTTCGTGGCCGCCGACGCCGTCGCCCGCCCGGTGAATGCCGAGTTGCGCGCCGTGACGCCGGTGATCCGTCGGCTCGAGCAGGCGGCGGGCGAGGGCTTGCTCCGTCAGCTGCACGTGCAACAACCGCTTGAGGTGGGCGCGGCCGTGGTCACCGCCGCGGGGGCGGTGCAGGCCGACCTGATGATCCACGCCGTCGTCTCGACCGAGACCGAGCGCGTGACGCGCGACGGGGTGCGCCGGGCCACGACGAGCGTACTGCAGCGCGCGCACGACTTCGCGATAGACCGCCTGGCCATCGCGCCGTTTGGGCTGGGGGCCGGCAACCTCGACGTCGACGACGCCGCGCAGACCATGGTGGCGGTGCTCAAGGCGCACGCCGACACGCGCCCGCGTCCGGCGCACGTCGTGATCGTGGTGGAGAACGACCTCGAGGCCGAGGCGTTTCGCAACGTCGTGACTCGACTGTGGAGGGAGGGATGAACGCACGCGGCCTGATGGCGATCGGGATCCTGGCGGCGTGGGGGGCCGGGATCGCGGCCTTCGCACAGCGCGAGATGTCACGCTCGCCGCGGGAGAAGCTGGCCGAGATCGCCGCCCGCGTCGCGCCGGGGGCGACCTACTTCGCCGTGGAGCGCGCCGGGGCGCACGTCGGCTTCGCCTCCAACACGATCGACACGATCCCCGGCGGGTTGCAGGTGACGGACTATCTCGTCGCCGACCTGGCCGTGGGCGGGACGATGCAGCGCACGACGGCGCAGTCGGTCGTGCGCCTGTCGCGCGGGCTCGCGCTGCGCGACTTCACGCTGACCTTCGGGAGCGACGCACAGGCGGTGCGCGCCACCGGGCGCACCGTGGGCGACTCCATCCTCGAGTACGTGGTGCAGGCGCCCGGCGTGCCCGGTGACACCAACCGGGTGCGGCTGACGGGGCCCCTCCTCCTCCCCACGCTCGTCCCGCTCGCCGTGGCGTTAGGCGAGCCCCCCGAGGTGGGGAACACCTACACCATCGAGACGTTCGACCCGACGACGATGTCGGCGCGGGCGATGCCGGTCTCGATTCGTGCCGAGTCGCTCTTCGTCCTCGTGGACAGCGCCGCCTTCGACCCCAACTCGCGACGCTGGCTCGGGGCGCACGCCGACACGGTGCGCGGGTTCCGCGTCACCGCCAGCGACGGCGGGAGCTTCGACACGTGGATCGACGAGATCGGGCGGATGATCACGATGCAGGCGCCCGCGGGGATCTCGATGCGCCGCACCGCCTACGAAGTCGCGTTCGAGAACTGGCGCACCGCCAGCCCGCTGCGCGCGCGCCGCACCGAGCCCACGGAGGACCTCTGGAGCGTCACCGCCATCTCGGCGGGCGTCCTGGCCAACGTGCCGCTGCTCGACACGTTGCAGCTTCGCGTGCGCGGAGTCGACCTCGCGCGCCTTCCGGTACACGGTGGCTCCCAGACGGTGCGCGGCGACACGGTCACGATCCTGCGCGATTCGCCGCTGACGCTGCGCCCGTCGTTCCCCCTCCCGCCGAGCGCTGCCACTCGCGCGCGGTTCGCGCGCGAGTTGCGCGCCGAGCCGCTGCTGGAGGTGGAGCATCCCGCGATCGTGGCGCTGGCGAAGCGCCTCAAGGGACGCGACGCCATGGCCGACGCGGTCACGCAGCGGCTCATGACGTGGGTGCACGACTCTCTCGCGAAGGAACCGTCGGTCACACTGCCGAGTGCGGTGGCCACGCTCCGCTCGCGGGCCGGCGACTGCAACGAACACGCGCAGCTCTTCGTCGCCCTCGCCCGCGCCGTGGGGATCCCGGCACGCACCATCAGCGGCGTCGTCGCGATCGACGGCAAGTTCTACTATCACGCGTGGGCCGAGGTGATGCTGCAGCGCTGGGTTGGAGTCGACCCGACGCTGGGGCAGTTCCCTACCGACGCGTCGCACCTCCGCCTGCTCACCGGTGGACTCGCCGCGCAAACCGAGCTCGCCCGCGTGATCGGCCGTCTCGACCTCACGGTGCTCTCCCACGCCGCCTCCCCACGACTGGCGCCACCCCTCGATGATCGAACTCACCGGGCTCACCAAGAAGTACGGCGCCTTCACCGCCGTCGACGCCATCGACCTCTTCGTCCCGAAAGGAGAGCTGTTCGGCTTCCTGGGGCCGAACGGCGCCGGCAAGACGACCACGTTGCGGATGATCGCCGGGATCCTGCGCCCCACCGCGGGCATGGTGCGCATCGCCGGGTTGGACCTCAACGCCAATCCGATGGCGGCGAAGGCCAAGCTGGGCTTCATCCCCGACCGCCCGTTCATCTACGAGAAGCTCACCGGGATGGAGTTCCTGCGCTTCGTCGCCGGGCTCTATCGCGAGGACGGTGCCGCGGTCGAGCACCGCGCGCGCGAACTGCTGGCGCTCTTCGACCTGGAGGACTGGCGCGACGAACTGGTGGAGTCGTACTCGCACGGGATGCGGCAGAAGCTGATCATCTCCAGCGCCTTCGTGCACCGTCCCGACGTCATCGTGGTCGACGAGCCGATGGTGGGGCTCGACCCCAAGGCGGCGAAGATCCTCAAGGACCTGTTCCGCGAGTACACGCGGCGCGGGCACACGATCATGATGTCGACGCACACCCTCGAGGTGGCGCAGACGATGTGCGACCGCATCGGGATCATCCAGAAGGGGACGATCCGCGCCTGCGGGACGATGGAGGAGCTGCGGCGTGACGCGGCCCGCGGCGACGAGGGGCTGGAGGAGATCTTCCTGCGGCTGACGGGCGAGAACGCGGCGCGCGGGCTCATGGAGGTCCTCGATGCCTAACGACCCACTGGCCCCGCTCCCCGCCGGCCCCGACCCCGGCCTGGTGGAGCGGCACCGGCGCCTGTCCGGGGCGCACGCCAGCGTCCCGCTCGATGCCGCACGCTACACGCCCGCGGGTGGGCTGCGCGTGCCGGCGCCCGCGCGGGGGGCCTCGCTCTGGCACCTCCTGTCCCCCAAGTGGCAGACCGCCCGGGCCCGATCGGCAACCGCCGAACAGGGACGCGGGGCGCGGTACGCGCTGCTCGGCGTCATCGGGCTGGGCTTCTGGGCCTTCGCCTTCGGGGCGCTGTACCGGGTGCTGGTCTACTTCAAGGGCGTCGAGGAGATCGGGGCGCTGCTCGCCGGCAAGCTGCTCGGCATCCTCCTCCTGTCGTTTGTCTCCATCCTGCTGCTCTCGAACATCATCACCGCGCTGTCGAGCTTCTTCCTCGCGCGCGACCTCGACCTGCTGGTCTCGGCCCCGGTCGATTGGCTCACGCTCTACGGCGCCAAGCTCTTCGAGACGACGCTGCATTCCAGCTGGATGGTGGTGCTGCTGGCTATCCCGATGTTGAGCGCGTATGGCTTCGCCTATGACGGCGGCGTGCTCTTCCCGTTCGTGGCGATCGCCGCCTTCATTCCGTTCCTCGTGCTGCCGTCGGTGATCGGGAGCGCGATCACGTTGCTCCTGGTGAACATCTTCCCCGCCAGGCGCACGCGCGACATCCTGTCGGTCATCACCGTCATCGCCGGCGCCGGCGTCGTGGTGCTCTTTCGCCTCATGCGCCCCGAGAAGCTCGCGAAGCCCGAGGGGTTCCGCTCCCTGGTGGAGTTCATCTCGGTGCTGCGCGGCCCCACGTCGCCTGCCCTGCCGAGCGAATGGCTGCAGCGCACGTTGATGGGATGGCTCACCGGCGACTTCGACCTGCTCCCGCTCTACCTCCTCTGGTCGACGGCGGCGGCGTTCGTCGTGATGGGAGCGTTGCTGCATCGCGCGCTGTACCCGATCGGCTTCACCAAGGCGCAGGAGAGTGCGCAGCAGACGGTGCGCAGCACGGGCAAGCCCAGCATCCTCGCGCGCCTGCTCTCCCCGTGGGGGACGCTGCGGCGCGAGCTGATTCTCAAGGAGATCCGCGTCTTCTTTCGCGACACCACGCAGTGGTCACAGCTCATCCTGCTGGCGGTGCTGGTGGTGGTCTACGTCGTCAACATCAAGTTCCTCCCGCTCACCGGCGACGGGATCACCTTCTTCATCGTGAACCTGATTCCGTTCCTCAACCTGGGGCTCGCGGGCTTCGTGCTGGCGTCGATCGCGGCGCGCTTCCTCTTTCCGGGGGTGAGCCTCGAGGGACGCTCGTGGTGGCTGCTGCGTTCGAGCCCCCTCTCGATGCGCGAGCTGCTGTGGTCGAAGTTCTGGGTCGGGACCGTGCCACTGCTGGCGCTCGCGCTCTCGATCGTCGCGGTGACCAACTACCTGCTGCAAGTCAGCCCCTTCATGTTCGCCGTGTCGGTCGGCACGATCACCCTGATGACCTTCGCCATCGCCGGGCTGGCCGTCGGCTTCGGGACGCTCTACCCGCGCTTCGAGACCGAGAACGCCGCCCAGATCCCGACCTCGTTCGGTGGGCTGATGTTCATGATGACCGCGGTGATGGTCATCGGCGGGGTGATCTTCCTCGAGGCGCGCCCGGTGTATGGCTACCTGAGCTCACGGCTGTACGGTGCCGCCGAGTCGGTCGATCCGACGGAGATGATCATCGGCTTCGGGTTGGCGGCGCTGCTCTGCCTGTTGGCCACCTTCGTGCCGCTGCGGATGGCACAGCGGCGACTCGAAGCACTGGAGCGTTAGGCGGCCAGGGCGGGGCGTGGCGCTAGCGGACCAGCGCCGTCCCGCACTGGTCGCAGAAGCGGGCGCCGGACTGCCGGATCGCCTTGCCGCAGCTGGGACACCCGCCGATCGCGCGCCCGCACGTGGAACAGAACCGCGCGGCGGGCTCAGGCCGCGGTCCGCACGTCCCGCACTGCACCACCTGCGCTCGCTCGGCCGCAATCAGTCGCTCCGCCTCGTCGGCGAGATCGGCGGGGACGGCGGCGGCCACGGAGACAGGGGGAACGGCCGTCGGTGCCGCCGGCGACGTCGCCTGCACCGCGCCAGGCGCAGGCGGGGTCGCTCGCCGCGGAGCCGAAGCCGCAGGCATTCCGCGCAGCCGTGACTCGAGGGTGGAGCGGATGCGCTGGTAGTCGCTGTCGGAGAGCTTCCCCATCGCGCGATCGAGCTCGAGCTCCTCCAACTCCGCCGCAACGGGATCGAGCGACGCCGCGACCGGTGCGGGACGTGCGCGCCCCGCCCCGGTGTCGGGAACGCCGGGGTCCTCTTCCTTCGTGGACGGCCGGAGGAACGGATAGGCGGCGAAGGCGATTCCGCCAACGAGGAGAACGATGCCGATGACGAGCGAGGTCATGCCGTGACGGTGTGCGTGGAGGCGGGAAGTCTAGCGTATGCCGAGCGCGGACGGAGGCCGAGGAGCGCGGCCAGCGCCAGGACGACGAGGGCGAGCGGCCACGCCAGGGCCAGCGGCGCCACCGTCAGCCGCAACCGCGCCCCTTCATCGGGCCTCACGTCGTCGACCGCGATACGGAGCTCCTCGAGGGCAAACGCCACGATGACCGGACGCGTGGTGGGCGGGCCAAGGATCTCATCCCGTCCGTCGACGTACTCGCGTCGGTCGGTGGTGACGATCGCCATGGGAGAGCCGCCACGTGACGGCTCGAGCGCCAGCGCGGCGACGTGTGCGTTGCCGATCTCGTAGCGCGAGATCCCCTGGTGCGAGAGCACGAGCGGCGGGCCGAAGTGCATCGCGACCGTCGTGCGTCCACCGCCGGTCAGCGTGACCACGGTCGTCGCCGATCGCGATTCGCCGGCGGCGGCCAACGCGGCGAGGGCGATCGCGAGCGGTCGGGCCACCGTCGTCAGCGGGGCACGCAGGGTCGCGCGCGGGACGAGCGCCGA
Organism: Gemmatimonadota bacterium; assembly: GCA_016719105.1. Lineage (NCBI taxonomy): Bacteria > Pseudomonadati > Gemmatimonadota > Gemmatimonadota bacterium. Next base: position 539,739 of record JADKAQ010000002.1, on the reverse strand, counting down.
CACGGCAGCGCCAAGCGCGAGCCCGGCGACGGTGCACCACCCCATCGCAAGGGGATCGGGTGACCAGAGCGTGGCACCGAGCGCGGCGCCCGCCACCGCGAACACGGGGAGGAGCCAGCGAGCGTAGGGGGACGCCATACCGTCAGCCGCAACGGCCGCGGCGAGCCCCCCGACGAGGGACCAGGTCGCCGCACCTGCCGCCCACGACGGCGCCGCGCCCGCGATCCCGCGCGTCGCCGCGCTTCCAACCGCCAGGAGGACGATCGACAGGAGGGCGAGTAGGCGCGCCCCGCGCCCACGCGCGCAACGCACGGCGACCGCGGCACCGGATGCCGCGGCCACGAGTGAGGTGAGGGCGAACGCATCCATCGCCCACCCGCCCGCGCGCGGCACGTCTCGGCCAAGCAACACCGCGCTCAGCAGGCCGAGCGCGCCGAGGGCGGAGGCGAAGAATGCCGTCCCTCCGGTTCGCGCCGCGACCGCCGCGAAGGCCACGCTCACCAGCGCCGGCACGAGCGCCCCTCCCCAAGCCGTCGGGGGCGCGGGCGAGGGGGCGCCCCCCGTCGCGTATCCGCCGCGCGCCACCGCCCACATGACGAGCGCGACCAGCACCATCGTCATGCCGGCCATCATCGGCGCCGCGTCGAGCGAACGGTCCCCCGGAACGCGCTCGCTCGACGACGCCACCGCGGAACCCGCGGGTTCAGACAAGTGATCGGCAGCCAGTGCGACCAACGCCGTCGCCGCCGCAACCGCACACGACAGCGCCACCCGTCCCGCGACCGACATCGGGTGTTGCAGCGTCGGCGAGAGCCCCAGCCCCTCCGTCGGCGTCCACGGCAGGGTGTCGAACGGCATGGCGGCGAGCGACGCCGCCATCAGCGCCATCACGATGGCACCGACGGCGGCCACGCCGAGCGAGGAGCGCGCGTGCGCGGTGGCCAGCCCCCCGGCAAGGGCGGCCAGCGTCGCCGTGGGAAGGACGGCCCCCGCCGGCAGGTTCCACAGCGCGGCGACGCGGTAGCCGTTGGGGAGATTGGTCGCGATACTGCGTGCGACGTAGCTGATGGTGACATCGCCCGCCAGCAGCAACTGGACGAGGGCGGCGGTCGCCACGGCAGCCGCGATCGCCGCCGCCACCAGCGCACGTTCGGCCGAGCGTCGCGCGGGATGTCCCGGCGTGGTGCCCGCGAGCCCTCCGACGAACGCCCAGGCCGCAAAGAGCGCCGCCCCCCAGCTCGCGAACAATCCTACGATCGCCATGGGAAGCGCAGGGGGATCGAGTCGCCCGTGCCGAACGAGGCGAGCAACGCCGGGATGGACAGCGGGCGCGCCGGACATGGACGCGGCAGGCATTCCGCGCCCGAGCACCGGACGCGGAAGGACACGCGATCGGTCACGCCGCTACTTCTCTCCGCGACGAACCGCTTCCTGACGCACCTGCATCATGATCCGATCGAGCTCCGCCTCGGCCTTCGCCCGCTCCTCGCTGGGCCAGGGTCCGGCATTGCGGTTGAGCTCGCGCACCTGCTCGAGCATGTCGTTGATCAGGATTCGCAGCAGGACGTTCTTCCGCTGTTCGCGCGGGACATCGTCGTCGTCGGCGGTCATGGAGTGTGGCGAAGGGCGGATGGCGCGATGATTCCCGAGACCGTGTAATGATGGCGTCGGTTGCCACTCCCGCGCCAGCCGCATCTCGTGCGCGGTCGCGCTGGGCGTCGCTAGGGGCGATCGGCCGCCCAGGCGAGCGTCGCCCGCACCGCGCGCCGCCACCCTTCGTAGTCGCGCGCCACATCGGACGCGGGCCGTTGCGGCTCGAACCGGGTGAAGCCACGCGACGCGAGGAACTCGCCGGGGGACTGCCACACGCCGGAGGCGATGCCAGCGAGCCCGGCCGCACCTAACGCGGTCGTCTCGATCATCGCCGGACGCTCCACCGTGACCTGCAGGACGTCGGACTGGAACTGCATCAACCAGTCATTGGCGGTCGCCCCTCCATCGACGCGCAGTCGGTCGAGGGCGACCCCCTGCTCGCGCACGGTGGAGACGACGTCGGCGGTCGCGTACGCCATCGACTCCAGCGCGGCGCGCACGAGGTGCGCGCGGCTGGTTCCACGGGTCAGGCCCACGATCGTGCCGCGCGCGTCCGGCGCCCAGTGCGGCGCCCCGAGTCCCACGAGCGCGGGGACGAAATACACCCCGTCGTTGGAGGTCAGCGACGCAGCCATCGCCTCGCTGTCGGCCGCGCGCTCGAGGATCTGCAGCCCATCGCGAAGCCATTGGACGGCGGCTCCCGCAATGAAGATCGCCGCCTCGAGTGCGTACACCGGATTTCCCGACGCGTCGCAGGCGACGGTCGTGAGCAGTCCACCGCCCCCCTTGGGGCGGGTTGCCCCTGCATTGAACAGGAGGAAGGCGCCGGTCCCATAGGTGTTCTTCCCTTCCCCCGGCTGCCAGCATCCTTGGCCGTACAGGGCGGCCTGCTGGTCGCCGGCGACCCCACAGATCGGGATCTCGTGGCCGAGCTGCTCGCGTTGGGTGACGCCGAAGGCGCCAGCCGAATGGCGCACGTCGGGGAGCATGGAGCGCGGGACGCCGAAGAGGGCGCAGAGTTCCTCGCTCCACTGGGCGGCGTCGATGTCGTACAGCATGGTGCGCGAGGCGTTGCTGGCGTCGGTCGCGTGCACCGTGCCGCCGGTCAGCTGCCAGATCAGCCAGCTGTCGATGGTGCCGGCCACCAGCTCGCCCGAGCGGGCGCGCTCGGCGAGCGCCGGATCGCGGAGCAGCCACTCCAGCTTGGTCGCGGAGAAGTACGGATCGACGACGAGTCCGGTGCGGCGAGTGATCTCCTCGGCGCGCGGGGCGAGTTCGGCGCAGCGCTCGGAGGTGCGCCGATCCTGCCACACGATCGCGCGGGACACCGGGCGACCGGTGGCGCGGCTCCAGACAACGATCGTTTCGCGCTGGTTGGTGATGCCGATTGCGTCGGGGGTGACGCCGGCGCGGGCAATCGCCTCGCGTGCGGCGTCACGCGTGCGCTCGAAGATCTCCTCGGCGTCGTGCTCGACCCACCCCGGCTGCGGGTAGTACTGCGTGATCTCGCGGTACGCGCGCCCGGCGATCGAACCGTCCGCGCGGACGACGAGGCAGGTGGAGCCGGTCGTGCCTTGGTCGATGGCGAGGACGTGGCGCATGGCGTCAGGACGTAAAGGTGGCGAGTGCCGGTTCGAGCGCGATTGGCGAGTGCGACTGCTGGCGCGCCTGATGTGTGAACGCTGCGCGCGGTGGTGCCGCGAAAACGATGCAAGGGCGAAGGAAACGATGACGCACCATCACGAGACACAAGGCACCGTGTCTCATGGGGGGGCCCCCCGCTCCCCTATACGGAGGCCCCTCCACCCGACGCCCACTCCGCCCCGAAGGCATACGGCCCGCGGACAATCCCACGGTCCGTCACGATCCCGGTCACGAGCGCCGCCGGCGTCACGTCGAACGCGGGGTTGCACACCGAGACGCCGACCGGTGCCGTCTCCGGCCCGAATCCGCGGATCACTTCCTCGCGCGCGCGCTGCTCGATCACGATCTCGCGCCCCGTCGGCGTCGCCGGATCGATCGTCGACGACGGCGCCGCGACATAGAACGGAATGCCATGATGGTGCGCGAGCACCGCCACGCCGTACGTCCCGATCTTGTTGGCCACGTCGCCGTTGGCCGCGATGCGATCCGCGCCAACGATGACCACGTCGATCGCCCCCATCGCCATCAACGACGCTGCCATGTTGTCGGCGATAACCGTCACCGGGATCCCGGCGCGCGACAGCTCCCACGCGGTCAACCGGCTTCCCTGCAACAGCGGGCGCGTCTCGTCGGCATAGACGGCGACCCTCCGGCCGGCGCGGGCGGCGTGATACACCGGCGCGAGAGCCGTGCCGATGCCGCCCGTCGCGAGCGCGCCGGCGTTGCAGTGCGTGAGGACGCGGGCCCCCTCGGCCAGGAGCGTCACGCCATGTGCGCCGATCGCTTCGCACATCGCCCGGTCCTCGGCGAGAATCACCGTCGCTTCCTCGCGAAGCGCCTCGAGCAGCTCGGCGTTGCTCCCGCTGACCGCGGCGGCGCGGCGCAGCATTCGGTCAATGCCCCACGCCAGGTTGACCGCCGTTGGGCGCGCCTCGCGGATGCGCCAGGCCACGGTGCGCAGCCGCTCCCGAAAGGCCACCTCGCCCTCGCCCACGTGCGGCGCGATCGTCGTCACGAGCCCCATGGCGCCGCAGATCCCGATCGCCGGCGCTCCGCGCACGGCCAGGGTCCGGATCGCGTCACACACTTCGTCTTCCGCGCGGAGATCGCGCTCGACGTACTCCGCGGGGAGCAGTCGCTGGTCGATGATGCGCACCGCGTCGCCCGAGGGCGACCAGCGCACCGCTTCAATGATCTGCATGGCGAGCTAAGCTACCCCCCCGCCCCCCGGAGCGGGAGCGCGCGGGCGGCGGTAGATTCCGCCCGTCCGTCAGGAGCCCGGGGCCATGCCGGCTTCCCCGCGCGTCACGCGAGCCCCACGTGCGCAGTGCGCCGAGTGCATCGGCGTCACGCGCCCCCCACCGACCTCACCGTCGTCCGTCCCATGTCCTACGAAAACCTCACGCTCGTCGTCTCCGACCGGGTCGCCGTCCTCACCGTCAACCGTCCCGACAAGCTCAATGCGCTCAACGACGCGACGATCGCCGAGCTCGAACGGGCCATCGACGAGGTGCGCTCGCGCGACGATATCGGCGGCGTGATTCTCACCGGTGCGGCACGGGCCTTCGTCGCCGGCGCCGACATCGCGGAGCTGCGGCGCCAGTCGCCGATGGAGGGGAAGGCACGCGCGGCATACGGACAGGCGGTCTTCGACAAGTACGAGCGCTCGCCCAAGCCGGTCATCGCCGCCATCAACGGCTTCGCCCTCGGCGGCGGATGCGAGCTGGCCATGGCCTGCCACATCCGTCTCGCATCGGAGAGCGCAAAGTTCGGCCAGCCCGAGGTCAAGCTCGGGATCACGCCCGGGTACGGTGGAACGCAGCGTCTCCCGCGCCTGGTCGGTCGAGGGCGCGCGCTGCAGTTGCTCCTGACGGGAGAGATGATCGACGCGGCCGAAGCGCTCCGCATCGGGTTGGTGAACAAGGTCGTCCCCGCCGGGGAGCTGATGGCGACCGCGGAGCAGATGATGCGGCAGATCCTGGCCAACGCCCCGCTCGCGCTCGCGCTCTGCATCGAGGCGGTCGATCGCGGCTACAACGCGACGCAGGCCGACGGCCTCAACCTCGAGGCCAACCACTTCGCCATCCTCTCGGGGACGGCGGACATGGCCGAGGGGATGGCCGCCTTCCTCGAGAAGCGCGCCGCGACGTTCACCGGCCGGTGACTCACGCGCCGGTGAGCGTCGCGCTCGTCGCGCTCTCCGTCCGCGACTTCCGCAACCTGCAGCGCGTCGAGGTCGAGGTCCCGGCGGCGGGGATGGTCGTCGTCGGTCCTAACGGGCACGGCAAGACGAACCTGCTGGAGGCGATACACTACCTGCACACACTGCGCTCGGTGCGCGGCGCGCGCGACGTGGAGCTGGTGCGCTTCGGCGCCGAGGCCTTTCACCTGGCGGCGACGATCGCGGGGGCCGGGGTCGACGCGATGCGCGTGGGCTTTGCCCGGGTGGGCAAGCGCAAGAAGGTCGTGCTCGACGGCGCCGAGTGCAGTCGACTGGCCGACGCCTTCGGCGCGGTCCCGTCGGTGATGTTCTCGCCCCGCGACGTGGAGCTCGTGGCCGGCGCCCCGACCGAGCGCCGCCGCTTCCTCGACATCACCCTGGCGACCACGTCGCGCCGCTACCTGACCGCCCTGCAGCGCTATCGGGCGGCACTCGTCAGGCGCAACGCGTCGCTGCGGGAGGCGGTGAAGCGCGGCGACGGGGCGCAGCGCGCCTCGGTCTGGGAGCCGGCGCTGGCCGAGGCCGGGGCGACGCTCTGGTGCGAGCGCGTGCGCTGGAGCCGCTGGGCGGCCCCCAGGCTCGAGGCGCTCTGCGCCGCGATCGGCGAGCGCCAGCGGGTGACGCTCGACTACCACACGACGCTCGCCATCGACGCGGGGGCGGACGAGGACGAGGCGAGCGTGCGTCTGCAGCTGGCGGCGGCGCTCGAGCGCGATCGCGGGCAGGACCTGCGGCGCACGCTCACGCACAGCGGCCCGCATCGCGACGACCTCTCCCTCAAGCTGGGCGGGCGGGCGCTCCGCACCTTCGGCTCGGCCGGGCAGCAGCGCACGGCGGCGATCGCCTTGCGGCTCCTGGAGCGCGAGACGCTGCACACGCTGGCGGGGCGCACCCCGATCGTCCTCCTCGACGACCCGTTTGCCGAGTTGGATGTCGACCGCGCCCGGCGTATCCTGCAGGTGCTCGGCGACGGCCCGCCGGGCCAGATGGTCCTGGTCGTCCCGCGGGGCGACGACGTGCCGGCGGAGTTCACCGCGCTCCCGCGTCACCACATCGTCGACGGCGTCCTCGATGCCTAACGGTCCCGACTCCCCCGAACGGCTGGCCGACCTCCTGTCGCAGTTCCTCAAGCGCACAGGCATGGACGCGCGCATCAAGCAGTCGGCCGTGCTGGAGCAATGGCCGACGCTCGTGGGACCCGAGATCGCCGGTGCCACGCAGGCGCTCTCGATCACCGACGACGGGACGCTCTTCGTCGCCGTGCGCAGTCACGCGTGGATGTCGGAGCTGACGATGATGGAGCGCGAACTGCTGGCCTCGGTGAACCGGATCACGGGGGACAAGCCGATCCTCAAGCTGCGCTGGACGCTGATGCGTTAGGCTCGCGAGAGCGGGCAAGCGGCCGGAGGGGCGCCGGCGCGTCGCGCAAGGGGGAAATCGCGGGTCGGGGGGTGCCGCTAAGCTCTTACTGAACAAATGCTTAGCGGGGAAGGCGGCGGTTGAAAACGGCCGGCCGGCGGGGTACATTTCGCGCTCCTCGCTTTCCCCGACTTTCGGCGACTCTTCGGGGCCTTTCAGCGGTCCAAGAAACGGGCAGACATGGCCAAGACCCCCTCCAACGGGAATTCGTACGAATCGAGCAACATCCAGGTCCTCAAGGGGCTGGAAGCGGTTCGGAAGCGCCCCGGGATGTACATCGGCTCAACGTCCTCGCGCGGGCTCCATCATCTCGTCTACGAGGTCGTCGACAACTCGATTGACGAAGCGCTCGCGGGGTATTGTGACACGGTGGGCGTCACGATCCACCACGACGATTCGATCACCGTCGAGGACAACGGGCGCGGCATCCCGGTGGATATGCACCCCACGGAGAAGCTCCCGGGGCTCGAGGTCGCGATGACCGTCCTGCACGCCGGCGGCAAGTTCGACAAGGACAGCTACAAGGTCTCGGGCGGGTTGCACGGCGTCGGCGTGTCCGTGGTGAACGCGCTCTCCGAGCAGTTGAAGGTGTGGGTGAAGCGCGACGCGAAGGAGTACTACATGGACTTCAAGCGCGGCACCACCACCACCCAGCTCAAGACGTTAGGCAAGGTCCGGGAAAAGGACACCGGGACCAAGGTGTACTTCAAGCCTGACGACGAGATCTTCACCGAGCTGCGCTACGACTACGCCACGCTGGCCAACCGCCTGCGCGAACTCTCGTACCTCAACAAGGGCGTGACCATCACGCTCACCGACGAGCGTGGGGACGAGCCCAAGACCGAGACGTTCTTCGCCAAGGGCGGGCTGCAGGAAATGGTGAAGTACCTCAACAGCAGCAAGAAGCCGCTGCACCCCGAGGTCCTCTACCTCGAGACCGACAAGGACGACATCGGCATCGAGATCGCGCTGCAGTACAACGACGGCTACAACGAGAACGTCTTCACCTTCGTCAACAACATCAACACGCACGAAGGTGGGACGCACCTCACCGGCTTCAAGGCCGCGCTCACGCGCACCATCAACGCCTTCGCTGCCAAGGGGAACTTCCTCAAGAAGGCCGACTTCTCCCTCTCCGGCGACGACGCACGCGAGGGGCTGACGGCGGTGGTCTCGGTCAAGGTCCGCGAACCGCAGTTCGAAGGGCAGACCAAGACCAAGCTCGGGAACAGCGAAGCCGAGTCGGCGGTGAAGACGGTCGTCAACGACTGGCTCTCGGCCTACCTCGACGAGCACCCGCGCACCGCCAACATCATCATCGAGAAGGCGGTCTCCGCGGCCCGCGCCCGCGAAGCGGCGCGCAAGGCGCGCGACCTCACCCGCAAGAAGTCAGCGCTCGACGTCGGCACGCTCCCCGGCAAGCTCGCCGACTGCTCGCTCTCCGACCCCGCCATGTGCGAGATCTTCCTCGTCGAGGGCGACTCGGCCGGTGGGTCGGCCAAGCAGGGGCGCAACCGCGAGTTCCAGGCGATCCTCCCGCTGCGCGGCAAGATCATCAACGTCGAGAAGGCCCGCATCGACAAGGTCCTCTCCAACGAGGAAATCCGCACGATCATCACGGCGCTCGGCACGGGGATCAAGGAAGAGTTCGAGATCGAGAAGGCGCGCTATCACAAGGTCATCATCATGACCGACGCCGACGTCGACGGCGCGCACATCCGCACCCTGCTGCTCACGTTCTTCTTCCGGCAGATGCGCGAGCTCATCGAGGCCGGCTTCGTCTACATCGCGCAGCCCCCGCTCTATCGCGTGGCCAAGGGGAAGCAGGAGTTCTACGCCTATGACGAGAAGGAGCGCGAGTCGTACTCCGAGCGCCTGGGCGGCTCCGACCGGTCGTCGGTCAACATCCAGCGCTACAAGGGCCTCGGCGAGATGAACAAGGAACAGCTCTGGGATACCACGATGGACCCGGAGCGCCGGACCCTCATGCGCGTGGGGATGGAGGATGCGGTCCTCGCCGACCAGATCTTCCAGACGCTCATGGGCGACGATGTCGAGCCGCGAAAGGCCTTCATCGAAGCCAACGCCAAGTTCGTCAGCAACCTCGACATCTAGCGTCGAACAAGTCGAGGCCAAGCGGGTAGGGATCACGGGGCGCACTGCAATCGCGGTGCGCCCCGTCCTTTTTCACTTAGGGTTGCGTCTCCCGGCGTTCGTTCCCTGATTATTGGTCAGGGCGGCGACGCACGCCTCCCATGTTCCCCTTACGGAGAACTCGACATGAAACACATGGCACTCGTCGCGGTCGCCACGACCGCCATTCTCTCCTCGCTCTCCACGCGCGCCGACGCGCAGGCCTGCCTCGGACTCGGCTCGCTCACTGCACAGCCGACCAACGCCACCTTCACCGCGCTCTTCAGCGACGGTAGCAAGGCCCTCGACGCGCGCGTCGGCTTTGGTTCGTCCATCGCCTTTGGCGGCGTGTCGGCGCAGCTGCAGGACTATGACGGCATCGACGGGACCGGCAAGTCGATCGGTGTCGACGGCGGCCTCTCGTTCATCACCGGCGCCAGCCGCAACATCACCTTCTGCCCCATCGCCTCACTCGGCTACACCTCCCTTCCCGACGGCGGGAGCTCCGCCTACAGCGCCAGCACCACCGACGGCGCCGCAGGTGTGGCGATCGGTGCCCGCGTCGGCACGACCTCCTCGGTCGCGCTCATTCCGTTCGCGTCGCTGCAGGGTGTGTACAGCCGCATTGCGATCGACGGGCCGAGCGGCGGCTCTGGATCGGACAACGACACGTACGGCCTCCTGTCGGGCGGCGTGAGCTTCGTCCTGAGCTCCAGCGTCCTGATTCGCCCGGTCATCACCCTGCCGCTCGGCCTCGAGGGGTCCGATCCGTCGTACGGAATCGGCGTGTCGTTCGGCTTCGGCAAGCGGTAAGGGCGACGCCCTTCGGATGCGCGACGCGAACGAACCGACGCTGGCCGTCTTGCTCGCGTCGCTGAGCCGCCGGGTCCCCGACTGGGGGCTGGTCGCTATGGCCGTGGGCGGTCTTGTCACGACGGCGGCGATCCTCCTGTTCGACCCGCCATGGTGGCGCATCGTGACCGTCTCCGCCCTGCTTTCTGCGTTTGGAGCGTGGGGGATCGGCGAGCGCGAACGCGGGGCAACGGGGACGCGAGGGGTGGTGTTCGCCGTCATGCGCTCGGTGGCCGCGGTCGCCAGCGCCGGCACCCTGGTGATCCTGGTGCTGCAGTTCTTCGGGACCGTGCTCGGGACCTGGATCTCGTAACGCCGACAGCTGGAACAGCATCGCGCCGCGCCCCACGAAGGGACGCGGCGCGATTCGCGTGCGGACGAATGCCCGCCGACGCGCGGTGCCGCGTGCGCGATCGCGCTACGCGTTGTCCTTCGCGTAGTTGGACAGCACGCGTGCGTACGTGACGTGCACGGCGACGATGGCCGCGATCGGGACGGCGATGCCGAGGTAGGCAATCATCGCGTGCACCCCGTCGATGCCGCCGGTTGCCGTGGGGGTGGAGACCCAAGCCAGAAGAGCGTAGAGCCCCACGCATCCGGCGGCAACCGCCAACGCTCCGAGCGACGCGAGCTTGGCGTACTTCTTCATGTCGATATCCATGGCGTCCTCGGTAGGGTGACGACGGTGAACGTGCGGTGTGACGCCCCCGGTTCCCGGCGCGCCGTGGCGCGGAAGATGACGCCGGGGCGCCCACGAGAAAAGGGGCGCAAAGCCGCACACGGGGAGCGACGAATCACGCTCCCGCACGACGCCGCGAGACGGTATGATTGCCGCGCCCTTCGCCCGTGGCGGCGAGGTCCCTCGTTCACCCGGAACCGCACCCATGTCTGTCTCTCCTTCTCGTCGCGCCGTGAGCCGCGGCTTTGCGCCTGGCGTCGCCGTCCTCGCGGTCGCGATGTCGGCGGTCTTCACCTCCCCGTTGGCAGCCCAGACACGACGCCCGACCGCCGCGGCCGCGCCAGCCACGCCACCGACGGTCGCCGAATCCACCTTCACGGGCCTCGCCTTCCGCAACATCGGCCCGGCCAACATGTCGGGACGCATGGCCGACATCGAGGGGGTCGCAGGCGATCCGTCGATCCTGTACGCGGGGAGCGCGTCGGGCGGGATCTGGAAGTCGCTGAACGCCGGGACGACGTGGACGCCGATCTTCGACAAGCAGTCGGTGCAGTCGATCGGCGACCTCGCGGTGGATCCGACCAATCACGAAGTGGTGTACGTCGGGACCGGTGAGGGGAACGTCCGCAACTCGGTCTCGTTCGGCGACGGCGTGTACAAAACGACCGACGGGGGACGCACGTGGACGCATCTCGGGTTGCGCGACACGCGGCATATTCCACGCGTGGTCATCAACCCGAAGGACCCGCGCAAGGTGTACGTCGCGGCGATCGGCCACGCCTTCGGGCCTAACGAGGAGCGCGGCGTCTTCATGACCGAGGACGGCGGCGAGACCTGGAAGAAGTCGCTGTACACCGACAACCGGCACGGCGCCTCGGACCTCGACATCGACCCGCAGAACCCGAACATCCTGTACGCCGGCCTGTGGTACTTCGACCGCAAGCAGTGGACGCACCGCTCGGGCGACGAGAACGGCGGTGTGTACCGCTCCACCGACGGCGGGCGTTCGTGGCAGAAGATGACCAAGGGGCTCCCCAAGCTCATGGGGCGCATCGGCATCAAGGTGGCGCCGTCCTCGCCCAACGTGGTGTATGTGGTGGCCGAGACCCGGGAGGGCTACGTCTTTCGCTCCGACGACCACGGCGAGACCTGGCACAAGGTGAGCGACAACGCCCACACGCTCGGGCGCGGCTTCTACTACGCCGACCTGCGCGTCGATCCGCAGAATGCCGACCGCCTGTACACGTTAGGCATGTCGTACATGGTGTCGATCGATGGCGGGTCGAACTTCAAGGCGGTCACGGGCAACTTCCACGGCGACCACCAGACCATGTGGATCGACCCGCTCAATCCCAAGCGCCTCTACATGGGGGACGACGGCGGATTGAACGTCTCGTATGACCAGGGCAAGACGTGGGAGTGGTTCCAGAACCTTCCGGTGGGCCAGTTCTACCAGCTCAGCTACGACATGCGGGAGCCATTCTACCATGTCGCTGGCGGGCTGCAGGACAACGGCGTGTGGACCGGGCCGTCGCGCACGCGTGGCGCCGCGGTGATGGCGACCGACTGGCGCTTCATCCAGAACGGCGACGGCTACTATGCCGTGTCGCACCCCGATGACCCGGACCACTTCCTCTCCGACTACCAGGCCGGCGGGATCCAGGCGACGAACCTGAAGACCTACGAGCAGCGCGAGGCGTCGCCACAGGTCAAGCGCATGGACGGCTACTCGGCCGACTCCAACGCCGTGCGCTTCAACTGGAACGCGCCGATCGTCCAGTCGCCGCACGACAAGCGCGTCGTCTACTTCGCGGGTAACATCGTGTACCGTTCCACCGACTGGGGGAAGTCGTGGACCGCGCTCTCGGGCGACCTGTCGAAGAACGACAAGTCGCGCCTGGGCGACGCCGGCGGACCAATCCTCAAGGAGAACACGGTGGCCGAGTACTACGGCAACGTGTATTCGCTCGCCGAGTCGCCGGTCCAGAAGGGGGTGATCTGGGCGGGGACGGACGATGGCAACGTCCAGGTGACGCAGGACGATGGGAAGTCGTGGGTGAACGTCGCGCCTAACGTGGCAGGCATCGGCGCCGACGCCGTGGTGAGCGGGATCGAGCCGTCTCGCACGGCGGCCGGGACCGCCTACGTCGCCTTCGAGCGCCACATGATGGACGACTTCCGCCCGTACGTCTACAAGACGACCGACTTCGGGCGCACATGGAGCAACATCAGCGGCAACCTCCCGGCCGCGGCCTACGTGCAGGTGATTCGCGAGGACCCGAAGAACCCCAACCTGTTGTATGCCGGGACCGAGTTCGGGCTCTACGTCTCGTGGACCGGCGGGACCTCCTGGACGCGCTTGCGCCTCAAGAACCTCCCGTCAGTCGCAATCCACGAGGTCCTCGTGCATCCGCGCGACAACGACCTGGTGCTGGCGACGCACGGACGGGCGATCTGGGTCCTCGACGACGCCACACCGGTGCAGCAGATGTCGGCGCAGGTGGCCGCCAAGGCGTCGCACCTCTTCCCGATGCGCGCCGCCGTCCGCTACAACCAGGGCGACCAGCAGTGGAACTACGGGAACAAGCAGTTCCGCGGACAGAACGCCCCGTACGGGGCGGTCATCACGTACTGGCTGGGGACCAAGCCGGCGGCCGACTCGCTGGTGAAGGTCGAGATCCTCAAGGACGGCTCGGTGATCCGCACGCTCAAGCGCCCGACCGCCGATGCCGGCTTCAACCGCATCACCTGGGACCTGCGCATGGACGCCCCCAAGGTCCTCAGCGACATGCCGGCCGACAGCGCCGATCCCGGCGACTGGCGTTCGCGTCCGATGGGCCCGCAGGTTCTGCCGGGGCAGTACGCCGTACGCCTGACGGTGTCGGGGGCCGCCTCTGAGCAGCCCCTCACGGTGCGCATCGATCCGTCGTCGGGGCTCGGCGAGGCCGAGCTGCGCCAGCAGTTCGAGCAGGCGACGCGCCTGAACGCAGTGATCGCCTCGCTGATCGACACGGAGCGCAACCTGGTCGCCTTCAAGGGGCAGATCGAGGAACGTCGCGCGTCGGGGAAGGAAATGCGCGGCGATGCGGCCCGGGAGATGGCTGGCGCTGCCGGTGAGGAGATCGTGAAGCTCGACAGCGTGCGCTTGCAGCTGACGCGCCCCCGTTCGGACGTGATCCCCTTCTATTCCGAAGGGCCTCGCCCGCTCGAACGCGCGATGTCGCTGATGGGCAGCATCGACAACGGCCTCACGCCGGTGATCGCCGCCCAGCGCGAATACATGGGCGACGTGCGCCGCGACGCACAGACCGTGATCGACATGGTGGAGAAGCAGGTGAACGCGAGCGTGAGCCGCATGAACCCGCTGCTCAAGTCGTTAGGCCTCCCGGAGCTGGCGCCGCCACCGAAGAAGGCAACGGCAATGTAAGAGGATCAGAAGACGGGAAGACGGGAAGACGGGAAGACGGGAAGACGAGTTCGATCTAGCACGGCGCCGAGTTCCACGCCCGAAGGTCGTTATCTCGTCTTCTCGTCTTCTCGTCTTCCCGTCTTCTGTTCTTCCGCCCCTACATCACCTCGGCTCGACGAACACCGGAAACTCCGAGGTCCGCACCCAGGGCTCCGCCTCGTACGGCTCGACGCCGGCCTTGGTCACGCGGTGCGAGACCAGCGGGAGTGGCGGCTCGGCTTCCTCGGCGATGACGAAGGCGTCGGTCAGCGCCGCCATGCCGGCGGCGATCCCCGCCTCGTCTCGCGAGAAGATCGTCGCCAGCGGCTCGCCCACACGCACGACGTCGCCAGGGCGGGCCCGAATGACGAAGCCCACGCTCGGGTCGATCGCGTCCTCCATCCGTGTGCGCCCCCCGCCGAGGGCGATGATCCCGCGTCCCACCGCCCGCGGTTCCACGCGCGCGATCACGCCGGCGCGTGGCGCCGTGTAGATCTCGACCTCGCGCGCCTGCGGCAGTCGCGACGGGTCCTCGACGACGTTCGCATCACCCCCCTGCGCCGCAATGATCCGCTGGAACATCTCGGCGGCGCGCCCGCTGGAGATGGCGACCTCCATCTTGCGCCGCGCCTGGTCGGTGTTGGCGGCAACGCCGCCGAGGACGAGCATCTCCGCGCCTAACGCGTAGGTGACCTGCATCAGGTCGGGCGGCCCCTCGCCGCGCAGCGCGTGGATCGCCTCCTCGACCTCGAGGGCATTCCCGCAGGCGCGGCCGAGCGGGCGGTCCATGGCGGTCATCAGCGCCACCACCGGGCAGCCATGCGCCTCGCCCAGGTCGATCATGAGCCGCGACAGCTCCACCCCGCGATCGAAGTCGGGGATGAAGCTCCCGGAACCGCGCTTGATGTCGAGCACGAGCCCCGTGAGCCCCTCCGCGAGCTTCTTGCTCATGATCGACGCCGCGATCAGCGGGATGCTCTCCACCGTGCAGGTGGCGTCGCGCAAGGCGTACAGCTTGCGGTCCATGGGCGCGATCTCCTCGCTCTGCCCGATGAGCGCGCAGCCGATGTCCTCGAGCTGCCGGCGCGCCTGCTCGAGCGAGAGTCGCGTCTGGAAGCCGCTGATGGATTCGAGCTTGTCCAGCGTCCCCCCTGTGTGCCCGAGCCCGCGCCCGGACATCATCGGGACGACCAGCCCCAGCGAGGTGACCAGGGGGGCCAGGATCAGCGAGACCTTGTCGCCCACCCCGCCGGTGGAGTGCTTGTCGATGCGCCCCGCCGCGAGATGCGAGAGATCGAGCGACTGCCCGCTATCGAGCATGGTCTGGGTCAGCGCGCCGACCTCGTCACGGTCGAGCCCGCGAATGAAGGCCGCCATCAGGAACGCGGCCATCTGGTACTCGGTCATGCTCCCCGACGTGAAGGCGTGCGCGAGCGCCTCCCACTCCGGTGCGGAGAGGCGGCCTCCATCGCGTTTCCGTTCAATCAGGCGCTGGGCAAGCATGTGCGGCTCGTTTCGGGTATGTTCACGGACCCCCACGACCTCAACCACGGCGCCTTGCCGGGCGCCTCATAGCGGAGACGTGGCGTTCCCTCATGTTGCATCTGAAAAACTTCGGGTCACTCGTTCTGGCCGGGGCGCTTCTGCTCCCGGCCCGCTCCGGCGCGCAGGGCGCCGTCGATCACGTCGCCCTCGGCGACCGTGAAGCCGCGGCGTTCAACTCCGCCGCGGCACTCACGCACTACGAAGCGGCCGTGGCCGCCTCCCCCCGCAACGGCGAGGCGCTGGGCAAGGCCTCGCGCAGCGCCGTGGACATCGGGGAGCAGACCGCCGACGGCCCCCAGCGGACCGAGTACTTCCGCAAGGGAGAGCAATACGCCCGCCGAGCCGTCGAGGCAAGCCCTAACGATCCTGAAGCGCACTTCCACCTGGCGCGCGCCCTGGGGCGCACCGCCCTCACCCTGGGCGTCCGGGACCGCGTGAAGTACGCCAACGAGATCCACGCCCAGGCACTCGAGGCGCTCCGGCTCGATCCCAACCACCCCGGTGCCCTCCACGTCATCGGCATGTGGAATGCCGAGGTGATGCGGCTGAGCGGCGTGGAACGCTTCTTCGCCAAGAACGTGTTAGGCGGGAAGGTGTTCGGCCAGGCCAGCTGGAAGGACGCCGTGGCGAGCCTCGAGAAGGCGGTAGCGGTCGATCCGGACCGGCTGACCCATCACCTCGACCTCGGCATGATCTACCTCGACGTGGGCGAGAAGGCAAAGGCGCGCGCCCAGTTCGAGTTCGTGGTCCGCGGCAAGCAGGGCGACGTGAACGATCCCGGCTACAAGCGCCAGGCCGAGGCGGCCCTGCGCAAACTCCAGCGCTAGCAAGGACGGACGCATGAGCGGCTCGCGTGATCGAACGGTCCTGATCGTCGAGGACAACGAGGACAATCGCATCGTCTACTCGACCATCCTTCGCCATCACGGCTTTCGCGTCAGCGAGGCGCTCGATGGTGAGGAGGGGATCGCGAAAGCGCGACGTGAACTCCCCGACATCATCCTGATGGACATCTCCATTCCGCTCATCGACGGATGGGAGGTCACGCAGACGCTCAAGCGCGAGGCAGCGACCAGTCACATTCCCGTCATCGCCCTCACGGCGCACGCCATGCCGGGTGATCGCGAGCGCGCGATGGAGGTGGGGTGCGACGGGTATCTCGCCAAGCCGTGCGAACCGCGCGCCGTGCTCGCGGAAGTGAATCGGTTGATCAACCAAGTCCGGAGTTGACCCCCGCGGGCGTCGCGCTCCAAGCGCGATGCCCGTGAGCGCGGGTGACCCGTGTCACGGATGGGGCGCGAGGGGGCGCACGCTATGACGTGCGGTGCATCTCGCGCGTCTTTACAGGCGAGCCCGCTTGATCCCGCGAGCGCTCGCTTCCGCCCGCCGCGACGTCGCCCAGCGCATGCCCCAACCCGCTGCACTCACCCTCGATCAGACGGCGTCCGACCCATCGGCGCTCGAGGTCACGCGACTGCGCGAGCGGGTCGACGAGCTCACGCGCGAGCGTGACCAGCTGCTGGTCGTCATCGACCTGCAGCAAGAGCTCGGCGGTGCGTTGCAGGTGGCGGAGGTCCTCCAGCGCCTTGCCCGCCGACTGGGCGAGCTGTTCGGACTCGATCGCGCGTCGATCTACCTGGGGGGCGAGGGCAAGCACCAGGTGCGCCTCGTGGCAACCTACGAGGATCCCACGATCAGCAACGTGGTGGTCGACCTGGCTCGCTATCCCGAGCTGGCCGACGCCTTCAGCTCTGGCGAGACGATCGTCATCCCCGACGCGGTCGCCGATCCTCGCTTCGCCGCAATGCGCGACGCGCTCGACCTCCGAAGCGTCCGCTCGATCATCGTCGTCCCGATGCGTTCGCGCGGCGGGGTGATCGGGGCCATCGTGTTGCGCACGGAACGCGGCGGGGTCCCCTTCTCGACCTCCGACATCCAGTTCTGCGAGGTCATCGCCGGGCTGACGGCGCGCGCGCTGCGCAACGCCCACCGCTTCGAGCAGGTGCAGCGGGCCAACGACGCCGAGGCCGAGCGCCGTCGCCGCGTGGACCTCGAGCGCATCGCCTTCGTCGCCTTCCTCCGCCGCCTGGTCTCGCGCTACACCCGCAGCGACGACCAGAAGTGGGCCGAGACGCTGTTGCCGCGTGAGAGCGACGACGAACTCGAGCGCCTCGTGTCGGTCGCCATGCAGGTCATCGAGGAAGAAGCCAGGGGATAGGACCCCGGTCCGCGCACGGTCTGCCGGCGCGCTGGCCGCGTCGGCGCGCTCTCGCTAGTTTGACATGCGGTGCCGTCATCGACATGCGGCACGCCGGGTGCACGAGCACGTTCCCCCAGCCAGCGTCAAACCATGCTCATTTCCAAGGCGATGACCGCCGCGATGTGCGAGCAGATCGGCAACGAACTCGCCGCCTCCAACCAGTACGTCTCGATCGCAGTGTATTTCGACGGCGAGGGGCTCCCCGCCCTGGCCAAGCACTTCTACAAGCAGGCCGCCGAAGAGCGCCAGCACGCGATGCGCTTCGTGAAGTACCTCGTGGACGCCGGCGCCACCCCGGAGATCCCGGCGATCCCCGCCCCGCGCGCCATCTTCACGTCGGCCGAGGACGCGGTGCGGCTGTCGCTCGACTCCGAGATGCGCGTCACGGCCCAGATCAACGCCCTCATGGACCTGGCGATCAAGGAGAGCGACCACCTCTCCAAGAACGCGCTCGAGTGGTTCATCAATGAGCAGCGCGAGGAGGTGTCGAGCATGGACACGCTCCTGCGCATGGTGAAGCGCGCCGGCGAGCCTGGACTGTTCTTCGTGGAGAACTTCCTCCTCCAGGGCGGTCTCGAGGAAGGGCCCGCCGAGGGCGAGGCGGAAAGCGAGGCGTAGTCCCCTGGCTTGACGCGTGAACGGGTCCGGCGCGCTTGTCGCCGGGCCCGTTCGCCGTTTGCTTCTTGCGCACGTCCTCTCGCCCCCGTCCTCCGGTCTTCCCGACGCATGGCTTCGCCCACCAAACGCGCTGCCGAACTCCGCGCCCTGCTCGATCGCGCGTCGTACGAGTACTACGTCCTCGACCGGCCGTCGATGTCGGACGCCGAATACGACGTGCGGTTCCGTGAGCTGCAAGCCATCGAGCGCGAGCATCCCGAGCTGCGCACCCCCGACTCCCCCACGCAGCGCGTGGGGGCGGCGCCGGTCAGTGCACTCCCGAAGCACACGCACCACGTGCCGATGCTCTCGCTGGACAACGCCTTCTCCAACGAGGAGCTGCAGGCCTGGGAGGATCGCCTCGTGCGCCTGGCGGGAGAAGAGGTGCGACAGGCCGGCTACTCCGCCGAGCTCAAGATCGACGGGGCCGCGGTGAGCCTCCTGTACGAGGACGGGGTGCTCGTGATGGGCGCCACGCGCGGCAACGGGTCGGTGGGCGAGGACGTCACCCCGAACATCCGGACCGTGCGCGACGTCCCCCTGCGCCTGCGCGGGGACGACGTGCCGGCGCGCATCGAGGTCCGCGGCGAGATCTACTATCCGTTCGACCTGTTCGAGCGCATGAACGAACAGCGCGTGCAGTCGGGTGAGCCCGTCTTCGCCAATCCGCGCAATGCGGCCGCGGGAACGCTGCGGCAGCTCGACCCGGCCATGACCGCCACGCGCCCGCTGCGTTTCTTTGGCTACACGATGATCGCCGCGCCGGGCGAGACGCTCCGCATCGAAACCCAGAGCGAGGTGCTCGCCGCGCTCGAGTCGTGGGGGATCCCGGTGGCCCCGCACCGGCAGCGGTGCGCGACGCTGGCCGACGTGATGACCTGGGCACACCGCCTGGAGCACGAGCTCCGCGCGACGCTCAACTTCGCGATCGATGGCGGGGTGGTGAAGATCGACAAGCTCGCCCTCCAGGAAGACCTGGGGGTCGTCGGTGGGCGCGAGCCCCGCTGGGCGATCGCCCGGAAGTTCGCCCCCGACATCGCCGAGACGCGCCTGCTCGAGATCCGCGTCAACGTCGGGCGCACCGGCGCGCTCAATCCGTACGCCGTCCTCGAGCCGGTGGAGATCGGCGGGACGACGGTCACCTACGCCACGCTGCACAACGAGGATCTCATCATCGCCAAGGACCTGCGCATCGGCGACACGGTCCAGGTGAAGCGGGCGGGCGAGGTCATCCCCCAGGTCATTGGCCCCGTCCCGGAGAAGCGCACCGGGGACGAGCAGCCGTGGCGCATGCCGACGCACTGCCCCGTCTGCGGCACCGCGCGCGTGCGCGACGAGGAAGAGGTCGCGTACTACTGCCCGAACGTCCGGTGCGAGGGGCGCCGCCTGGAGGGGCTCGTCCACTTCACTTCACGCGACGCGATGGACATCCGCGGGCTCTCCTACGCCCGCCTCGAGCAGCTGGTGAATGCCGGGCTCGTCTCCGACCCGTCGGACCTGTACGCCCTGACGGTCGAGCAGATCGGGGCACTCGAGCGCTTTGCCGAGAAGAGCGCCCAGCTCCTCGTCGATGCCATCGCCGCCAGCAAGGCGCAGCCGCTCTCGCGCCTCCTCTTCGGGCTGGGGATTCGGCACGTCGGGGCGACCGCCGCCGAGCTCCTGGCGCGCCACTTCGGCTCGATGGCGTCGCTGATGCGGGCCACCGAGGAGGAGATTGGCGAGGTACACGGGATCGGGACGATCATCGCCAAGTCGGTGGTCACGTACTTCGCCGATCCGACGGCCCGCGCCCTGGTCCATCGGCTGGAGGTGATGGGGCTCACGATGACCGAACCGCAGCCAGTGGCACAGGATGGTGCCCTCAAGGGGCATACGGTCGTCATCACTGGGACGCTGCCAACCCTCAGCCGGACCGACGCGGCCGCGATGCTCGAACGCGCCGGCGCCCGGGTGACCGACAGCGTGTCCAAGAAGACCAGCTTCCTGGTGGCCGGCGAGGCCGCCGGGAGCAAGCTTGACAAGGCCAACGCCCTCGGCGTCGAGGTGATCGACGAAGCCGAGATGCTGCGGAGAGTTGGACGCTAACCGAACGGGACACTCGCATGCCACAGCCGCTCGACCTCACTCGTCACGGGATGCTCGCCCTCACGCGCTCGTCGCTCGCGACGCTGCGCGCCGCCCTCCTGCGCGACGGCGGCCCCGATGCCGCGGTCTACCTCCAGGAAGCCGGCTATGCCGGCGGCGACGCCATGTGGGAGGCGTTCAAGCGCTGGCTCGCCGAACGCACCGACCTCCCGGCGGAGTCGCTGGATGTCGAGAGCTTCGAGCAGCGCGCCACCGAGTTCTTCCGCGATGCCGGCTGGGGGAGCATCACGGTCGGCTCGATCGGCGACGTGGTCGCCACGCTCGACTCGAGCGACTGGGGCGAGGCCGATCCGCAGAGCGGGATGGACCATCCCTGCTGCCACCTCACCACCGGGATGTTCGCCGACCTGTTCGGCCGCGTCGCCGGCGCCCCGGTCGCGGTACTCGAGGTGGAATGCCGCTCGTCAGGTGCACCGCGTTGCCGCTTCCTCGTGGGAAGCCCGGCGGTGATGGAGCAGATCTACGACGAGATGGGGCGCGGCGAGCCGTACGAGGACGCGATCGGCGCCTGTGCGTAGTCGCCCTGCAGATTAAAGTCGGCTCATCACGAGCCGAGACTCCAGAGGGGAGCGAGCAGCCAGGGGGCCGCACGCTCCCCTCCCGTGTATCCGCAGTAGCACCCGAGACCACCGCCCGCCACCGCTGTCGTATGTCGAAGCCCGTCGCTCCTACTCGCCCGCTCGATTCCATCTCGCTTCGCGCCCTCGAGTACTGCCCCGACGCCATCGTCGTGACGATGCCCGACATGGAGCTTCCTGGTCCGACGATCGTGTTCGTGAACAAGGCCTTCGAGCACCTAACGGGCTACAGCCGCTCGGAGGCGCTGGGGCGCAATCCACGCTTCCTCCAGGGGCCCGCCACGGATCGGCGCGTCCTCGACGCCATGCGACGCGCGGTGGGGCTGGGCGAGGCGTTCCAGGGCCAGATCGTGAACTATCGCCGGGACGGCTCGCCCTACGTCATCGAGTGGAAGCTCGCGCCCATGCGCGACTCGGCGGGGACGGTCACGCACTGGGTGGCAGTCCAGCGCGAAGTGATCCCCGCCGCGAGCGACGCGTCGGCGGGTGTGCTGGCAGGCGTTGCTGCTGGCGCTGGGGCCGGCGCCGTCGCTGGCGCGACCGCCGGCATACCCTCCCTCCCCGAGCGGGACATTCGGCAGTGGCTCGCGCGTCACCGTGCGAATGGCTCGGCCACGGACCTCGAGCCGGGCGCTCGCGATCGCATCCCGTTCGCCAAGGACCTGTTGGTGCTCGTGGAGGCGGTGACCGAGTCGTGAGGCCAGGCACCAGGGCCGGAACGATCGCCCGCGGCAACGTCCGACCCGGCGCGTCGCGCCGCCGCGCCTAACGCGTCTCGACGTACTTGGGGTTCGCCACCAGCTCGCCGTCGACGAGCACCTCACGGTCCCACGGCAGGACGATGGTGCTCTCCGTGGCGAGCGCGTGGAAGTCTGGCTCGTAGGACCCCGTCTTGAACGAGACGGCGGTGCGCACCTCGGCGGCGCCGGCGTTCACGATGGCCGCCACCGCCAGGCGCATCGTCGCACCGCTGTCGCACGTCTCGTCGACGATCAGGACGCGGCGGCCGCGCACCTCGTGCGGGGCGGCGCCAAGGACCGATGGCGTCTCGCGCACCTGCTGCTGGTCGCGACGGCTCACGAGGATCGAGCGGAACTCGCGCTCCAGAATCGCGGCGACGACCGCCCCGGGAATCACCCCCGCCGTGGCGACCCCGACGACGATCTCGGGGTCGTAGCTGCGCGCGACCTTGAGTGCGAGCGCACGGGAGAGCTCGCCGAACAGCGGCCACTCCACGTCAAACCGCCCCTTGGTGGGGTCGACCTCATAGCGTCGTGGCGACATCTCTCGTCCTCGGCGTGATCGTCGTGCGCGTGGGGCAGAACATCGGGCAGAACATCCGGCAGAACACGCGGGATGGTCATGAAGAGAACCGCGCGACGGACCGGCTGTGCGGCGCCCTCGTGGGCTAACCTAGCGACGCGCACCGGGGAGGGCGAGTTGGTGATCTCTGACGCGGTCGTCGGGCGCCACCATGGTGCATTGTGGCGCATCACCAGCCGCCACGATGGTGTTGTGTGGTACACGACCGGGCGCGCCGCCGCGCGATGCGATCTCCGTCGTGCCTCGACGCGAAGCGTTCGTCCGGCGGTTGCTCATGCTGCGGCCGCGCGATAGCTTTGCGCCCGCAGCGCCGTGTCGCCCTCCCCACTTCGCATCGCAGGTCGCGAATGGGCCATCGCCGGCCTCCCCTCAGCCCAGCCTCGATCGCATGTCATGGTTGAGCCGCCTGTTTGGCGGCGGGAGCGAGAAGAGCAATCGGCGCCTCGACTACCTCAGTGAGGCGCTGACCCTCGAGAAGTCGGGGGACCTCGACGCTGCCCTGACGTCGTATCGGCTCGCCCTCCGCGAAAAGCCCGACGACCACAAGATCCTGATGAACATGGCCATCGCCTACTCGCGCCAGTCGCGATGGGACGAGGCCATCCGGTGCTACAAGCGCGCCCTCGAGGTCGAACCGTCGCTCGCAGGAGCGCACTACGGGCTCGCCTTCCTGCTCATCAAGCGTGGCGAAAAGGACGAGGCGGCCGTGCATCTCGAGGCCTTCCTCGCCTCCCCGCCCAAGAGCGCCGATCCAGCCAACATCGAGCACGCGCGCAAGGCGCTCGATGAGCTGCGCGCGCCGCAGGTCGACGACTCGGCGGAGTCCCCCGAAGTCGAGCACTGACGTGGGGCGCGTCCTCGCGGTCGTCAGTCAGAAGGGAGGGGTCGGGAAAACCACGACGTCAGTGAACCTTGCCGCGGCCTTCGCCCGGCGCGGGCTCAAGACGCTCGTCATCGACGTCGACCCGCAGGGCGCCGTCCGGTATGGCATCGGCCTCCGACGCGGTCACCCGACGTACGGCTTCGCCGACTACCTCAACGGGGCGCGGTCGCTCCGGGAGATCATCCTCCCGACCGCCCTCCCCTGGCTGCGGGTGATCCTCGCCGGGTCGGTCTCCGACTCGTCCGATCACAGCTTCTACCAGCAGCTCATCGCCGAGACGTCGGTGCTCAAGGACCTGCTGGCGACCGCGCGGGAGCGCTGCGACGTGGTCGTCGTCGACACCCCCCCAGGGCTCGGCGCCATCGTGCATCGCGTCCTCGAGGCCAGCCAGCACGTCATCGTGCCGCTCCAGTGCGAACCGCTCGCGCTGCAGACGACCCCCCAGATTCTGCGGGGTATCCAGGAGATCGTGGAACGCAATCGCGACCTCACCCTGGACGGGCTGCTCCTGACGATGTTCGAACCGACCCACCCCTCGTCGCAGCGCGTCGCCGACTACGTGCGGGAGCACCTCCCCCGCAACATGGTCTTCGACGTCGTCATTCCGCGCACCGAGGCGGCGCTCGAGGCCTTCGCCGCCGGGCAACCGGTCGTGCTCCGAACGCCCGCCGACGCTGCAGCGCAGGCGTACATCAACCTCGCGACGCTGCTCTCGGAGCGGTTCCGGTGATTCGCCGCTGGCAGCCCCTCGCGTGCCTGGCCCTCGTCGCCGGCACGACCTCGTGCATCGACCTCAGCGTCGATCCGGCCGAAGTCGCCTCCATCGAATTCGTCGCCCCGGCGAACCCGTCGCTCGTGCGCGGCGACACCCTCGTCGACACCCTCGGCAGGGCCGATCGACTCGTCGCGCGGGTGTACACCGCCGACGGTGATCTCGTCGCCGATGCGCCGGTCTATTTCGTCGCCACCGACACGTTGGTGAAGGTCGTCAACGGGAATAGAATCGTCGCCGCCGATACCACCGGAACCAGCAAGGTGTACGCGGTCTCCGGGCAATTGCAGAGCATCGCGCGCAGTCTCTCGATCATCCGGCGCCCCGACTCGATCGCCTTCAACGGGACCGGGCCCGACACGCTCCGCCTTCGCCCGCCCACCGCCGGTACCGCCATCGACACCTCCAAGTCGGTCGCCGTGACGGTGCGCGCCGGAACCGGCTCCGCCACCCCGGTTCGGGTGAAGTTCGAGTTGCTGCGTCGCGGCGTCGTGCTCGCCCCAGGCGACACGGGGACCTACGCCCTCGTCAGTTCGGGGGCGCGCATATCCCCGATCGACACCACCGATGGGAGCGGAATCGCGTCGCGCATCGTGCGCGTGCGCACCGCGACCGGCGCGTCGGTCACCGACACCCTCGTGGTGCGCGCGTCGGTCACGATGGGCGGAGCGCTCAAGGACAAGCCGGCGCTCCGCACCGTCCTGATTCTCCCGGCTCCGTAGCGGCCGCCGGGCGGTCTCGTGGCGCCTTCGCGCGTCACGGGCCGGATGTTTCGTTCGATCGCACCGAGTCCACGGTTCCGCTCGCACGACCCATTCGACAAGTTCCGCGCCGTGCATCGGCGTCCGATGTCCGGCCCCTCGAGATGTTCACCGGTGCATCCGCCGGTCGGCCCGCCGGTCCACCCGACGTCGATCAACGTTCGATCTTCCATACGAAACCGTCGCAGGAGTCTTCGATGTACGCACGCGGAGGCCCACGCCCGCCGGAAGGGACGCTCACCTCACTCTTCCTGGATGCGCTGCGGAAGTACGACAAGCCCGACGCGATGCTGCACCGCGTGGCCGTCAACTCGTGGCGCCCGATCTCGCATCGCACGATTCACGAGCGGGTGCGGCGTATCGCGTTAGGCCTGCACGAACTGGGGATCGCGCGGGGCGACCGCATCGCCATCCTCTCGGAGAACCGCCCGGAGTGGGCGATCGCCGACTTCGCCTGCCTCACCGCCGGGCTGACCGACGTCCCGATCTACCCCACGCTCCCTGCTGAGCAGATCCCGTACATCCTGAACGACTCGGGAGCCGTCGCGATCTTCGTCTCGAACCTTGCACAGGCCGAGAAGATTGCGACGATCCGCGAGCAGGTGCCGGGGCTGCGCCTGGTGATCGCCTTCGACGACAGCGCGCGCGCGCAGTCGGACCTGTCGCTCGCCGACGTGGAATCGCGTGGCGCCGGGATCGACACGCCGGCGGCAGCCGAGGCGTGGGAGCGCGAGGCGCGTGCCGTGAAGCCGGGCGACCTCGCGACGATCATCTACACCTCCGGCACCACCGGCGCACCGAAAGGTGTGATGCTGTCGCACGACAACTTCTGGTCGAACGTGCGCGCGACCGCCGACCTCCTGCCGATGTCGGGGAGCGAAGTCGCCCTCTCGTTCCTCCCGCTCTGCCACATCTTCGAGCGCACCGGCGACTACTGGTTCTTCCTCACCGGGACATCGATCGCCTACGTCCCGTCGTTCGACCTGGTCCCCATCTGCATGCAGGAAGTGCGGCCGACGATCGCGATGTCGGTCCCGCGCCTCTACGAGAAGATGTACGCTCGCGTGCTGGAGAACGCGCTCTCCGGCAGTGGCACGAAGAAGCGGATCTTCTTCTGGGCCCGCGGGGTCGCCGACCGCTGGGCCGACGAGAAACTCTCGGGGCGCGAGCCCTCGGACTTCCTCGCCGTGCAGTACGCGATCGCGCAGCGGCTCGTCTTCTCCAAGCTCAAGGCGCGCACCGGCGGCCGGTTGCGCTACTTCGTCTCCGGCGGCGCCCCGCTCGCCAACGAGATCAACAAGTTCTTCTACGCCGCCGGTCTCACGATCCTCGAGGGGTACGGGCTCACCGAGACCTCGCCGGTGATCGGGGTGAATACCCCGGCCAACTTCCGCATCGGGACGATCGGCAAGCCGGTGGACGGCGTCGAGGTGCAGATTGCGGCTGACGGAGAGATCCTCACCCGCGGCCCGCACGTCATGAAGGGCTACTGGAACAAGCCCGAGGCGACGGCCGAGGCGATCAACGGCGACGGCTGGTTCCACACCGGCGACATCGGGGTGATCGAGGACGGCTTCATCCGCATCACCGACCGCAAGAAGGACATCATCGTCACCGCCGGCGGGAAGAACATCGCCCCGCAGCCCATCGAGAACCTGATCAAGACCAACAAGTACGTGAGCCAGGCGGTCATGATCGGCGACCGCCGCAAGTTCCCCGTCCTGCTCGTGGTCCCCAACTACGACAACCTGGAGAAGTGGGCCGCCCTCAAGGGGCTCCTCTGGACCGATCGTGCGCAGCTCCTCCAGATGCCCACCGTGCTGGCCAAGATGGACAAGGAGGTGCGCAAGCAGCTCACCGGGCTCGCCTCTTTCGAAACACCGAAGAAGATCGCGCTCCTCGAGCACGACTTCACCGTCGAGTCGGGGGAGATGACGCCCACGCTCAAGGTCAAGCGACGCGTCGTCGACCAGAACTACAAGGCGCTGATCAACGCGCTCTACGAGGAAGAGGTCGCCGTCTAGCGCGCAGTGGTGCCCGCTGCCTAACGGCGACGGAGCGAGACCGGGGCGCTGGCCGCGCCTGAACTCTCGGCGACCCACTCGCGCGCGTCGCGCGCCAGCTCGCGCGCGCCGTCGGGGAGGGGCGCCGTCACCGGGGCGACCAGGCGCCCCCCCGGGCGCAGCGCCCGCAGCACCGCGCGCACCGTGTCCGAGCGGCTCGCCGTCGCCTCGTCGAGCCACGCCGCGCGCAGCGCCCCCGCCGCCACCGGGAGCCCGTCCGCGATTCGAATCGCCGAGGGAGGGCGCACGCCCCCACTCGCCCACGCCGGCGCGTTGAGCAGCAGCGGCATCACCTGCGCCTCATCTTCGAGGACCGACGCCATCCGCGCGTGCTCCCCTCCCAGCAGCACGAGCCCTCCCCCGTCGGCGAGCGCGAGCAGCGCCCGCGCGCGCAGCAGCTCCTCCTCGTCAGGCGGCGCTCCCCCGAGATCCGCCCCGACCGGCGTCGCGCGCGCACGGCCGCCGGCATCGACTGCATCGGCCTCAGGGCCGGTGAAGTCGACCTCCCCGTGGCGCACCGCAAACTGCCGCCGACAGACGGGACAGCCGAGCGCCCCCTCGACGATGTCGCGCCCTTCGAAGCGGGTCACCGACGCGACGAGCCACGTCTCCTCGTGCGGCGATGGACAACGGAGCGAGTCGACGATCTCGATGTGCATGTCACCTTCGACGGGAGACCAGAGAGGGGAGACCGACGCAAGATCGTCTGCCGACCGCGCGTGCGCTCCCCCTCGAGCCTATGAGCGGCTCAGTCGGAGCTCGTCGATGTTCACACCGTCGGGGCGTGTCGTCACCCACAGGACGGCGTCGGCGACCGACTCAGCCGAGAGCATCCGTGCGCGCGGCGTGAAGCCGGGGCGCGCATCGGGATCGATGGGATCCCAGATCGGGGTATCGGTAGGGCCGGGGGAGACGAGCGAGACACGCACGCCGGTGCCGCGCAGTTCCTGCCGCAGGACCTCGTGCATGGCGCGCGCGCCGAACTTTCCCGCCGCGTAGCCGGCGTTCTCCGGAAAGGCGACGCGGTCCGCGACCGAGCCGATCGTGACCACGTGTCCGCTCCCGCGCGCGCGCATCGCCGGGACGAAGGCATGCAGCAGCCGATAGGGCGCCAGGAGGTTGAGCTGCAGCATCTGCTCCACGTCGCCGGGGGGCATGCGTCCGATGGCCCCCAGGGCGAAGCTCCCGGCATTGTTGACGAGCAGGTCGGGGGTCCCGATCTCGCGCGTGATGCGCGCGACGGCCGCGTCCACCTGGGATGCCTGGGTGAGGTCGCACGGGACGGCCATCGCGCCGCCCCCCACCTGCGCCGCGATGGCTTCGAGCGCCGGGGCGTGGCGCGCCAGGAGCACCACGCGCGCTCCGCCAGCCGCAAGGGCGCGGGCCACCGCCTCGCCGATCCCGCGTGAGGCGCCGGTGACGACCGCGGTCCGCCCGCCCATGGACGCGTAGCCAGACACGTCAGCGCCCGTTGGAGCCGTGGGCCAGGCGCAGGAACTCGTCACGCGTGCGCGCGTCGTCGCGGAAGCAGCCGAGCAGCGCCGACGTCAGCGTCTTGGAGTTCTGCTTCTCCACGCCGCGCATCATCATGCACAGGTGATAGGCCTCGACGACCACGCCAACGCCGTGCGGCGCCAGCACGTCCTGGATGGCCTCGGCGATCTCGCCCGTGAGCCGTTCCTGCACCTGCAGCCGACGGGCGAACATGTCGACGATGCGCGGCAGCTTGCTCAACCCCACGATCTTCCCGTTCGGGATGTAGGCGATGTGCGCCTTCCCGAAGAAGGGGAGCATGTGGTGCTCGCACATCGAGTACAGCTCGATGTCACGCACCATCACCATGTTCTCGTGCGCCTCGGCAAAGACCCCTTCGCCCACCACATCCTCGACCCGCTGCGAGTAGCCATGGGTGAGGAAGGCCATCGCCTTGGCCACCCGATGCGGGGTGCGCAGCAATCCCTCGCGCGCCGGATCCTCGCCCAGCAACTCGAGCTGCCGGCGGACGATGTTCTCGAACTCGAGGCCGCGCGCGTCGGTGATCGGCGACTCGTCGTCGCCGGCGATCTGGTCGGCGCGCACCACCAGCGGCGTGAGCGGGGTGCGCGTGCGCGCCGCCTCAGCGCCCGTCGTAATCGACATAGTTGTTCTCCGTCTCCCACAGTCGCAGCTTCGTTAGGCGCCCCGGGTGGACGTGCGGCTGCAGCACACCCCAGATGGCGACGACGAGGTTCTCCGACGTCGGGTTGATCCCGCGCAGGAAGGCCACGTCGAGGTTCAGGTTCCGGTGATCCAGGTGCTCGATGACCGTGCGCTCCACGACGTCGCGCAGTGCGCCGAGGTCGATCACGTAGCCCGTGACCGGGTCCACCTCGCCCTCCACCGACACCTCGAGGGCGTAGTTGTGTCCGTGCCAATTCGGGTTGTTGCACTTCCCGAACAGCGCCGTGTTCTCGGCGTCGCTGAGGGCGGGGTTGTGCACGCGGTGCGCCGCATTGAAGCGAAGGCGCCGCGTCACGGTCACGACGGGCATGCGAGTTGGGACAGTGGGGCGGCGGGCCCGGCGCGACTCGCTCGCTTGAGTCGCCGTCGGAGGACGCCTAAGTTGCGCTCACGCGCCGACGGCGCGGTGGTGCCAGGTCTCGTGCACGGGCTGGAGCAGTCGCATGGCGGACAGGCCGCCAGGACGGGGCGCATTGCGCCATGCCCCACCCTCGGAGTGAAGCCGACGAGCCTTGATGTTGTTCCCGGTCACGCGCCATCGCCAGAAGGCACGGCGCACGAACTCCACCACCCCTCCCACCATCCCCGCCCGCCGTCGCCGCTCGACCGCCGTGCTGGCTCCCCCATACGCAAGGCGAGGCTCCATAATTGTATGGAGCCTCGCCAGGTCGGAACGAAGAGGTTTTTTTGAAGCCCAAGCGATAGGTGTAAGATTCGCACCGCGCTTTCCGCCTTCCCCGCACTGGGGCATGACGTCGACCCGTTTGTTGAACCCCTTCGATGAGCTTATCGGCTCAAAAAGTCGGTCTCTCCGTTCCGCATTGCTGAAATTCGCCCGGAATGTACCGGGCGCGCTGTGACCGGTCAAATCAACTTTCCTACGCACTCCCGAGCACTTCCATGGACCTTGGCATTCTCGCCGCGATCGCCATGCTCGCCGTCTGGGCATTCGCGACCTTTGCCACCGAAGCGACCGGGTGGGTGCACGCACTGCTCACCGTCGGCGTCTTCCTCCTCATCTGGCGCGTCGTCGTGCGCGGCACCCCAGCGCCCAAGGACACGACAAAGAAGCGATAACACGCCCTCCTGTATCAGACGAGCAAGGGGTTACGTAGCGTAACGGAATTCCCCCTCCTGTATCGGCGCATCCTGAAACCGGGCGTACGTTCACGCGCATGGATGACGACCTCAGGTATCGGTCGGAACTTGCCGACCAGTTCATCGAGCGACTGCGCGCTGTGTCACCATCGCAGTGGCGAGAACTGGTGACGCATCATCGTGGCAACGACAACTACTACGCGCTCGCCGTCGAACTCGCCGACGAAGCGACCCGTCTCCTGGGCGACGATCGCCGCGCCGCGTACGAGTCGGCACTCACCCAACGGCTGGCGCGAACCGACGAGATCGTCGACGCGATCATCCTCGCAGACGTCGGCGCCCTCGACGAGATCGGCGCCCATGACGCGCGGCGTCTCGCGCGCGCGGCGGTGCACGCGATGCTCGTGCGCGACGCGTATGGCTTCAATGCCGGCGCCTTCGGCGAACTGATTCGTCCCTTTCGCGCCTACCTCGACCTCGGCGACGTGGAGCGCAGCGCCTCGCGCGTGCGCACCCCTCCATCCGGTGCCCCGCCCCAGCCCCCAGAGGCGACCGCGTAGTCGGCGCGGGGTGACCGCCGGACCGCGGCGCCGCTCGCCGCCGCGGCGTTAGGCAGCCGTTCGCGCCGCGACGGTCAGATCTCCCAGTTGCTCAGGACCATCCCGGTCGCCGCACGCGACTCGGCGCGACCCGCCACCACCATGCGCAAGTCGGTCCAGCGCACGCGGGCGCCGAGCGAGATCAACTCGCGATACGCGTCGGTGTACTCCCCCTGCACGCGAATCGCCACACGCCGAGTGCCGGCCTGGCGCGCCGCCCCGGCCAGCAAGGCGGCCATCGCCGTGATGTCGCCCTCGCGTGACAGCGCGAGCTTGAGCACGCGGAGTTCCTCGCGCGAGCGCCCCTCCACGAGCGGCGCGGAGTGGAAGAGCGCGAAGCCCACCAGCGCACCACGCTCGTAGCGCAGCACCACATCGCCCAACCCCAACTCGAGCGTGAGCAGCAGCTCGCGCGAGAAGTCGTAGCCCGGCAGCTGCTCCTGGGTCAGGCGACGGCACTGCGCGACCACGTCGTCGCGGTCACGCGGCGGCAGCGCCCCAAGGAGTGGGACCGCGACATCGTGCGTCGCCGCCTCCAGCGTCACCGTGATGGTCAGGCGGCCGGGCGAGAAGCCCAGGCGGGAGTAGAAGCCGATGTTGTCCATGGTGCGCGGCATCGTCTCCAGTCCCAGCACCTTCACGTTGCGGTCCAGGAGCCAGTCGATCCCAGCCTGCACCACGGCGCGCCCGACCCCGCTCCCCTGCCACTCCGGACGCACCGCGAGTGGCCCCATCCACCCCTCGACGCCGGAGTGATGCGCGATGTTGAAGGCGACGATCTCGTCGCGCTCATCGCGCCAGAGCATCGCGCCGCCGTGCGCATCCTCGATCGCGTAGCGCCAGATGGCAGGGTTGAGGTACGGCACGCGCACGCCGACCATGCCGTCGCGCCGATAGCGCTCGGTGAAGGCGTCGCTGAAGACGCGGTTGAGCGGATCGATGTCCGTCAGGCGCGCGGGGAAGGGGCCGCTGATGTTGCGCAGCGAACGCCAGGGGCTGGTCGTGGACATCTGGCGTTAGGCCTCCTCTCCCGCCTCTTCGAGCGACAGCGATCCCTCGATCGCCCCAACCAGCTCCGGTTCGGGCTGCCGCACCCGCGCGCTCCCGCTCTCCTCATCGTACTCCACGGTGATCACGCGGTCGAGCCCCTCGCGCACCGACTCGATGTGCGTGATGAGCACCACCTGCTCGAAACGATCGGAGAGGCGCCGCAGCAACTCCACCACGTTGTGGCGTCGCACCTCGTCGAGCGAACCGAAGACCTCGTCCAGGACGAGCAGCGAGAACGACTGCCCGGCGCGCTCGGCGATCAGCTGCGAGATGGCGAGGCGCAGCACGAGGTTGGCGAGGTCCTCCTCGCCCCCTGAGATCACCGGCTTGGGCTGCCCATCCTCCAGCACGATGACGTTGTACTGGTCGTCGAGTTCGAGCTCCGTGTACCGATGATCGGTGAGTTCGGCCAGGAAGGCGCTCGCCAGCTCCGAGAGCTCCGGGCGCAGTTGGTGGTTCAGGTCGGTCCGCAGGTCGGAGAAGGCACGATCCAGTTCATCGTGCAGCCGCTTGTCGACCTGCAGCCCCTCGTGCGCCGCCTGCGCCCGTTCGTATTCCTGCTGCGCACGCTCGGCGTGCTGCAGCGCAGAGCTCGCGGTCTGCACCTCGCCCTTGGAGGTGGCGACGGCGATCTCGGCACTGCGGGCGTCGGCGAGCGTGGTGTCCTGGCGCTCGCGCAGCTCCAGGTACTCCTGTTCCGAAAAGGCGATAGTCTCGCGCGCGCGCCGCAGCTCGACGGCGCGCGTACGCAGGCGCGTGACGTCGTCCCACGCGGCCCGTCGCTCGGCGAGCAGTCGCGGCTCGCGCTCCAGCAGGGTGCTCAGCCGCGTGGCCCGGTCGTTGAGAGGGGCCAGGCGATCGGTCTCGGCGCGCAGCGCCTGGTGGCGATCGGCATCGTAGCCGGTGGGAATGGCGGCCAGGTCGCGCGCCAGCTGCTCGTGGCGCGTCTCCTTGGCGGTGAGGTCGCGGGAGAGCTGCGCGACCTCCTGGACGGCCCCCTGTACGCGAGCCAGCTGGCGCTCGAGCGTCCCCACCTCGATTTGCAGCTCGCGGCGGCGCTCGTCCAGCTGGCGCACCTCGGCCGGCATCTGCTCGAGTTGCTCGAGGCGCGTCGTGTAGTAGCGCCCATCGACCGTGATGGTCTCGAGCTGCTCGTCGAGCCCGTCGAGCACGGTGCGGAACGACTCGCCGAGGATGCGGGTGCAGGTGGGGCAGACGCCATCCTCGCCCAGGTCGAGCACCTTGTCGCGCTGTCCCTTGAGCTCCTGGTACTGGCGACGCAGGGCATCGCGCTTGGTCTCGGCCTCCTGCCGGTCGCGCACCCACTCGGTCCGGCGGGCCTCGAGCTGCCCTAACGATTCCTCGAGCTCGCGGCGCTTGCGCTCCAGCGTCTCGGTGACCTCTTCCTCGAGCTGCGGGGCGCGAACGATCTTCTCCCGCCGCTCGCGCAGGCGGGCGAGCTCCTCGCCTAACGAACGCTCGGCTTCCACCAGCGTGAGGCGGCGCCCTTCCTCGCGCGCGAGGTCCTCGAACCGGCGGAACTCGGCGGCCACGGTCGCCAGCGGCAACAGCTCGCCGGCCAGGGTCTCCAGCTCGGTCCGCGCGGTCGTGATCTCCACCAGCTCGGCGTCGAGGCGCTCCAGCTCGCGGGTGCGCGACGCCTCGTCGCTCTCGACGACGCGCAGCTCGCCCACCAGCTCCTGCAGCTGCTCGCGCGCCGCCTGCGCCTCCTGCCAGCTGGGCGCCATGGCGCCCAGTGCGAGCCCGGCCTCCTGGAGCCGCTGCTCCGCCGCCGTCAGCTGCAGCTCTGCGGCACGCCGCCGGGCGCGGGCCTCGGCGAGGGCGCGCGTGATGACCTCCGGGTCGGGCATCATCGTGCGCAGCCCCGAGAGTTGCGCCACGATCAGCTTGCGCTGCTCGCGCACCAGCTCCTGCGCCCCGCGCAGCTTCTCGTACCCCAGCACGCGCGAGAGGAACTGCGCGCGCTCCGACGGCCCCATGGCCGCCATCACGTTCAGCTCCTTCTGCCCGGTGAAATACGTGTTGAAGAACTCCGCGCGCGACATCCCCAGCCGACGCTGCAGCAGCTCGCTCACCGCCGTGAGCGAGTTGGCGATCGGCTGGTCGGCGCCGTCGAGGTACAGCTCGGCGTTGGTCAGCCCCCGCACGACGCGGTAGCGATGACCGGCGAGCTCGAAGTCGAGCTCCACCCTGACCGAGGCGCGCGGCGCGGCCCGGTTGAAGCGGATCGAGTCCCGTGTCCCGCGCGCAGCGCTCTGGCCGTAGAGGGCCCAGGCAATCGCCTCGAGGAGCGTGGTCTTGCCCGCGCCGTTGGGCCCGATGATCCCGGTGAGGCCGAGGTCGAACTCGAGGCGCGTGTCGGCGTGCTGCCGGAAGTTGACGAGGTGGAGGGAGTTGAGCCTCACGCCTCGGGCTCCGCCGCGGCCGCGCCTAACGCCGCCGTCCCCTCGCGCTGTTCGGCTTCCGCGAGGTAGGTCAGCCCCCGTTCCACCAGCCGCTCCCTGTCGATGTCGCTGGTGAGGGGGCGCCCGCGCAACTTGTCGCGCACCATCTCCATCAACGACGCGCGCCGCCCGGCCGACCCCTGCCCCACGCTGGAGCGCAGGAGGTCGGGACGCCGCGTGTCGAGATGGAAGTGCAGCGCGCGCTTCTTGAGCTCGCGCAGCAGCTTGTGGTCGATCTCCCGCGCCACGTGACGCGGGACGTCGCGCACCACCTGCCGCACGATCTTGTCCTCGATCCCCCCGGGGACGCGCGCAACATTCGCCTTGATGGCCGCATCGATGTCCGGCGCGGACAGCCCGCGCCCCTCGATGCGCGGCAAGTCCACGAGCGGACGCGCCGGCTTGATGGGATGGAACGTGCGCTTGCCGGTCGTGAGGTCGTACTCGAGGAAGCCCTTCCCGGGGAGCTTGGCCGCCTTCTCCTCGGCGATCTCGCCCCAGGGGTTGGCGCTCGTGTAGTCGAGCGACCCGCAGTAATAGGCGTTGGGCGCCACCTGCCGGAAGACGTGGTAGTGCCCCAGCGCGACATACGTCCAGCGAGCGGCGCCGAGTTCCTCGGGGGTGATCTCGATCGCCGTCCGCTCGGCGTGCGCGGCCCCCGCCGGAAGGATCCCCGCGATCTCGCCGTGCAGCACCAGGACGTTGCGACTGGCGGAAGCGTCCGGGTCGAGCTGCACGCGGTGCGGCACCCCGGTGTCGGGGACGGCGAGGATGGACAGGTCGCGATCGGGGAAGGCCAGGCGCTGCGGCTCGCCATCCACGACGTGGATGCCTAACGGCGTGAAGAGCCGCAGGATGCACCCGGTCTCGACCGCGCGCGGCGAGTCGTGGTTCCCGGCGACCATCACCACGATCGCCGACGGCAGCGCCGCCGTGAGGCGCGAGAACTGCGCGAAGGCATGCAGGATCGCCGGATTCGGCGGTCGCACGTTGTGAAAGATGTCCCCGGCGATCACCACCACGTCGGGGGCGATCGCGATCACACGGTCCACCACCCCGCGAAACACCGTCGCGATGTCGGCTTCGCGCTGGTTGATCCCAGCGGCCGTCTGCCGCTGGAACTGGCGATATCCGAGGTGCAGGTCGGAGAGATGGACGAGGCGCATGGGCGGCGGAAATATACGCGTGGCGCCATGTTACCGCCCCGCACCGCGCCATGTGTTTCCGCGCGGATCCCGGTCGCCGGGTCCCCGCTCACATGACGCGCATCCACTGGGTGATCTTCATGCGAACGCGCAGGGGCGGCGAATCCTTCCCGCGACCCGTGACCAGCGACCGCAGCGCGATGACCGTTCGGGCATCGGCGATCCAGCCCCGACGCCGGTCCAGCATCAGCGTCGCCGTCACGTTCCCCGAGGTCTGCACGAAGCCCTCTGTCACCCCGCCCGTCGCCGGCTTCTGCATCGGCCCCGAGCGCACCAGTCGCCCCTTCATCGACAGGTAGGCGAACTCCCCCGACCGCGACAGCGAATCGAACCGGAAGGTCGCGGTCAGCGTCGCATTGGCCTTGCCATCGGGGGCGGCCGCGAGCGGGATGTCGACCGATCGGTTCCAGGTCGTCCCCGGGGCGATCGGTTCGGCCGGGAGGGTGGCCGGGAGCTGCGAAAGAAGCGAGCCCACCGCCGGCCCCGCCCAGGCATCGGCCCCCGCCACCGTCGTCGACCCATCGGGGGCGACGCGGAAGCGAAAACGCTGCCCCTGCAGGAGCTTGGCTTGGCGCAGCACGTCGGACTGGTAGCTGCCGCTGCTCTCGATCCGGACGGAGTCGGCCACCGCCATCACCGTGGCACCGTTCAGGTCCGCCGACTCCACCGACAGGCGGGCGAGCATCACCAGCGACGTGACGTCGGTCGCCGTCGTATCCTCGCCGCTCCCGCGTTCACTGACCCCCATTTCGATCGTCTGGTCGAGCCTGAGGCGCAGGAGGTCGCCGGGACGGGGGCGCAGCTGCAACACCACGGGCGACACGACACCCTGCGCCGTGGCCGGGCGGCCGAACGCCCCGATCGCCCCCGCGACCGTCACCGCCCCATACACGAACCGACGCCAGCTCTGCATCGCTAGGTCCCGTACGGATCGCCCAGCGGCGCCGGGCGGAGCGGGCGCACTGGCGACGGCGCCGGCACGCGCGAGGCCACCAGCGAACGGAACTGCGACAGGAAGTGCCCCTTCACGTCGCTCGGGCGCTCGCGCATCGTGCGATCGCGCGCGCGCAGGATCTCGTCGTCGCGATAGAGCCCCTCGAAGACGGTGGCGATCGACGCCATCGTCAGCTGCGGGTCGAGGGTGCGGAGCTGGCGCAGCACCGCCTCCTGCAGCGTGGGCTCCTCACCCTGCGGAAAGCGCTCGGCCCCCTCGCGTCCCGACAACACCGCCGGGCGCGGGAAGCGAACGAAGATGGGCTGCGCGAAGTGCGGATGCCGCACCATCAGCTGCCCCTTGTCGAGCGTGGCGAGCTTGGTGCGCGTCGAAGGACCGATGACCGCGTAGCCCGGCGTCGCCAGTTCGTCGGGGTCCATGCGCCCGTAGATCGCCGTCCCCGAGTTCCCCACCACGCGCCGGTGCACTTGCGACCGGAACTGCTGCGCGCTGAACAGCACGAGCCCCAGGTATCGCCCACGCTCGGCGATATCGAGGAGCATCTTGCGCACATAGGTCTCCGGTCCGTCGGCCGGCGCGTACTTGTTGAGTTCATCGACAAAGACGACAAGGTGATCGACGCCCAGCGCGCGGCGCTCCAGGTGCTCGCGCAGCTTGGAAACGACGCGCGCGAAGATCAGGTCCTGCGCATCCTCTTCCAGGTTGGCGACGTCGATCACATACACCGCCCGGTCCTCGAAGCTCCCGAACGGGAGATCCGAGGCGTGGCCATCGTTGGTGACGAGCCCCTCGCACCGCGTGGCGATGTTCACCAGCCGGTTGCGCACCTTGCGGATCGTCGCCACGTGGTGCGTGCGCCACTGCTCGCGATTGGCCCCCTCCATCGCATCGATCAACTCGCGGAAGAAGGCATCGAGGTCGGCGAACGAGCGCACCTGGAACTGCCGTCCCCCCATGAGGGGATCGCTGAACGGCTGGTCCACCACGCGCGACGCCACGAAGTCGATGAGCGCATCGGCCTTGGCGTCGATGTCGTCCTTGTTGAGCAGCACCTCGGCGAACTGCATCACCTCGCGCAACCCCCACGTGAGCGGCGAGACGTTGTGCTGCAGGGCGGGGTTGGAGCGCAGCGTGTTCAGTGCGTATCCTTTCGCCTTGTAGGGGGCGAAATAGTACACGTTCGGGAAGGGGGCCGCGGGGACGCCTAACGCCTCGTACAACGCGCGGTCGCGCGCCTCGAGCGTCGACGGCCGGTCGAGGAAGCAGAGGTCCGGCCCCTTCACGTTGAAGCAGACCGCCGCGACCGACCCCTTCTTGGCGGGGAAGTGGGCGAAGATCGACGCCAGGAGCCACTCCACCGCCGACGTCTTGGTGGCCAGTCCGGAGACGCCGGTGATGTTGAGGTGCGCCGCCTCGGGGCCGAGGAGGAAGTCGGCGTCGAGGTAGATCGGTGACTCCATCCCGCCGGCGCGGTAGACGCCGACCGGAATCCCGGTGCGCGCCCCCTCGCGGAGGTAGCCGTCCATGCGCAGCGCCACGGCCACGTCACGATCGTCGGCCAGGAAGACCTGCCCCATCGCCACCGGTTGCAACGGTTCGTCGGGGATGTGGCGAAGCACCGCCGCCGTATACAGCCGGATCTCGGCCCGCTCCGTCGCGGCGCGAGCGGCGCGCGCCGGGTCGGCATCGAAGCCGATCACGTCGTGCAGCGGCGAGGCCAGGTCGGAGTAGGACATCCCATCGGTGACCACGCCGTAGACCTGCGGGATCTGCCCTTCGATGGCGTGCGTCCCTTCCACCCGTACGATCGTCCCGATCCCCACCGGCGAGTCGAGCGCCGTCCAGAAGTGGAACTCATGCGTCGTATTGGGACGGCGCTCGGTGGCCACCACGCGCCCCAGCAGGCGCGGGCGGTCCTCGGGCTGCTCACGAGCGGCGCTGGTCGGCGGGGCGTCTGGCGAGGGAGACATGACGTGAGGGGCGGGGCCGCGCGAGACGATGGGCGAGGGAGGCGCGGGGAATGTAGCGGGCGGTGGGACGAACCGCGTTACGTCGCCAGTCGCCCGAGCGCTGCGCGGAGGTACACCTCGCAGTCGCGTATGCCGTAGGCCATCGTGTCCCAGCGTGCATCGGGGAGGGAGAGCGGCGCCGACTCGGCCGCCACCCACTGCGAGATGCGGTCGGCGGCCAGGTCGGGGTCGTCCGCGGGAGCGCTCCCCCCCTCCGCCGCGCGCGCGAGCACGCCGTTCAACGCAGCCAGCGATGCCTCCACGCGCACGAGTCCCCACAGCGGGTCGCGACGCCCGGGGGCGCGCAGGCGCAGGTACCACGACGCCACGGGGGCCCGCCACCGCGTCTCGACGACGAAGATCGACGATCGCTCGCCGGCGCCTAACGACATGACGGTGGCGAGCGCCGAGCCGGTGGCGTAGAGCGTGTGGTGCGACTTGATCACGCCGATTGCGCCCCCTCCGGCGAGCACCTCCTCCGACGGCGGGAGCCCGCCGTCGAGGTAGAGCGGCGCCCCGCCCGACGCGCGGCACCACGCGACCGCGAGCGCCTGCTCCTGTGCCTCTCGCTCGCGTTGGACCAGGTGCACCGCACGCCGCAGCAGTTGCTGCGGGTGCGCCTCCTCCACGCCGATCGTGTCATCAGTGGTGTCGACAATCGGACAGGCGGTGGCGGCGAGCGCGTCGATCACCGCGGGCGGCACGCCCCCCATCGGGAGGTAGAGCGCGTCATCGCTGCGTGGGCCGTCGCCCCAGGTCACCAGCCGGCGATCGACGCGCGCGCGGATCACGGCCCCCGTGCGCCCATGGACGATGGGGACCGTCCCCACGTAGGCGACCACCCGGCTCTCCTGCACCCCGTCGAGAAAGGCGACGAAGCCCACCCCATCGTCGGCCGCCGCGGCGACGGCGTGCGCGCGCATCGCCCGGTCGCGCAGGAGGGGGGCCGCCGTGGTGCGTCCTGCCTCCTGCGCCGCGAGCGAGACCTCCAGCGACCCGTCGCCAGGCGCAACGGCGCGCGCCAGGGGGCCTAACGCCTCATGGAGCGCGCGCGCCGTCAGTTGACGCCGATGTCCCACGCCTGCTCGAGGTCGCCCTTGGAATACGCGCGGAAGGCCGTCAGCGTCTGCGTGCGGGTGATGCCGGCCACCGCGGGGAAACGCTCCGTCACCACTTCGGCGATCAGCTCGTAGCTGGGGACCTTCACGATCGCCACCAGGTCCCACTCGCCCGACACCGAGTAGACCTCCTGGACGCCGTCGATCCCGGCGATGGCGCGCGCCGTGTCGGGGATGTGCTTGGGGTCGGCCTTGATCAGGACAATCGTGGTTATCACGGTTCGTCGGGAAACGGGGGAACGCCCAGAAGCCACAGCCCGGCAATCCGGTCGCGTCGATCAACGTCGACCAGGATGTCGCGGGCGATGCGCACCGTCCGGGTCTCGCGGCTCGCACCAAGGCGGAAATGTATCGTGCGCTCGGCGCGATCGGCTTCGGCCGCCAGGCGCGTGTTGACCTCCACGGCCAGTCGCTTCCCCTGCTCCACCGCCCCGACGATCACCATGCCATCCTCCACGTCGGCGGGCGGCGCGAGCTCGGCACGGGTGTGCACGTCGGGCCAGACCGCCACCTCGACGCCGCGAATGCGCCCCCCGCGCACGTCGAGGATGAGCCAGGAACCGTCGGCGCCCTCGAGCTCGAGCGCCGTCGCACGGGGCTTGTCCGTCCCCTCCCCCGCGTGCACCACCGCCGACAGGATGTCGGTGTCGGCGTCCCACCGGTATTCGACGTCGTCGGGAGTGCCGACGGACGGTTCGACGCGCACTGGGATATTCACGTCCCCTCCTCGGTCGCCACATGTGGCTTGGAGCGCGATCGCTTCCCTCAGTATAGGGCGAGGCGAGGCGCTCCGAACAGGAGGAACAACGGCCGGGTTCGCAGGCGGACCATCCCCGCCCCGGCGGGGGACTACGCCTTCAGCGCCTTCCAGAGGCGAACGGCCCGGCTGATCCCCTCCACGACGTCCTGCTGGGGGGCGGCGTACGAGGCCCGAATCCACTGCGGGTTGTGGAACGCCGCCCCCGGCACCATCGCCACCCCTTCTTCCTCGAGGAGCCGTGCGGCGAAGGCCGACCCGGGCTCGGCGTGCCCGGGAAAGGCCGCCGACACGTCGAAGTAGAAGTAGAAGGCGCCGTGGGGCCTAACGAGCGGGAGGTCGGGAGCATCGGCGAAGCACGCCAGCGCCGCCGCCCGGCGCCGCTGGTACTCGGCGACCATCTCGGCGATCGCCGCATCGGCCTCGGCGCGCCGCGTGAGCGCGGCCAGCGCCCCGTGCTGCGCCATCGAGGCGGTGTGGAAGGTGGCGTGTGACTGGAAGGCGGTCATCGCCTTCGTCAGCGCCCGCGGCGCGATGCTCCACCCCACGCGCCACCCCGTCATCGCGTACGCCTTGGCCACCCCGTCGATCACGACCAGGTTGTCGCGCGCCGGCGCGACCTGCAGCGCTCCCGGGGCATCGCCGTCGTAGCTGATGCGCCGGTAGATCTCGTCGCTGATCACCCACCAGCCGCGCGCGTGCGCGAGAGCGAGCAGCTCGCCCAGCTCGTCAGCCGAGTAAACCGCCCCGGTGGGGTTGCACGGCGAGTTGAGCATGATCCCGCGCGTGCGCG
Organism: Gemmatimonadota bacterium; assembly: GCA_016719105.1. Classification (NCBI taxonomy): domain Bacteria; kingdom Pseudomonadati; phylum Gemmatimonadota; species Gemmatimonadota bacterium. Next base: position 498,494 of record JADKAQ010000002.1, on the reverse strand, counting down.
GCGTGGCCGCCGCGGCGAGCATCGACGCCGTGACCTTGAGGTCGTTGGCCGGGTCGCCCATCACCGAGACCGGGACCGCCCTCGCCAGCTGCACCATCTCGTAGTACGACGTCCACGAGGGCGTCGGGATCAGGACCTCGTCGCCCGGCCCAAACAGGCAAAAGCACGCATTGAAGAGCGACTGCTTGGAGCCGTTGGAGACGACCACGTCGAGCGGCGCGATGTCGGTCGCGACCGGGCCATACTCGCGCGCCAGCTCGGCGATCGCCGTGCGCAGCGGGAGGATCCCTTCGGTTGGCGTGTAGTGCGTGTGGCCCGCATCGATCGAGGCCTTGGCCGCCTCGCGGATGAAGCGCGGCGTATCGCAGTCCGGCTCGCCGGCCCCGAGGTCGATGATGGCCCGTCCCTCGGCCTTGAGGGCCTTGGCGCGCTGCGAGACGGCGATGGTCGCCGATTCACGCAGCAGGGCGATGTTGGACGAGGGAGTGAAGGCCAATGCCATGGGCGAACGCGGGGAAAATGGGGCGGCCGTGCCGTAGGAGTCGGGGAGCGGATCAGGTATCTTACTCGTTCAGGTAGGACCAACGCGAGCGCACGCGCGACGTGCGCGATTGACAAGTGAGGTTTTGTGGAGCAGGACGAGACTGGCGTGGCCAGGAGCCAGCACGTGGTGCACGTGCTACCGCCGGGTGACGCACGCGTGGCAAGCGTGCTTGGGCCCCAGGTGCAGCGGGGCGATGTGGCAGTGGAAGGAGTACAGGTGCTCGTGTTGACGCCGAGCGCAGAGACCGCCGCGTGGATTGCGCGGCTGGTGAACCCGACGGTGGAAGGGGACCACGTATTGCTGGTCCCGGTGACGGCTCCCGCGCGCGCGGCGCGCCGGCTGTCGGCAGGTGCACGCGCCGTGGCGGCGACGCCGGCCGATGCCCTCGCCCTGGTGCGTGGCTCCGCCCTCAAGCTCGAGGGGGTGACGACACTCGTCCTGGTCGATGCGAGCGATCTGCTCGCGAGTGCGGGCGACGACCTTGCCACGCTCCTCAGCGAACTCCCGCGTGAGGCCGAACGCATCCTCATCACCGGGACGGTGGACGAGGCGGTGTCGGCCTTCGTCGAGGCGCACATGCGTCGCGCCCGCCGCATCACCCACGACCCGCTCCCCACGGCGGGCGGAAGCCTCCAGTACCTCGTCACGGCCCGCGGTGACCGGGCGGCGGCCTTGCGCCGCATCCTGGATACCTTTGACCCCGCACGGGCGACCGTGCTGGCCGACGAGGCCTTCGTTCCGGCCGCCACGCGAGCGCTGGCCACGATCGGCCATGCCGGCGACGACGCGCTCGTGCGCGTACGCAGCGGCGCCATCGATGCGCACGAACCGCTGGTGATCTGCTTCGGGGCCCTCGCCTCGGCCGACCAGCTGCAAGCGCTCGCCCAGTCGACGCCCAAGGCGACCGTCGTCCTCGTCGCTCCTGACGAGCTCGCGGCGTTCTTGCGCCTGGCCGGCGGACGTGCCACCCCGCTCGCGCTGTCGTCGGTTCCCATGACCGCGCGTGCCGCGGAGGAAGCGTTGCGCGAGGAAGTGCGCGCCATGATCCGCGCGCGTCCCCTGCATCGCGAAGTGCTCACGATCGAGCCGCTGCTGGCGGAGTTCGATGCCGTGGAGGTTGCGGCGGCGGCGCTCCGGATGCTCGAGCTCGAGCGTGAGAAGGCGAAGCCCAAGCGCACGGCCAAGGCGGCCGAAGCGCCGGCCGTGACCGCCCCCACCGAACGCGTCGCGCCGGTTGGCACGACGTACACGCGTGTCTTCATCAACGTCGGCGAGCGCGACGGCGGGAGGAAGGGCGATTTCGTCGGAGCGATCACCGGTGAGGCCGGCGTCGAGGCCGACAAGATCGGCAACATCGAACTGCGCGACACCTTCACGATTGTCGAAGTCGCCTCCGAAGTGGGGGAGAAGGTGATCGCCTCGCTCAACGGCACGTCGATTCGCGGGCGCAAGGTCATGGCGCGCGAAGATCGTGGACCGACCGAACGCGACGGCGGCGAGCGCGAGTCGCGCGGCGGCTTCCGCGGGGCGGAGCGGAGTGACCGCGGCGATCGTGGTGGCTTCCGTGGTCCGCCGCGTGGTGGCGATCGTGGTGGCTTCCGCGGCCCGCCGCGTGGCGGTGACCGTGGCGGCGAGCGCAGTGGCGGTGGCTTCCGCGGCGGCGATCGTGACCGCGGTGGAGACCGCGGCGCACGAGGGACCGAGCGCGGTGGTGAACGTGGCGGCGAACGCAGTGGCGGCGGCTTCCGTGGCGGTGAGCGCAGCGGCGGAGGGTTCCGCGGCGGTGAGCGCAGCGGTGGCGGCTTTCGCGGTGGCGAGCGCAGTGGCGGCGGCTTCCGCGGTGGAGAGCGCAGCGGCGGCTTTCGCGGCGGCGAACGGAGCGGTGGCGGCGGCTTCCGCGGCGGCCCGCCGCGGCGCGATCGCGAGGAAACCGGGAGTGGTCCGCGCGCGATCAACGAGTCGCGTGAATGGGGTGAACGCGGGGACCGGCTGCGCCATGCCCGCGGACGGCGCACGGAGGGTTGATGTCGACGCTGCAGCTGACGGGCGGCTGGATTGAGGTGATCGCCGGCGTGATGTTCAGCGGCAAGTCAGAGGAACTCATGCGCCGCGTGCGGCGCGCGATGATCGCTCGCAAGCGGGTCCAGGTGTTCAAGTCGCACCTGGACGACCGCTACGCGGGGCTCTTCGCCGTGTCGAGCCACGATGGACGCTCGGTGGAAGCCATCCCGGTCGACTCCGCCGCGCAGGTGGCGGCGCGCATCGACCCGATGGCCCACGTCATCGCCATCGACGAGGCGCAATTCCTCGATGAGGCGATCTGCGACGTCGCCACGTCGCTCGCCAATCGCGGGCGGCGCGTGATCCTCGCCGGGATCGACACCGATTTCCGGGGCGAGCCCTTCGGCCCGATGCCCCGCCTGCTCGCGATCGCCGAGGTGGTCGACAAGCTGCACGCGATCTGCGTGCTGTGCGGAGCTCCCGCGTGCCGCAACCAACGCCTCATCCATGGCGAACCGGCCTCGTGGGATTCACCGGTCATCATGGTGGGCGCTGCCGACTCGTACGAGGCGCGGTGTCGCGCATGCCATGTCGTGCGCAAGCGCGATGAGGCACAGCGGGCGCTCGGGATCTAGGGCGGACGGCTGATTGGCGCGCCCGACCACCCAAGGGCGCGAACAGAAAAACAAACGGCGCCGTTAGGCGCCGTTTGTCGTTCTGTGCAGGGTCTCGCGACCGCGGTTACACCCCGGACTGCAGTCGCCGATAGAACTGCGCCACTCCGATCTGGTTGAACTGCGCCGGATCGATCTCGTAGAACTCGTTGTCGAGGTACCGCCCGGTGAGCGGGAAGTACGGCGGCGAGTCCACGTCGAGACAGGCATCCTTCACGCGGTTTTCCGCGAACCCGGTGTAGCCGCCCGCGAAGGTCGCCGAGATGACGCGCTGGATCACGCCACCCGCCTGGTTGATGCAGCCGCCGGAGGTCTGCGCGCTGTTGGGCGGCACGGGCGAGCAGAGACGCCCCGCATTCGGCCCCGAGCTCAACAGCTCGACCCCGAACGTCGCGTTGGTGTTGCTGACGCCCACCAGCGTCACCGCATGGAGGAAGTAGTCCTGGTTGTCGTCGAAGAACCTCGCGTTGGCCGCCGCGGTCCCGTTGACGAAGCGCGGGCGGTTGAGGGTGTTGTCGGCAATCCAGATATTGCCGCCGGTGATGATCCCCAGGAGGTTCTGGCAGATGGGCAACGACGCCGGATTGGTCACGTACGTGAGGTCATCGATCATGTCGATGTCGCCCGACACATACAACGTGGCTCGCCCCCGGAACACCCCGCTCAACATGATGTCACCGTTGACGTAGATGACACCCTTCGAGTTGAGGTTCTGGGTGCGGTGAACCGGCCAGAGGAACGGCTCTTCCACCGCCTGACGACGTGTCGCCCCAGTGAAGAACGACCCCCCGAAGCCCGACCACGACCGCCAGGCGCCGGTCTTGGTGACCGCCGTGAAGGTTGTGTCCTCGCCCCCGCGCTTCGACAGGTCGGGGAGCGTGTCGATCGACTGCCCGGCCGCAGCCGGGAATGCATTCAGCAGCCCCGGACGCTCCACGGGCATCAGGTACGGATCACCCGCCGGGAAGCAGCGCGCCGTCCCCGTGGTGTACGCATTCCCCGCCCGCAGCAAGTTCGCGGCGTTCGCTGCATAGGAAGCGTTCGACGTCTGGTAGTTGCGCAGGTAGGTGATGGCCGCCGCGCGCGTCCCGGGCCGTCCGAGCGTGGCCACGGAGAGCGTATCGATGAACCAGCGATAGCGCGTGTTGAGCGTGTCGTGCGCGGCGAGCGGCATGAACTGCGGACGCGCGGGCGTCCCCATCATGTAGAAGACGCCGCACTGGTTCTGCACGACGCTCTTGTTGGTCGACGCGCCACCGCTCAGGATGTTGTCGAAGCGCGTCCCGTTGGTCGTCCCCGCTCGCACGAAGAGCGAGTCGGTCCCGCCCGTCACGTACGGCGAGGCCGAACTCCCGCCCGCCGTCCACGGATTCGACGTCGCACCGCTGCGTGACTCGAAGATGCGGAAATAGCCCTCCGCCGCCCCGGTCAGGAAGCCATCGCCATCGAGGTCGACGGCCACGAACTCCATGCGCGTAAGCCCCGTGGAGCCGACGCGCGCCGGCGGCGTATACGACAGGTTGGCCGACGCCGCGTACCCTGGCATCCAGGACAGCTTGGCCACGGAAGGGAACGGAATGCGCGGCGCACTCGGATAGCGATGCCCGGCGGTTGGATACTGCGCCGTCCCCGACACCGTCGTCACCGCACTCACCGTGTCGGTGTAGATGGGCCCGGCGCCGACGCACACGACTGCCAGTCGGCGTTCGAGTGCGCGCGCCCGCGGACGATTTCGCCCGTGGTGTAGCAGCCGGGCGACCAGCGATCGGTGAACATCGCGAATCGCGCGAAGTTTTCCGCCTGCAACTCGAGGCGACGCACGTGCCGCGCCCCCCCGTTGTCGTAGGCAACCGCCACGAGCTCCACGAAGCGCCCGTACTGCCCGGTCGAGCTTCCGCCGACGCCGGCATACAGGTCGACCTTGACCTTGGGGACCGGCTGTCCGGCGGCATCGTTGACGTTGGACCCATTGAGGATCTGCACGTACAACGAGTCCGGGAGGACGAACGTCGTATCGGTCATGATGCGGCTCTTCCCCACCGCCAGCGCCCACTCGGCCGCGTAGCGGTAGTCGCGCTCACGATCGTAGAGCTTCGACAGGATCGAGGTGCTCCCGGCCATGTAGACCGCCGAGATGGCCAGGCCACCTAACGCGAAGGTAAAGACCATGGTCAGCATCAGCGCCGACCCACGGCGGGCCCGCAGGCGCTGGCGGAACGTTCTCATTCGCTGCAGCATCGAGGGTCCTCCCTAGTGCGTGATAGCCGAACTGACGCGCATCGACGAGTTGGCCGGCGAACAGTCCTGCGCCGCCACCCCGTACTCGAAGCTGATGCCCGTCTGGATGTCGAAGTCTTCCCACATGTAGGTCGCCGACTTGGACCCGCCCACCTGGTCAATCGGCTCGGTCCATGGATTGCCCACGACGCGCCGATAGACGACGTATCGCTCCACGTCCTTCTCGCCGGATGCCTCGTCGGACGACGCGGACCAGGTCATCTGCACGCGATCCACGCCACCGACGTTGACGAGCGCCACCGTCGGCGAGCCCGGATTCAGCGGGAGGTCGCCGCACGAACTGCGCTGCGAGAGCCCGATGTTGGCGAGCGAGGTCTGCGAACTCACCGTTCGCACGAACGCCTTCGCCTTGTTCTGCAAGGTGTAGCCGTTGAAGACGCCGTTCACCGTCAACGTCACGGTGCGGATGGAGTCGGCGATGCTCCCCACCTGGTCCCAGTAGATCGGCAGCGCCGAGGTGGCCACCGAGTCGATCTTTCCCGAGGCGAGCACCCGGCTGTATTTGAAGAACGGCTGCGATCCCGTGATCTTGATCCCGGTGGCCACCACCGTGATGGGACCGTCGTTCACGCGACGCCACAGCACGTACAGGCTCGAGGCGCTCGGCGCCGACGAATCGGACGACACCCAGTAGCTCACCGTCTCCGCCAGCGAAATCGAGCCGTCGTTCTTGCGATAGGTGAAGTCGGGATACGCCTTGCTGGCCCACGGCAGCGAGATCGGCGATCCGCTGTTCATCGCGATCGTGAGGTTGTTCGCGACGTTGGGATCGTAGTACACGGCCTCCACGTCGGAGGTGTCGTTGGCGATGAGGTCCGTGTTGAACGTGACCGCGTAGGGATGGGCCTGCACGATCTTGGGCTGGTTGCGCGGGATCCCCAGCGCATTGTCCATCGGCTGCACGCCGATGCCGATGTTGCGAAGCTCGCGGTCGACCATGTTCTGCGCGTAGCGCGCCGTCTGCTGGGCATCGCTTCGCCCAACGTCCTGCTGCAGCTGCCGCATCTGCATCGTGAAGAACGGGACCGCCGCAGCGAAGATGCCGATCGTGATGGTCAACGACAGCAGCAGTTCGCCGAGCGAGTATCCTCGACGATCGGGGGACCGGGCGGGACGGGAGGTCAGTCGCATAGGTCTCCTAGAATCGCGCGATGGCGGTGGTCTTCTTCACCGGGTTCGACATCGCAGGATGCGTCACGGTGACGGTGACCGTCTTGTAGGCGTACTGCGCAGACAGCGTCTGCGCGATGGCGGTGACGCGGGTGTAGTTGGGATATCCCGAGATGACCGTCTCGGTCCTGGCCAGCGTGTCCATCGACGTGTAGTTGCGCTCGGCCTTCACGCGTTCGACACGCGCCGACGCCAGGTCGAGGGCGTTGTTCAGCATCGCCGAGTTGGCGTTCGTGCGCGCGAACCGGCGCCCGTACTCGGCCATCCCAATGAGGCTCGTCCCCAGGATCGTGAGGGCGACCATCACCTCCAACAGCGAAATGCCGCGGCGCGTCGCGCGCCGCAGGGCGCCGCGCACCACGTGCTGGCTGGCTCCACATCGACGAGTGCGCATCAGTTCATCCTGGTCCAGAGGGAGCCCGTATAGCGGAACGCGTCGGCACGACCCGTCGCCATCGCCACCTTCACGAGCCGGAAGTCGGTCGTGGTCCCGCGACTCGACGTCATGTACACCTCGAGATCGCTGCTCGCCGCCCCGTCTCGCAGGAACTGGATCGCGGGGAACCCGAGGATCGAGCAGAGGTTGCTGCCGCTCACCGCCGCCACGGACGAGCCGCTGTACCCCGACGACGTCGGCGCGAGAATCGCGCCCTCCTCGAGGGGACGCAGCGTCTTCCGCTCACCCGAGTCGTAAACGCAGTTGTTGTTGGCATCCTCGACGATGTGCAACTCCGAGTTGGCCACGTCGAAGGCCACCACGACGTTGGTCTGCCGCATGATGGCGTTGCGCTCCGCGCCCTGCAGGATCGTCCGCACTGTCCGCATGGCGGCATCGGCCCGATACTTCTCATAGTTCAACCGCGGGACGGCCATCCCCGCGATGATGCTCACCATGATCAGCACCACGACCAGCTCGAGCAGCGTGAAGCCGCGCCGGCTGCGTCGTCGTGCGTCGTTAGGTCCGTGTCGTTGTCGTCCAGTCATGCACCCTCCCGAGAGCTGCGTCGTACCGAGCATCGTGTGTGACCGTTCGCACAAGTCGTGATCGTGCAAGACCTTGCGTCTGGTCATGGACGAGGAAGACTGGGTCGAAGTTACGGGTGCCAGCCCGAACCCCCGTCACGCGGTGGGCCCTGAGCGTCACGATGTTGCACTGCATTCCGCCCGCGTGACGGTCGGCCCCCCTCGGGCGTCTTGACGCATGGCTGTCAGACGACCCCCCCGGGAAGAGGCGAGGGCATGAGTGTGGTCCCCGCGCTGGTATCCAACCCGGCGCGCCTGTTGCGACTCCGAACCGCGCTCCGCGGCCGGCACACGGTGGAACCCTGTGCCGACTGGGGAGCGGTCACGTTCCTGTGCGAGAAGCAGCCGGTCCACCTCGTCGTCCTCGACCTGTTCGCCTCGGGCGAGATGTCGCTGGAGCCGCTGCGTCAACTCAAGCGCAACTTCCCTCGTGTGACGACGATCGCCTACGTCGCCGTGACGCCCGAGCGGGCCCACGACCTGTTCGACGTCGGTCGCGCGGGGGTGGACGCCCTGGTCGTCGCCGATCGCGACGACGAGCCGTCGTCGCTGGCCGCCATCGTGGAACAGGCCGAGGCGCGCAGCGTCGCCACCCGCCTGCGTACCGCCCTCGCAGAGACGCGCCCCACGGTGCGCGACGCCGTCATGCTCTGCGTCACGCGGGCCCACGAACGGCTCACGACTGAGTCGCTCGCCGAGACGCTCTCGCTCTCGCGCCGAGTCCTGGCCAAGCACCTGGAGCAGGCCGCCCTCCCCTCACCGCAGCGCCTGCTCACCTGGGGGCGGCTCGTCGTGGCCGCACACATGCTCGAGGACCCGCACCGAAGCGCCGATCGCATCGCGCTCACCCTGCACTTCCCATCCGGCAGCGCCTTTCGCAACACCTGTCAGCGCTACCTGCACGCCACGCCATCGGAAATCCGGGCCCGCGGCGGTGCCGACTTCGCCATGCACGCCATGCTGCGCGACACCAGCCACGACGATGACGACGGCGGTGACGGCAGCGAGGGGGCGAGCGACGACCTCACCGGTGCGATCGACGGTTCCGCCGTCGCGCTCGCCTCGGGCCAGCTGACGACCGCCGCCGACTGACGTCGCGCGCAGCGCGACGACTCGTCGCGCCCCCTAGTGATCGGGGGCGAAGGCGAGCCGCAGGAACTCCTCGCGCGTGCGCGCGTCGTCGCGGAAGCAACCGAGCAGCGCCGACGTGATCGTCTTCGAGTTCTGCTTCTCCACGCCGCGCATCATCATGCAGAGGTGGTACGCCTCGATCACCACCCCCACGCCGTGCGGCGCCAGCACGTGCTCGATCGCCTCGGCGATCTCGCCCGTGAGCCGCTCCTGCACCTGCAGCCGACGGGCGAACATGTCGACGATGCGCGGGAGCTTGCTCAACCCCACGATCCGCCCGTTCGGGATGTAGGCGATGTGCGCCTTCCCGAAGAACGGCAACATGTGATGCTCACACATCGAGTACAGCTCGATGTCGCGCACCATCACCATGTTCTCGTGCGGTTCCTCGAAGACCCCCTCGCCGACGACATCCTCCACGCGCTGCGAATAGCCGCGCGTCAGGAAGGCCATCGCCTTTGCCACGCGTTCGGGGGTGCGCAGGAGCCCTTCGCGCGTGGGATCCTCGCCTAACAACGCGAGCTGACGCCGCACCAGCGTCGCGTACCCCGTGGGCGCCGGGGCGCGCTCGTCGTCGCCGGGATGGGGAGACGGGGATTCGTGCACGGTCGCCCGCGGAACGAGCTCAGTCATGAGGTTGCGCGAAGGGTGGAGGTGAGTGAACATGCCCACGGGGCCCGTCGCGCGACAGCCGTGGCGCCCCTCCTGCTCCCTCCCGCTCGTCCGTCATGCTCGTCGTCCTCACCGGGAACATCGCCAGCGGAAAGTCGACCGTCGCCGAACGACTGGTCGCCCGGGGGGCTGCGCTCGTCGACGCGGACGTCCTGGCGCGCGAGGTCGTGGCCCCGGGAACGCCCGGATTGGCCGAAATCGTCGCGCGCTGGGGGACCGAGGTGCTCTCCGCCGACGGCTCCCTCGACCGCGCCGCCATGCGTCGGATCGTCTTCGCCGATGCCGAGGCACGCCAGACGTTGAATGCGATCGTCCACCCCCGCGTGGAGGCGCTTCGCCAGCACCGCGCCGCGGCGGCCCGCGCGGCGGGTGCCGAGATCGTGGTATGCGACATCCCGCTGTATTTCGAGTCGGCACGCGATCGCGCCGGCGACTTCGATGCGGTCATCCTCGTCGCAGCCTCCGAACCGATTCGCCGGGCGCGGTTGGTCGAACGCCGATCGCTCTCCCCGGAGGAGGCCCAGCGCATGATCGATGCACAGCTGCCGGACGCCGAGAAGCGCGCGCGCGCCGACTACGTGATCGAGAACGACGGATCGCGCGAGTCACTCCTGGAGCAGGTGGATGCGCTCTGGGAGCGCCTGGTCGAGCGCGCACGATCGACCGCCTGATTTCTTGACAAGGACTTTCGCGCGCCGGTAGACTTCGCGCGGACCTTCCTCCCCAGAGTGGCGAACGTGTCGAACATCCCGACCGACCTCCTGTACACCGCCGATCACGAATACCTCAAGGCGACCGCCCAAGCGGACGTCTTTGCCGTCGGCATCACCCACTACGCGCAGGACCAGCTGGGCGACATCGTGTTCGTCGAGCTCCCCAAGACGGGTGCGTCATACGGCGCACACGACACCTTCGGCACCATCGAGGCGGTCAAGGCCGTATCCGAACTGTTCTCCCCGGTCTCCGGCGAGATCGTCGAGGTGAACGGTGCCCTCGACAGCGACCCGGCCGCGATCAATCGCGACCCGTATGGCGACGGGTGGATGATCAAGATCAAGCTGTCGGATCCGTCGCAGACGTCCGGCCTCCTCTCGGCGGAAGCCTACGCCAAGCACATCGGCGAGTAACGCGGAAGACGGGAAGTCGGGAAGACGAGTGAGGGCGGCGGGCCAGTCTTGGCCTCGCCGCCCTCTCCTTTGCTGCCACATTCGCGAACAACCCTAACGGTACATCGACTGCACCCGTCTTCTAGACATAGTCTTCGATGGGCGGGCACGAGCAGACGATATTGCGATCGCCGTACGCGTTGTCCACGCGGCTCACCGCGGGCCAGAACTTGCGCTCGCGGGTCCAGTCGGCGGGGAAGGCCGCCTTCTCGCGCGAGTAGCCCCGGCTCCACGTGTCGCTGATCACGACGTCCATGGTGTGCGGCGCGTGCTTCAGCGGATTGTCGGCGCGATCGAGGATCCCCTGCTCGATCTCGGTGATCTCCTCGCGAATGGCGATCATCGCATCGCAGAAGCGATCCAGCTCCGCCTTCGACTCCGACTCGGTCGGCTCGATCATCATCGTCCCGGCCACCGGGAACGACATCGTCGGCGCGTGGTAGCCGTAGTCCATCAACCGCTTGGCGATGTCCTCCACCTCGACGCCGCTCGTCCCCTTCACCACGCGCGTGTCGATGATGCACTCGTGCGCGACGCGCCCGTTCTCCCCCTTGTACAGCACGGGGTAGTGCGCCTCGAGGCGGTGCGCCATGTAGTTGGCGTTGAGAATGGCGATCTTGGTCGCCAAGGCGAGCCCTTCGCCCCCCATCATCTTGATGTAGACCCACGAGATGGGGAGGATCGACGCCGAACCCCAGGGAGCTGCCGAGACGGCGCCCAACGTGGCGCGGCCATCCTGGGCGACGATCGGGTGCCCGGGGAGGTGCGGTGCAAGGTGACTGGCCACACCGATCGGCCCCATCCCCGGACCACCGCCGCCGTGCGGGATGCAGAAGGTCTTGTGCAGGTTGAGGTGGCAGACGTCGGCACCGATGTCGCCGGGGCGCGCCACGCCAACCATGGCGTTCATGTTGGCGCCGTCCATGTAGACCTGCCCGCCGTGCGCGTGCACGATCTCGCAGACGGTCCTGATCCCGGTCTCGAAGACGCCGTGCGTCGACGGATACGTCACCATCAGCGCGGCCAACTTGGCCGAGTGCTCCTGGGCCTTGGCGCGCAGGTCGTCGAGGTCGATATCACCGTTCGGGGTGCTCTTGACCACCACGACGCGCATGCCGGCCATCGCAGCGCTGGCCGGGTTGGTCCCGTGCGCCGACTGCGGGATGAGGCAGACGTCGCGGTGCCCTTCCCCGCGCGACTCGTGGTAGGAGCGAATCGTGAGCAGCCCGGCGTACTCCCCCTGCCGATCCCGCGTTCGGTTGCAGCGACACCGCGTGGAAGCCGGTGATCTCGGCCAGGTCGGCCTCGAGCGTCGAGAAGAGCGCGTCGTAGCCGCGCCGCTGGTTGGCCGGAGCGAACGGATGCAGGCGCCCGAACTCGGTCCACGTGACCGGGAACATCTCGGCGGTGGCATTGAGCTTCATGGTGCACGACCCGAGCGCGATCATCGAGTGGCAGAGCGACAGGTCGCGCCCCTCGAGCTTGCGGATGTAGCGCAGCATTTCGTGCTCGGCGTGATAGCGCGAGAAGACGGGATGCGTGAGGAAGGGCGACGTGCGCTTGAAGCGTTCGTCGAAACGCGCGTCCACGTCGCGGTCGAGTGCATCGACCGTGGGCGGGACCGCGCCGTTGGCGAGGACGGCGAGCAGCTCCTGCACGTCGCCCGCGCCGACGGTCTCGTCGAGCGCGATCGTGACCGACGTCTCGCCGGCCGCGCGCAGGTTGATCCCGCGCTCGGCGGCAGCGCCCACGATAGCCTCGGCGGAGATCCCCGCCAGCTGCACCGTGATCGTATCGAAAAAGGTCTCGTGCGCGACCGAGTGCCCCAGGCGCTCGGCACCGAGGGCGAGGAGGGCGGCGTGGCGATGGATGCGCCTCGCGATGTGACGGAGTCCCTCGGGACCGTGCCACACCGCGTACATCCCGGCGATCACCGCCAGGAGCACCTGCGCAGTGCAGATGTTGCTCGTCGCCTTCTCACGCCGGATGTGCTGCTCGCGCGTGCCGAGCGCCATGCGAAGCGCCGGCTTCCCCTGCGCATCGCGCGACACGCCAATGATGCGCCCCGGCATGTTGCGCTTGAACTCGTCGCGTGTGCTGAAGAAAGCGGCGTGCGGGCCACCGAAGCCCATCGGCACGCCAAAGCGCTGCGAGTTGCCCACGCAGACGTCGGCCCCCCACTCGCCGGGCGGCACGAGCAGCGTCAGCGCCAGCAGGTCGGCGGCGGCGATGACCAGGGCGTCGGCGGCGTGCGCACGGTCGGCCACGTCGCGGTAGTCGACGATGGCACCGCTGCTCGTGGGATACTGCAGGAGGACGGCGAAGACTTCCCTCCCAAACGATGCCGTGCTGGCGTCGCCGGTCACGACCTGCCAGCCGCGCACCTTGGCGCGCGTGCGGACGATGTCGAGCGTCTGCGGCAGGCACCCGTTGTCGACGAAGACCGTCGTCTTCTCCGCCGCGGCCTTCGTGGCGTGGGCCAGCGCGACCGCCTCCGCGGCCGCCGTCCCTTCATCCAGCAGCGAGGCGTTGGCGATGGGGAGACCGGTGAGGTCGATCACCATCGTCTGGTAGTTCAGCAGCGCCTCGAGGCGTCCCTGCGCAATCTCGGCCTGGTACGGCGTGTACGCAGTGTACCAGCCGGGGTTCTCGAGGATGTTGCGCTGGATGACCGGGGGAACGAGCGTATCGTGGTAGCCGAGCCCGAGGTACGAACGGTAGACGCGATTCTGCTCGGCCATCCCGCGCAGTTCGGCGAGCACATCGTGCTCGGTGCGTCCCGGCCCGATGCTCAGCGTCCGGCGCAGCCGGATCTGTTCGGGGACGGTGGCATCGATGAACGCGTCGAGCGATTCGTAGCCCAGCGCATCGAGCATGGCATCGATATCGTGGGCCGACGGTCCGATATGCCGGCGAATGAAGGAGTCCGCGTCGAACGCGAACGTCGGCTTGCTGGTCGTGGTCATGGACACCCCAAGGGCGAGATCAGGGGCCCGCGATGCATCGTGCCGCGTGGCTCGACCGCGAGGGCGATCGTTGGCGTGGCGCCGTGGCGATCGACGGGCAGGCGCGGGGGGAAAACTAGTCGCCGGGGGGAGTGCCCGCGAATAGGACCGGGGTGCGGGATGCATCACCCGCGAGCGCCCCCCCCGGTCGGACCACCCGAGCCAGCGCTAGATTCGTCGCCATGCACGGGACCTCCTTCGTGGACAGGCGCTGGCGCCTCCTCCTCACGGCACCGCTCGACGGCGTGGAGAACATGGCGCTCGACGAGGCGCTCATGGCGCGCGCACGCGCCACCGGGGAAGGTGTGGTGCGCGTCTACTCGTGGAGCGCCCCCACGCTCTCGCTCGGGCGCAACCAACGCGCGCTCGGCGTCTACACCGCCGAGCGCGCGGCCGCCCGAGGGGTCCACGTCGTGCGTCGAGCCACCGGCGGGCGCGCGCTCCTGCATCACCGCGAGATCACCTACTCGGTCACCGCCCCTGCCCCGGCGCACGAATCGCTGGCTCAATCGTATCACGCGATCAACGGGCTCCTGCTGACCGCCCTGCACGCACTGGGCGTGGCGGCGCAGGTGGCCGAGCGCGCCGAGCGGTTGCCACCCCCCGCGAGCGCGCCCTGCTTCGAGCTCCCCGCCTCCGGCGAACTGATGGTCGACGGACGCAAGCTCGTGGGGAGTGCCCAGTACCGTGAGCAGGGGGCGATGCTGCAGCACGGCTCCGTGCTCGTCGAGGACGATCAGGCCCTCGTCGCGGAGCTCTCGGCCGTCCCGGTGGGGACGACGATGCCGGCCGCGACCTTGTTTGAGTCGTTGGGACGTGCGCCCTCCCCGCGCGACCTCGCCGACGAGTTGTTCGCCGCCGTGCGCGACGCATGGGACCCCACGGCAAGCGTCCTGGACGCCGGCGCCTGCGAGGGTGACGTGCTGCAGCTGGCGCGCGCACGCTTTTCCGACCACGCGTGGACGTGGCGACGGTGATCGTCGGCCCCGGCTCGCTCGTCAGGCATCGCCGCCGTACACTTGGGGGCGCATGATCCCCTTCCTCTTCCGCCGCCTGCTGCAGGGACTCGCGATCCTCTTCACGGTCGCGACGGTGACGTTTGCACTCATCCACGCCGCCCCGGGGGAGCCCTTTGCGGCGCAGCTCGAGGACGCCCGCTTCACCCCGGAGATGAGTGCCACCCTCCGTCGTCAGTACGGGCTCGATGCTCCGCTCACCACCCAGTACGCGCGCTTCCTCACCCAGCTCGTGCGCGGCGACCTGGGGAATTCGCTCTCGCAACATCAGCCGGTGCGAGCGATCCTCGCGCAGGCGCTCCCTCGCACGCTCGTGCTGATGTCGGCGGCGCTCGCGGCCGGCTTCGCGTTAGGCGTGGTGACCGGTGCGGCGCAGGCGGCGCGCGCCGGCACGCGCCTCGATCGGGTCGCCGGCCGCATCAGCGTCGCCCTCTCGGCGCTTCCCGACTTCTGGCTCGCCCTGGCGCTGATGCTCGTCTTCGCCATGCGCCTGCGCTGGTTCCCTGTGTCGGGGATGTTCGACCAGACCATGCACGAGTACATGTCGCCAATGGGCAAGTTGCGCGACGTGGCCTGGCACCTGGTGCTCCCGGCCACGACGCTCGCGCTGATCATCGGCGCCGTGGTCGCCCGACACCAGCGCCAGGCGCTCGTCGACATCCTCCCCGAGGACTTCGTCCGATCGGCGCGCGCCAAGGGCGTGCGAGAGCGCACCGTCGTGATGCGCCACGCGCTGCGAAACGCCCTCCTGCCTACCATCACGCTGCTCGGACTCGCCCTCCCCGCCCTGGTCGGCGGTGCGGTCATCATCGAGAACATCTTCGGGTGGCCGGGAATGGGGCGCGTGGCACTGGATGCCATCGCCGCACGTGACTATCCCGTGGTACTCGGGACCACGATGGTCGGGAGCCTCCTCGTCGTGCTTGGGAGCCTGTTCGCCGACCTGCTTTCGGCCGTCGTCGATCCACGCCTGCGCCGTGGCTGACACTCCCGTCGTCGCCTCGCTCGCGATTCCCTCGACGCCCGACAGCGCGCGGGCCCTTTCGTCGACGCCAGCCGGGCGTGTATTGCAGCTGATGTTCCGCGACGGAAGGGCGCGCATCGCGCTGCTCTTCCTCGTGCTGCTCGCGCTGGCCGCGATCGCCGCCCCATGGCTGTCGCCGCACGACCCCCTGAAGCCGCTCGACCCGGTCGCCCTCAAGTTCGCGCCACCGTCTCCCCTGCACTGGTTCGGCACCGACGAGTCGAGTCGCGATGTCTTCAGCCGCATGCTCCATGGCGCGCGCGTCTCGCTCGGCGTGGCCGCGCTCGCCGCTGCCCTTTCCTCGGGATTTGGGCTTCTGTACGGCGGCGCCGCCGGCTTTCTCGGCGGGCGGGTCGAGGGCGCGATGATGCGCGTTGTCGATGCCCTCCTGGCAATCCCGCGCATCCTCCTCCTCCTCACCATCCTCTCGCTCTGGCGCTCGGTCGAAGCCGATACGCTCGTCCTCATCCTCGGTGCCACGGGGTGGTTTGTCGTGGCCCGACTGGCACGCGCCGAGGCGGCGGCGCTGCGCGACCGCGACTTCGTCATCGCCGCGCGGGCGCTCGGCACCGGCCCGCTGCGCGTGTTCGTTAGGCACGTCCTGCCGCACGCGGCCGGGCCGGTGCTCGTGGCCACGACCATCGCCATCGGGCAGGTCATCGTGCTCGAGGCCGGGCTGTCGTACCTGGGCTATGGCATCCCCCGCCCCACCCCGACGTGGGGGAGCATCATTCGCGACGGACGGGAGACCATCGACACCAACTGGTGGCTCGCCTTCTTCCCCGGCCTCGCCCTCGTCGGCACCGCACTCGCCGTGAATACCCTCGCCGACCGCTTGCGCGTGGCGCTCAACCCGCGCCAGCTTCCCGCGCCATGACCGCGCCCCTCGCTCCGCTCCTCCGCATCGAGAACTTGCGCACCTACTTCCACACGCCCGCCGGCATCGCGCGGGCGGTGGACGGGGTGTCGTTCTCGATCGCCAAGGGAGAAACGGTCGGCGTCGTCGGCGAGTCGGGGTGTGGCAAGTCGGTCACCGCGTTGTCGCTCCTGCGCCTGATCGAGGCCCCCGGACGCATCGAGGACGGCAGTCACCTCTGGTTCGAGGGGCGCGACCTCATGACGCTGGGCACCGAGGAGATGCGCAAGGTGCGGGGCAACCGCATCGCCATGGTCTTCCAGGAGCCGATGACCGCGCTCAATCCGGTCTTCACCGTCGGTGACCAGATCGCCGAGGTGGCCCGCGTGCACCAGGGCGCTTCCCGCAAGGTCGCATGGGAGCGCGCGGTCGAGATGCTCTCGCTCGTTGGCATTCCGTCGCCGCGCGAGCGGGCGAGCAACTACCCGCACCAACTGTCTGGGGGGATGCGACAGCGCGTCCTCATCGCGATGGCGCTGGTCATGAACCCGGCACTCCTCATCGCCGACGAACCCACGACGGCGCTGGACGTCACCATCCAGGCGCAGATCCTCGAACTCCTGGCCAAGGTGCAACAGGACTTCGGGACCGCCATCCTCCTCATCACGCACGACCTCGGCGTCGTCGCCGAATCGGCGCAGCGTGTCGTGGTGATGTACGGCGGGCAGGTCGTGGAGGAGGCGCCGGTGCGCACGCTCTTCGCCGAGCCCGCGCACCCGTACACGCGCGGGCTCATGCAGGCCATGCCCCGCGTGGGCATGAACCGCGAGCGGCTGACGACGATCCCGGGAAGCGTGCCGCCGCCGACCGCGTGGCCGAGCGGCTGCCGCTTTCGCGATCGCTGCTCGCACGCCTGGAACCGCTGCGAGGTGGACGCCCCGGCGATGATCGCGGTCTCTGCCGGACACCAGGCGCGCTGCCACCTGGCGGAAGGGGATCGCGCGCCCGAGCCCACGCGCGTCCGCGCCGCGAGGCCCCT
This sequence comes from Gemmatimonadota bacterium, assembly GCA_016719105.1. Classification (NCBI taxonomy): domain Bacteria; kingdom Pseudomonadati; phylum Gemmatimonadota; species Gemmatimonadota bacterium. Next base: position 480,875 of record JADKAQ010000002.1, on the reverse strand, counting down.
GTGAACGCCCCCGCGGTGAACGCCGCTGCAACGACCGGGGCCGGCACGCGGCCGCTCCTGGAGGTGCGCGACCTGCGCACCCACTTCGCGCAATCCACCGGGCTGTTCGGTCGGTCGCACGGCGTCGTGCGCGCCGTCGACGGCGTCTCCTTCGACGTCTTCCCGGGCGAGACGTTAGGCATCGTCGGCGAGTCGGGGTGCGGCAAGACGACGTTGGGGCGCACCATCCTCCGGCTGGTCGAACCGACGAGCGGCACGATTCGCTTCGACGGCACCGACCTGCTCGCCCTCAAGGGGAGCGCGCTGCGCGCGATGCGGCGCCACATCCAGATCATCTTCCAGGATCCCTTCTCCTCGTTGAACCCGCGCCTCACCATCGGCGCGACCATCAAGGAAGGGATCACGGTACACCGCCTGGCCGAGGGGGCCGAGGCCGACGCGCGCGTGCGCCGATTGCTCGAGGAGGTCGGGCTCCGCCCGGAGTACGCGGCGCGCTATCCGCACGAGTTCTCCGGCGGGCAACGCCAGCGCGTCGGCATCGCCCGCGCCCTCGCCGTCGAACCGCGGCTCATCGTCTGCGACGAGCCGGTGTCGGCGCTCGACGTCTCGGTGCAGGCGCAGGTGATCAACCTGCTGCAGGACCTGCAACGCGACCGCGGGCTGACCTACATCTTCATTGCGCACGACCTGTCGGTGGTCGAACACATGGCGTCGCGCGTCGCGGTGATGTACCTCGGCCACATCGTGGAGCTGGCCTCGGCGCGCGACATGTATCGCGAGCCGGTCATGCCGTACACGCAGGCGCTGCTCTCCGCCGTCCCCGTCCCCGACCCCACACGGTCGCGCCAGCGCATCGTCCTGTCGGGGGACGTGCCGTCGCCGGTGTCTCCTCCGTCGGGGTGCGTCTTCCATCCGCGGTGCCATCACCCCTCGCGCGACGAGGCGTGCGCACGACTCGTCCCCCCGCTCGAGACCAAGGGGACGGATCACCTGGCCGCGTGCATCAAGCAGCTCCCGACGACCGTCGACTGGACCGCGCAGCAGGGGGCCGGCGCGACGAAGCCGGCGGAGCGCTACCTCCCGCTCGCCGCCATCGGCACCAGGCTCGACTCCTGAACGTCCCCTCCACTTCCTCCGCACATGGCCACCGCCACCGCGTCCGGGTCCACCACGCCTAACGCCGACGACGCCGCACGTCGCCCGTTCACGAGCGACCGCAGCTTCTTCGGCCACCCGGGCGGGCTCGCCACGCTCTTCGCCACCGAGATGTGGGAGCGCTTCTCGTACTACGGGATTCGCCCGCTGCTCGTGCTCTTCATGACCGCCGCCCTCACCAGCGGCGGTTTCGGCTTCGATCGGGCGCAGGCCTCGGCCATCGTCGGGATCTACGCGGCGTCGGTCTACCTCGCCTCGCTCCCCGGCGGATGGGTCGCCGATCGGTGGCTCGGGCTGCAACGCTCCATCTGGTACGGCGGCATCTTCATCGCGCTCGGCCACCTGAGCATCGCGCTCTCCGCCCTGCTCGAGCAGAGCGCCTTCTTCCTCGGCCTCGTCCTCATCGTGGTCGGGACCGGCCTGCTCAAGCCCAACATCTCGGCGCTCGTCGGCGACCTGTATCCCGAGGGCGGGGCACGACGCGATGCCGGCTTCTCGATCTTCTACATGGGGATCAACACCGGCGCCTTCATCGCCCCGCTCATCACCGGTTACCTCGGCGAGCGCGTGGGCTGGCACTGGGGCTTCGGCGCCGCCGGCGTCGGCATGCTCGCCGGCGTCATCACGTACCGCGCGCGCATCGGCAAGACGCTGGGCCCGTTAGGCGTGTCACCGTCGTCGGGACCCGAGGAACAGCAACGCGTCAAGCGCTGGTCGCTGACCGCCCTCGCCGCCGTGTTCGGCATCGTCATCCTCGCCATGGTCGGGGTCATCCACATCAACCCGGTGGCAGTGGCCGAGCGCATGAGCCTCATCATGGCCACCATGGGGCTGGCCTACTTCGCCTACCTGTTCCTGTTCGCCGGCCTCACCGGCGACGAGAAGAAGCGCATGGCGGTGATCCTCGTCCTCTGCCTCGCCTCGATCGTCTTCTGGGCCGCGTTCGAACAGGCGCCGACCTCACTCAACCTGTTCGCCCGCGACTTCACCGACCGCAACGTCTTCGGCTGGGAGATGCCGACGCTCTGGCTGCAGTCGGCCAACTCGTTCTTCGTCATCACGCTCGCCCCCGTCTTCGGCGCGCTCTGGGTCGGGCTGGCCAAGCGCGGCATGGAACTCTCCAGCACCGCCAAGTTCGCCCTCGCGCTCGTCATCACGGCCGTCGGCTTCCTGATCATGGTGCAGGCGTCGAACCTCGTGATCGACGGCAACGGCACGGTGAAGATCTCCATGTGGTGGCTGACGGTGAGCTACCTGTTCCAGACCTTTGGGGAGCTGGCGCTGAGCCCCGTGGGGCTGAGCTCGATGACCAAGCTCGCGCCGCGCAAGTTCGTGGGGCAGATGATGGGGCTCTGGTTCCTCGCCACCGCGATGGGGAACCTCATCGCCGGCCTCGTCGGCGGCGAGGTCGATCCCGAGAAGCTGCAGCAGATGCCCGCCCTCTTCCAGCGCACCGCCACGTCGCTGTTCATCGCCTCGGCCGTGATGGCACTCCTCATCATCCCGATTCGCAAGATGCTGGCGACGACGAAGGACTAGAAGACGAGAAGACGAGAAGACGAGAAGACGAGAAGACGAGAAGACGAGACGAGCGAGGGCGGCGAACCATTTCCAGTTCGCCGCCCTCGTCATTTCTCGTCCTCCCGTCCTCCCGTCCTCCCGTCTTCCCGTCTTCCCGTCTTCCCCTAGTCCGCCCCTTACGGCCAGTTGAAGATGCTCTGCGGCAGCACCCGCTCGCGGATGCGTCGCACGTCGCCGGGCGAGTTGAAGAAGGCACGCGTCCGGTCCTCGTTCGTCAGGCGCACGCCCCAGCGCGAGCCGTCGCGGCGGTCGATGGGGACGGCGAGGTCGAGGCGCCACATGCGCTGCGAACGTGGGGGGACGGCGGCCATCAACGAGAGGCCCACCGACTGTCGGAATCCGCTGTTGAGGCCTAACGGGACGTCGCCGGCCCATACGCGTCCGAAGTCGGTGAAGACGCCCACGCCCGCGTCGGCCGTCCCCCGGAAGTTCCCGATGCGCCACCGCTCCTCGATCCGCGTGATCACCCGCCGCGCGCCGCCAAGCTCCACATCGTCGTAGCCGCGCAGCCCGCCGCGACGCGCCCCCAGGTCGAGCTGATAGGGGATGCGCGCACTCCACCCGCCCCCCCACGTGAGGTCCGCCGAGACGAGATGCCGCGGATGCGGCTTGAGGTACCACGCCAGGCGCCCACTCGTGAGCACGTCGTCCCACCCCTTGGTCTCCTGCGACTGCCGCCCCTCCACGTCCGCCTGCACCGCCGCGTACGAGCGTGTCCCCCCAACGCCGAAGTACAGGTTGGCACTCACGTACTTCTCGTTGCGCGCGATCCCGCGCGAGGCCGGCAGGCTGTGCCCCACCGTGAGGCCGAGTTGCGTGCCGATGCGAAGGTCCTGCGGCCCATTGAGCGCGTCGAAGCCGGTCACGCGCACGAATCGCACGCGCCGCAACCCCAGCAGCATGTTCACGCGCGCGCTGCGCGACGTCCGATACCGGCCGATCAGCGTCGACGTCGTGTCGGACGTCAGCCCCGAATCGGTGACGAGCACCGGCGCGGACGACGGCGAGTTGGCCTCGTACGAGAGCTGCGCCCCCAGGAGCCCGAGCAACCCCGAGCTACCCACGAGCAGCATCGCCCCCGCATCGGCGAAGCGGCGCTTGACCTCGAGCGACGAGGGCGTCCCCCCGGACGCAGGAAGCGCGCGTACTCGTCGATCTCGCCCCCGCTCACCCGCCACGCCGACTTCTGCACGTCGGTCAGGAAGGGATAGGCCACCTCGGCCTCCCAGTCGCCACCCAGCTCGCGTCGCGCGGCCGCGAGCTGCAACTGGTACGGCTTCCCGAAGAGCTGGTAGTTCGTGTAGCGCCCTGCATACCGGTCACGATAGAAGAAGCCGTCCCGCCAACTCGCCGACGCGAAGACCGCGTTCCCCAGCAGGTTCTGCGTGCCGACCGTGAGTCCGGTGAGAAAGGGCGCATCGTTCTCCAGCCCCACCGAGCCGATGAGCGACGGTTCGTCGACCGTCACTACCTCGACCCGCACGCCATCCATCCCGTCCCGGTAGGCCGTGACGTTGGCATCGGCGATGAACGGCATCGCGCGCAGGATACGCTCGCTCTCCGAGCGAAGCAGTGGGCTGCACCGCTCGCCCTTGCGCAGCAGGACGAAGTTGCGAATCACCGCCGGCGCCGTGGTCACGTGCATGCGCGTCACAAGCCGTCCCATCAACGGCGAGCGCGCGAAGACGCCGCCGAAACCGGGGGCCTGCGAGACGATCACCACCTCGGTGATCGTCTGCCCGTCACAGCGAACCTGCGTGCGTACCGGCCCCTGTGCCTGCAGCAGGGCCCCGGGGATGCTCGCGGCGAGGGTCGCCCGGCGGAGCGCTCGAAGGCGTGGCAGCAGCTAGAGCCCCATGCGCTTCTTGAGCTCGGCGAGGCGCGCATCCGCGTCCGCTTCGCTCGTCGCCCGGCGGCGTTCGCGATCCATCGCCCCCAGCTCCGACGCCAGCCCTGCCCCGCGGTCATCCAGTCCGAGTTCGGCATCGCTCGGTGGCGCGCTCCCCGGCCCACCCGCGCGCAGCCCCGATCCCACGCCGGCGCTCGCCGCCTTGAACTGTCCCTTCATTTCCTCGACTTCACGTTCGACCAGGGCGAGTTCACCCTCTTCGGCCTCGAGCTTCTTCTGGAGCAGCGCCACCCGCTCGAGATGATGCGCCTCGAACTTGGCAGCGACGGCCACCGTCTCCGCGTCGTTGATCCCCTCGGCCAGCGCCTTGCGACGGACGATCGTGTCGAGCTCGCGCTGCTCCGCGGCGAGACGCTTCCGCGTCACCTCCACCCCCTTCTGCAGGTCGTCCACCGCCATGCGCGCCTGCACCAGCGAGTCGCGCATCTGGCTGAGCATCCCGCGCCGTTCCTCGGGCGCGACGTTGCCGTTCAACAAATCGTGGAATGCCTGCCGGATCTCCTCGAACACGGAATCCTCGTCGGGGGGAAGTCGGGGGAAGTGAGACGGGAACGTTACCCCGCCAGCGCCGCAGACGGCAACTCGCCACGCATGCCCACGCGGAAGCGCGAGGGCGGTGACACCCGCGCTCCGCGTGCGAACACGAGACGGCAGACACTACGTACCCGCGCTCCGTCGGTTTTATCTCCCGTCTCCCGTCTCCCGTCCGCTCTCCTACGACACCCAGCGCGCCTCGTCGCGCACCTGCCGCATCAGCTTCGACGCCGTGTGATGGCGGGCGAAGAAGACCCCGTCGCTCACCCGGTTCAGGGCAAAGCGCAGGCGCCCGAAACGCTCCGCGGCGTGCTCGAACAGCGCCGTGACCCCGTGCTCCGACGCGAGGCGGTGCTCAGCAGCCAGCTGGTAGCCCCGACGCCCCATCTCGTCGAAGTACTCCAGATCGGGCCCGCCGCGACGGTGGCGGCGATGCTCGATATGATCGGGAAAGACCCCCGCGAGCCAGAGCGCGTAGTGCCCGAGATGCACGCGCACCAGGAAGGCGCGCGTCGGGTCGGCACTGTCCGCATCGGCCAGGAGCGAGGCCAGCGTGTCGTACACCTGGTCGTCGTACTCGCGGATGCGACGGGCGCGATCCTTGTCCCCGAATTGCAGCAGCACGCTCGCCACGAAGTCCGCCATCGTGCGGTCGTCCTCGCCCACCTCCCGCAGGGCGTGACGCACGACCACGTACACGAACAGGCGCGATGAGGCGTGCGCCGCCTGCGATTGCTCCAGCATCGCCGGGCGCAGACGCGGATCGTCGAGGATCGCGTCGATCCCCTCGTCGCGCAACGCGTGTTCCAGCCGATCGAGTTCGGCCGACGAGCCACGGGCCACGAGGCGCATCGCCAGCTGCGCATCCCCCCTCGTCAGGCACTGACGGACATTCGCGAGAATCATTCGGCAACCCTCCGACGTCACGTGGTCATACCCCGCGCATAGGAGTAGGTATCGGCGCAGCTTTTCGCCACACCACTCCGGAGGGGGGACGCGTTGCCATCCGTCCCGCCTCGCACGCACCTTTCCGGCGACATGTCCCTTCGCATCCTGCACGTCGACAGTGGGCGAGAGTGGCGCGGTGGCCAGCGGCAGGTGCTGCTGCTAACGCGCGGCCAACGTGACGCCGGTCACGAGCCCCTGGTCGTCGCCGCCAGCGACGCGCCGCTGCTGCATCGGCTGCGTAGCGCCGGCCTCGCGGCCAGTGGCGTGCGCATGCGCGCCGACTGGGACCTCGCCGCGGCGCGTCGCCTGCACGCCCTCATTCGCACCTGGCGACCGGACGTCGTGCACGCCCACGACGCACGCGCGCACGCCCTCGCCATGGGGGCGCTCATCGGCAAGCGCGACATCCCGCTCGTGGTCACCCGACGCGTCGCCTTCGTCCCCAAGGGACGGCTCAAGTATGGCGCGCGCGTCGCCCGCTTCATCGCCATCTCGCACGCGGTGCAGGACGCGCTGCAACTCGGCGGCGTCCCCGCCAGCCGCATCGACGTGGTGTACTCCGGCGTCCCCACCCCGCACGTCGACCTCGCGCGCGACTGGCGCGCCGAACGGGGGTGGGATGCCGAGACCATCCTGTGCGGCGTCGTGGGCGCCATGACCGCAGAGAAAGGGGTGCGACTCCTCGCCGGCATCGGCGAGCGACTCCCCCCCGCGCTGCGCCAGCGCGTGCGACTGGTCCTCCTGGGAGGTCAGGGGACCGGGACCGAGATGCTGGGTGGAGTCGAGGCCTTCCGCGCGGGATTCGTCGACGAGGTGCACCGGGCCATGGCCGGGCTCGATCTCCTCTGGCACCCGTCGAGCGCCGAAGGGCTCGGGACCGCCGTCATCGACGCCATGGCCCTCGGCGTCCCCCCTATCGTCTTCGCCGTCGGCGGGCTCCCCGAACTCATCACCCAGGATGAGACCGGCCTCCTTGTCCCCCCGGGCGACGTGGCCGCCTTCGCCACCGCCGTGACGCGCGCCACCGACGATCCCGCGTTGCGAGGGGCCATGGGGCGTGCCGGACCACGCCGCGCCGCCGACTTCAGCGTGGAGCGAATGGTCGACGGGACGGAGGCCACGTATCGTCGCGTCCTGGGTAGATGATCGGCTGAACCTCGCCACGGGTGTGTCACGGCAGCCGTCGCCCCCCTCCCCGACCGTCCGTACCACCGAACGACTCCGGACGGATGGTGTACAATCGCCGTGACCATCCGCCTAGCTTTCGGCGGACCTTCAACTCGCCCCCACGTGCTCTACATCTGCATCCCGACGTTCGACGAGGCCCCGACCATCGGTGTCCTCCTGTGGAAGATCCGCAAGGTCTTCCAGGAGTACTCCCGTGAGTATGAGATCCTCGTGTACAACGACGCGAGCACCGATGCCACCGCCGAGACGCTGGAGCCGTACCGCAAGGTGCTCCCGCTCACCGTGCTCGGGGGCGAGCGCCGCGTGGGCTACGCTGGCGCGCTCACCGCGCTCTGCCGCGACGCCTCGCAGCGCACGCGCTATGCGCGCCGCGACGCCGTGATCACGCTCCAGGGCGACTTCACCGACCAGCCGGAGCATATCCCCGAGCTGGTGAAGCGCTTCGAAGGCGGCGCCGACGTCGTGGTCGCCGAATCGGCCGATGCCGCGGAAAGCCCCAAGGCCGTTCGCCGGCTGCGCCGCTTTGCACCATGGGCGCTGCGTTGGTCGGTCAAGACGCCGGGGGTGAAGGACCCGTTCGGCTCCCTGCGCCTCTACCGTGTTTCGGTGCTGCGCGACGCCCTGCGCGCCGCCGGCGACGCGCCGTTCATCTCGGGTGAAGGGTGGGCCGCCAACGTCGATCTCCTCCTGGCCACCATCCCTCACGCGCGTCGCACCGAGACGGTGACGATGGAGCCGCGGTACGACCTTCGTCCGCGCGACACGCGCGTCAAGCCGCTCGCCGACGTGATGAACCTCTATCGCTTCGGCCGCAGCGCGCGTCATCGCGTCCCGCCGGTCGCCCCCCCGACACCGACCAGCTGATGCCCGGTGCCGTCGTGCGTCGCGTCCTGGCGGTGGGCGCAGTCGTCGCCCTCGTCCGGTCCGGCTCGGCGACGGCGCAGGCGTCCGGCGCCGGCGATCCCCCGCCGTCCCCCCCGTCGACCTTCGCGGCGGTTCCGTTCGGCGTGGGCGAGCGACTGGTCTATGACGTGAAGTTCGGCGCGCTCAAGGTGGGACAGGGGAGCATGGAAGTGCTCGACACGGTCGCGCTCCGCGGGCGCCCGGCGTGGCACACGCGGTTCCGCGTGCGCGGCGGCATCCCGTTCTATCGCGTCGACGACGTGCTCGAAAGCTGGATCGATCGCGCGTCGCTCAACTCGCTGCGCTTCGTGCAGGATTTCGACGAGGGCGGCAAGAACCGCGAGCGGCGCTATGAGATCTTCCCCGATCGTGCCGTCTTCCAGGAGAATGACAAAGCCGAAGAAACATCCGTCGGCAACCCGCTCGACGACGGCTCGTTCCTCTATTTCATTCGCACGATCCCCCTCGAAGTGGGGAAGACGTACGAGTTCAGTCGCTACTTCCGCCCCGATCGCAACCCGGTCATCGTGCGTGTCCTCGGCCGCGAGACGATCACCGTCCCGGCAGGGACGTTTCACACCCTGGTCATCCAGCCGATCATCAAGTCCAAGGGGATCTTCTCGGAGAACGGCCAGGCGCGCATCTGGCTCTCCGACGACTCCCGTCGCATCATGGTGCAGATGAAGTCGCGGACGAAGATCGGCTCCCTCAACCTGTACCTCCAATCGCACCGAGCGCCCCCCCTCCCCGCCCCGGCGAACCCGACGGACCAGCCACGTTAGGCGGCGCGCACGCTCCGGCGGCGCCGCCAGAGGCCGACCTGTCGCGCGTGCACACCGTCCCCGTCGCCCGGCGCCCCAACAAGGTCAGCTCGAACGAGTTCTCCCGCGCCCCGGGCGACGATCGCTCGTTCGCTGCCTTTCTCGACGCCCTCCCCGACATCCTCGTCGCGCGCGACCTCCGCCGCGTCGTCTCTGCCATCGTCCACGCCGCACGTACCCGGCGGGCCGTGGTCGTCATGCTCGGCGGCCACGTCGTGAAGACCGGGCTCGCCCCCGTCCTCATCGATCTCATGCGGCGTGGGGTGATCACCCACCTGGGGATGAACGGATCGGCCGCCATCCACGACTACGAGATGGCCCGCTTCGGCGCCACGTCGGAGGATGTCGCCGCCGGCCTCCGCGACGGGACCTTCGGCATGGCCGAAGAGACCGGACGCAGCCTCAATGAGGCCTTCGTGCAGGGGCAGCGCGAGGGATGGGGGATGGGGGAGTCGGTCGGGCGTCTGCTGCACGCCACCCCCGACCTCGCGCATCCCGAGCTCTCGGTGCTGTATGCCGCGCGCGCCCTCGGCGTCACCGCCACCGTGCACGCCGCGTTAGGCGCCGAGATCATCCACCAGCACCCCGCGGCCAGCGGCGCGGCCATCGGCGACACCAGTCACCGCGACTTTCGCCGGCTGGCCGGTGCACTCCCGGGGCTCCACGACGGAGGGGTCGTCCTCAACCTGGGGAGCGCAGTCATCATGCCCGAGGTCTTCCTCAAGGCGCTCACCATCGCCCGCAACCTCCACGACGGCCGCCCCACGCACTTCACCACCTGCGACCTCGACATGCACCGGCACTACCGCCCCCGCATGAACGTCGTGCAACGCCCCGTCCTCACCGGCGGCCAGGGATTCGAGATCACCGGCCATCACGAGATCATGGTGCCGCTGCTGGCGTGGGCGGTCGTGACCGAGATGGAGCGGAAGACGGGAAGACCCGAAGGCGAGACGTGACAGCAACAGCTGCGCTTCCGTCGCACCATGCAAGAGGCGGGAGCGCGACCCTCAGCGCCCCCGCCTCTCGTCTTCTCGTCTTCTCGTCTTCTCGTCTTCTCGTCTTCTCGTCTTTCCGTCTTCCGCCTACTGCGTCGCCGTAGGCTTCGGCCGCGTCGGCCGATCGCCTAACGCGAACCCGGCCCGGTACATCAGGTTCCCGATCCGCTCCATCTTCGGGTAGTTGATCAGCCCCGCCTCGTCCGTCACCTGGTGATACTGCGGGTGCAGCCCCGTGGTGAAGAAGACGATCGGGATCCCCTTGCGCGCGTAGTTGAAGTGGTCGCTGCGGAAGTAGATCCGCTCGGGGTGCGTCGTCGTGTCCCACTCGCGGTTGAACGCGAACGGACGCGCGGTCGTCGCGTTCACCGAGTCGATCACCGCGCCCAGCGTCGCACTCTGCCCGTTCGGCGCGGCCCCCGGCCCCACGATGTAGAGCGAGTCGTCGCCGTTGCGCCCCACCATGTCGGCGTTGAGCTGTGCGACGATCGAGTCGAGCGGCACGGTCGGCGACGTGGTGAAGACGTCCGAACCGAAGAGCCCCTTCTCCTCCCCCACGTGCCACACGAACAGGAGCGAGCGCTTCGGCTTGGGCCCCTGGGCGAAGGCACGGGCCAACGACAGCTGCAACACGCTCCCCGAACCGTCGTCGTCCGCACCGTTGGCGATCGAGTCGCCGTTCACCGCCGGCTGGATCCCGATGTGATCGTAGTGCGCCCCGTACGCCACGTACGTGTTGCGCAGCGCCGGGTCGGTCCCGCGCACGATCCCCACCACGTTGTAGCCGTTGAAGTCCTCGGAGCGCTGCCGCACCGACGCGGTGAGCCGGGTCCCGGCCAGCACCGTCGACTGATCCGCCGACGGCCACCCCGCCGGCACCAGCGGAGAGCCGCTCGTCAGCCGCCCGACCGCCACCATCGGAAGCGGGCGCGCGGCGTTCGCCGGCGCAGGACCGCGCGCCAGCTCGACCTGTCGGTCGGAGAACTGCCCCGACGCGAGCTCGAACAGCGAATCGGAGAGCAGGAGGACGATCGCCGCCGGCCCCCGCCCGATCGCGCCACCCAAGCGCGAGAAGAGCGCATCGGGATTCTCCAGCGCCTTCCGCTTGGCCGCATCGACGCCAGGCGGAATCGCCCCGGCGATGACCACGACCTTCCCCTTCACATCGAGCCCCTTGTAGTCATCTCGCCCCAACGCCGGGTCAATAAGCCCGTAGCTGGCGAACACCACCTCGGCGTCCGTCGAGAGCTTGGGGAGCGGCGCCCCCGGACCCAGCGCCGTCAGCATCAGGAGGTCGCGCCCCAGTCGCCACGAGGTGCGCCCAGAGGGGGTCGTCACGACGATCGAATCGGCGGCCAGCGCGGTACGGCGCATCGGCACGCGGTGGAAGTACCCGCTGTCACCCGCCGGCTCGAGCCCCAGTGTGGCCAGGCGTCGCGCAATCCACGCCGCCGCCCGATCGGCATCCGGCGTCCCCGTCTCCCGCCCGCGAAACGAGTCGGCCGCAAACGCGAACAGGTCCGAACGCAACTCCGCCGCGTTAGGTTCGATGCTCGTCGGCGCCGGTGCCGCCGCAACACCCGGTGCCCCAGCCTTGCACGCGCCCATCCACACCAGCGCCGACAGCGTCAACGTACCACGAAGCTTCCGCATCTCTGAAATCGAATGGAGTGAGTACCCGCGACGGAACGTCCGCCCAAACAACAGGGCCGATCCGAAGGACCGGCCCGAGAAACTACCGAGACCTGCGCGCTCCCGCTGCGCCGCTGCTGTGCTCCCGCTGCGCCCCTGTGCGCGCTCGTCGCCCTAGACCGACGACGCCCCCGACCAACGCTCCCGCAGTCGACGCGCCGTGTCCGGACTGACGACGCGAATCACCAGGTAGATGAGCGCACCGAAGATCGCGATCTTCACGGCGAGCGCTAGCAGGCCGATGAGCAGCCCGAAGAACACGCCGAAGACTCCGAAGAAGAGCTTGAGCAGGAACAGCCCGCCGATGGCGAACAGCCCGATCATGAAAATGGTGCGAAGCATGGGTGACGACTCCAATTCGAGGACTGCCGACCGTACGCCCGCGGCTCGGTCGAAGTTTCACGCTGGGCGCGCCACGCATCGGTGCGCCAGAACCGCCTGCAATCTCGCGAGGAACCGCGCATGACGTCCAGTGAAATTCTCGACGTAGTCGTCCTCGGCGATGGCTTGGTCGGACTGGCCTGCGCGCGCGCCTGCGCATCCCGCGGCTTCAAGACGACCATCGTCGGCCGACGTCGCGCCGGACTCGGCTCGGCTGCCGCCGCCGGCTTCCTCGCCCCGACCATCGACCCCGTGCGCCCCGCGCGCTCCCGTTCACCCTCGCGGCGCGCGCGCGCTATCCCTCGTTCCTCGAGGAGCTGCAGGCGACCACAGGTCGGAGCATCCCGTTCGCACTCGACGGCATCTTGCGCGTCCCCGCCACCGATCGGGAGGCCGCCGCGCTGGCCGCCAGCACCGACACCATGTCGACCTGGCTCTCGGCAGGAGATGTCGCCCAGTTGGAGCCGGCGCTGCACGCCCCGCTGGGCGCGCGCCTGCATCAGGACGACGGGATGGTCGATAACCAGCGACTCCTCCTGGCGCTCGACGAAGCCGTGGCGTTAGGCGCGCTCCCGCGTGTCGACGCCGAGGCCCGGCGCATCGAGCTCGTGGGAAACATGGTGGCGATCGAGCTCGAGGGGGGACGTCGGTTGCGGGCTCGGTGCGTCGTCGTGGCAACCGGGGCCTGGGCCCCGCTCCTCCACGGCACACCGCGGACGATCCCGGTGCGCCCCCTGCGCGGACAGATGATGGCGCTGGCCGGTGCCCCGCTCTCCCGCCCCGTCTTCGGCTTCGGCGGCTACCTCGTCCCTCGCCCCGCCGACCGACAGGTTTTCGTGGGCAGCACCTCCGAGGCCGTGGGATACGAGGTCGGGACGACAGACGCCGCCCTCAACGGCTTTCGCGACGTCGCTGGACACCTGGTCCCCGCCCTGGCCCGCGCCGACGAGGTCCGGACCTGGTCGGGCTTCCGCCCGATGACCTTCGACGGGCTCCCGATCGTCGGTCCCGATCCGGAGTATCCGGCCTTGATCTACGCCTGCGGCCACTCGCGAAACGGTATCCTGCTCGCCCCGCTCACGGGCGACGTCGTCGCCTCGCTGGTGGCAGGCGACGAGATCGCGCACGACCTCTCCCCCTTCTCGATCAACCGTTTTCCGCCCGGAATCTGAGTCCGACCGTAACCTTCTCAAATCTCCAGATCGGTTACGGGTGCTTGGCTCCGGAGAGCACCGAGGGGTAGATTGCCGCACCGATGCGGGGTGGGGGTGCCATCGTCCTGATGTCACTCCCGCGCCGGCGGACCAGCGAGCTGCGAATGTCGGATACGCTGTACCAGATCATGGGACGTCACCGCGCCGAGCCCTTGCCCGAGCGCAAGCCGTCGTGGCTCAAGGTGAAGGCGCCGGGGGGCGAGAACTACGTGCGCCTCAAGGGGCTCATGAAGGAGCTCAACCTCCACACCGTCTGCGAGGAAGCGCACTGTCCCAACGTCGGCGAATGCTGGCAGCACGGGACGGCGACCTTCATGATCCTGGGCGATGTCTGCACGCGGAACTGCGGTTACTGCGCCGTCTCGCACGGGCGTCCTCCCAAGTACGACGTCGACGAACCCAATCGCGTGGGGGCGGCGATCGCCGAGATGCAGCTGCAGCACGCGGTGATCACCTCGGTCGACCGTGACGACCTCCCCGACTTCGGCGCCTACATCTTCGCCGAGACGATCCGGCAGATCCACCAGCGCCTCCCGGGGTGTTCGGTCGAGGTGCTCGTCCCCGACTTCCAGGGAAACGAGGACGCCATCCGCACGGTCCTCGAGGCCGGCCCGGAGATCTACAACCACAATACCGAAACCGTCCCGCGCCTGTACAAGCGCGCCCGCCCCGGCGGCCGCTACGAGCGTGTGATGCAGATCTTTCGTTTCGCCAAGCAGGTGGCACCGCAGATCCCCACCAAGACCGGGGTGATCGTGGGGCTGGGGGAGACGAAGGAGGAACTGGTCGCCGTCATGCACGACCTGCGCGCGGTCGACGTCGACATCCTCACGATGGGGCAGTACCTCAGGCCGTCGGACGGACACCTCCCGCTCGACCGATACTATACCCCTGAGGAGTTCCGCGAGCTGCGCACGATCGGGATGCAACTCGGCTTCAAGCACGTCGAGGCCGCCCCACTCGTGCGCTCGAGCTACCACGCCTGGGAGCAGGTGCAAGCCGCCGGCGTGTAGAACAGGACCGATCACCGGGACGCGGGTGCCGCTAGGGCGCCCGCGAGCTTCCCAGGAGACCACCCTCCGAGCGCGCCAGAGCGTGCGCCACGGTTACCGGATGCCGTCACTGGCACCCGCCCACTCGACCATGGCGAAGAAAAAGACCGACCTCAAGGCCGACAGCACGTTCGGCGAGACCGACGCGCCCACGCGCGCCGCCCTGCTCCACTCCATGCTCCTGCAGCGCCGCTTCGAGGAGCGCTGCGCCGAGGCCTACGCGTTAGGCAAGATCGGCGGCTTCTGCCACCTCTACATCGGGCAGGAAGCCTGCGGCACGGGGGCCATCACGCAGCTGCGCCCGGACGATTACGTCATCACGACGTACCGCGACCACGGACAGGCGCTGGCACGCGGCATCACCCCGCGCGCCGTCATGGCCGAGCTCTTCGGCCGCAGCGATGGCTGCGCCCGCGGCAAGGGGGGCTCCATGCACCTCTTCGACCGCAACACCAACTTCCTCGGCGGCCACGGGATCGTCGGCGGGCACGTCCCCATCGCCACCGGCGTGGGCTTCGCCATCAAGTACCGCGGCACCGACCAGGTCATCCTCTGCTTCATGGGCGAGTCGGTGGTCAACACCGGCGCCTTCCATGAGGCGCTGAACATGGCTGCGCTCTGGAAGCTCCCGGTGGTCTACATCATCGAGAACAACCGCTACGGCATGGGGACAGCGCTCGAGCGCGCGTCGGCCATCCACGACATCTACCAGCGCGGCGCTGCGTACGACATGCCGCGTGCGCAGGTGGACGGACAGGACGTTCTCGCCGTCCGCGCCGCGGTCGCCGAGGCGGTGCACCGCGCCCGGACGCAGTCCACGCCGACGCTCCTCGAGGTGCGCACCTACCGGTTCATGGGGCACTCGATGTCCGACGCGGTCAGCGGGACGTACCGCTCGAAGCAGGAGTTGGAGGAGTACATGAAGCGCGACCCGATCCACGTCCTGCGCGCCCACATGGAAGCGTTAGGCGAGATCGACGACGCGGGGATGGAGAAGCTCGACGCCGAGGTGAAGGCGATCGTGCAGGACTCGTGGGACTTCGCCGATGCGAGCCCCGAGCCGGCGGTCGAGAGCCTGTGGGAGGACGTGCTGGTGGAGACCACGACATGACGACGACCTCTCGCCCCTGCGACCGCCGCGCCCGTCCCCTCTCGTCTCCCGTCTCCCGTCTCCAGTCTCCCTTCTCGTCATGCCGATAATTACCTACCGCGACGCCCTCAATCACGCCCTCCGCGAGGAGATGCAGCGTGACGACCGCGTCTTCCTCATGGGCGAGGAAGTCGCCGTGTACCAGGGCGCGTACAAGGTGTCGAAGGGATTGCTGCAGGAGTTCGGCGAGATGCGCGTCGTCGACACGCCCATCACCGAACTGGGCTTCGCCGGCGTCGGCGTCGGCGCCGCCATGGCGGGGTTGCGCCCGGTCATCGAGTTCATGACCTGGAACTTCGCCCTGCTCGCGCTCGACCAGGTGGTCAACGCGGCCGCCAAGATGCTCTACATGTCCGGCGGGCAGTACCCCATGCCGATGGTCTTCCGCGGCCCGAACGGGGCGGCGTTGCAGCTGTCGGCGCAGCACTCGCAGGCCTGGGAATCGTGGCTCGCCCACATCCCGGGACTCAAGGTCATCACGCCCGGCACGCCGTACGACGCCAAGGGACTGCTCAAGGCCGCCATCCGCGACGACAACCCCGTCGTCCTGCTCGAAGGCGAAATGCTCTACAACACCAAGGGCGAGGTCCCCGACGAGGACTACATCGTCCCGATCGGCAAGGCCGAGGTGAAGCGCGAGGGGGACCACTGCTCGCTCATCACCCACGGCAAGTCGGTCCTGACATCGTTGCAGGTGGCGGACGCCCTGGCCAAGGAAGGCATCCGTGTCGAGGTCGTCGACCTCCGCACCATCCGCCCCATGGACGTCGAGACCATCGCCGCATCGGTACGCAAGACCAACCGCGCCGTCGTCCTCGAGGAAGGGTGGGAAGTCTGTGGTGTCGGCGCGCAGGTGGTCGACTACGTGCAGCGCCACTGCTTCGACCACCTGGACGCCCCGATCCTCCGCGTGCACCAGGAGGACGTCCCGATGCCGTACGCCAAGAACCTCGAGCGCGCCGCCAAGCCCGACGTGGCCAAGACCATCGCGGCCATCAAGCAGGTGATGTATGTGGGGACCTGAGTCACCAATCGCCCGCCCGACTAGCGCGGCGCAGCCGCGCACTCCCGCCTCCCGTCTCCCGTCTCCCGTCTAGCGCTCATGGCTACCAAAGTCTTCATGGAGGCCCTTTCTCCCACGATGGAGGAAGGACGCCTGGTCAAGTGGCTCAAGAATGAGGGCGACGTCGTCAAGAACGGCGAGACCCTGGCCGAAGTCGAGACCGACAAGGCGATCATGGAACTCGTCGCCCGAGGCGACGGCGTCCTGCGCCGTCGACTCATCGCCGAAGGAGCCACCACCGCCGTCGGCACCCTGATCGGCGTCGTGGCCCCAGCGGACGAGAACATCGACGCCCTGGTCGCCGGCTCCGGCACCCCCGCGCCCGCCGCACCGGTCGCGTCGCCGCCAGCCGCAACCCCGGCGCCCGCGCCAACCGCCGCCGCCCCTGCGCCGGCACCGGTGCAGGCCGCGCCATCGGCCCCGCCAGCCGCACCGGCACCCGCCGCCGCACCGGCCAACGATGCGAGCCTGCGCTCGTCGCCGCTCGCCCGCCGGCTCGCCGCCGACCACGGCATCGCGTTAGGCGCCCTCCACGGCTCCGGCCCCGGCGGTCGTATCATCAAGCGCGACGTCGAAGCCGCCGCCAGCAGCACGACGCCGCCCTCGGCAGCGCCGAGCGCCGCCACTCCCGTCTCCCGTGTCCCCTCTCCCCTCTCCGGCGAGCAGTACCGGGACGTCCCCCTCACCCAGATTCGCAAGACGATCGCCCGCCGACTCGCGGAGTCGATCGGCCCGGTCCCCACGTTCTACCTCACCGCCGAACTGGACATGGAGCGCGTCGCCGAGATGCGCGCCGCGATGGCCGAGCTGGGTGATGCGTACAAGGTTTCGTTCAACGACATCGTCATCAAGGCAGTCGCCACCGCGCTGGCGCAGCACCCCGAGTGCAACGCTCACTGGCAGGGCGACTCGATTCGCTACTGGAACCGCGTGCACCTCGGGATGGCCGTCGCCATCGAGGACGGGCTCATCACCCCGGTGATCTTCGACGCCCACAGCAAGGGGTTGAGCCAGATCGCCGCCGAGTCGCGCGACCTCGCCAAGCGGGCCCGCGAGCGAAAGCTCAAGCCCGAGGAATACACCGGGTCGACCTTCTCGATCTCCAACCTCGGGATGTTCGGGATCGATCAATTCACCGCCATCATCAACCCGCCCGAAGCCGGGATCCTCGCCGTCGGCGGCATCGAGGCCAAGGCGGTCGTGGTGGGCGGGGACGTTCAGGTCCGTCGGCGCATGCGCGTCACCATGAGCTGCGACCATCGCGTGATCGATGGCGCGGCAGGCGCCAGGTTCCTCCAGACGCTCCGCCGCCTCGTGGAGAATCCCCTCCTGCTGGTCTACTAGGCAGGCACCTCCCCGTGAGCCGCCACCTGTGACGCACGTCACGCACGGGTGGTGGCTCCGGCCGAGCTCGTTGCACCGGTAGCCGCGCAGGCGTCCTTGGGGAGAGGATCTTCCCAAGGACGCATGCGCATGTTTCATCGACTTGCCGAGCGCGCCCCACGCATCGTGTGGGCCGCACGCCTAACCACTGCCTGCATCCTGGCGACCGTCGCGGCCTGCGGCGGCAGCGAGGGCGGCAACGCGACCGGCAGCAACGGCCCCAACAACCCCAAGACCGGCGCGCTCGCGGTCACCGTCAGCGGGCTCCCGGGCGGGTCGTCGGCCGGCGTCACCATCACCAACACTGCCGGCTACTCGCGCACAGTGTCGGGCACCGAGACGATCGCCTCACTCGCGCCGGGCGCCTACGACGTTACCGCCGCCGAGGTCACCGCAGGGCTGGACAAGTTCGGCGCCGCCCCCGCCACGCAAGCGGTCACCATCGCGGCAGGCACCACCACACCGGTCTCCGTCGGCTACGCCATCCTCACCGGATCGCTGGCGATCACGGCCGCCGGGCTCCCGTCAGGAGCAAACCCCGAGATCCTCGTCACGGGACCCAGCAGCTTCTCCCGCACCGTGAGCGCCGGCGCGACCCTCGGCGGGCTCGCGCCCGGGGCGTATCGCCTGACACCGGCCGCGCACGTCATCGACAACAACACCTACGCATCGACGGCCGCCACGCTCGACGTCGCCGTCGCCGCCTCCACGACACCCACCCCGGTCGCCTTCACCTACGCGCTGGCCTCCGGATCGCTCGTCGTCACCATCTCAGGGCTCCCCACCGGCGCGAGCGGAACGGCCACCGTCACCGGGCCTAACGACTTTCGGCGCACCGCCGCCGCCGGCGAACGCCTGATGAACCTCACGCCGGGACGCTACACCATCTCCGGCGACCCCGTGACCGTCGGCCTCGACGGGTACCGCGCGCCGGCCCCCGTCACGGTCGACGTCGCCCCGTCCATCTCGCCGGTCAGCGCGGCGCTCCCCTATGCGCTGGCCACCGGGCGCCTGAGCGTCAACGTCGGCGGTCTCCCCGGGGGCGCCAGCGCCGCGATCACCGTCACGGGGCCGAACGCCTACTCGCAGACCATCACCGAAACCCAGGCGCTCACCGGACTTGCACCTGGCGACTACACGATCGCCGCAACCCCGGTCACGGCGGGTGCGCTCACCTATACCGGCGCGCCGACTTCGCAGGTCATCGCGGTGACAGCGAGCGCCGTCGCCGCGACCGCCACGGTGACCTACGCGGTCACCACGGGAAGCCTCGTCGTCACCATCACCGGCCTCCCGCAGGCCGTCCCCGCCTCCATCACCGTCACCGGCCCGTCGGGGTACTCCGCGCAGGTCGCCAACACCTCGACGCTCTCCAATCTCAAGCCCGGCAGCTACACGGTCACCGCCTCCAACGCGGTCGCCGGGACCCATACGTACGCGCCGACCCCCGCCACGCGGACGGTCACCGTCACCGCCGGTGCCACCGCCGCCTCGGCCGCCTTCACCTACGCACTCGCCAGCGGCGGCATCGCCGTCACGATCACCGGTCTGCCTGACGGCACCGCCGGTGACCTCACCATCACGGGCCCCAACGGCTACTCCAGGGCCGTGACCGCGACCACGCTCATCCTCGGCCTGCCGGTCGGGACCTACACGATCGCGGCGCGCGCCGTCGGGAGCGGCGCATGGGCCCCGAATCCCGCATCGCAGAACGTCGCGGTCGCCCCGTCGACCTCGGCGATCACCGCCACGGTCAACTACGTCTCCTCCGTGGGCACGCTCGCCGTGACCATCAACGGCCTCCCCATCGGGGTGAATGCCGCGGTGACCGTCACCGGCCCGGGGGCGTACTCGCGCGCCCTCACCGCGAGCACGTCCATCACCGGCTTGATCGGGGGACTCTACACCGTCGCAGCAGCCGCCGTGACCAACAGCGGCACGACCTACTCACCGACCACTGCGTCGAGCAACGTCTCGGTGGGCGGCGGGGCCACATCGACGGCGACCGTCACGTACACGGCGAGCGCGCCACCGCCGCCGTCGGGGCCCAACCTGACGATCGACGGGATGCACGTGCAGCAGGTGGTGCAGACCTATGCGGGGACGGTGCCGCTCGTCGCCGGTCGTTCCGGCCTGCTGCGCGTCTTCGTGAAGTCAGCCGCCGCCAACACCGTCACGCCCACCGTGCGCGTCCGCTTCTACAACGGCGCGACGCTCACCAGCACGATCACCATCAGCGCCCCGACGTCGTCGGTTCCGCAGACCGTCAACCAGGGGACGCTCACCTCGTCGTGGAACTACACGATTCCGGGGAGCACGATTCAGCCCGGGCTCCGGATCCTCGCCGACGTCGACCCGACCAATACGGTCTCCGAGTCGTCCGACAGCGACAACAGCTTCCCGCTCAACGGCACGCCGGCCACGATGGACGTGCGCAGCGTCCCGACGTTCAACATCCGGATGGTCCCCGTCCTGCAAAGCGTCAACGGATTGCAGGGAGGGGTCACGGTGGGGAACGCCGACTCGTACCTCGCCGACACGCGCGCGCTCTACCCGATCAACACCGTGGATGCCGACGTGCGCGCGGCGTTCACCACGTCGGCCGGCGCCCTGCAGAGTGGCGACGCGAACGGCGCATGGGGACAGATCCTGAGCGAGGTGAACGCGCTGCGAACCGCCGACGGCAGTTCGCGCTACTACTATGGCATCGTGAAGGTGAGCTACGGGTCCGGCATCGCCGGGTTGGGCTATGTTCCGGGGCGCGCGGCCATCGGATGGGACTACCTGCCGAGTGCAAGCGACGTGATGGCCCACGAACTGGGCCACAACTTCGGGCGGTTTCATGCACCGAGCTGCGGTGCCGGTGGCCCGGACAACGCGTACCCGCTGTCCAACGGGAAGATCGAGACCTTCGGCTACAACATCGCCACCAACGCGCTCAAGGACACCGCCACGAACTACGATCTCATGGGCTACTGCAATACCACGTGGATCAGTGCCTACACGTTCAACGCCGTTCTCTCGTATCGCGCCGCCAATCCGTTCTCCGCCTCGGCCGCCATCAGCGGCGGCTACGCACGTCGCGGCATGCTCGTGTGGGGGCGCGTGCAGAACGGGCAGGTCATTCTGGAACCCACCTTCGAGGTCGACGCCCCGCCGTCGCTTCCGCAGCGTCCGGGGCGCCATCGCCTCCAGGGCTTCGGCGCGCTGGGAGAATCGCTCTTCGACTTCTCCTTCGATGGTGAACGCGTCGCCGACCACCCGGACGGCACCACCGAGCACTTCGCCTTCGTCGTGCCGTACGGCATGATGCGCGGGATGCAGCCCACTCGCGTGCGACTCGCCGCCGCTGGTCAGCAGGCCGAGTTCACGTCAGTCGGCAGCGCGACCGCGTCGGCCGCCGCCCCCGTGGTGCAGCGCGTCGACTCGCGCGCGGTCCGCGTGCAATGGAACGACGCCGAGACGCGAGGCGTGCTGGTGCGGCACCCGCGGACCGGGGAGATCCTCGCCTTCGCCCGCGGGGGCGACGCCCTGGTCTACACCGGCGAGTCGTCGCTCGACCTGACGACGTCGGACGGCGTGCGCAGCGCCCGCCGGCGCGTCAGCGTGTCGCCGTCAGGACCGCGGCCTCGGCGCTAGCACCGCGCCTGGCGGACGATCCCGCCCACGACGGGCTCTGATCCCGGTTCGACGACAGGGCGCCTCCAGCGGGGCGCCCTGTCGACGTGTGCCCCCTGATCCTTCGCACCTCCCCCGCCCTGCGCTCCCTCCCCCCAACGGCGTAGATTACCCGGTGCGCGCCACCGGCATTGGGCGCGCGGTACCTCCCCCTTGGAACCGTCCACGCTGAACGGCCTCGCAGTCCATCCGCGCGGTCTCACGCCAACTCCTCGACTCGTCATGGCATCGTACGACGTCATCTTCCTCGGCGGCGGCCCCGCCGGATATGTCGGCGCGCTCCGCTGCGCCCAACTCGGCCTCTCCACCGCGGTCGTCGAACGCGAAGGGCTCGGTGGCACCTGCGTCCTCTGGGGGTGCATCCCGGCCAAGGCGCTGCTCGAGAGCGCCTCGCTCGCCAACAAGGTGCGGCACGCAGGCGAATTCGGCGTGAAGGTCAGCGGGGAGATCGACTTCGACTACAACGTCGCCATGAAACGGTCGCGCGGCGTCTCGAACCAGAACTCCAAGGGGGTCGAGTTCCTGTTCAAGAAGAACAAGGTCACCTGGATCCGCGGCACCGGACGCATCGTGAAGGCGAGCGCCGGCGCGGCGGCGTCGCTCACGGTGAAGGGCGCCGACGGCAAGGAAGAGAAGCACGACGCCAAGAAGGCGCTGGTCGTCGCCACCGGCTCGCGCGTGCGCGGCCTTCCGCAGATCGGCCTCGAGCTCAACAAGACGACCGTCATCTCCTCGGACGAAGCGCTCACGCTGGAGAAGGCCCCCAAGTCGATCGCCATCGTCGGCGCCGGCGCCATCGGCTGCGAGTTCGCCGATGTCTTCAACGCCTTCGGCAGCGAAGTGCACCTGCTCGAAGTGCTCCCGTCGATCCTTCCGCTCGAGGATGCCGACTGCTCCGCCGAGTTGGGGCGCGCCTTCAAGAAGCGGAAGATCAACGTCACCACGAACGCCAAGATTTCCAACATCAAGGTCGGCAAGGACAGCGTCTCGATGAGCGTCGAGGCCGGCGGCGCGAAGCAGGAGCTCACGGTGGACCAGGTGCTGGTGGCCGCCGGGCGAGCGCCTAACGTCGAGGACATCGGGCTCAAGGAGCTCGGCGTGCAGCTGACCGATCGCGGCTTCATCAAGGTCGACACGACGACGTACCAGACCAGCGCGAAGGGGATCTATGCCATCGGCGACGTGATTGGCGCGCCCATGCTGGCCCACAAGGGCTCGCGCGAAGGGCACATTCTCGCCGAGCTCCTGGCCGGGCAGCACGCGCACCCGCTCAACTACGGCAACATCCCCAACGCGACGTATTGCCACCCCGAAGTCGCCTCCATCGGGCTCACCGAGCAGCAGTGCAAGGAGAAGAAACTTGACTACAAGGTCGGGAAGTTTCCCTTCTCCGCCAACGGCCGTGCCCGCACGTCGGGGGAGACTGAGGGCTTCGTGAAGATCATCCGCGACGCCAAGTACGGCGAGATCCTCGGTGCCCACATCGTCGGTGCCCATGCGACCGAGTTGATCCACGAGCTCGCCGTGGCGCGCGAGAACGAGTTCACCGTCGAGGAGATCGACCTCGCGATCCATGCCCACCCGACCCTGTCGGAGGCGGTGGCCGAGGCCGCGCTGGATTCGTTAGGCAAGATGCTGCATGCCTGAGGGCGCAGGAAGGGACGACGGGAAGGCGGCCCGTCTGCTCGTCGTCCCCCTCGGCACCCTCCCCTACGCCGCCGCCCTCGACCTGCAGCGGGCCATCGCCCGGGCGCGCATCAGCGGCGACATCGACGACGATGTGCTCCTCCTCGTCGAGCATCCCCCGGTTGTCACGCTCGGGCGCTCGTCGAAGGATGCGCACCTGGTGGCGTCAGACGCACTACTCGAGGCGCGCGGCGTGGAGCGCTTCGAGGTCGATCGTGGCGGTGACGTCACGTTTCATGGACCGGGCCAGCTCGTCGGCTATCCCATCCTCGACCTCAAGCGCCACAAGCAGGATCTCCACTGGTACCTGCGGCAGCTCGAGGAATCGCTCATCGTCGCCCTTCGCGACTTCGGCATCACTGCCACGCGGAACGCGGGCTACACCGGCGTCTGGGTCGACGATCGCAAACTCGCCTCCATCGGCGTGCATGCGCGCGACTGGGTCACCTGGCACGGCTTCGCCCTGAACGTATCCACCGACCTCTCGTACTTCGACCTCATCGTCCCCTGTGGCATTCAGGGGGTGGACATGACGTCGGTTGCCCGGGAGGTCGCCTCGCGAGGCGGCGCCACGCCCCCCGTCATACAGGGCGTGGCGGACGCGGTGGTACAGGCGTTCGCCCACTGCTTCGGGTTGGAGGCCGTTCGCGAGACGCTCGAGTCTGTGCTGCCCCCGCATGCGGAGTGGTGGCCGACGCAGCGGGCCGAGCCCCTGCGCGATGGCACGATGGGATCGGTGCCCTGACGCTCGCGCAGGGGTCGCTCTCCTCGCCTTGTCACCATTCCCGAGGGTTGGGGTACGACTCACCGACGGGTTACATTTGTGGCTGCGCGACATTCGCTGCCGTTCATCACTTCGCTGCTTCCCCCGACATCTCCTATGCGCGTTTCTCCTCCGCGTCGCGTCGCGTCCTTCGCGACCGCTGCGCTGATCGTTCTCCTCGTCTCTGCCTGCTCCGATAGCCGGATCAGCGCCCTCACGTTGGGCATCAGCAAGGACTCGGTCCTCAAGGTCATCGGCAAGGGTGCTCCGGCCGGTGACTCGCTCCCCAACGTCTACAAGCGCATCCAGTACTTCGTCGACAGCAAGTTCTTCGACGTCTTCCTCTTCGATCCGAAGAACCGGAAGGTCTGGGAAGACCCGACCGTGACCGACAAGGAACTCACCCCGATCGTCGTGGTGCAGGACAAGCTCGAGGGGACGGGCTGGGGCTTCGCCGATGAGCTGACGGCAAAGTACAAGATGCAGATCCGGACCCTCCCCGGAAACGTGAAGTAGTCACCGCACCGGCAGAATGCTCGAACGCCCGGACTTCGACGACGTCGAGTCCGGGCGTTCTGCGTTCGGGAGTTCGCGCGAGGCCTGAGCGGCCGCTACTTGCCGAGCGACAGGCGCAGCCACCGCAGCTCCCACGGCTCGCCTTCCGTGGGGCGGTGCACGAGCAACGAGTCACCGGCGAACAAGAGGGGGTGCGTGCGCCCGGTGAGGACGAATCGATGGGTCGGGCGCCCTTCGCGCGTCAGCAGGACGTAGTCGACCGTGTCACGCGTGGGCGACGCGGCACTCGCCACGAGGATACGCCCCTTCGGCTCCACGACGAAACCGCCGATCGCCGGATGACGCTTCCCGGTACGGGCCACCATGGAGTCGAGGTCTCCGGGCTTGAGTATCCCCGCCGGCGTGAGCCTGAAGATCTCGTCGCGCCGCGCCGCGATGTCGCCCTGCGTGATCTCGACCCCCTTCCGGTCGCTGGTGAGTGTCCAGCGCACCTTCCCGTCGAAGCTGCGACGCTGGACGAAGAAAGAGTCTGCCGGTGTCCAGATGATCGTCTTGTCCGAGTCGATCGCATAACGCGGGAGCGCCGGAAACAGCGGCGCCGCCGCCAGCGCGTCGCGCCCCTTCAGCTGCAACCACTCGACGGGAATGTCGAGGACCGTCGTCCCCCCAACTTCGGTCTGCGAGCGGAGCACCTGCACCTTGAGGTGTGCGGTGCCGCTGTCGGTCTCGGCGGCGATCGACTGCAAGACCGGGGTCTCGAAGCTGAAGCCAGGAGCCGCGCTCTCGTCGGGGCGCGGAATGTTGTCCTCACGGACGAACGTGTTGTCGAGCTTGTAGCGCACGAGCTTGGAGCGCTGCATGTCGATGACCGCCACGTTGCCATCGAGCATGCCGACTGCCGTGGCGTAGGAGTACTGGCCGCTTCGCTGACCGATGGATCCGAGCGTCCGTCCGTTCGGATTCTCGCGGTCGAGCACAAAGATCGGGCGACCCGGCTCCCAGACCGCGAGCCGGTCGCTGGAGAGCCAGTTGGCGACGGCGCTTCGTAGCGGACACCGGTCGGCGCCGTCTGCCGTGCAGATGAGGCGTCCATCCGTGATGGTCGCGACAGGGAGGGCCGAGAGCGCGGAATCGCTGACGACGATGTCCTGCGCCACGTCGGTCGACGCGGCCCCCCCGCACGCCGCGCTGGTCGCGGCAAGGACGAGAGCAAGTGTGGTGATTCGGGAGCGATGTAAACGATAGAACATGTCTTCCTCGTGATTCTCGATGCACGGCTGGTTCCATGCGTACGTACCCAGCCGGCGGGAATGCTGACAGGTGCGCGGTGGAGCGTCAAGCGCCGACAGCACTCAGTTAGGAGAAAACCAAACGGCCCCGCTTTCGCGGGGCCGTTGGTTTTCGACTACGTGAATCTGTAGGCTCTTTCGAGCTTACGGAATCATCGTGGTGGCAACCGTCGTGATGGCATCGCCGTTCGACAGGACGCCAACCGCGACGATGATGTCGCCAGCGGCAATCGCCGTCTGAGCCGCCGAGGTGTTCCACGCATTGACGAACGAGGCGTTCGGCAGGGCGTAGATCCACGAGCGATACGTGCCCTGGTCGGTCCCGAGAGCCGTGCTGGCGCTCCCGAGGTAGTTCCACCAGGTGCCGCCCGCGTCGAGACGGTAGTAGTCAACGCGGCTGAACGGCGGGTTCGGAGCATTCGTCGGCGAAACAACCTGCGCACGGAGCGGGGTCGTCGAGCCGAACTGGTTCGTGGAGGCAACCGTCGTGATCACGCGCCAGTGGTTGACCGCGATCGTCGGGTTAGCCGTGTTCCAAGCCTGGACGCCCGAGCCGTTCTGGACGTTCAGCGCCGGGATCGGGATGACAGGCGAGGTCGACGGAGCCGGGAAGCCGGCACCGAAGCCCAGCGTGCTGCCCACGTTCCACGACCACACGGTCGTCGTCGTCGGCTTCGCCGTGCCGGCCGCATAGGCCTGTACGTTGACCGCCGGGAAGACCGCGGCGCCGACGACTTCGATGCCACGGGCGTAGACCGCGCCGTGCGTCGGCGAGATCGTCACAGCCAGCGGCGACGAGATGACGTCGTCGAAGGCGGTTCCGATCGACTGACGCGAGTAGCGGAGCGCAGCCACCGTCGGGACGGCCGGGTACGTGACTTCGAGCGACTGGGCGATGACTTCCGCCGAGTCCGCGTGAGTCGCGTTGAAGATGAACGTCGAGCCGGTCAGCGTCGCCGGGACGCCGAGGCCCGTGGAGAACGGCGACTGGTTGTTCACAAGCGCGCGGCGGAAGAGCGTCGCCGAGGTGTTACCGGCAGCGTCCATGACCCACGTCTTGTAGCCGTAGTAGCCTTCCGCGTCCGGAATGTCGACGCGCTGACCAGGCTGCCAGCCGTCCGTACGGACGCCCGGGACACCAACCGTGATCGGCGTGAAGCCGCAGGACGGGCTCGTGACGAACGTGGCGCCAGGCGTGGAGCCCGCAGCCGCGACGACGCAGACGCCGGTCGGGTTGAGGTGCCCAGCGGTGGAGAGGTGGTGCGACTGCGCGGCGATCGAGTTGCCGGCGTCGTACTGAGCCGTGTTGTAGAACCCAGCGCGATCGTCGAGGTACTCAGCGCGGAACTCAACCGTATCGGCCTGGAGGACCGACGGCTTCACGTCCGTGTAGACGGTGTCGACCGGATCGGTCGCCGTGCCGCCGTACGACGCCAGCAGCGCCGGAGCGAAGGCCGCGTCCGCAAGGCCCCAACGGATGTCGGGGTTGGTGTAGTCCGTGCCGAACGTCGCGGTAGCCGACGACGTGCCACGGTTGGCCAGACGGTCCGACTCCGAGCCCTTGACGGTCCACGGAGCGGTGCCGCCGAGACCCGGCGTGCCGCCGATGAAGTTCGTCGGGCAAGCAACGGCGCCGTTGATGTCGGCACCCGTGCCCGTCGCCATGGCCACGTCAGCCGCGGTCACGCCGGAGCAGTTGACCGAGGAGTACGTGGTCGCGCGATCGCGCGTCGAGCGAAGGCCGACGCCATTATCGGTCGAGCCGAAGTTGATGAAGCTGAACGCGCCGTTGACCCAGCCGGTGACGGCCGGAAGCGTACGCGTGATCGACGGCGTGTTGACCGACGGCGCCCGGTAGTCGAGGCGCAGCGAGTCAGGCGTCGCGTTGAACACGACCGTGTTCGCGATCAGCGGCGTGAGGGCGTACGAGTTGTTCGTGTTGTCGATCGCGGTGGCGACCACGACGTTGTCGCGGGTGCCGCCGTTGTTCTCGTAGCTCGTGCAAGCCAGGTCAGCGCCGTTGGCCGTGTAGCCGAAGGTCTTGCTCTGGCCAGCCTGCGTGCGGCCGCCGTTCGACGCGGCGAGGGCGCCGGTCGTGGCGAGATCGCAAGCACCAACCGTCCACTCGGCGTTCGAGATCGAACGGCCGGGGGTGTAGATGACCGGGTAGACGATCGCCGTAGCGTTCGCCGTCGGGCCGCCCCAGTAGGTGAAGTTGTTCGTGCCGATCGCCGAGACGCTGGGCTTCGTGATGTCAGCGGTCCAGCCATCGATGTTGTTCAGGACGATCGCGACCGGCGAGGCGCAGGTCGGGTCCGACGGGTTGTTCGTGCAGTTCGTCGCCGTCGAGCCAGTGGCGCCCTTCGGGTAGACCTGGGCCGAGACGGTGCTCGGGCCGTTGAGGAGGTCGACCGTGACGGACGGGGCAGCGGCGTTCTTGACGAAGTTGGCGGTGTTCACCGACAGCGACAGGATGCCAGCGGCCGGGATCGCGCCACCGAAGTTCTGAAGCGCAACGCGACGGAGGCCGTCGGGCTGCAGCATGCGAACGACCACCGAGTCAATCGGAAGGCCGCTCGGCTGGAAGTTCAGGTTGATCTCGATCTGGCCATTGACGTTGTTGACCGTCACCGGGGTGTTGGTGAGCCCCGTCGTGATGCTGTTGATCGAGACCTGCGGGGTGATGACGTTGATCGCCACCGTCGCCTGCAGGGAGTTCGTGGCGAGGCCCGAGCCCGAGCCGGTCGCCGTGATCGTCACAACGCAAGCGCCCGAGGCGACGGCGGTGATCGTCGTCGAACCGGTCGAGGCGTTGGTCGAAGCGGTCGCAACACCCGGGCAGCCCGAGGCAGCGTTCGCCGCATTGTTCGCATACGCGATCGTCGCGCCAGTCGCCGCCGTCGCCGTCGTCGTCACAAGCTGCGACGACCCGGGGCCGATGGTGATCGTGGTCGGGGTGACCGTCAGCGAGTTCAGGGCCTGCGGCTGAGCGGAAACCGTCACCGCCAGGGCGCCCGACTTGCTCGGATCGGCAACCGACGTCGCCGAGATGACCGCCGTACCAACCGCATTGGCGGTGATGACACCGGTCGCGGAGACCGACGCAACCGTCGTGTTGTTCGACGCCCACGTCACGGCGCCGTTGGCGCCCGGATCGCGGTTCACCGAAGCAGCGGCCGTCGCCGTCTCACCAACCTTCAGCGACAGCGCCGTCGGCTGGACCGTCACGCTCTGCACCGCCAGCGCGCGCACCGTGATGGCCGCAGCGCCCTTCTTCGTGTTGTCGACCGTCGAGGTCGCAACAACCGTCGTCGTGCCGGCCGCAACACCGGTCACTTCACCGGCGGCAGACACCGACGCGATCGCGGCGTTGTTCGAAGCCCACGTGACCGTCGACGCCGGCGTGCCGGTGCCAGCGGTCGTCGTCACCGACGACTGAAGAATCACCTTCTCGCCGATGACAATCGTCACGGCGGCAGGCGAAACCGTAACGCTCGCGATCGTAGCCGCGGGCGTCTCAGCCGGTGGGGTGACCGATACGTCGTCTCCGCAAGCGGCGAGTCCGAGGACCGCGCCGACTGCAAACAACGACCGAGTGAATTTCTGCATTCCTTTTCCCCCTTCTGCAGAGTGAGTTGTGTCCTGCTCGGACTGGTACTGCTACTGCCTTCCTACCTTGCAATTACCGCCTTGCTCTCGTCTGGCGGGACACCCGCTCGACGCACAAGCGCCGACCGGAGACGCAATGCGGCCTCCGTTCTCAATGACGGAGACCCCACGTTGCTCCGAGCGGTCACTTCTTAGATGTCGGACTTTCAAACCGCGTCCGGATACCCCCGGGACGCAGCCAACCAAGCTACCGGCATCAGAATACCGGGTCAAGGCAATCATGTGTCGCATAACGACACACTCAGCCCTCCCCGATAATCCAATCACCGGCAGCTCCGCCAACCTCGGTTGTCCAACACCTCCGTGCATCGCCAGTGCCCGTCGCCGCCCCACTTCCGGGTGCAGGGTCCCTCGACGAACGGAAAACGATGCCGCACCTCGCAGCATCGCCCCCCTCCAGCAAAACGCGGCGCGAATCTATCTCGCACCGCCTGCACCCGCCAGAGGAAGTCCCGGCGACTCCCGGAGGAGATCTCACGAGAAGTTGACGGAAAAAGACGGACTCCCCCCAGCCACCGTCACAGCTGGCCCCCGTTCCGTCATCGCTACGCCTCCCTCCCACCCGACATGCCCCCCATCTTTGCCCCATGTCCGACCCGCGCGTCTACTCCCGCTCCTCCGAAGTCACCCCCCCGGCGCACAACCTCGCCGCGGAGCTCAATCCCGAGCAGGCCGCCGCCGCGACCTTCGGTCCCGGCCCCCTCCTCATCATCGCCGGCGCCGGCACCGGAAAGACGAGAACCCTCGTCTACCGCGTCGCACATCTTATAGAACAGGGGGTCGCCCCCGAACGCATCCTCCTGCTCACCTTCACCCGGCGCGCGGCCCAGGAGATGATCCAGCGCGCCGAACGACTCGTCGGCAGCGCCTCGCGCCACGTGGCCGGCGGCACCTTCCACGGCACCGGCCACCGCCTCCTCCGCCGCTTCGGCGCCGCCGCCGGCATCGCGTCCGACTTCACCATCATGGACCAGGGCGACGCCGAAGACCTCATGCAGCTCTCGCGCGCCCAGCTCGGACTCGGCGACACCAAGAAGCGATTCCCCAAGAAGGAAACGCTGCACTACATCTACTCCCGCCACGTCAACACCGAGTTCGCCGTCGACGACATCCTCCGCGACGAGTATCCGCAGTTCGTCGACTATCGCGAGGACATCGCCCGCGTCTTCGCCGACTACACCGACCGCAAGGCCGGCCGCAACCTCGTCGACTACGACGACCTCCTCCTCTTCTGGCAGGCCATGCTCGAGAGCGCCCCGGCGCTCGCCGACCGCATCGCCGGCCTGTACGACCACGTCCTCGTCGACGAGTACCAGGACACCAACATCCTGCAGGCGCGCGTGCTAAAGGGGATGTGCCGGTCGCACCGGAACATCACCGTCGTGGGCGACGACGCACAGAGCATCTATTCCTTCCGCGGCGCCTCCTTCCGCAACATCCTCGACTTTCCGCGCGAGTTTCCCGGCACGACGATCGTGACGCTGGAGCAGAACTACCGCTCCACGCAGCCCATCCTCGACGTCACCAACACGCTCATCTCGCGCGCCGAGGAGCGCTTCACGAAGAACCTGTGGACCCGGCGCGAAGGCGGCGAGAAACCCTGGCTCGTCTCGGTCCAGGACGAAGCACAACAAACACGCTTCACCGTCGAGCGCATCCTCGAACTGCACGAAGCGGGGACGCCCCTCCGCGAGATGGCCGTCCTCTTCCGCGCCGGCTACATGTCGGCCGACCTGGAAATCGAGCTCACCAACCGCAAGATCCCGTTCGAGAAGTGGGGCGGGCTCAAGTTCCTCGAGGCCGCCCACGTGAAGGACGTGCTGGCCTTCCTGCGCATCCTGGAGAACCCGCGCGACGAGGTGAGCTGGTACCGCCTCCTGTTGCTCCTGCCGGGGATCGGCGA
This sequence comes from Gemmatimonadota bacterium, assembly GCA_016719105.1. Taxonomy (NCBI): domain Bacteria; kingdom Pseudomonadati; phylum Gemmatimonadota; species Gemmatimonadota bacterium. The sequence continues at coordinate 449,399 of JADKAQ010000002.1, read as the reverse complement.
CGCCACGGCGCGCAGCGCGATCGCCGCGATGGCGGAGCACGCCTGGGACCCCAAGGCCTTCCAGCGCTGGTCCCCGCCACCGCGCGCCCGCGCCGCCCACGTGACGTTAGGCGTCCTCCTGGAGCAGCTATCGGGAGGGGACGACGAGGGACGCGTGGGGCACGACCTGGCGCGCGTGCGCCTCGTCTACGACGACATCCTGCGCGAACGCTACGACCGCGTGGAGCCGCGCTTGGCCGACCTCGACCAGCTGCAAGTCATCGCCGGCGGCTATCCGTCGCGCGGGGCCTTCCTCTCCGCCCTCGCCCTCGAGCCGCCGCAAGCCACGCAGGACCTGGCCGGCGGCACCACCAACGAGGACGATGCGCTCGTCCTCAGCACCGTGCATAGCGCCAAGGGAAAGGAGTGGGACGCCGTCTTCCTCATCTGGGCGGTCGACGGCTTCTTCCCCATGGCCCGGGCGATGAACGACGAGGACGAGCTGGAGGAGGAGCGCCGCCTCATGTACGTCGCGCTCACCCGCGCCCGCAATCACCTCGCCGTGACGTATCCGCTCAACTCCTACGGGTCGCGGCGCGGCGCCGACTACTCCATCGACCAGATGTCGCGCTTCCTCGATCGCGGCGTGCGCGAGCAGATGGAGAAGGTGGTGCCGCGATGGGACGACACGCCCCCGCCCGAGGCGCCGTTGCCACCCGGCACAGTCGACCTGCGGGCGCTCATGCGGCAGCGGTTCAAGTAGGCGAGGCGCGACCGCGTTCGTGCGGGCGTGGGCCGACGGGCGTCAGCGCGCGACGTGAGGGTGGTGTGACGGTGGTGTGAGGGTGGTGTGAGGGCGGTGGATCGGGAGGATGGATCAAGCGAAAGGGCGGCTCACGCGAAGCCGCGAAGGGCACGAAGGCGGCCGAGTGCACGGGGAAACGTCGCGCGCGGTGGCGTGGCGCGTGTCAACGCGGCGCGGGATTGGCAGCAAGCCAGGCGCGCAAGGCGTCGAAGGGGTCGCCCGTTCCGTCCTTCGTGAGCTGCCTGACGAGTCGCACGGTCCGGGCGACCCCGCCCCCGACCCGCTCGTGCACGGCGTCGAAGAGCCAGAGGTCGGCGGCATAGACGCGGCGCGCGAGGAGCGACGCGTTGTCGAGGGGGATGCGTTGCAGCCGCGCGGGGTCGGCAGTCGAGAGGCGTGGCGCCAGGTCGCGCACCAGGATGCGGCGCATGCGCGCGAACACGCTGTCGCGCGCGGTGATCCTGGCCGTCGAGTCCCCGGCATGCGCCGTGTAGGCCGAATCCACCGCGGCGAGCGTCGCGCCCCAGAAGGAGCCGAGGAGCTTCTCGTCGCGCCACTCGGCGTCGAGCCGCCGCGCCGCCCCCGGCTGCCCGCGCGACTGGAAGAACTCGATCGCCCCACGGGCCCCCACGAACGAGGCGAACGACTCGTTGAACGTCACCTCGCCCTTCACGAAAAGCGTATTGTGGGTGAGTTCGTGGATGACGGTGCTGGCCAGGTCGAGCGTGTCGAGACGCAGCGTGGTGGAAAGCAGCGGATCGTTGAACCAGCCTAACGTGGAGAACGCGGACGCCGGGCGCAGGTAGGTGTCGTACCCGCGGCGCTGCAGCGCCTGCGCCGTGCGACGCGCCTCGGCGAAGTCGAAGAATCCCTTGTACGGAAAGCGGCCAACTACGGGGAACCACCACGTGTGGGCGGCCAGGGTGTCGCGCCGCGCCGCCGACAGGACGAGCACGAGCGTGTCGCGCTCGAGCGCCGAATAGGTCGTGAACGATTCGCCCCCCGACAGCCCCAGCGCGCCTTGGGCGAAGGCCCGTGCATCGACCACCAGTTGCAGCCGACGACGCAGCGCCGTCGCCGACGCGGTGGGGCCGACCGCGCGGTCGGCCCCACCGTCGCCCGGCGCTTCGATCGCCGCCGGCGCCCGGCGTTCACGCTCCGCCCCCTCCGACAGGATCTCGGCGATGGGGCGGCGCCTCGCCAGGATCTTCCCTTCCTCCCAGGCCGCGCGCACCAGGTACCGCCCCATCGGCGTCGCCCCCACTCCTATCACCACGCTCGCGAGCACCGCGAGGCCGACGCGCCTGACGAGTCGCCACCGACCGCGCGACGGTGGCGCGTGGCTGGCGAACCGCATCGAATCGGTGCCGTCGCTGCTCACCTGGTCAGTCACGAGACGAACGTCGGGTCGGGGTTGGAATGGGCCGAGCGCATAACCAGTGCATTGTCAAGGAGATAGCGGATCCATTCTGCCACGCGGCCGGTTTGGCGCAGCGGACCGTGACCACTAAGTTACGCGCAATGTCTTTCGTCCATCTGCACTGCCATTCGGAGTTCTCCCTTCTCGACGGGGCGAACCGGATCGAGGACCTGATCCGGCGCGCCCAGGAATTCGAGCAGCCGGCACTCGCCATCACCGACCACGGCAACCTGCACGCCGCCTGGGAGTTCCAGGAGAAGGCGAAGAAGGCAAAGGTCAAGCCGATCATCGGGATGGAAGCGTACGTCGCGCCGGGCGATCGCCGCCTCAAGGCGCGCAGTGCTCCCGGACAGAAGCCGTACTACCACCTGGTGCTGCTGGCCCGCGATATCGTCGGCTATCGCAACCTGGTCAAGCTCTCGTCGCTGGCATACACCGAGGGGTTCTACACGCGCCCGCGCGTCGATCGCGAACTCCTGGCCAAGTACAGCGAAGGGATCATCGTCTCTTCTGCCTGCATGGCGGGCGAAGTGGCGGTCCATCTCGAGCGCGGCGACGTCGCCGGCGCGCGCGAGGTGTCCGCGTGGTACGCCGAGACGTTCAAGGACCGCTACTACCTGGAAGTGCAGGCGCACGACTCCGGCGGACAGGCCAAGCTCAACGAGCAGATCTTCGCGCTGGCCAAGGACGTCGGGCTCCCGGTCGTCGCGACCAACGACGCGCACTTCCTCAAGGCGAGCGACCACGACGCGCACGACATCCTGCTCTGCATCGGGCTCGGGAAGGACCGGGACGACAAGGACCGGATGAAGTACGACGAGGGGCTCTACTTCAAGAGCGCCCCGGAGATGGCCGCGCGCTTCCCGAAGAACCCGGAAGTGCTGGAGCACACGCTCAAGATCGCCGACGAGTGCGACGTCGTCTTCTCCAAGAAGTACCACGTCCCGTCGTTTCCCCTCCCGGCCGGGGTGCAGAGCGAGAACGAGCTGCTCGTGCAGCTGGCGACCGACGGGGCCAAGGCGCGGTACGGCACGCCGCTCCCCAACGAAGTGCAGGAGCGGCTCGACTACGAGCTCGGCGTCATCACCAAGACGGGCTACGCCGGCTACTTCCTCATCACGTACGACTTCATCAAGGCAGCGCGCGACCGCGGGATCCCGGTGGGACCGGGGCGCGGCTCGGCGGCGGGCTCGCTGGTGGCCTACGCGCTGCGCATCACCGACGTCTGCCCGCTCAAGTACGACCTGCTGTTCGAACGCTTCCTGAATCCGGAACGCGTCTCGATGCCGGATTTCGACGTCGATTTCTGCTTCGAGCGACGCGGCGAGGTCATCGAGTACGTGCGCGAGAAGTACGGGAAGGACGCCGTGGGGCAGATCGTCACCTTCGGGACGATGAAGTCGCGCGCCGCCGTGAAGGACGTGGGGCGCGTGCTGGGCTTCACGCCGGCCGAGACCGACGCGCTGGCCAAGCTGATCCCCAACCAGCCCAACTTCTCGCTCACCGTGGGCGAGGCGATCGAGAAGGTCCCCGAGGTCAAGAAGTTCTACGACACCGACGAGCGCTACACGACGCTGCTCGATTACGCCGTCGCTCTCGAAGGTTTGTCCCGCCACACGGGCGTCCACGCCGCCGGCGTCGTCATCGCGCCGGGGCCGCTCGACGACTACGTCCCCATCTGCACGCAGAGTTCGAAGGGGGCAGGCGCGGGGAGCGAGGAGACCGTCATCGTCACGCAGTACGACATGACGTGCCTCGAGAAGGCCGGGATGCTCAAGATGGACTTCCTCGGCCTCACGACGCTGACGGTGATCCACGACGCGCTGCAGAACATTGCCGCGCGCGGGAAGGCGGTCCCCGACCTCGACGCCATCCCCGACAACGACCCCGAGACGTATCGCATGCTGCGCATGGGGCGCACGGTCGGGGTCTTCCAGTTCGAGTCGCCGCTGGCGACCGACATGCTGCGCAGCATGCGCTGCGACCGGTTCGACGACCTCGTCGCCTCCAACGCACTGATGCGCCCGGGCCCGCTCGACGCCGGGATGCACAAGGTCTACCAGCGGCGCAAGCGCGGCGAGGAGCCGGTGGTGTACGCGCTCCCCGAGCTGGAGGCGATCCTCGAACCCACCTACGGCGTCATCACCTACCAGGAACAGGTGATGCGTATCTCGCAGGTGCTGGCCGGCATCTCGCTCGCCGAAGCCGACGTCCTGCGAAAGGCGGTGGGCAAGAAGGACGCGGAGCTGATCAAGGCGGAGCTGGGGAAGTTCGTCACCAAGTCGGTCGATCGCGGCTACGACAAGCGCATCATCGAGGACCTCGCCGCGCAGATCGAGACGTTCGGCCGCTACGGCTTCAACAAGTCGCACTCGGTCGCCTACTCGGTCATCTCGTATCACACGGCCTGGCTCAAGTGCCACTATCCCGCTGAATTCATGGCGGCGGTGCTGTCGTCGTCGATTGGCGACACTGACAGCGTGGTGAAGTTCATCAACGAGGCGCGCGAGCTCGGGATCGAGGTGCTGGCCCCCGACGTGAACGAATCGGGGTACAAGTTCACGGTCGTCGGCGACAAGCGCATCCGCTTCGGGCTCGGCGCCGTGCGCAACGTGGGACGAACGGCCATCGACTCGATCCTCGGCGCGCGCAACGACGGGCCGTTCAAGACGCTGTTCGACCTGTGCGAACGCATCGACCTGCGGATGTGCAACAAGCGCGTCTTCGAGGCGCTGATTCACTCCGGGGCGCTCGATTCGTTAGGCGGGCACCGCGGGCAATACCTCAACATCCTCGACGCGGCACTGCAGGAGGCCTCGCTCAAGCAGGACGAGAAGGCCACCGGGCAGGGATCGCTCTTTGGCGACCTTGGCGGCGGGAAGCAGGAGGCGGGGTCGGGGCACCAACTCACCCTCCCCAACATCGCGCAGCTCACCGAGTCGGAGCGGCTCACCCGTGAGAAGGAGATTCTCGGTTTCTACATCTCGGGGCATCCGCTGGAGCCATACCGCGCGGAGTGCGAACTGTTCACCTCGGCCAGCGTCTCGCAGCTTGGGACGTGGCAGGAGGGGGGGCTGACGCTCGGGGTGGTGGTGACGGCGGTCAAGCGGCAGGTCAGCAAGAAGTCCGGTGCTGAGTTCGCCCGGTTGACAGTGGAGGATTTTTCGGGATCTTCGGAGCTGCTGGTATTTCCGGAAGCCTGGGCCGCCCTTTCGGACCGGGTGAAGACCGACATTCCGCTGCTGGTGAAGGGCGGGTATTCGAAGCGAGACCAGGGTGCCGACAACCCGACGTTCATCGTGGAGTCGGTACAGCGATTTGAAGAGCTACGGGTGGCGGGGCAGGTGGCGGTCGAGCTGGAGATCGGAGACGCTAGACGGGACGGCGAGGATGGGAACCCCCTCTCGCCCGACCTGATGAAGGACGTGCGGATCGTCGCGGAATCGCATCCGGGGTCTGCATCGCTCGAAGTCCGCTGGATTGACGCCAAAGGGACGCCGTCGCGATTGCGCTCACGGTCCATCAAGGTTGCCGCCAACAGTGCTGCTCTGGGTGAGCTGCGCGCGTTGCTGGGCCAGGACCGGGTTCGCCTCGTACGCGTCGGAGGGCAATGATGGCTAGTACACCCACGATGGAGTTCGAGCGTCCCATCTTCGAACTCGAGAAGCAGATCGACGAGTTGAAGCGGATGGCCGACGGGCAGCACATGAGCGTCGACGCCGAGATCCAGCCACTCGAGAAGAAGCTCACCAACCTGCGGCAGGAGGTGTATCGCAACCTCACGCCGCTCCAGCGCCTGCAGGTGGCTCGCTCGAGCAAGCGCCCGTTCACGCTCGACTACGTGCGGCTCTGCTTCACCGACTTCGTCGAGCTGCACGGCGACCGCGCCTTCCGCGAGGACGCCGCCATCGTCGGCGGGTGGGCCCGACTCGACGGCGAGACCGTCATGATCATCGGGCACCAGCGGGGGCGCGACACCAAGGAGAACCTCAAGCGCAACTTCGGGATGCCGCACCCCGAGGGCTACCGCAAGGCGCTCCGCCTGATGAAGCTGGCCGAGAAGTTCCACGTCCCGGTCTTCACCTTCATCGACACCCCCGGGGCATGGGCCGGACTGGGGGCGGAGGAGCGAGGTCAGGCCGAAGCGATCGCCCGCAACCTGTTCGAGATGAGCAGCCTCGAGACGCCGATCATCGCCACGGTCATCGGCGAGGGCGGGTCGGGCGGGGCACTGGCGTTAGGCGTGGCCGACCGCGTGCTCATGCTGGAGAACGCCGTCTACTCGGTGATCACCGTCGAGGGGTGCGCCGCGATTCTCTGGAAGGACGGCAAGTCCCCCGAGATGCGCGAGAAGGCGGCCGGCGCGCTCAAGATCACGGCCCAGGACCTCCTCGAACTCGGCGTCATCGACGAGATCATCCCCGAACCACTCGGCGGCGCCCATGCCAACCATGAGGTGGCGGCCGCTGCGCTCCAGGAAACGCTCATCAAGCACTACGAGGAGCTGCGCCGCTACAAGCCGGAGAAGCTGGTCCGGAAGCGGCGGGAGAAGTTCCTGAAGATGGGGAAGTTTTCTGAATAGAAGACGGGAAGACGAGAAGACGAGAAGACGAGATCGGGCGCGCGCGAGGGTTGCGGGCGCCTCGGTCGTTTTCGGGGGCGCGGCTGCGCCACCGCAGCCGCATCGCCTGCCCCGCCTCCCGGCCCCGCATCCCCCTGTTATAGTTCGACTTGTGAGCCCTTCTTCTCGTCTTCTCGTCTTCCCGTCTTCCCGTCTTCTCCCATGCCAAGCCTGGTAGAAGTCGCCTTCAAGGGCAACCGGAAAGAGTTCTTCTTCTGGAACGGCGACGAGCCGCTCCCGACGAAGGCCGCGGTCATCGTCGAGGCAGATCGCGGCGAGGACCTCGGGCACGTCTATGCTACGGGTGAGTTGGTCGAGAAGCGCATTGCCGGCGTCGCGCACAAACCGACCGAGGAGGAACCGGTGTCGCGCGAGGTGCGGCGCCTGGCGACCCCCGACGAGGTCAAGAAGGTCGCCGAGCTGCGCGACCAGGACGAGATCGCCCGCCGGAAGGCGATGGAGCGGGTCAAGGCGAACAACCTCGTCATGAAGCTCACGGACGCCGAATGGCGGTGGGACCGGCGCAAGCTCACGATCTACTTCACGGCCGACAAGCGCGTCGACTTCCGGAATCTCGTGCGCGAGCTGGCGGCGATGTTCCGCACGCGCATCGAGCTCAAGCAGATCGGCGTGCGCGACGAAGCCAAGCGCCTGGGCGGGATCGGGCGCTGCGGACGTGAGTACTGCTCGGCGTCGTGGCTCCCCGAGCTGCGCCCGGTGAACCTTGGCGTCGCCAAGGACCAGAAGCTGTCGCTCAACCCCACGCAGATCTCCGGGGCCTGCGGGCGCCTGATGTGCTGCCTGCGCTACGAGCACGACTTCTACGTCCAGCAGCGGAAGCGCTTCCCCAAAGAAGGAAAGATCATCGAGACGTCGAAGGGAGAGGAGAAGGTCATCTCGAACGACATCTTCCGCGAGCGCGTGACCCTGCGCGGCCCCGAAGGCGACGTTCGGATCATTCCACTCGCCGAGCTGCGCCGCGAATGGCGCAACCCGCCGGCAGGGACGCAGGGGCTCGAGGAGGATGCCTCGCCCTATCCGTACGAACAGGTGACGGACGAGGTGCTGCGACTGCAGGACACGTCGGAGATGCCCGTCTGGCGCCCGGACATGGAAGGGGGGCTCGCCCCGCTGCCGCCCCGCGGACTTCCGGTGCTCGGCCGGGGTGAGCGTGGACGAGACGCAGGAGCACCGGCCGGGGGCGGAGAGCGAGAAGGTCGTGAGCGCGGCGAGGCCAAGGCGCGTGGCGAGCGCACGGATCGCGGTGAGCGCTCAGACCGCGGCGAGCGTGGCGCGCGGCGCGAGCGAGACGAGCGGCGTGGCGAGCGGCGCGGCGGGGCCGAACGAGCGCCCTCGGGCGAGCGGGGCGGCGAACGTACCCCAGGTGCGCCGGACGCGGGTGACGGCGTGGCGGCTCGCGAGCGCGGGGAGCCTAACGATCGCCGCGGCGCACGCGGGAGCGATCGGAGTGGGGAGCGCGGCGCGGCGCGCGGCAGCGATCGTGGCGGCCGGCAGGATGACGCCGAGCGGCGTGGCCGCGGCGACCGCGGCGGTCGTGGCGATCGCGACCAGCGTCGTGCGGCTGACCGTGCCACGTCCAGCTCACCGGCCGATCCCGGCGCTCCGCCGCCGCGAGATGAGGTCACCGCCGTTGGCAACGGCGGCGACCGCCGGCCGGGGGGCGACGTCACGCCCGACGTTGCAGCTGACGCGGAGGCGACGGGACGTGAGGGGGCGACGAGTGAGGAGCGCCTCGACGAGCAGGAGCGCAGGCTGCGGCGGCGCCGCGGACGGCGCGGCGGTCGGCGCGCGCGCGGCGGCAGTGAGCGCGGCGAGGGAGAGCGCGGCGACGCCGGCGATTCGGGGAGCGGGGGCGATCGCGATTCCAGCACAGATTCCGGACCAGGAGACGGCGCGTGAGCCGGTTCTACATCACCACCGCAATCGACTACGCCAACGGCGAGCCGCACCTCGGACACGCCTTCGAGAAAATCGGCACCGACGTCATCGCCCGGTACATGCGCCTGGCGGGGCGCGACGTCCACTTCCTGACGGGAATGGACGAACACGGGCAGAAGGTGGCGCAGACCGCCGCAGCGAAGGGGGTGTCGCCCCAGGAGTTCGTCGACGGGATCGCGACGCACTTCCAGGCGATGTGGGCGCGACTCGGTATCTCGTACGATCAGTTCATTCGCACCACCGACCCGGCGCACAAGGCGGGGGTCCGGGCGCTCATCAAGCGCATCCACGAGGCCTCGCCCGACGACTACTACGAGAAGTCGTACGAGGGGTGGTACTGCGTGGGGTGCGAGTTGTTCAAGCGCGAGGACGAGATCGTCGAGGGCCGGTGCGTCGTGCACCCGACCCGCACGCTGGAATGGACCGAGGAGCGCAACTGGTTCTTCCGCCTCTCGAAGTACGAGGGGTTCCTGCGCCGCCTCTTCGCCGAGCGGCCCGATTTCCTCGCCCCCGAGAGTCGGCGCAACGAGATCCTTTCGCTCATCGAGCAGGGGCTCGAGGACATCTCGATCACGCGCTCGCGCCTGTCATGGGCGATCCCCTTCCCCATCCCCACCTCGGACAACGTGCCGCAGGGGACGTGGGTCTGGTTCGACGCCCTGCCGAACTACCTCACGGCAACCGGCTATCCGGAGAAGGGATGGCGCGAGCGCTGGCCGGCCGACGTGCACGTGATCGGGAAGGACATCACGCGCCTGCACGCGGTGGTGTGGCCCGCCATGCTGCAGGCGGCGGAGATCCCGCTGCCACGCCGCGTCTGGGCACACGGCTTCGTGCAGTTAGGGGGGGAGCGGTTCTCGAAGTCTGCGGGGGTAAAGCTGGAGCTCGGCGAGGCGATCGAACGCTTCGGCGCCGACGCGTTCCGCTACTTCCTGATGCGCGAGGTCCCGTTCGATGCCGACGGCAACTTCTCGTGGGAACGATTCGAGGAGCGCTACAACGCCGACCTGGCCAACGCGTGGGGGAACCTCGCGAGCCGCACGATCTCCATGATCGAGAAGTATTGCGGCGCCACCGTCCCGGCCGCGGGCCCGACCTCGCTGGATGAGGGCGACGCGGCCGACATCGCCGCCTATCACGAGGCGATGAACGGCGAGAACGGCTTCCTCCTGCACGAGGGGCTCAAGGCGGTCTGGCAGTCGGTAGCGCGCGGCAACGAGTACGTGGACCGGCAGGCCCCCTGGAAGCTGGCCAAGGACCCGGCGCAGCGAGCCGAACTCGATGCGACGATGGCGGCGCTGGCGCGCCACCTGGCGCGTCATTGCGTCCTCCTGCACCCGTTCATGCCCGTGAAGACGCTGGAGCTCTGGCGGGCCCTTGGCGCCCCGGGAACCCCTGCCGACGTGCGATTCACGGCGCTTCCGGAGCTCGACGCGAACGGATGGCGGGTGGTCAAGCCCGCCCCGCTCTTTCCGAAGGACGCACCGCCGGCCTGAACCGCGGGCCTACACCGCCGGCCGGCAGCGCCGGCCGTCTCCTCCTCCGCCTCCGGTACGCCGCCGGCGCGACATGCACGGTCGGGGCTGCCGCGCTCCGGCGACGGGCGTCATGCGCGGGGTGTGACCGGCGTACTTGCCCGCACTCCCGAACCCGGGTAACTCAAGAGCGAAGGCGAGACGCCGCAGTCTCGCCTTCCCATCGTTCCGTATCCCGACGTACCGCCGCATGAAGCGTTGGACCGTTCTCTTCATTCCGCACGACACCGACGAGCCGCGCAGCGTCGCGGTCTCGTCGCGCGCGCTGCGGTGGATGGGGGCGGGGGTGGCGATCGTCGCCGTAGCCGCGATCGTCGGCGTCGGGGCAATTGCCTCGTGGGCCGCGCGGACCGGCGAGGGAACGATGCGGGCGCAGCGGGCGACCGTCGGCGAGGTCGAGGGTGGGAGTCGCGTGGCGGAGATGGATTCGCTGCGAGCGACCGTACAGGCCCTCAACGGCGCGCTCGACACGATACGGCGCGCCGACGCGAGGTTGAGCGCAGCCGCCGGGGTCCCCGCTCCCGACTCGGCCACGCTGCAGGCCCACGCCGCGCTCAAGGGGAGTCGCGCCTCCGCCGACTCGCTGTTGCGACGCGCCGCGCTCGTGAAGGGGCGCATCGAGGCGCTGGCCGACTCGGCGAGCGCGCGCGACGCGGGGCGGCGCGCGGCGCCGACGGCGCGCGGGGCCGCTGGCCGGCGCGACGCCTCCTCCCCTCGTTAGGCCCCCGGACGCACGACGAAGGGGCGCCACCCGTCGGGATGGCGCCCCCATGTCCGTCTCGATGATCGACGGTCGTCCGCTACTTCGTCAGGTCGATCTTCGGCGCCTCGCGCGCCGCCGCGTTGGATACCTCGAAGTACTCCTTGGGTTTGGAGCCGATCACCTTGGCGGTCATCACCTGCGGGAACTTGCGGATGTACGTGTTGTACGTCTCGACCGCTCCGTTGAGGTCGGTGCGCGAGACCGCGATGCGATTCTCGGTCCCGGTCAGTTCATCCTGCAGGCGCAGGAAGGCCTGGTCGGACTTGATCTGCGGGTAGGCCTCGACCTGGATCATCAGGCCGCGCATGGCCGTCGTGAGCTGCTCGTTGGCCTCGGCCATGCCGCGCGGATCACCCTTTTGGACCGCGTCTACCAGCCCGGAGCGGGCCTTCGCGACCTGCGTGAAGACTTCGAGCTCCTGCTTGGCCTGGCCGCGCACCACCTCGACCAGGTTCGGGACGAGATCGGCGCGGCGTTGCAGCTGGACCTCGATCTGCTGCTTGGCGGCATTGGCCTTTTCGTCGTAGGTCTGGATCGTGTTGTAGCCGCACGCCGTCAGGGCGAGCGGGAGAAGGGCAACGAGTCGTCGTAGGCGCATCATGCACTCCTGGTTGGAAAGAGAGGACGGGAAGACGGGAAGACGGGAGCGAAGCGAGCACCCCTGCAAACGCCGGAGCCTGGCTTCGCGGCAGCCGAGTGACGGCGCGACGTCATGCGGGATATCCGCCGTCGGAGCCGACGGTCTGGGAGTACGCGTCGAGATAGGCGACCAGCGCCTCGGCGAAGCCGAGGTACTGCTCGACCAGGCCCGAGGCGTCGCGCTGACTCAACGTCTCGAGGCCACGATTGTGGCGCACGATGCGCTTGAGCGACGACGCGTCGCGCCCGCTCTGGGACGCAAATCGATCGCAGACGGTTTCCGAGTCATTGGGTGGTTCGGTGCCCGCCAGACGCAACGTGGCGCGCAGCAGCACGAGCATCGCACTCGCACTCTGCTCGAGCAACAGCAGGAGCGCCTTCTGGTCGCCCGACGCCTCGAGGACCGCGTGCCGCAGGCGCAGCAGCTTGCTCATCGCCTCGTGCTCGAGCTGCAGCCGCAAGTCGGCGCGTTCCACCACGACACCGGCCAGCGGCAACGTCCCGGCCAGCACCTTGTGGTGGGCCAGGATATCGGCGTACTCGATCGGGAAGATGTCGGCGCTCCCCAACCACTCGGCGCGCGTCATCGTGAGCGGAGGCGGGTTGCCGGCCTCCCGCCAGGCGCGCGCCACCGCCCCTTCCTTGCGCAGGTGCTCCATGGTGATGCGCTGCACCACCACGAGCACGTTGAGGTCGGAGAGCCGCGTGGCCTGCTCGCCGCGCGCCGCCGAGCCGTACAGCGCGACGCCGACCAGTTCGTCGCCGTACGTGGCCGACAGCTGGGAGACCAATCCCTCGAGGGTCATCTTTGCCATGTCACCAACTCCCGCTGGAACCGCCGCCGCTGAAACCGCCGCCACCACCAAAGCCACCGAAGCCACCGCCACCGCCCCCCCCACCAAAGCCACCACCACCCCAATGCGATCGCCCGCGCGAGTTCGAGATCGCATCGGCCACGATCAGCGCCTGCAAGCACCCGTTGCGCCGTCCACCGCGTGAAGCCCGCGCCATCGCGCTGAACAGGATGAGCAGCACCACGAAGACCACCAGCACCGCCTCGGGCGGGATCCCGCCGCCACTCGGGCGGAGCGACTCCACCTGCGCCGGGACAATCGCCGTATCGAGCGCAAAGCCGAACTCCCGTTCGAACCGTTGCGCCACACGCAGCGAGATCAGCTCGAGCGCCGTGGAATAGTCGCGTTGCTGGAAGAAGGGAATCGCCTCGCGCCGGATGTCGCCGGCGGTCGCGTCGGTGATGAAGCCTTCCGTCCCCTGCCCCGTCATGATCGAGATGTAGCCGCGCCCATCGCGACTGGTCTCCTTCGGGACGACCAGGACGACGACGCCGGCGTTGCGAGAACGATCGCCGATCCCGGCGTCGAGCCCGACTTTCCACTCGCGACCGATGCGCAACGCGACGTCTGCGACGTCCCGCCCGCCAAGGTCGGGGAGTGTGACGACGACGATCTCACCGCCGGACTTCGCCTTGACGTCGAAAACGATCCGGTTGATACGCGCGACCGCGTCGGCCGAGAGGACGCTGGCTGCGTCCACCACCATGTCGGCCTGCGTCTGGCTGAAGCCACGCGGCGGCGACGGGAGCTGGACCTCCTGTGCTACCACCAACGACGCGACGAGCGCGAGAAGGGCCCACACGGGCGAATCGTCTCCCTGACAACGTGACGCCCGGCGCTCACGGGGGAGCCGGGCGAAGTAGGCACTGCGGTATGGTAGCCATACGCAGGGGAGCGGGGTAGGGATTCAGCCAACCCGCAGGAGAGGGTGCGCATCCCTCCGGCGACGACTCACCGCCGCGGCGAACCGCACGGAGGCCATGCCGGCGCGGCGCGCCGACGCGCCGTCGACCATTCGTGCGGAGGCCAGTAGTTTTCCCCGTCGTTGTTGCCCGCCTGTTCGCCTGCGCCCCACGCGCGAGCGCACGGGAGCGCACTCGTTCCGCGTCACTTCACCCGCCTATCCATGTCGCGCCTCTTCCCCGCCCTGGTGCTCGCCGCCATCACCTCGACGCTTGCGGGGTGCGGCACCAAGTCCGGCGCCGCCGCCGATAGTTCGTCAGCTGCAGCGGGTGCCGCCGCGCCCGCTGGCGGCGCGACCACCAGCGCCGTCCCCGCGCCCTCGGCAACCAACGCCGACGCGCGCGTCACCCGCGCCGACAAGAGCCGCATCCTCGGCGACAGCACGGCGAAGCTCTGGATTCTCGTGGTGAGCGACTTCCAGTGCCCGTTCTGCGGCCAATGGGAGAAGGAGACCTCGCAGGCGGTCATCAAGGAGTTCGTGCAGACCGGGATCGCTCGCATGGCCTTCATCAACTTCCCGCTGCAGCAGCATCCCAACGCCCTTCCGGCGGCCGAAGCGGCCATGTGCGCCGGCGCGCAGGAGAAGTTCTGGGACATGCACGGGCGCATCTTCGAGCGGCAGGGCGAGTGGAGCAACCTGGCCGACAGTCCGCCGTTCTTCGAGAAGATCGCCGGCGAGCTGGGGCTCGACGTCGATGCGTACAAGGCGTGCGTCAAGGACCACGTCATGCGCCCGATGATCCTCGCCGATGCCGAACGTGCGACGACCGCCGGGGCCCGCTCGACCCCCACCTTCTTCATCGGCAACCAGGCGCTTGCCGGCGCCGAGAAGATCGAGGCGTTCCGCAGCGTCATCGCCAAGGCACAGGCCGACCTCCCGAAGTAGTGGGCACGACGCCTCGGCGCGAGGGCTAGCGGAGTGAATCCGCTCCTCTCCCTGGCCTACGGCGCGGTGGGTGGGCTTGCCTCGCTCGCCACGCGGGTCACCCCAGGGGGCGAGGGCAAGCTGGCGAGGTCGCTCGCCGCCAGACGCAACCTGCTGGACCGCTATGCCGCCTGGGGGCGAGACGGACGCGATCCGTCGCGCCCGCTCCTCTGGATGCACGCCCCCTCGGTCGGTGAGGGGCTGCAGGCGCGCCCCGTCCTGGAGCTCGTGCGCGCGCGCCGCCCCGACGTGCAGCTCGCCTACACCTTCTTCAGTCCCAGCGCCGAGGCCTTTGCTCGGCGCCTGTCGGTCGACTTCGCCGACTATCTCCCGTTCGACACCGCGGGGGCGGCGCGCGCCGCGCTGGCGGCATTACGGCCGACGGCGCTCGTGTACGCCAAGCTCGACGTCTGGCCCCTCCTGACGCAGGAGGCCGAGCGCCGGGGCGTGCGGCTGGGGATGGTGAGCGCCACCGTGTCCCCGAGTTCTTCGCGCAACCGCGGGCTCGCGCGCGCGCTCCTGCACGACGCCTATGCGGCGATGGGGGCGGTGGGCGCCGTGGGGGCGGACGATGGCGCGCGCCTCGTGGCGTTAGGCGTTCCGCCGGGCGCCGTGACGGTCATCGGCGACACCCGTTACGACCAGGTCGCCGCCCGCGCGCGAGCCGTCGATCGGTCCTCGGCGCTGCTCGCGCCGCTCGCGTCGCCGCGCCCAACGTTGGTGGCCGGGAGCACCTGGCCTGCCGACGAAGCCGTGCTGCTCCCCGCCTGGGATGCGATTCGTCGAGGCGTCCCTGGAGCGCGACTCATCATCGCCCCGCACGAACCCACCACCGCGCACCTCGCCCCTATCGAGGCCTGGGGACGCGCGCATGGCATCGTCGTCTCGCGACTCGGTGCGTCGGGGGAGGAGTCGGCCGACGTGGTCCTCGTCGATCGCGTCGGGGTGTTAGGCGATCTCTACGCGCTCGCCACCGCCTCGTTCGTGGGCGGCGGCTTTCACGATGCCGGCCTGCATTCGGTGCTCGAGCCGGCGGCGTTCGGCGTCCCGGTGTTGTTCGGCCCGCGCTTCCGGAACGCGCGCGACGCCGTGCTCCTGACGGAGTCGGGTGGCGGCGTGACGGTGCGCGACGTTCGCGAGACGACCGCGGTGGTCACGCGGTGGCTCGGCACCGCGTCCACCGCCCGGGAGGCCGGAGCCCAGGCGCGCACGCTGGTCCAATCGGGGGTGGGGGCGGCCGAGCGCGCCTACACGCTCGTCGAGCGCCTGCTCAACGGGTCATGAGCAGGGCGGCCACGCCCGCCACCCGAGGCGGCGGCAGGGCCTAACGCTTGAGGCCCGGCGGGGTCCACACCAGCGAGATCCCGATCCCGTTGCGATCGTCGCCGTACCCATCGGCACCGCCAAAGAAGGCCGAGCCACGGACCGCGAGCACGCGCGTGAGCTCGAGATTGGCGCCGATGTCGAAGTTGATCCCCACCTGCGACTTGTCGCCGTTGCATCCGCTACAGATGTCGAGCGAGACGCGAGGATGGACGTACGGCGTCAGGGCGAGCGTTCCGTCGAGCGGGAACCGATGGCCGATCGACACCCCGAGCGGGACGCTCAGCGTGGTGTTGTTGCCGAACGCGAACCCGGCGCCCGCGGTCAGCAGGAAGTCGAGCGGGACGTCGGAGGTCGCCGTGGAGAGCTGGTAGGCGTAGGCGCCACCGAGGAAGAGCACATTGTCTCGCCCGGTCCCCGTGGGGTCGGCGATGCCCACATCGAACGAGAACTGTGATCGTCTCGCGTACCCTTCGCGCCACTGGAAGACCACGCTCGTTCCGGCGTTGCCGCCGTCGGCGATGCCGAAGTTGAACTCGCGGGAGGCCGTCGTGGGAACCTGGAACGACGGATAGGCCCACGCCTGCGCCTCCGCCGGTCGGGCACTGAGCATAACGAGGGCGGCGCCGGCAACGATGCCGGCCGCGCGTCCGGTGCGGATGAGGAAGTGGCGCAGACGCGCCGAGGTGCGAACCGTGGGGTGGGAACCGTGCATGACGAATCCTCGTGCACGGGCGCGCGCAGGCGCCCGGGAAGGTGCGAGACGTCGTCCCGCGCTGGCGCGACATGCGGCGCGGGAAGGTAGCGCCCTGTCATACGCCACAGGGCACGGGAAGATTCGTCAGGCAGCCCTCCTGAGACAAGCGCCGCGAAGCGCGCTGGACTACCGCACGATCTGCCCTCTCAGCTCCCCAGGCGCATACTTGCGCGAGTGCACGTTGAGGTACGCCGTCCCGGCGCGCATGCGCGTCAGCACCGAGTCGAACGTAAAGGCCCCGCTGAACGTCCCGCCGCGCGTGATGTAACCATACCGAAAGACACCATCGACGCGCCCGATGACCGGCCCACCAAAGGTGAAGACCATGATCGGCCCGGAGGAGTTCGCATCGGCCGCGTGGATATGCGACGCGGTGATCGAATCGCCATTGGCGACGTACATCAGGTACTCGATCGAGTCCTTGCCCAGCACGGTCAGGACGGCGCTCCCCGACGCGTTGGTCACGACGGCATTCGGCCGCTCGGCCGCCCCCGTCAGGGCGAGCACATAGCGCTCCGGCGCGGGGGCCGTCGTGTCGTCGTCGCAGGCGGTGAGCGCAGTGGTGGCGAGCAGGACCAGCGTCCCGGCGGCACGGGCAGACCGACGTGAGAGCATCATGCGAGACCTCGTGGGTGAGGAGAGGAGGTGTGCGTCGAATGCCGAAACTGCGAGTCCCCTTTGCCCGCTGCCACGACATTGCGGCCAAGGGAGAGGCTCGTGCGGTGAAGGCCACATTCCTGACGGTGGGCGCGCCAGTCACCAACGCCTCAACGTCGTGTCGACCTCGCCTCAGGTGCGCCGTCCCGTGCATCCCGCTGCGAACCGCACGCCTCCCTGCAGGGGACCGGACGCGAAGGAACGGGGTAGCTTCATCGGGCATGCCGCCATTGACGTCCACCGCGGCACCCCGGACACTTCCATCGCACCACTTCAGATCGTCCCCCCAATGCCCGATCGTGCCATGCCTTCCCTCGCACTGCCACGCCCACGTCACCTGCTCCTGGCGCTCGCCGGAGTGCTCGTGCCCGCGCTTGCCGCCGCCCAGAGTTCGGGCGCCTCGGTCGAACAGAAGAAGATTCGCTGGTCGGGGAACTTCACGCCGGTTCAGGTGAGGGCCTCCAACGTCGCAATGCGCACACAATCGCGGATCTACGGCACCATCTCCCTCACGTCCACGGCGGAGAACAGGGACCGCGCACAGGTGCGCCTCAACTTCACGAGCCAGAGCGGCGGCCAGTCGTTCACCGTGCAGTGGGGACTCCTGCAGGGACGATGCGGCGCCGGGAGCATCCCCGTCATGCCGCTCGACATCTTTCCGGTCATCGAAGTCGGCGCCGACGGTCGAGCCCAGCTCGATACCGAGCTGTCGCTCTCGCTCCCGGAGAGCGGCGAGTACCACGTCAACGTCTACAGCGGCGGGCAGGAGCTCAGCAACGTGATCACCTGCGCGAACCTGAAGCACTAGCAGCGACGGATCGAACGGCAGGAGCAGGTCGCGCCGCCGAGACCGACTTCCTCCCTGACAAAGCGAACCGGGCGCGTCCTCGCACGAGGG
Organism: Gemmatimonadota bacterium; assembly: GCA_016719105.1. NCBI lineage: Bacteria > Pseudomonadati > Gemmatimonadota > Gemmatimonadota bacterium. Next base: position 431,301 of record JADKAQ010000002.1, on the reverse strand, counting down.
CGCGCCCGGTTCTCCGTTCTGGTGCGTCGAGCAGTACTACCGCTCGGGTCGTGCCGTGCGTCCCCGCTTCTTCCCTGCCTCGATCGTGGCCAGGTTGTCGGAGGCGTGCGAGACGATCGACGAGATGTAACGATCCGGTTGTCCAACGCCGCCGAACGTGTAGATCGGGAGGCGGAGGATTTCCAGTTCCTTGGCAGGCACCGGGAGGTGACGAAGCGTCCCGGCCTGGAGCTTGTCGAAGCGACGCCCATCCATCAGTTCGACGCCGCTCGTGTTGAGCAGGTCGACCACACGTTCGTAGTACACGTAGTCGAGCAGCTTCGCGGCGCCATCGGCCGCCGTTGCCGGCGCCAGCTGACCGCGGGTCACGCGCGTCTTGTTGATCAGGGAAGCCGCGGTGGCGAGGCTGCCGCCGCTCCGGATCAGCCCTTCGGCCCACAGCAGGTCGTTTTCGGCCTGGAGGACGTACGGGACCGGCCCGGTGGCCGCGCTCGGCGACGTACGCGCATGGAAGCGATAGCGCTTGTGCGAGTACGGGCTCTGCATGTAGATGCCGCGCGCCGGGTCGCCGATGACGGCGCCGTGGAACTGGAAGTCCGATGCGAGGCGCGCGTCGGCCGAGGTTGCGGCCGGCGGGATCGTGCCGGTGAACTTCGCCGGCGAGTTCGGATCCAGGATGTTGATGAGGCGCATGTCGACGCGCAGCCACGTGGGCTCGTCGCCGTAGAACGCGATGTACGAGTACCAGTTGTTGTTGTCGCCGACGACGGTGAAGTCGTACGGCGCGCCGGCACCCGCCGTCCCGCTCAGCCCCTTCTCGGCGTACGACACGACCTTGGCCCAATTCACCGCAGCGTTCTCGGTGGGCGTTCTCGCCGTGTAGACGAGTGTACGGGCCGCCATCGTGTTGGCCATGCGGGACAGCATCGCCGAAGTCATCGGCCCGGCGGCGATGGGGATCACGCTGACGTCATACGTCTCGTTCTTGCCGCTCAGCGAGGCGATCAGCGCGTCCCACTTCGTCATCGCGGCGGCCGACACCTCCGGGTACTTCTTGAACACCGGCGTGGTCCCCGCGCTCTTCTCGTCGACCACGAATCCCTGGTCGAAGAGGATCGCGATGTTCGCCAGCGAGGCCGCCTGCGTGAACTGCGCCAACGCCTTGTACTTCGCCGTCTCGCCATTCGGCACCTCGACGCCATTGTCGATGGCGATGAGGACGTCGTTGGCGGCGCCCAGCGTCCCGTAGTTGAAGTTCCACGGGCTCTCGGTCACGGCGCGGTCACCACCGGCCGAGTTGTTCACGTACGGCGCCCTCGGCTCGAGGTTGTTGAACCGCATGCCGAAGTTGCCGAAGTTGGCCGCGCCGTTGTCGGAGGTGACCGACAGCATCATGTACGGCTCGAGGTACGTCGCCGTCAGGTACCACGAGTTGATCGTGGAGACGGCGATGTTCTTCACGTCTTCCCCCGACGCCAAGGCACGCTTGATGTCGGGATTGTTCGGGTTCGTCACGTCGAGATCCGCACAGGCACTGGCAGAGAGCAGCGCCGCGGTCCCGAGGACGAAGCGGGAAATGCTTCGGGTTCGCATCAGTGTAAGGGCTCCTCGTGCCAGGTTAGAACTGCAGCTCGACCTGACCGGTGAAGGTGCGGAAGTTGGGATAACGGAAGCCGTCGATACGGAAGTTGAAGTCGCCACCGGCGGTCACTTCCGGGTCGAAGCCCGTGTACTTGGTCCACGTGAAGACGTTGCGCCCGATGAAGGCAAGCTTCATCCCCTTGATCTGGCGATTGAGCCCGAAGCGCGCGAGCGTGTTCTGGCCGACGTTGTAGGCGACCGAGAGCTCACGCAGGCGGGCGTACGACCCGTCCTCGACGAAGTGGTCGTTGGCGACCAGGCCGTTGTAGAGCCCCGCGGAGTAGAAGGCCAGCGGACGGCGATCGGCGACCGGGCGACCAGCCTGGTCCTGCGTCCCGTGCCGCTCGTCCTGGTACATCCACTGCTTGGTGAAGTTGTAGATGTCGCCACCGCGCACGCCGTCGAGCAGGGCGTAGAGCGTGAAGCTCTTGTAGCGCAGGTTGTTGGCGAAGCCGAAGCTGAAGTCGGGGTTGACGTCCCCGATCACGTGCTGCGTCGCGCCGGCGGCATTCACGTAGGCGATCGGCGCTTCGGTGCTCTTCCCGAGGTTGGCCGCGCGCACGAGATAGCCGTCGGAGTTCACGACGTAGTCCGCCGCGTTGGCGCTGGCGTTGGCCGGGTTTTCCTTGAGCTGCTCGAAGCTGCGCACCCACTTGGTGCCGTAGATGACGCCGAGCTTCTCACCCGACTTGTAGTAGAAGACGTCCTGCCCCTGGGCTCCCGTCGCGTTGCGGCGGAACGGCGCGGCGTCCATGCGATCGATCTTCTGCCGCGTGTTGTCGCCGGTGAGCGAGAACGAGTAGGAGAAGGCATCGGTGTCGACCACGCGCGTCTGCAACGACACTTCGTACGTGTGTGCGCTGACGTCCGCCGCGTTTTGCACCTGATTGAGGAAGCCGCCTGACGCCGCCAGCGAGAGCGGGATCGACAGGAAGGCGCCCTTCGTCAGGCGATCGGCCTTCACGAGCTCGAGGTCGAAGCGATCGAGGAACTGGATGTTGATGCCGTACTCGTTTTCGGTCTGGATCGCCGGCTTGAGGTTCGTGTTGCCGAGCTGCTGCTTGGAGATCTGCCCGCCGGCGAGCGAGTAGGTCTCGTACTGGTCGGAGAAGCCGGGGCGCAGCCCCGCGGTCCCGCGGGCCGCGCGGATCTTGAAGTCCTGCACGCCCGGGAGCTTGAAGTCCTCGGAGATGCGATAGGCCAGGGCGACGCGATAGAAGTCCTGCCAGCGCGCGTCCTTGCCGAAGAGCGACGAACCGTCGCGACGATAGAGCGCGTCGATGATGTAGCGATCCTTGAAGTCGAACGACTGCGACACGAAGTAGTTCACCGTGCGCTGCAGGTCGAGCCCCGAGTTCACCGCCACCTGCGTCGGATCGGCGGCCGCAAGGTCGGGCACGTCGGTCACGTTCAGCTTGGTGCTGTTGGCCGTGAAGTTGGTGTTGTCGAGGTTCTCCAGCAGGTACGTGACGCGGGTCGTGGAGAGCAGGTTGTTGAAGAGCAGCTTCTTGGTCGTGGCGTTGAACTGGAGGTTCTCGGCGACGTTGTTGAAGGTGCGCTCTTGCAGCTGACCGTTGCCCGCGACGCCGCCCTCGTTGAGGTAGCCGCGGAAGTTGTACAGGCGGTCGCGCTGGTTCAGGCGGTCGGTCCCGTAGTTGGCGTCGAGGTTGAGCCAGTTGAACGGGCGATAGCGGAAGGAGAACGAGCCGAGCAGGCGTTCACGGCGCAGGTTGTAGTCGCTGTTCCGGAGGCCGTACAGCGGATTGCCGCGCGCGTTCTTCGCCTTGAGGTCCGGAAGCAGCGGGTAGTACTCGACGTCGCTCGCCGGGTTCGGGTGCACGAGGTCGAGATCGGGGGGCGCCTGCAGCAGCGCGAACCACCCGTCGGTGCTGCCCGGATCGTAGTCGTTGCGATTCAAGCCGTACGTGAAGCTCGCCGAGAAGTCCGCCTTGCTGCCTAACGCCTGGTCGACGTTCATGCGGAGGTTCTGGCGGCGCTGCCCGGACGTGAACGGCAGGATCCCCTGGTTGTGGTCCGTCGTGAACGACGAGTTCAGGTTGGTGCTGCCGCGACGCAGCCCGAGCTGGAAGTTCTGCAGGTAGAAGTTGCCGTCCTGGAGCCAGCTCTTGAGCTGGTTGCGCCAGGCGTCGGGTCCGGTCGACGGATACGGATTGTCGGCGATGCCGTCCGGGTCGAGGAGGCGCTGCGTGCCGGCGGCGTTCGTCTTGATCGAGCCGTCGCTGTTCAGCTGGAAATTGTGGTGCTGGCTGAGCGGCACGAACTTGTACACGCCCGACTGGCCATACTCGCTGCGGCTGCTGAAGGAGATCTTGTTGTCCTGCAGGTTCTTGCCGCGCTTGGTCGTGATGGCCACGACGCCGTTGGCGGCGTTGGAGCCGTAGAACGAGGCCGCAGCGGCGCCCTTGAGGACTTCGACCGACTCGATGTCGTTGGCGTCGATGTCGGCGAGCGAGTTCTTGGTGATCACGCCATCGACGAGGATGAGCGGATCGTTGTTGCCGACCGTGAGGTTGGTCGAGCCACGCAGACGGATCGACGGCGCGGCGCCGGGGTTGCCGGTGCCGACCGCGATGCGGGCGCCCGCGACCTTGCCGGCGATCGCCGCGATGGGCGACGACGCCGGGACCTGCTTCATCTGCTCCTCGGAGATGCGCGAGACCGAGAAGGCGAGCTTCTTGGTCGACGTCGCGTCAGCCACCCCCGTCACCACCATCTCTTCCAGGCGGAACGGATCGGTCTTGAGCTCGAAGTTCTGCGTCTGCGCGCCGGTCGTCAGCGTGATCTGACGGCTCACCGGGGTGAAGCCGATGAAGCGGGCGGTCAGCGTGACGCGCTGGCCGTTCGCCTGGGACTCTGGAACCGAAAACTGGTAAACACCATTGGCGCCGCTGGTCGTGCCGGCGTTGAGGGACGGGATCAAGACGTTGGCGCCGACGATCGGCTGCCCTTCGGTATTCGTGACCCGTCCAGAGATGGTGGCGGCCTGCGCAAACGCTTCCGCCGACACGCCCATGAGCAGGGCGAGGGCGAACACGCGCGCGAAGACGCCCTTCATTACTGGCAAGCTTCGCATGTTACCTGGGGATGCGGGTTTGGGGGGAGCTGCGGTGCGTTGATTGAACCGGAACCGCGGTGACGAAGTAGTCCGACAAAGTCCTCCGGGATTGGGTTGAACCCAATGCACCCGCCCGTTCGGGCAGGATTTGGGACGACACGAACGTTGGGGGGTGTCAGGCGAGCGTCAAGAGGGATCTGCACGATTCCCGCTTCGGCTTATCCCACGCAACGACAACAACTTGCGTCCCGTTTTGTATACAAAACCTGCCCGGTATTCCCCGAGGGTTTCGCACCCCTTCCCTCACAGCGATCCGCTTAGGAACCACACTAAAGGACGGGGTCGCCAAACCCGCAGCGCCGGGGATGCGATCGGCGCTCGCGGCCGCGCTCCAGTCCGGGCGCAGGCTCGCAAACCAGGGGAACGCCGGCTACCGTGGCGCCCGGAGGGGGCGAGTCGCCCCCTTGCCGCGGATCAGGGGCTGGTCGGGTAGACGAACTCGATCGGCAGCTGGACCACCTGCCGAACCAGAGCCCCCTGACGCCGGGCTGGCGTGAACTGCGCCCGCAGGAGCGCCTCGCGCGCCGACAGCGAGAACAGCGGATGCGTTGAGGCGATCACCCCGATCGTCCCGGGGACCACGGCACCCGTGGTGTCGACGACAAACTCGGTGAGGACGCGCCCGCCTCGCCGGTCCCGGTAGAGTGGAATCGGATACTCCGGTGCTAGGCCGCCGTCGACCAACGTCACCGCCGAGTCGACCTGCGCCGCCGTGAAGGCCTCGCCGCGCCCCACCATTCCATCGAGATCGATCGCCGCCCGGGAATCGACCGTCGCCTTGGGGTCGGGCCGTCGGCGGCGCGATCGGGATGGGCTCGACCATATCGCCACCACGCCGCATCGATCGAGATTGCGCGGCCCGGCGAACTCCGCAGGGACGGTGGCGGATCCCGAATAGACCTCGATCCCCTCCACCATCCCCGGATCGATCGACTCCAGGTCGAACTCCGCTGCGGCGGCCGCCATCCCGTCCAGGAAGACCAGCGGTGGACAGCTCGACCCGCGGATGCGAACGGCCTTCTGGATGTTGCCGATCGGGCGGATCTTCACCCCCGGAATCTCCCGCAACAGGTCGGTGAACGAGAACGAATGCGTTCGTTCGATCCGGTCGCGTGACACGAAATGCCCGACCTTTCGGTCCCGGCGCTCGTAGAAGCCGGCGAGGCGCGACTCGAAGGCATCGCGCCTCGCCAGCACCGAGACCGCCGCAAGTCGCGTGACCACCTGCACGAGCTGAATCTCGACGTCGACAAGGCCAGTGGTCGGGACCTCGACGTCCATCACGGCCGGACGGAATCCCAGCCGGCGAATACGCAGGCGGAGGTTGCCCGCGGTGAGCCCGCGTAGCACGTAGCTCCCGTCCTCCCCGGAGACGGCACGCGCGCTCCCACCTTCGACCGTGACTTCGGCTCCGGCAATGAAGAGCCCGACGGTGTCGCGTACAACGCCACTCACCGTCGCGCTCTGACCGGAGGCGGGCGCGGCGACGACGAGCAGCGCCGTGATGAGTCCCCACCACGCCCGCCGGGTGATCAAACGCGAGACTCGGTGTCGAGAGAGGCGCATCGTGTCGAGGGTCGGTCGCCCATCAACGATATGTCGGACGACGTCGTCGCGAAACGTGCGCGGGACGAGACGAGTCGCCCCTACCGGCTCAGCCCGATCGCCGACATCCACCCCGCCAGCCCGGGAAAACGTGGATCGATGCGGGCGAGGGCCAGCGCCGTCGCCCGAGCCTTGTCGATGTCGCGCGCCAAGCCGTAGGCGAGCGAGAGCTGGTACAGCGCCGTGGTGTTCGTCGGCTCGAGCTGCACCGCCTGCTCGAGCAGCGGGAGTGCCCCCGCGATGTCCTTGCGCTGCACGAGGAGCTGGCCGAGGGCGAGGGCCCCCGCACTCGTCGGCTCCAGCTGCAACGCGTCGCGCAGCGCGCGTGCGCCCTCACCTTCGTTCCCCTGCAACAGGAGGGCACGCGCCAGCAGCCGACGCGGATACTCCGCCGACGGCAGGTCGCGCACGAGTCCTCGATACTCGCCCGCCGCAGAATCGGGCAACGATCGGCGCTCGTAGTCCGCGGCGACCTGCAACTTGGCCTCCTCCCATCGCAAGCCGCCGCGCGACACAATGAGCGCCAGGCTATCGAGCACGCCGTCTGGTCGATGGGTCGCCCGATAGTCTCGCTGCTGCGTCGTCGGCACGAAGGGCCAACGCGTGACGAGCGTCTGCACGGTGTGAAACGCGATGCGCTCGTCGAACGGGGTCAAGGCCGACGCCTCCTGGTACGTTTCCCACGACCTGCGCCGGCTTCGTTCGGCGCGACGTCCGAGAAACGCGGCGGAGTCGAGTGCGTCGTAGAACGCCGCCGCGAGCAGCGTCACGCCTCGGCGATTGGGGTGCACGTGCTCCAGGAAGAGCGCATGCCCAGGGAGCCCGGCGCTCGCCTGGTCGAATCGCTCGGCGACCGGGACGTACGTCGCCCCACCAATCCGGGCCGCCTCGCGCACGGTCGCGGTGAAGACGCCAGGAGCGCGGAAGCGCACCACGTCGAGCTCGCGCGCCCGCTGGAATGCAGCGCGGGCGGCCGCCGAATCGCCGGCCGCCAGCGCCCCCTGCGCCGACCGAAATGCCGAGTCGGCCGCCGCGTTGGCGGGCGAGGCGAACGGCGCCTGGTCTCGCAGGTTGCTCGCCGGGCTTCCGACAAATACCGGAATGCCTCCCTCGCGAAACGTCGCCAGGAGCGCCGAGAGGTTGTCGGCGAACTGGTCGCGCCCCCGCACGAAAATCTCGCCGTCGAGCGGGACCTCGCGATCGCGGCCGAGCACCTCCATGAAGCTCGGCGCCGAATCGGGCGCCGCCGCCCCTCCGCGACCGAGCAGGCGCCGGAGCGCCATCCCGATCCGAAGGCGTTGCAGCTGCAAGGAGGTGCGAACCAGCCAGGGCGACGCCCCGCCGCCCCTCGTGGACGCCGCCCCCAGCACACCGTAGTACTCGTTATGCCCGGCGTAGATGAGGATGGCGTCCGGGCGCGCGTCGGCGATCTCCGCGGCGAGGTCACGCATGGTGACACTATTGGTCGCCGCGATCCCGAGGTTGATCACCTCGACCGAATCGCCCGGGAGTACGTCGCGCAGCGCATCGCGCAGCAGGCGCGAGAACGTCCCGTTGCGTGGATACGGGAATCCCGCAGTGGTCGATTCCCCGAGCACGAACAGCCGGAAGCCGTTTTCCGGCTTGCGGCTGGCGAAGAACTCCGGCGGCGGGGCCGGGGCGTTCTCCGTCAGCGGGAAGTAGCGCTGCCCCACCCGAGGGTTCGCCACCAGCAGCGCACCGTCACCGACCACCGCCGGGACGAAGAGCGGGAGGGCGTCCTCGGGCCGGAGCACGCGCAGCGCCCCCTCCACGGCGGCGAGGGCGACCACCGGCAGCAGAAGCGTGATCGCGAGAAACAGGCGACGACGCGCCGGTGTCAGCGAAGCGCGCGCCGACACCCCGGTCGAGGGCGCTGCACCCGAGGGCGCTGCACCCGAGGGCGCTGCTCCCGAGGGCGCTGCTCCCGAGGGCGCACTCGGCGACGCTCCCTCCGTCCCGCTGGTCTCCCTCGCGTCGGCGCTGGCCGTCCCGCGCTTGGCCTTGCGACTCAAAAGATGGAATAGATGAAGGGGGCGAGCGCCGAGCCCTGCACCGCGACGAGCACCGCACCGGAGAGCACCAACACGACGATGATCGGAAGCAGCCAGAGCTTCTTTCGCTCCAGCATGAACGCCCACAGTTCGCGCATCACCTGCAGCATCGCGTCTCGTCCGAATCGTTCAGAATTGTCGTTCCATGCGCCGACGTGCCGACGCGTCGTCCACCGATGGGCGGTCGACCCAGTAGCTGGACGCCCGCGAGTCCCTCGCCAGCGGCGATCGGCCCACCGACCGTCGTATGACTCCGATCGGGGTGATCACCAGCCAATACATCACGCCGTAGAATACTGGCGCCGTGATGCGCGACAGCGCCACGCCCAGAGCCATCCAGGTGCGCCGCGCGGGTCCCAGGTGCGTTGGCAGCAGCCCCCCCGCGACGACCAACGAGCCGGCGAGCGCCAGCAGGACGAGGCTCGTCGTACCGCGCGACCGAAGGTACGCCACCGCCGGCGAGCACGGCGAAGCCGCCCGCCACGGTGAAGGCGAAACGGCGCCCCTCCGCGACGGTCAGTCGGGGATCAGTGCCGTCTGCCATCGGGAGCGATCGAGTGCGGGTTGTTCACCTTTGACCAGGAAGAACGGCGGAATGGCCAGCGCGTCGAGATCGGTGCGCATGAAGCACGCGTACGCGTCGGCCGGACTGCAGACGATGGGCTCACCACGGACGTTGAACGAGGTGTTCACGAGCACGGGGCAGCCGGTCCGGGCATCGAACGCCGTGAGAAGTTCGTGCAAGCCCGGCGCACGCGCGGCCGATACCGTCTGGAGGCGCGCCGAGTAGTCGAGGTGTGTGACGGCCGGGATGTCGCTGCGCGGTTGATTGAGTCGGTCGATCCCCCAGGCGTCGCCCGGCGCCCCGTGCCGTCGGCGTCGCGCAGTGACCGGCGCGACGAAGAGCATGTACGGCGAGTCGCTGTCGAAGTCGAAGTACTCGCGGGTGCGTTCGGCCAGCACCGCGGGCGCGAAGGGACGAAAGCCCTCGCGGAACTTGATCTTGAGGTTGATCGTCGCCTGCATCGCGGGGTTGCGTGGGTCGGCCAGGATGCTGCGCGCGCCTAACGCACGCGGGCCGAACTCCATCGCGCCATCGAACCACCCGACGACCTGTCCGGTCGCGAGGGCGTCCACCGTGCGCGCCACCAGCTCCGGGCGCGGCAGTTCGTGCATCACGGCCCCGTGCGCGGCGAGCGCGGCGCGGATCGCCTCCCCATCGAAGATCGGGCCGAGCAACGCGCCGCGCATGCCATCGTGCACGCCGTCGGCCGTTCGTTCCCCCCTGAAGTAGCGGTGCCAGGCGAGCAGCGCCGCCCCGAGCGCCCCGCCCGCGTCGCCAGCCGCGGGCTGCACCCACAGCTGATCGGCTACGCGCTCGGCGGCGAGCCGCCCGTTGGCCACGGCGTTGAGGGCCACGCCCCCCGCCAGGCACAGTCGGCGGCTCCCCGTCACCTGCAACGCGTGGCGCGCCATCCGCCGCACCACCTCCTCACACACGTCCTGCACCGAGCGCGCGAGGTCCATCTCGCGCTGCGTGAGCGGCGACTCGGGCACGCGCGGGGGGCCGCCGAACAGCGCGCTGAAGCGGGCGTTGGTCATCGTCAACCCGCCCAGGTAGTCGAAGTAGCGCTGGTCGAGGATGAATGACCCGTCGTCGCGCAGCGACAGCAGGTGCCGGTAGATCGCGTCGACGTATCGCGGCTCGCCGTACGGCGCGAGCCCCATCAGCTTGTACTCCCCGGAGTTCACGCGAAAGCCGGCATGGTACGTGAAGGCCGAATAGAGCAGCCCTAACGAGTCGGGGAAGTGCTGCTCCTGCACGACCGTGAGCCGCCCCCCCTCGCCATGGGCGATGCTGGCGGTGGCCCATTCGCCCACACCATCGATGGTGAGGACGGCCGCCTCCTCGAAGGGCGACGGATAGAACGCGCTGGCCGCGTGCGACTCGTGGTGCTCGGCAAAGAGCATGCGGCCGGCGTAGCCGCCGAGTGCGACGCGCAGCTGCGGCTCGAGCGTCAGGCGCTGCTTGCTCCAGAGCGGGGCGGCCTGCAGGAACGACCGTACGCCGCGCGGTGCTATCGCGAGGTAGGTCTCGAGCAGGCGGTCGAACTTGAGGAGCGGCTTATCGTAGAAGGCGACGGCGTCGAGCCGTGCCGCGTCGATCCCGCCCTGCGCCAAACAGAACGCCGCGGCGCGGGTGGGAATCGATTCGTCGCCTTTCCGGCGACTGAATCGCTCCTCCTGCGCCGCGGCGACGATCTCGCCATTGCGGACGAGACAGGCGGCACTGTCGTGGTAGAACGCGGAGACGCCGAGGATCCAGGTGTCGGACATGCCTCCCCCGGGACGCCGGCTGGGCCGGCGTTAGGCCTGCGCCGCCTTCTCCGTCACCACCCGCACGTGGTTGTCGACCACCTGCAGGAAGCCGCCTTCCACCTGGAACGTCCCCTTGGACCCATTCGATCCGAGGCGGAGCGTCCCCTTCCCCAGCAGCGTCATCATCGGCGCGTGAGAGGTGAGGATCCCCACCTCGCCGTCGAACGCGGGGGCGGTCACCGACTCGACCTCCCCCTCGAACAACGTCTGTTCCGGCGAGATCACCGAGACCTTGAGCATCGTTAGGCCTTGGCGATGCGCTCGGCGTTCTTGACGATGTCGTCAGCGCCGCCGCACATGAAGAACGCCTGCTCCGGGTACTGGTCGAACTCGCCGGCGCAGAGGCGCTCGAACGAGGAGATCGTCTCCTCGAGCTTCACGTACGCGCCCTTCATGCCGGTGAACTGCTCGGCGACCGCAAACGGCTGCGACATGAAGCGCTGCAGGCGGCGCGCACGTCCCACGACCAGCTTGTCGTCCTCGGAGAGCTCGTCCATGCCGAGGATGGCGATGATGTCCTGCAGTTCCTTGTAGCGCTGCAGGATGCGCTGCACCTCGATGGCGACCTTGTAGTGGCGCTCCCCGATGAACTGCGGATCGAGGATTCGCGACGACGAGTCGAGCGGGTCGACGGCCGGGTAGATGCCGAGCTCGGTGATCGCGCGGTTGAGCACCGTGGTCGCGTCGAGGTGGGCGAACGCCGTCGCCGGCGCCGGGTCGGTGAGGTCGTCGGCGGGAACGTAGATGGCCTGCACCGAGGTGATCGAGCCGTTGCGCGTCGAGGTGATGCGCTCCTGCAGGTCACCCATCTCCGTGGCCAGCGTCGGCTGGTAGCCCACGGCGCTCGGCATGCGGCCCAGGAGCGCCGACACTTCCGAGCCCGCCTGCGTGAAGCGGAAGATGTTGTCGATGAAGACGAGCACGTCGGCGTTCTCACGATCGCGGAAGTACTCGGCCACCGTCAGCCCCGAGAGGCCGACGCGGAGGCGTGCACCTGGCGGCTCGTTCATCTGCCCGTAGATGAGGGCGACGGAATCGAGAATGCCGGCTTCCTTGAACTCGAGGTACAGGTCGTTCCCTTCGCGCGTGCGCTCACCCACGCCGCAGAACACCGACTTGCCGCCGTGTCCCTTGGCGACGTTGTTGATGAGCTCCTGGATGACGACCGTCTTGCCCACGCCGGCGCCGCCGAAGAGCCCGATCTTGCCGCCCTTCACGAACGGGGCGATGAGGTCGATGACCTTGATGCCCGTCTCGAAGATCTGCGTCTTGGGCTCGAGGTCGACGAAGTCGGGGCGCTTGCGATGAATCGGCCAGCGCTCGACCGACGCCGGGATGTCGGGGCCGTTGTCGACCGGCTCGCCGATCACGTTGAGGATGCGCCCGAGCGCGGCAGCACCGACCGGGACCGAGATCGCCGCACCGGTGTCGATCGCGTCCATGCCGCGCACGACGCCGTCCGTCGTGGACATGGCGACGGCGCGCACCTGATTGCGCCCGATGTGCTGCTGCACCTCGGCCACCACGCGGATCGTGGCACCGGAGTCGGTCTTGCCGCGGATCTCGAGCGCGTTGTAGAGCTCGGGAAGCGCGTCCGTATCGAACTCGACGTCGACGACGGGGCCGATGATCTGAACGATGCGGCCGACGGTCTGTGGGGCAGCGGTGGTGGACATACCTTTAAGAGAAGACGAGAAGACGGGAAGACGAGAAGACGAGGGACTGCTCATTCATCTAGCGATCTAGAACACCAGCTGCGCATCCACGCACCGAAGACGGACGAGTTCGGAGAAGACCATGTCTTCTCGTCTTCTCGTCTTCTCGTCTTCTATTCAAGCGCCGCCGCCCCACCAACGATCTCCGCAATCTCCTGCGTGATCTGCGCCTGACGGGCGCGGTTGTATGTGCGGCGGTAGACGGACAGGAGCTCCGTCGCGTTGTCGGTGGCGTTCTTCATGGCGGTGCGCCGGGCGATATGCTCGGCGGCCGCGGTTTCGACCAGCGTGCGGTACATCGTGTTGCGCACGTAGGAGGGGAGGAGTTCGGTGAGGATCTCCTCCGCCGACGGGTAGAGCAGGTAGTCCGGGGCCGCGCCCGTGCGCTTGGGCGGGATGACCGGGAGGACCTGCGCAGTCGTGGGAGGGCACGAGAGCGCCGACTTGAACTGCGCGTAGACGACGTAGACCGCGTCGAGCGACCCGTCGATGAAGCGCTGCATCAGACTGTCGACCAGCGACGCGGCATCGGCCGCAGTGGGGCGGTCGCTGATGTCGGTGCGGGCGGTGGCCAGCGTCTCCCCTAAATAGCGGAAGAAACCGATCCCCTTGCGCCCCGTGATGTGGAGCTCGGTCTCGATCCCCTGGGCGCGCAGCTGGGCCAACTGGGTGCGCGTCTCCTTGATGAGGTTCGAGTTGAACGCGCCGGCGAGGCCGCGATTGGAGTTGATGAGGATCACCGCCGCCTTGCGCGGCTTGGCCGGCTGCCGGAGGAGCGGAAACTGCTCTGCCAGTTCGGGGGTGTACAGCGAGGCGATGACGTCGGAGAGGGCGTTCGCATACGGCCGGGCTGCCTGCACCCGGTCCTGCGCGCGCTTCATCTTCGACGTCGACACCATCTCCAGGGTGCGCGTGATCTTCCGGGTGTTCTCGGTCGACTTGATGCGCGCCTTGAGTTCTCTGCCTTTGGCCATGTTCTAAAGAAAGACGGGAGTCGGGAGACGGGAGACGAGCGTGCGACCTGCGCCAGGCGCAGGTCGCGACGGGCTATCTCGCGACCTTCTTGTAGGCGTCGATGCCCTGCTTGAGGGCGGCTTCGATGTCCTTGGAGAGGGCCTTCTCCTTCCTGATCCCCTCGCCGACCTGCGGGTACTGCAGCGTCATGAACTCGAGGAAGCCCCGCTCCCACGCGCGCACCTTCGACACTTCGACATCGTCGATGAAGCCGTTGGAGACCGCGTAGATGATCATGACCTGCTGCTCGACCGGCATCGGTGCGTACTGCGGCTGCTTGAGCACCTCCACCGTGCGGGCGCCGCGCTCGAGCTGCTTCTTGGTGGCCGCATCGAGGTCCGAGGCAAAGGCGGCGAACGCTTCGAGCTCGCGATACTGCGCGAGGTCGAGGCGGAGGCGGCCCGCGACCGAACGCATCGCCTTGATCTGCGCCGAGCCCCCGACGCGCGACACCGAGATGCCGGCGTTGATGGCGGGGCGAACGTTGGCGTAGAAGAGGTCGGTCTCGAGGAAGATCTGCCCGTCGGTAATCGAGATGACGTTGGTCGGGATGTAGGCCGACACGTCGCCGGCCTGCGTCTCGATGATCGGGAGCGCGGTGAGCGATCCACCCGGCTTCTTGATCACCGTGCCGTCGCAGACGTCGGCGTCTTCACGGAGCTTGGCCGCGCGCTCGAGGAGGCGGGAGTGGAGATAGAAGACGTCACCCGGGAACGCCTCGCGACCCGGCGGACGGCGGAGCACCAGCGACAGCTGGCGGTACGCGGCGGCCTGCTTGGAGAGGTCGTCGTAGACGCACAGCGTGGCCTGGCCCTCGTCGTACATGAAGTACTCGGCCATCGCTGCGCCGGTGTAGGGCGCGATGTACTGCATCGGGGCGGGATCCGAGGCGGCCGCGACGACGACGATGGTGTAGTCCATCGCCCCCTGCTGGCGCAGCTTCTCGACCACCGAGGCCACCGTCGAGGCCTTCTGGCCGATGGCGACGTAGACGCAGGTGACGCCCTGCCCCTTCTGGTTGATGATCGTGTCGACCGCGATGGCGGTCTTGCCGGTGCCGCGGTCGCCGATGATGAGCTCGCGCTGGCCGCGGCCAATCGGGATCATCGCGTCGATCGACTTGATCCCGGTCTGCAGCGGTTCCTTCACCGGCTGCCTAACGATGATGCCGGGAGCCTGCGACTCGACGAGGCGGGTGTGCGGGGTGACCACCGGCCCCTTGCCGTCGATCGGCCGGCCGAGGGCGTCGACCACGCGGCCCACGAGGGCCGGGCCAACGGGCACTTCGAGCACGCGTCCGGTGCGACGGACTTCATCGCCTTCCTTCAGCTGCAAGTAGTCGCCGAGGATGACCGACCCGATGTTGTCCTCTTCGAGGTTCAACGTCAGCGCGGTGATCTTGTTGCCGGTCTGCGACGACGTGATCTCCAGCATCTCGCCGGCCATCGCCTTGCGCAGGCCGTAAATGCGCGCGACGCCGTCCTTCACCTCGAGGACGGTCCCTACTTCCTCGACATCGAGTGCATGCAGGTCCGCCGCCTCGATTTCACGGAGGAGGATGTCCTTGATTTCGCCGGGGCGCAGGATCGTATCAGAAGCCATATCGAGATCGGAGGCAGATAAGGATCGGAAAGCGAACGGGTAAAGCTTGTGAAAATTATCACAAGGCCACTCGGCATTCAAGCGAACAGGATAGGTCTTTCCTCCCCGTCTGGCGGTCCCCACCCTCCCCAGTTCTCCGGCTCCCCCCGTCCCGGTGGGATCACGAAGGGCGATCGCCCCGGCCGGCGACCAGCCGGCTACCCGGCCGCGACTCGGCGCCCTCGCACCACCGGCCGGCTCCGCATCCGCCCATGCACGAAGCGCTCGATGAGATCGACCGTGCGAAGCCGGGCCAACGAAGAGGGACGAATCCCGACGATGCGCTGGGAGGTCGTGCTGAGGTGGGACGACGACGCGAAGCCGAGGACCCGGGCCACGTCGCCCACGTCGTAGCCCGGATTCTTGGAGAGTTCGGCCGCCGCGGCCAGACGCACCAGGTCGATGACCCGCTTGAGGTTGGGGGCCCCCGCCGCCCCGAAGGCCCGGCTCAGATGCTCGCGCGTCACCCCGAGCGCCTCGGCGACCGCATTGGTATGAATCGGGCGCCCCGCATGCTCGACCAGGACGCGCCAGCTCTCGAGGCGGAGTGCGGTGTTCACGTGCAGCGATTCCGGGGGGACCGCGAGCGCCAGGGCAAACCGGGTCGTGAAGGCGCGCGGGATCACCAGGTCGCGCAGGACGTGATCGTCGACGCCATCGACGAGGACATCGGCGAAGTCGTAGGCCGCCGCGCGCGCGGCCAGTGCCCCATCGATCGCCCGCAACGGTGAGAGGGCGAAAAATGGGGCGCTCGGGAATTCGCGGGCGAGGTCGATGGCCCGCATGACGTCCTCGGTGGTGCCGCCAAGATCGACGACGGCGGCGTCGACCAGGCCCGTGCGAAAGGCGCGCTCGAACTCCCGGACGTTTCGGGCGAGGGTGAGGCGCGTGCGACGACGCGGGAAGGCGTCCTTTACGATCGTCCGCGCCCGATCGCGACTCGCCAGGACCACGACGCAGAGGGGGACAGGGGTCCCCGTGGTCCCGGCAATCGTCATGAGCGTCAGGTCGCGGAGGTGGGGGCGGCGTTGACGAGTTCGTGCGCGCGGCGCAGGACGGCGCGCGCATTCTCGTACGACACCAGTTCGGCCGCGCGTTCGAACGTCTCCCATCGACACGCCGTGATCCCCTCGTCGCGCTGGGGAGAGGTGACGGCGCTGTCGGACTCCATGAGATAGAAGTGGCAGACTTTGTGGATCAGTCGCCCGCGAAAGCGGAAATACCAGTCGATCGTCTCGATTTCGGCGCGCAGGCGCAGGTCACCGAGTCCGGTCTCTTCGGCGACCTCACGAATGGCCGCCGCGTCCGCGGTTTCGCCCGGCTCGAGGTGCCCCTTGGGAAAGCCCCAGTTGCGGTATGAATCGCGGATGAGGAGGAATAGCGGGCGCCCGCCGTGCAGTCGAACGACGACGCCGCCAGCGGAAATCTCCTCCCTCGCCTTCCCCGCCCGCGGCGCCATGGCTCAGGGGCCTCGCGTGGGCTCGTCGTCGAGCTCAGGACGCCCCTCGACGAATTGGCGCACGATGGGATCGGCGGAATTCCGGATCTCATCGACGGTCCCGACCTGGCGCACCTTCCCCTCGTAGAGCATCGCGATCTTGCTCCCCACGTGGTAGGCGCTGCGCATGTCGTGGGTGATGACGATGCTGGTGACGCCGAGCTTCTCGCGCATGCGCACCATCAACTCGTCGATGACCGCACTGGTGACGGGATCGAGTCCGGTCGTGGGTTCATCGTACAAGATGTATTTCGGACGTAGGGCGATGGCGCGGGCGAGACCGACGCGCTTGCGCATGCCGCCCGAGAGTTCGGCGGGAAAGCGATCCTGGACGTTCGGGAGGTCGACGAGTTCCAGGACCTCGTGCACGCGGTCGGCGATCTCCTTGGGGGAGAGTTGCCCCTGTTTGCGCAGTCCCATCGCGACGTTTTCGCCGATGGAGAGCGAATCGAAGAGGGCAGCAAACTGGAAGACGTAGCCGATGCGGGCGCGCAGGGCGTAGAGATCTCGGCGCGAGAGCTTGGGGACGTCGAGTCCATCGACGACGACGTTCCCTTCATCGGGCTCGAGGAGGCCGACGATGTGCTTGATCGCCACCGACTTTCCGCTCCCCGAATATCCGATGATGACCATCGTCTCTCCTTCGGCCACGTCGAGCGTGAAGCCTTGGAGCACCTTCTTGGAGCCAAACGCCTTGTGGACGTTCTGTAGGGAGATCAATGGAGAAGACGGGAAGATGCGAGCGCAGCGAGCACCCCAGCGAGCGCTGGGGCCCAGAGGCTTGAGACCGCGGGAAGACGAGAGGGTGCGCTACGCGACACTCGCCTCCGGTCCCAATCAACAGCATGAATGTGACGGGCGAAAGGGGCGCGCGGGGCCGTGACACGAGGGCGGGTTGGTGCGGAAAAGCGAACGGGCGAGCCGGTGAAGGCTCGCCCGTTGCACGTCCCGTCGACGATCGCGTAACGCTAGGCGGCGAAGCTGGAGAGCGCGCGCCCGACATCGCCTTCGCGGAGGCGCTTGAGGGCACGGTCGCGCAGCTGACGCACACGCTCGCGGGTAACGCCGAGCATGGAGCCGATTTCCTCGAGCGTGTGTTCACGCCCGCCCTCGAGCCCGAAGTAGAGCCGCAGGACCTTGGCGTCGCGGGGCGGAAGGGTGGAGAGCGCCAGTTCGATTTCATCGGAGAGGAAGCGGTTCATCGCTTCTTCTTCGGTGTCGGGCATTTCATCGGCGACGAAGCGCTCGATGAGGGCACGATCGCCTTCCGGATCCATCGGGGCATCGAGGCGGACGTCGCCGGTGTTGAGCGCGGCGAGCGACTGCACGACATCGACGGAGAGGCCGGTCAGCTGCGCCAGTTCCTCGGGAGTGGGCTCCCGGCGGAGCTTCTGGCGGAGGATTTCCGACGCCTTGATGATGCGGGAGAGATCGGCGGTGCGGTTGAGCGGGACGCGAACCGTGCGCCCCTGACGCGCGAGCGAGGAGAGGATGGCCTGACGGATCCACCACACGGCGTACGAGATGAACTTCACCCCCTGATCCGGATCGAACTTCCGGGCGGCGGTGAGGAGGCCGACGTTCCCTTCGCCGATGAGATCGATGAGGGGGAGGCCGCGGTTCTGGTACTTCTTCGCCACCGAGATGACGAAGCGCAGGTTGCGCTTGACGAGCTCCTGCAGCGCGTCCTGATCGCCCGCGCGGATCTTGCGGGCGAGTTCGATCTCTTCCGCCGCCTTGAGCAGCGGGTACGTGCTCACCTCGTACAGGTACTGGTCGAGGATGTCGCGCTCCGGCTCGCTCGGCGCGATCCCCGCGGGGGTCGTCCGGCGGCGGCGGCGCTTGACGTCAGTCATTGAGTAAAGTCCTCGTGGACTTGGCGTTTATAAAGAGAAGCGCGGCGCGAAAGGCGCTGCCGCACGAGAAACACTCGCGGATACCTGACGGTGTCTCGTCAGGCTAACGCAGGAGTGGAAAAAGTCGCTGCAAAATACCGTTCGATGGTGAATCCGCTAGAGTGGATTTCTTGACATCAATACTACTCCCGGATACACTTCCCGGTTCCTGAAAGCGGCGGTTGCCAGAAGTTGTCAGGGTGGCGTCGCGTGCGGGGGCGTAGCTCAGTTGGGAGAGCGCTTGAATGGCATTCAAGAGGTCAGGGGTTCGATTCCCCTCGCCTCCATGGTCGAGAAGGCTTCGACCTGGAATAGTGTGATGGCCTGCGATCGACGAGATTAGTTGCAGCTCACGAAAGCGGGCGTCAGGCTAGCGGTTCGCGGGAATAGCTCAGTTGGTAGAGCACAACCTTGCCAAGGTTGGGGTCGCGGGTTCGAGTCCCGTTTCCCGCTTCTCAGCGCAACGCCAGCATGCTTTACTCCGGGGTATTGGAATGAACGTGCGGGGCCGGCGGAAAGTTGCCGGTGGTTGCGGTGAATCGGGCGGTTAGCTCAGTTGGTTAGAGCGCCACGTTGACATCGTGGAGGTCACAAGTTCGAGTCTTGTACCGCCCATACGCCCTCGGCATCGCCGAGGGCGTTGGCTTTTCCGGAGGATTCTGTCGCGAGGCCACACCGCTCGCTCACTTGACGGCCTCCAGAGGGGTGTCTACCTTCCGCGTTCTTCGTCCGGCCAGTTGGTGGGGTCGTACGAGGCGCGAGCAGGTGCAGGTGTTGTAAGCGCTTATGGTGAGCGCCCATAGCTCAATTGGATAGAGCATCTGACTACGGATCAGAAGGTTGGGGGTTCGAGTCTCTCTGGGCGCATATCATTCGTTGAAATTCCGGTAGTTTCGGGGCGTAGCGTAGCCCGGTAGCGCGCCTGCTTCGGGAGCAGGAGGTCGCTGGTTCAAATCCAGTCGCCCCGACTATTCAGTTACGACGACATCAGAAACGCCCGTCACCCTCTCGGTGGCGGGCGTTTTCTCGCGTGTGCCCAGTGCGTCGGGACGACCTCATCCGTTCATCGATGCGCATCTCCCGCGGCGGTCGGGCTACCCGGCGGCGACCGCAGACGAGAGTGGAGTACGCCGGCCGGGGGCCAACGCGGCGAAGATCGCGTCGGCAACTTCGTGCAACGGCCGCACCTCGCGCGCAGCGCCCATCTCGATGGCCGCGCGCGGCATCCCGAACACGACCGAGCTCTGCTCGTCCTGCGCGATGGTCCAGGCACCGGCGTCGCGCATCGTCACGAGACCGCGCGCGCCGTCTTCACCCATTCCCGTGAGGATCACGCCGACGGCATTGCGGCCGGCGGCCTTGGACACCGACTGGAACATCACGTCGACGGCGGGGCGCTGATGGTGGACGAGGGGGCCGTCCTTGACGCGCGCGATCCACTGCGCCCCGCTCCGTTGCACGAGCAGATGGAAGTTGCCGGGCGCGATGAGCGCGATCCCCGGGGTGATGATGTCGCCGTCGCGCGCCTCGCGCACGTTGACGGCACACTGCTGATCGAGGCGCTGCGCAAACGACGCGGTGAAGCCGGCGGGCATGTGCTGCGTGATCACCGTCCCGGGGGCGTTGGCCGGGAATCGGCGCAGGACATCCTCGATGGCTCCGGTGCCACCGGTCGAGGCCCCGATGGCGACGAGCCGGTCGGTCGTGCGGATCTGCCCGATGTGCACCGACGGCGCGCTCGGCGCGGTCGCATCACGCTTGTGGAGCCGAGCGCGTGCGGCGGCGCGCACGGCCGCGACGAGGTGACGTTCGACGTCGGGGACGGAGTACTGCGTTCCGGGCTTGGGGACGACGTCGACCGCGCCGAGCGCCAGCGCGCGCACCGCCGCTTCGGAGTGTTTGGGCGTGAGCGACGAGACGATGATGACCGGGATGGGATAGTGCTGCATGAGCCGCTCGAGGAACGAGAGGCCATCCATCCGGGGCATTTCGACGTCCAGGGTGAGGACGTCGGGTCGGAGCTCGATGATCTTGTCGCGCGCCGCGTACGGGTCCATCGCCGTCCCGACCACCTCGATGTCGGGATAGCGCGACAACTCCTCACTCAACGCCTTGCGCACGACGGCGGAGTCATCGACCACGAGGACGCGGATCGGCATGGGAGTGGTGGGCAGCGTGGGCAGCGAAGGGACGAGTGCGGGGGGGCGCGCCGTGGCGCCCCTCTCAGAGCGACGGGTGCATCACGAGTGCGATATCGGCGCGTCCGCCTTCGACATCGAGCCGGATCCGCGCCGACTCGGCGCCGAGGGATTGGACGGCGTCGGACCAGCTGGCGAACAGCTGTGGGACTCCCAAGCGCGAAGACGGCCGCACTGCCCGCCACGCGCGGGAGGACGTTGCCACAGATGACGTTCGCGGCTTCGCCCAAGGCATCGCGCTGGTCATGGCCCGACGTGGGATCGTCCAGCCCGAGCATGTTGGCCGCGAGCGCAGGAAGGACCCCCCCCGACAGCTGCATGATGACGCCGCCGTGGGACGGACCGCTGAACGCGACCGCGACCACGCCTTCGACGTCCTCCCCGGGAATGTCGTCGGTGATCCCGGGTTCCGCGAAGAGATACGCGAGACTCTCGAAGGTCTCGGTCGCGGCCTCGAGAAGCGGGGAGGTGAGTGTCTCAGGCATCGGCGACTCCCAGGACCTTGAGCACGGTGGAGCGTACCTGCTCGGGGGTGAACGGCTTATGGATGAAGGAGACGCCACGCGCCTTGAACGAATCGATGCGGGTCTCGGATCCTTCGGTCGAGACGACGACGATTGCCACACCGGCGAGCCGCGCGTCGGCGCGGACCTGCTCGATGAGCTGCTCCCCGTTCATGACCGGCATATTGATGTCGACCAGGGCGAGGTCGACCTCGTGGGCCGCCAGCGAAGCGAGCGCCTCGGCGCCGTTGCCGGCCTGATACACGTTGGTCAGCGGGAGTCCGCTGAGGCGTAGAGTACGGATCAACATCGAGCGCATCACGGCGCTATCGTCGACCACCAGGACATTGAGTGCCATTGGAATCGTTCCTCGATGTGGTCAGAGCGTGGCTTCGCGACCGTTCGTCTTCACCAGTACCTCTCCCGAACTGACCTGCAGGAAGACGGTGCGCGACAAGCGCTGGCCACCGACATCCTCGGCGCGCAGGATGACACCGTTCTTCCACAGCAGCTTCTTGAGCGTGAGCACGTTGCGCTTGCCGACCTGGAAGGCGTCGGGTTGATCGCCGTCGCCCGTGGATGCGCCGCCGATGACCTTCACGATCAAGCGCTCCTTCTGGGCACCGGCGCGATAGGCGGCGCGGAACAGCTCGGGGACGCCCGTATCGACGAACATGTACGGGTTGCGCTGCGCCTTCTGCGGATCGATGTCGGACGAGGGGAGCATCACGTGCAACAGCCCCGCGACGCCGGCCACGGGATCGTGCACGCAGACACCCAGGCAGCTGCCTAACGCGTAGGTCACCAGCCGGTCCGCACTGCTGGCGGAGACGGCCATGTCGGCGATCCCGATCACCCGGTCTGCCATGCTATCGGTGGATTGCATCAGCGGCCCTTGCGATAGGTGGCAGGTTGCACGTAGGCGAGCTCGTGCCGGAGGCCGCTCAAGCTCTCCGAGTGCCCGACGAAGAGGTATCCGCCGGGAGCCAGGAGCGAGGCGTAGCGTGAGACGAGGCGTTCCTGCGTCGGCTTGTCGAAGTAGATCATCACGTTGCGGCAGAGGATCACGTCGAATGGCCCCTTCATGGGCCAGTCGCCCATGAGGTTGAGCCGGGCGAACTGCACGAGGTCGCGCGTGGCGGGGGCGACGCGCAGCCGATCGGTGGCGTTGGCGACCGGCTCGAAGTGCGTGCGGCGCAGGGCGGGCGGGACGTCGTCGAGCGTGTCGGCGTCATAGAGTCCCTCGCGCGCCCGCGCGAGAACGCGAGCCGAGATGTCGGTCGCGAGGATGCGCACGCGCGACGCGGCCGCCCCAAGCGTTTCGCGTGCGACCATCGCCACGGTGTACGGTTCCTCGCCGCTGGAGCAGCCCGCACTCCAGATGCGAATGGGGGCCCCCTTGCCGCCGAGCGCCGGCAACACCGTCGACTCGAGCAGGCGAAAGTGATCGACTTCGCGGAAGAACGAGGTCTTGTTGGTCGTGAGGACGTCGACCATCTCGGCGAGTTCGGCGCGCGAGGGCTCGCGCTCGACGATCTCCAGGTACTCGGTGACCGAGGCGAGGCCGAGCGCGCGCAGGCGCTTGGCGAGACGCGACCGCACGAGGCTCTCCTTCCCTGGCGGGAGCTGGATGCCCGAGATGCGGCCGACCAGCTCACCGACACGCCGGAACTGCGCGTCGGTGAGGTCGATCCCGCCAATGGAGCCGACCGAGGGAGCGGTCATTCGCGCGATGCCCCGCCGTCGCTCCCGGAGACGGACTGCACGCTATCGGCCTCCGAGGCCGTCAGCACGCGATCGATGTCGAGCAGGAGACGTACGCGTCCGTCGCCCTTGGCGAGGCCGAGCAGGTACTCCGTGCTGACGTCGACGCCGAACGAGGGCGTGGGCTCGATGTCGCCGTCGGCGATCGAGAGGACCTCGGAGACCTTGTCGACGACGACGCCGAGCTGGATGCCGTGCACCTGCACCACGATGATGCACTGCTCCTCCGCGCCATCGTGCGCCATGCCGAAGCGCTCACGCAGGTCGATGATCGGGATGACCTTGCCTCGTAGGTTGATGACGCCGCGCACAAACGACGGCGTGCGAGGTACCCGGGTGATCGGCAGCATCCCGATGATCTCGTGCACCTTGAGGATCTCGACCCCGTACTCCTCGCTGGCGAGGAAGAAGGTGAGGTACTTGCCCGCCTGGGCGAGTCGGGAGGTGCCGGGGGTGGCGGTCGCAGTCTGCATGGACGTGCTCCTGGCGGTCAGGCGACCGCGCGTGCGGTGCTGTGGACGTGATCGCCGGCGTCGCCGAGGCGCGCCAGCGTGAGGAGTTCGTTGACGTCGAGGATGAGGCCGACGCGGCCGTCGCCGAGAATGGCGCCACCGGAGATGGCGTTGACGCGACCGAGGCCGTTGCCGAGCGACTTGGCGACGACCTGCTGCTGGCCGAGGAGTTCATCGACGAGGAGGGCCGTGCGCTGGCTGCCGTCGCCGACCACCATGAGCAGCGCCTCGGTGGGATCCTCGACGGCGCCGGATACTCCAAAGACTCGGTGCAGGCGCACGAGGGGCATGATCTCGTCGCGCAGGATGACCATCTCGCCCTTGCCGGCCACCGTGGAGAGGGCGCTGCGCGCCGGACGGAACGAGAGGTGGATGTTGATGGTCGGGACGATGTAGCGCTCCGTCCCGACGCGGACGAGCATCCCGTCGGTGATGGCGAGGGTGAGCGGGAGGCGGACGAGGAAGGTCGTCCCCTGCCCGGCGCGCGACTGGATCTCGACGCGCCCGCGGAGCGCCTCGATGTTGCGGCGCACGACGTCCATCCCCACGCCACGCCCGGAGACGTCGGTGATCTTGTCGGCGGTGGAGAAGCCGGGGGCAAAGATCAGGTCGTACACGTCCTTGTCGCTGAGCCCTTCGGCCGAGGCGATGAGCCCCTGCTGGATCGCCTTGCGGACGATCTTGTCCCGATTGAGCCCGCGCCCGTCGTCGCTGAGTTCCACCACGACGTTGCCCGAGGCGTGATAGGCGGAGAGGCGCACGGTCCCGTGTTCGGGTTTGCCGAGGGCCCGGCGCTCATCCGGCGGCTCGATGCCATGGTCGACGGAGTTGCGCACCATGTGCACGAGGGGGTCACCGAGGAAGTCGACCATGTTGCGGTCGATCTCGGTGTCCTCCCCCTCCGCGACGAACTCGACGCGCTTGCCGCTGCGGCTCCCGAGGTCGCGCACGAGGCGCGCCACCTTCTGGAAGGGGCCCTTGAGGGGCACCATGCGCATGGCCATCGAGAGGTCTTGCAGCTCACGGACGATCTTGTCGGCGTGCGAGATCTTGCGATTGAGCTCGAGGTGCC
Source organism: Gemmatimonadota bacterium (assembly GCA_016719105.1). NCBI lineage: Bacteria > Pseudomonadati > Gemmatimonadota > Gemmatimonadota bacterium. Next base: position 406,656 of record JADKAQ010000002.1, on the reverse strand, counting down.
CGCCCTGCTTGATGACGGCATCCTGCGAGATCATCGATTCGGCGATGACCAGCTCGCCCACCATCTCGATGAGGCGATCCAGGCGCTCGGTGCGGACGCGAACGCTCTGCTCAGCGGCGGGGCCGGCGCGGCGCGCACCGGCCGACGGGGTGGCGTCGCGCGCGGCGCCCAACTCGTCAGGCGACTCGTCTCCGGCGCCCTCGCCGGCACGATCGCCGCGCGTGAAGTCGCGGCCCGACGACGCGGCGCGTCCGTGTTCGGAGACGCCGGAGGCTTCGGGGTTGCGAACGAGGGCAAGCAGGGCGTCGTAGCCCGCGGGAATGGTCTCGCCGCGCCCTTCGAGCGCATCCTGCGTGGAGTCGAGCAGGGAGCGGAGCATGTCGCACGAGCGCAGCGCCAGGTCGGCGTAGCCACCCGTACAGCGGATCTCCCGATCGCGCACGCGGCTGAGGATCGTCTCGGCGTGGTGGGCGAACTCGGTGATGTAGTCGAGCGCGAGGAAGGCGGACGTGCCCTTGATCGTGTGGAAGGCGCGGAAGATCGTGTTGACCGCTTCGGCGTTGTCCGGGTCGACCTCGAGGCCGAGCAGTGCGGCCTCCGCGTGCTCGAGGAGCTCACGGCTCTCGGCGATGAAATCGCCGAGGAGCGAGAGGTCGGATTCGGGCGGGAGCAACGCGGCCGGGGCCCCCGACGGGCCGATCACTTCGGACGACACCGTGGCGACCGTCACGACGGTGGCGATCGGTGTCGGCATGCGCGGGGCCCTAGGGGCGGGGGCCGGGGCGGGTTCCGGCTCGTTCCCCAGGACCAGCGCCAGGCGATCGCGGAGGTCGAGGCGGTTCTGGGCCGCGGTCACGACCTGCTGCAGTTCGGTGGCGACGCGCTCGCGCGCATCGACGGCGGTGCCGCTCCACCGGACGAGGGCATCGCCCATGAGCGCTCGGACGCCCTCCGGCAACGACGCATCGTCGGTGAGGGCGCACAGGGTGTCGAGGATCTCCTGATAATCGTCGTCGGTGCCCTCGATGGCGATGAGTCGCGCGGCGAGGTCGTTGAGCGAGTGCGACGGCACGGGAAGCGAGTCGTGAAGAGGAGAGTGGCGCACGTCCGGCGGAGCGAGACGGCCGCGGACTGCCACCTCGAAGTGTCGGCCGCCGTTGTGCGCTTCTTGACCCCCCGGGCGGCCATCCCCTAACAAGCGAAAAGCGCCACCGCCCCGTGGGGCGATGGCGCGATGCGAAGGGGCGACGTCGTGCCGGCCGATCTCCCAACTGGGCGATCGTCCTATCCGGCGATCGCCGTGCTAGGCGATCGCCTTGGTGGCGACGATCTCGTCGGCGACCGCCTGGCGCTCGGCGCGGTTCTGCGTCGAGGCATTGGGGTCGAAGGTCACCGGACCGGTGGCGGCGCTGGGCGCCGGGGCGTCGGGGCTGACGACGCCGAAGACGGCGGGGTCGAACGCGTGCGCGATGTTCGCGAGCCGCGTCTCCATCTCGGTCAGGACCGCGGAGGCGTAGTTGAGCTGCTGGCTGGTGATGTCCTGGAACTGCATGTGCCCCATGAGGGCGAACAGTTCATCGCGCAGCGATGCGCGAATCATGCTGGCCCGGTCATCGGGTTCCCCGTGCTCGCCGGCGTAGGCGTCGAGGTCATCGACCATCATGTTGGCGCGATCGAGGCCATTCAGGATGTCGGTGGCGGCGGTCTCGGTGGCGTTGGAGACTTCGCGCAGTTTGTCATGCGTGTGCTGGATCTTCTCGACCGCGGCGCGTTCGAGGAGGTGCCGGCTCTGCCGCAACGAATCGAGGACGCCGAGAATCTCGGCGTAGCCACGCGCGAGGAGATCGGAGAGCCCGATGAGTCCGATGGAGGTCCCCTGTGGCTGGGTCATGGCCGCGCGCACTCGCTGTTCGAGGGATGGGGGGCCTTCACCATCGAGATCCCCCATATCGTGGATCGCGGTGTCGACCAGTCGAAGCGTCGCTTCGGAATCGTACAGAAGCTCGCTGGGCTGCTTGGCGCTCATGATCAGGCCGCCGCTGCGGTGCCGCTCAACACGGCGTCGATCTTTTCCTTCAAGACCTGCGGCGTGAACGGCTTCACGATGTAGTTGTTGACGCCGGCCTGGACGGCCGCGATGATGTCTTCCTTCACGCTGCGCGTGGTGACCATCAGGATGGGGACGGACTTGCCATCGGGATGGGCGCGCAGGGCACGCGTGAGGTCGAGCCCGGACATGTTCGGCATGTTCCAGTCGGTGATGACGAACTGGATCGATCCATCGAACTTGTCGACGGCCTCGCGGCCATCGCCGGCTTCGACACACTCGCTGTAGCCAATGCGTTGGAGCGAGTTGACGAGGATGCGCCGCATCGTGGCCGAATCGTCGACGACGAGGATCTTCATGGTCCGGGTCTCCTGCGGGGAAAGGTGCTAGACGTCGCCGCGCTCGATGATCCGTCGCGCGACTTCACCCACGACAGCATCGGCGTCGTATGCGCCACTGATGACGCGGCGGCGGATTTCGGCCAGGCGCTGTTCCGAGCCCTGGGAGGTCGGCTCGAGCTGGCCCGCCTTGGCGCGCCCAGCGTCGGAGATCTCGACCCGATCGAACTTCTCTACTTGCGACGGGGTCCGTGCGCTCGCTCGCTCACGCGCGTCGACCGGCTGGGTCGAGACGTCACGCGCACGATCGGGGCGAATCGGGCCGCCATTGCCGCCTTGGATCTTCATCGGCATCCTCCTTGCCTTGTGGTATCGGCAGTGTCGAGGAGGAACTTAATGTCGCCTGACGCCTAGAAGCGCTCGTCGACGGTGGGCGGCGGAGGGGCGGTGACCAATTCACTGGCCTGCCGACGCCGCCGCAGCAGTTCCTGCACGACGCCGCTCCCGAGCACGGGGGCGACGCCAGTGACCTGTTGCAAGGGGGGGGCCACGCGGTGCAGCTCCGAGAGCGCGGCGTGAATGAGCTCCTGCACCTCGGCGCTCGGCGCCTCGCCCAGTTCGTCCGCGATGGAGCCCGCGGGGGGTGAGTCCGTCGCGCCGGCGCGGCCGGCGTCGCGCTGCTCGCCCGAGGGGTCGGTCAGCTGCGTGCGCAGGGCGCCCAGCACCTCGGCGAGGAGCGCGGTATCGCGTGGCGACGGCGGATCGAACGGGGACTCCCAGCGCGGAGGCATGGATGCCGTGCCACTGCCTAACGTGTGCGATCGAGATGCTGCCGGCCCGCACCGCCGGCCGCCAGCGCGTACGCCGTCCGGGCCGCATCGTCGTGGCGGAGGCGATCGAGCTGTCCCCCGATCTCGAGCCGCGCGGCCTGGGCCCGACGTACCAGCTCGCCGTTGAGGCGCTCGGCCTCGGCGCCCGCGGCACGCACGGGGCGCATGAGGACGTCGAGGGCATCGCGCGTGGCCTTGGTGCTGGCGGTGCGGCGCGCGTCGCCGAGCACGCGGGAGAGCAGCGCCATGCGCGCGTCCAGGAGGCCGCGTGCATCGAGGGCCGCCTCGAGCGCGGCCCCGTCGTTCGCATCGACGGCGCGGAGCGCGGTCGCCGAGAGCGCCGTGAAGCGCTCAAAGAGCTGTTGCAGCTCGGCGGCTCCCTGCACCACGCCGGCCATCAGGAGGCGGCGACGGCCGCCGGCGCGTCGGACGTGGTGCGCGCGACGTGCGCGAAGGCCTCGTGCAGTTCGCTGGCCAGGCCGATGATCGCGTCGAGTCGTTCGGCGCTCGGCTTCACGCCCATCACCGACAGCTCGCCGAGCATGAAGGTGTAAATCGCCGACAGGCGCCCGGCCAGGTCGCCCCCCTGCTGGTGGTCGAGGGTGACCAGGAGCTCGGTCAGCGCCGCGCGCGCGCGGTCCAGCGAATCGGAGCGCGGACCCACCTCGGACGGTGCCAACTGCAGGCGCGCACGCCGCAGGTTGGTGAGGAGGTGTTCGTACACGATGACGACGAGCTGCGCGGGCGAGGCAGAGAGAACCTCTGCCTCACGATACCGCGCGGCCTGCTTGGCGAATGCCCCGTACGACATGCGGCCTCACTTCCGGAGTGGGAGCGATGGCGCCGGTCAGTTGTTCGACGAGTTCATCGAGTTGATGAAGCTCACGAGCGTCGACCCCTGCGCCTGGATGCGGCTGATCGCCGTTTCCATGGCCGTGAACTGCTTGAGCAGCGCGGCACGACGACGGTCCAGCGACTGTTGGACAGTATCGGCACGAGTGGTCAACTCATTGATCGAACGTTCCAGCTGCTCCTGCTGCGTGAAGATCGTCCCGTCGGCGCGGGCAAAGACGTCGGCGGTGTTGAAGAGCATCCCGCTGACGCCGAGCGTGAAGGCGATGTCGCCCACCGCTCCGGTGGCCGTCCCCGTGTACGACACGGCGAGACCGTCCGTCGGGTCGCCGACGATGGGCGGCTTGGCGGTCAGGATCTGCCCGCTGCCGAGCGCCGCAACGCCGCCGATCGTCCCGGCCACGTCGGTACCGGCGACCGTAGCGGCGGCGAGCCCGAGCTGGGCGGTGCCGTCGGCGCCGCCGGCCGTGTAGGCGATCGTGAAGGTCGAGGTTGATCCGTAGCGCGATCCCGTGAGCACGAGCTCGTTCCCGCTCTTGGAAGCCGTGACGGACATCTTCGAGTTGGAGAAGAGCGAGTTGAGCTTGGTGACGATCGTGTCGATGGTGTCGCCGTTGGCCAGCGCAATGCTCCCCGAGGCGCCGCTGATCGAATCGGAAATGGTCAGCGTGTCGGCGGTGGCATCGTCGGTGTAGGTGCCGCTGAATCCGGCGCCCGTGACGGTCGGCGTGGTGGCCGCGGCCGTGATGTTGACGGCGTACGTGCCCGGGACGGTCTTGCCGGTCGAGGTCCAGTATCCCAGCTGGCTGTTGGTGCTGCTCCCCGCCGTGTTGAAGAGGTTGACGACGTCGCTGAAGTTCGTCGTCAGGAGGCCCTTGAACACCGTCTCGTCGAGCTTGAGCGACCCGTCGGCCTGCAGGGCGAGCCCGGCGGCGCCGGCGCGTGTGTAGCTGCCGGAGAGCCCCGAGACGTTGGAGAGGAGCGACGAGGTGAGGGTGGCGATGGTGGAACGGAGCGTGGTGTTCCCCTTGAGCGCGGCGCCGTCCTTCTGCTGCTCGGCACGGAAGGAGACGAGCGCATTGTAGGCGGTAGCCACCGCCTTGACCTTGTCGGTCAATGCGTCGAGGTCACGTCCGACGGTGAGCGAGACGGTGCTCCCGACTTCGGCCTGCTGCAGGTTCAGCGTGACGCCGTTGAGCGCGTCGGAGATGGTGTTGGTGGAGCGCTTCACGACGACGCCGTCGACCCGGACCTTGGCGTCGGAGCCGGCGACGACTTCGCGCTGGCGCCCGACGGTGGTCACGAGCTGACGCCCGAGCGACACGACGCTGCCATCGGAGACGCGCGTGGCCGAGAGCGAGAGCGAGAGCTGCGAATCGCCCGACGTCCCGTCCGTGAGGACGATCTTACCACCGCTCAACGAGGCCGTGGCGGTGCGCGTCCCCGCGCCAAACCCGCTGGTGGCATCGTTGATCTTGTTGACCAGCGTCTGCATCGTGTCGGACGCACCCACCGCAAAGCTCAGCGAGACGGTGCTGCCGTCGCCGCGCGTCCCCTGGACGCTGAAGGTGTCGCCGGCCGCGAGCGCGAGGGCGTTGCCGTTGACGCGGAGGTCGGAGAGGAGCGTGGCCGCCCCTGCCGCCGCGCCTAACGCGTCGGTGAAGGCATTCTCGCTCGACACCGCCTGCGTGACGCCGCTGCGACCGTTCTTCACGAAGCCGAGCACCTCGAGGGCGCGCTGCCCGTCGACCGTGGTGGCGGAGAGCGTGTCGCTGGTGACGAGGCGATAGCCGGTCTTGCCGCCGGCGGTTTCGGAGACGACCGAGGCGTTGCCGCCGGCCGCCATGATGCGTGCGGCGATGGAGGCGAGCGAATCGACCGAGAGGTCGACCGCGATGGTGCGCCCGCCGACCTCGATGGTGCTCGGGGGAGGCATGCTCACCCCGAGCATGGTGGCGATGGCGGCGGTCGCGGACGACACCTTCTGCGACTGCACGCCGCCGTCGGAGGCGACGTTCAGCGTCTTGGTCCCGTCCACGATGCCCAGCGAGCTGAGGACGCCGGTGGCGTCGTCGATGAGCTCGATCCCCGCGGCGCCGGTCTGGTCGGCCGAGAGGACGAGGCGATGCTGCGTCGACCCCGTGCTGAGCACGGAGGCGGTGACACCGGAGGCCGAGGCGCCGGTGTTGAGGGCGTTGATCTTGTCGCGGACGTTGCTGAGGGTGTCGGTCGCGACGATGGTGACCTTCTGGCCATTGACCCCGAACTCCCCGCTCAACCCCAGCGCGCTGGTGGCGCTGGTGACGACGTTGCCGCTCAGCTTGTTGGCGCGCGCCAGGTCGAGCACCTCGACCGCATAGTTGCCCGGCGTTGCACCTGCCGAGGCCGTCGCGGTGAGGAGCGTCCGACCGCTGGAGACGCTGGTGCCGCCGGTGACCTGGAAGGCGCCGAACGCCGTGCTGTCGCGCAGCCCCTTGGCCGCGTCGCGGAACGCGACCGACAGGACCTGGTACTTGGACCACGCGTCGACGCGGCTCTGCGCCGCCGTCTTCTTCGTGGTGATCGGGTCGAGGCGGCGCTGCGTGTCGATTGTGATGAGCTGGTCGACGAGGTCGCGCCATTGCACGCCACTCGCGAGACCGCTGAAGCTGCTGATGGGGTCGGCCATGGGGTCCCTGCCTTCTTGTGCGAAGTCCCGGGATCGGCATGGGCGCCGATCCCGGGATCCTCCGCTGCCTGGCTACCGTGATTACCCGCGGAGCAGGGTGAGGATGTTCTGACCCGCCGAATTCGCCTGGGCGAGCATCGCGGTACCAGCCTGCGAGAGCACCTGGTTCTTCGTGAAGGTCGTCATCTCCGACGCCATGTCGACGTCACGGATGGTGGACTCGGCCGCACTGAAGTTCTGGATCGTGGTGCGGACGTTCTCGGTCGCGACTTCGATACGGCTCTGCAGCGAACCGATGACACCGAGCGCGGAGTTGACGTTGCCGATCGCGACGTCGATCTGCGCCATGGCCGTCTGCGCGTTGGCCAGCGTGTCCGGGTCGGTGCTGACGGTGAGCGCCGAGGCGCGCAGGTCGAGCGTGCTGCCGGAGACCGTGATCTGGTCGTTCGTGCTGTACTGACCCGACGACGACACGAGGAAGGTACCGGTGCTGGCGCCGACGGTGATGTTGCCCGCGAGCGTGGCAGCGCCGACCGCCTGGTTGGTGTCGATCGACACGCCGAGGGCGGTGAAGTTCAGGGTCTGCTTGGTCGCCGACGTCACACCCAGCGTCTGCGAGGTCGAACCGTTGGTCAGGGTGACGATGTTGGAGCCCGAGGACAGCGTGAGTGCGCCCGTCCCAGCGCCCGTGAGGCGGATGGCGTACGCGCCCGTGCCGGCGCCGAGCGCCGTCGAGGACGAGTTGATCGTGGCACCGAACGCGCCGTTGAGGAGCGTGTTGCCCTGGAACTTGACCGTGGCGACGGTACGATCGATTTCCGCGCGCAGCGCCTGGTACTCCGTCGTGATACGCGAACGACCGGACGAGTCAACGTTGTCCGACGCCGCCTGCGACGCGAGCTCCTTCATGCGCTCGAGCATCTTCTGCACCGTGCCGGCCGCGCCTTCGGCGATGTTCAGCACCGAGTTGGCCTGCTCCGAGTTACGAGCCGCCTGGCCGAGCGAGCGAATGTCCGCACGCAGGACGTTCGCGATGCCGAGACCGGCCGCGTCGTCAGCCGCGCGGGTGATGCGGAAGCCGCTGGACAACTTGGCCATCGAGGCAGAGACCTGCTCGTTGACGCGGGTAAGGTTGCCCTGGGCGCGCAGCGCGCTGACGTTCGTGTTGATACGCATCTGTCCAGCTCCTTGGTCTTGAAGTAGGGGAATCCGTTCCCCTCTGGGGTTCCGGCGGTGTGCCGTCCCTCCAAGAGCGTGTATCGGAGCCTTGGGTCCGGGACTTTAGTTTTCGGCGAAGAATCTTTGAAAGTGGGGCGAAAGGCCGCGCTCACGCCGCGGCCAGCGCCGGCGCTTCCGGGTGGCGGAAGAGCACGTTGAAGACGTAGTTCGTCTCCGGCGTCTCGTCGCCCTGCAGGCGCTGGATGAACGACTGCCCGGGCTGGAAGAGGTAGGTCTCGTAGCCCAGGTCGTTCATCAGGCTGCGCACGTGCCGCTCGCTCGCCCCCATCGACTCGAGGGCGAAGCGGTTGATCTCGGCGACGATGAAGGGGACGCGCGCACGCTTGAGCAGCTCGCGTGCGCCGACCAGGATCGCGAACTCCGCCCCCTCGGCGTCCATCTTGATGGCCTTGAGCGAGCGCATGTCGCGCCCGTCGAGGATGTGGTCGAGCGAGGTGACGAAGACCTTGCGGCTCTGCGGCGCCTTGCGCGTGCGTTCGTTGAACGGGTGACGCCCCACTTCCCAGAGGGCGTGGCCGCCATCGTTGTCGGCGTTGAAGAAGAAGTCGGCCACCGACGGCGATGCACCAACCGCCATGTGCAGGGGGCGCACGTTGGCGGCGCCATTCAGCTCGATGTGCTCGAGCAGGTGGGCGTAGTTGCTGGGATCCGGTTCGAAGGAGAAGACAGCACCGGTGGGCCCCACCAACTGCGAGGCGAGCATCGAGAAGTACCCGACATGCGCCCCGATGTCGATGAAGGCATCGCCAGGCTGCAGGATGGAGCCGATGAAGTTGGACGTCTCCGACTCGTACAGGCGGCCCGCGGAGAGGTCGTTGAGCATGAAACGCTGGCTCATGTGCGTGGCGTCGAGCAGGAGGCGCAGCTGGCGGGGGCCGTTGCCGGTATTGAGGGAGATGCTCAGTTCCTGGCGCATGTGATTCTCGGAAGACGGGATGACGTGGAGGGCGAGCAGACGAGACGGCGTGTGACTACAGGAGCGGGGTGAGTGTGCGCACGAGCGATTCCACCTGGTGCGCCCAGCTCAACTGCGCGAGGGCGTCGGCGCCGCGCTGCGCGATGCGTAGGGCGGCAGTGCGGTCGGTGTAGACAGCTTCGAGGGCGGCCACCATCTCCTCGATGTCGCTCTCGCCCCACCCGTCGACGGCGCGATAGAAACGCGTGGGGGGGCGCACGGCGCGCTGCCGCGTGAGGGGGATGCAGCCCTGTGTAGCGACGAGGTCGCGGTGTCCGGTGTTGTCGGAGACGATGGTCGGGACACCCGCCGCCATGCACTCCATGGCGACGAGGTTGGTCCCCCCTTCCCCGCGATTGGCGAAGAGCGCGACGTCGGCCTCGCGGACCACCTGCCCCATGAGGGCGTTGGGCGTCTGCCCGACGTCGAGCACGGCATCAGCGGGAATGCCGTTTTGTGCGAGCCACTCGCCGACGGCGAGCCGGCCGTCCTCCACGCGTGGCGCCCCGCGGACGTGTCCCGCGAGATCGAGGTCGGCGATGAGCTGCGGCCAGTTGTTGTGCCACGCCGTCAGGAGCAATGCCTCGGGGTGTCGCTGCTGGAAGGCACGAAAGGCGGCCGCCACGAGATCCTGTCCCTTGCGGTACTCGAGCTTCCCCCCGGAGAAGACCACAAAGCGCCCCGCGAGATGCCCGCTCTTCGGCGCCGGATGGAAGATCGTGGGGTCGATTCCCTGCAGTACGGTCGTGACGTTGGCCAGGCCGCGCTCGCGCAGGACCGCTTCGTTCCAGTGCGAGCCGCACACGACGAGGTCGAGGGCGCGCGCACGCGCGAGCGCCTCGGCGTCGAAGGCCGTGTCCTCGAAGAAGACGACGCCGACATTCCGCGACGCGGTGATGCGCTCCCACAGCGCGCCGTGCGCGAAGTTGTTGCCCATCGCGCGCAGCATCATCCCATCGAAAGCCAGCGGCGCGGTATCGCGCTGCAGCGTCCGCCCGCGCTCCGCTCCTTCGCGGAGGGCGCGCTCGAGGCGGTATCGGACGACGGGCGCATGGCCGGTCGTGTCGGCGGCGAAGATGGCGGGACGCGGCGCGCCGAGTCGCTCGAGTTCGAGGGCGAGGTTGGTGCCGTACACCCCCCAGCCGGTATCGGCGCGCAACTCCCAGTCGATGCCGATCTGGCGCGTCGAGACGACCGAAGTGGTCGCGGGCGACGGCCGTCCGGCAGATGCAACGACTGGCGCGTCGCTCGGGCCACTCGTGGGGACGCCGAGCGTGATGGCGACCTGCAGGGGTGCCGACGGCGCGGGGGGCGGCGCCGCCGGTGCGTGATGCGCCTCGGCGTGCCGGGCCTCGAGTGCGTCGAGCGCGTCACGGGAGAAGGTGACGAGCGACTGCGCCCGCGAGGCATCCTCGATCGCGTCGATCGAGGGCTCGCCATCGATGAGCGAGAGGGCCACGGTGATGTAGCCCAACGATTCGAGGAAGGCGAGGGTGCGCTCCTCCTCCGACGGAACGACGGTCGACCAGAGCAGCACCTGCGGCCGCTCCGCTGGTGAGGCGCGCCCGATAGCGTCGGCGAGCGCCTCGGCGAGCGAACGATCACCGACGCGCACCACGAGTCGCCCTTCACCCGCGGGACGCGTGAGCGCGAAGGCGCCGTACACGTCGGCCGCCGCGCCGGTTCGAACGATCGGGGCGCGGCGGTTGAGCAACTGGGTGAGGCGTGCCACGTTCTGCGTGTCCTGGTCGACGAGCACCAGTGCAGCCGGCGGCGTCGCGGTCGTCGCGGCGGAGAGTGCGGTCAGTCCGAGCCCCGGCTGCACATCGAGGAGGACGTCCTCGACTGCAAGGAACTCATCGAGGAAGGCCCGAAGCGGCATGTCGCTCCCGTGCCCGAGCAGCTCGGCCTCGTACTCGGCGAAACGTGCGGGGACGGCGAGCAGCGCGAGCGGGAGCCACAGGTCGAAGCGCGGGCGGCCGTCGGGGAGTCTCGTCGTCGAGGGGAGCGTGACGACCGTGTCGTCGCTGCGGGTGAGATTCGCGGGGACGGTGAGCCCCGACGGGCGAGCGTCTTGCCGTGCCACGCGTTGGCGCAGCGCGCCCTCTACCTCGGAGAAGACGGTGGCCCAGTCGCGTGGCGTGGGCTGCCGGAAGAGCCGCATGGTGGGGTACCACGGCGAATCGGTGCGCTCCAGCATCCAGCGGAAGTCCGGGACGTGCGGGAGGAGGAGCCACGTCTCCTTGCCTAACGCGCCGGCGAGGTGGGCGACCGAGGTATCGACCGTGATCACGAGGTCGAGCGCATCGAGAACGGCGGCCGTGTCGCGGAAGTCGTCGAGGACCGGGGCCAGGTTCACGACGCCGGCGATCGGGTGGGACTCCAGCTGCTGCTCGGCGGCGGCTCCCTTCTGCAGGGAGAAGAGGCGAACGCCGGGGATGGCCGCGAGTGGCCGGAAGGCGTCGAGCGGCGCGGACCGCAGGAAGTCGCGCGCGTGTCCCGGGTTCCCCGTCCAGACGAAGCCGACCGACAGTTCATCGGGGGCGACCTGCACTGCCGAGCGCGCGGGGCGCGGTTCGACCGGGATGTATGGCACCGTCGCGGGGATCGTCTCGACCGTCGTCGCTAGGAGTCCCGGGAGGCTCATGAGGTTGGCGTGCACGTCGTAGGCGGGGAGCGCGACGCCACGGGCGATGACTCCGTCGAGGGCCGGGACCCCGCCCAGGAGTGGGGCGATGGGATAGGGGCACTCGAGATAGACGCGCCGCGCGCCGCGCGCCTTGAGCAGCGGTGCGTAGCGGATGAACTGGATCGCGTCGCCGATCCCCTGCTCGCTGTGCAGCAGGATGTCGCGGCCCTCGAGCGACTCGCCCTTCCATTCCGCGCCGGCGTACGAGCCGTGGTCGAAGACGACCGATTGCAGCCGCTTGCGCCACTCGAACTGTTTCCATCCCCGTTCGAAGTCGCCGTGCAGGAGCCAGATGAGGGCGAGGTTCCAGTTGGCGTTGCAGTTGGCGGGATCGAGGGCGAGCGCCTGGTCGTAGAGCGCGAGCGCCTCGTCGTAGCGCCCCCCCTCCATCGCGTAGTTGGCGAGGAGGTTCAGCGGCTCGGCGCTGGTGGGATCGAGGTCCCGGGCGTGCGCGGCGAGGTCGCGCATCCGGTCGTACTCGCCGCGCGCCTCATGGATGGCCGCGAAGTTGGCCCACAACGTCGCATTGGCCGGATCCAGTTCGGTGGCGCGCGTCATCGTGCGCACCGCCTCGTCGAGCTGCTTCTGCTCCTTGAGGACGATGGCGAGGTTGCTGAGCGCGCTGACGTGCGCGGGGACGATGTCGATGGCGCGACGGAACGAGTCCATTGCCTCGTCGGGGCGGCGGAGCCCCCGAAGAGCGAGCCCGCGATTGGACCAGCACTCGGCGTCGAGCGGGTTGATCGCGATGGCCCGGTCGTAGGTGCGGAGCGCCTCCTCGAACCGGAAGCACTCTACATATGAATTGCCAAGGTTGTTGAGCCACGCCGCCTTGCCCCCCTCGAGGGCCACGGCGCGCTCGAAGGCGGGGAGGGCGCGGGCGTGCTCGCCACGCGATGACCAGAGGATGCCGAGGTTGTTGTGCGCCTCGCCGTAGTCCGGCTGCAGGGCGACGGCGCGCTCGAGATGCCGCTCGGCCTCCGGTTCCTGGCCGCGAGCGGCGAGGAGCGTGGCGAGGTTGTTGTGCGCCTCGGCGAGCGTGGGGTCGGCGGCCAGTGCCTTGTGGTAGAGCGCGATCGCGTCGCGGGCGTCGCCCGCGATGTGGCGCGCGACGGCGTCGGCGAAGATCGCCGGCGCGGCGCGATCGGGGGCAACGGAGGTGGCAGCCATGGGTCCCGTGAATCCTCGGGTGGCGGAAATGCATCAGGCGCGTACCCATGCATGGGCACACGAATCCGCCAACGGCATTTGCACCGACCATGCCATGTCGCAAGTCGTTGCAGGGCCTTCTCTTGACTGTTTGGGCGTTGGTCCGCCGCTCCCGAATGACCCGGCAAGGGGCGCCGGGAGCGGCAGGTTGTGCCGAGCCTTCGTTAGGCTCCGGCGCCCGCGAGCGACTCGGCGGGGGGCTGGTCGAGGAAGAACGGTTCGCGGATCCCGTAGCCGTCGTCCGGTCGGATCGACTGGTGGGCGTGGCGATCCCTGACGTTGAACAGGATCGGCGCGTGCAGGTTGGCCGTGCAGGGATCGCCAACGCGCGACGGCATGGTCACGATCGCGAGCACGAGGATGTGCTGCGGATCGTTGGAGCCGAGGCGGGCGATGTCGACGTCATCGACATCGATGTGATAGTCGGGGAACCAGGCGAACGGATCGACGAGCAGGAACGAGAGGGCGCTGTAGTCGGCCGATTGCAGCCAGAAGAGCCCTTCCCTGGCCGCGGGGGCGAGGACGAAGGTCCGGCATTCCGGAAATCCGTAGAGGCCGCCCGGAAAGCGGACGATCTCGTTGGCGGGAATCGTGAGGGGGCCCAGCAGGTCTGACGCGATCGTCAGGCGATCGTCGGTCACGGCTGCGGCGGAAGCACTCATCTGAGGTAGTCTGCCAGGTTGAGGCTCATCACGCGGGAGGTCGCCAGCATGGCGGCCTGGTAGGCCGTCTGTCGTCCCACGAGTTCCGATACCGCCTTCTCGATGTCGGCGTCTTGCAGCTGCGACTTGAAGGTGCGCAGCGAGGTGTCGAGGGCGTCGAGGTTGGAGGTCGCCACGTCGAGCTGCTGCGACGCCGCCCCCGTCTCGCCGACGAGGACCTGGGTGCTGTTGTGCGCGGCGTCGAGCGAAAAGAGCGACGTCGCCACGCCCGTCTGGCTGTTGGCGCCGAGGGCGGTCGAGAGCTCGTCGAGGGCCGCCAGGACACCGGTGGTGAGGAAGACCTCGGTGCCGTTGTGATTGGTGCGCACGCTCAAGGCCGACGAGATCTCCGTGCGGCGTGTCCCGGTTGGCGGGGCGGCGGAGAACGGAGGGATGGTGGCGTTGAACGGGGCCACGTTGGACTGGTCGCCGCCAAAGAGGTACTCCCCTTCGTGCTGCGTGTTGCCGAGCTGCACGACCGCCTGGATGAGCTGATCGACCTCGGCCTTGGCGGTCAGGCGCGTCTGCGCATCGGCGGTGCCACTCGCCTGCTGCACGCCGAGTTCCTTGGCGCGCTCGAGCATCTGCGAGACCGACCCGAGGATCGACTCCTCGCGATCGAGGCGGGCGCGGGCCGAGTTGATGTTGCGCTTGTACTGGTCGATGGCCCGGATCGACGACCCGGACGCCATGATGGAACTCGACGCCGAGGGGTCGTCGGATGCCTTCTCGACGCGCAGTCCGTTGGTCGCCCGGTTCTGTGCCTCATTGACGGCCTTCAGCGATCGCTGCAGGCTCGCCAGCGAGTTCCGGCTGACCATGTTGTTGGTGATCCGCATGCGATCCGGGAGTGGGCGAGGGCGGCTGGAAATTTCCGGGCGGAAGAAGTTGCCGACCGCGCGAGGTGCGCGTCATACGGGCAGTATCGACCATCTGCGTCGATTGCTTAACGGCAACCACGTCCGAGCGAGTTCTTCCCCCGCGCATGGCCAACATTCTGTACGTCGACGACGAACCGTCCGTCGGCCTGATTCTCGAAGACACGCTGTCGCGCGCGGGGCATCGCCCGCTCGGAGCCCGCAACGTCGTCGAAGCGCTGCAAGTGCTCGCACGAGAGAGTATCGACCTGATCATCTCCGACTATCGCATGCCGGGGCTGACGGGGCTCGAATTCCTCTCGCTGCTGCAACGCGAGGGCTACGACATCCCGCTCATCATGCTCACCGGCTACGCGAGCATCGAGCACGCGGTGGCGGCGATCAAGGCGGGGGCCATCGACTACATCACCAAGCCGGTGCGCACGCAGCAACTCGAGCTTGCCGTGGAGCAGGCGCTGGAGTTCGTGCGACTGCGCCGCGAGAACGAGTCGCTGCGCCGCGAGGTGATGGAGTTCCGCAATGAACGACAGATCATCGGCGAGAGCCTGCACATTCGCCGCATCCTGCAGACGGTCGCGATGGTCGCGCCGACGCGAGCGACGGTCCTGCTGCAAGGTGAGAGCGGAACCGGCAAGGAGCTGTTCGCGCGCGCGATCCACGACCAGAGCGACCGGCGCGACAAGCCGTTCATCAAGCTCAACTGCGCGGCACTCCCCGAGGGGCTCATCGAGAGCGCCCTCTTCGGCCACGAGCGCGGGGCCTTCACCGGCGCGGTGAAGCGCGTCGAAGGGGCGTTCGAGCGCGCGCACGGCGGGACGCTCCTCCTGGACGAAATCTCGGAGATGCGGCTCGACCTTCAGGCCAAGCTGCTCCGCGTGCTTCAGGAACAGGAGTTCGAGCGTGTGGGCGGGACGACGCCGATTCGCGTCGACGTGCGGGTGATCGCGACGACGAATCGCAATCTGGCCGAGTTTGCGGCGTCGGGACATTTCCGCCAGGACCTCTTCTATCGATTGAGCGTGGTCCCGATCGACATCCCGTCGCTGCGCGAGCGCCCCGACGACATCCCGATGCTGGCGTATCGCTTCGCGATGCGTACCGGGAGCGAAGTCGGGAAGGAGATCACCGGGATCGCCCCCGACGCGCTCGCCATGCTGCAGGAGTATCCCTGGCCGGGGAACGTGCGCGAGTTGCAGCACGCCGTGGAGCGGGCGGTCATCCTCTCGCACGACGCCTCGCTCCCCGCGCACCTGTTCGAGCACCAGCGCATGGCGACCGTGGGCGTGCATCCTTTAGTACAGCAGGCGCTCAACCGCATCGCTACGCCGGACGCGAACGCCGCCATCGTGCAGGCGACCCCACCGAACGGGATCATCCTCACCACGCTCAACGTCGAGGAAGCTGAGAAGGCGCTCATCCAGCGTGCGCTGGAACTGACGCGCGGCAACCGGACGAAGACCGCCGACCTGCTGGGGATCAGCGTGCGCACGCTGCGCAACAAGCTCAATGGCCCGCAGCGCGCCGGGGTGGCTGAAGACTGAGGCGGACCGATGGAGCCGCGCTGGCAAGAGTGGCCGGACGCATACGGCAATCTCTTCCGTCGAGGCAAAAGCTGCGTGCGAGGACGAGGGTGAGGTGCCTCGCGCGAAACGCCCCTCCAGCTGACGGTCCCGATCGCGTAAGACCCAACCACTGCAAGCACTTAGGGGCGCCCTGCCTAACGGGGCGCCCCTCGTTCTTTCCCGGCATTCCGTCTGGTCCGTGCATTGCCTTGGCTCTTGGTGCGGTCGTGTGACCGTGCGGGACCGTCATCAGGGAGAGAACGATGCTCTTTGGATTCTTTGGCCGGGTTTCTTCGGCGCCCACCATGCGCGACGCCCTGGACGCGAGCAGCCAGCGCGTCAAGGCGATTGCCCAGCGTGTGTCGGGAGCGACGCTACAGAACCAGAGCGGCTTCGCCCTTCCCGACGGCACGACGGCTCCGGCCGCCGTGAACCTCGAAGCCGAGATGACGTCGCTGGCCGACGAGCAGCTGCGCTACGAAGCGACCGCGAAGCTGCTCGAGAAGACCTACGCGAAGCTGCGTCTCAGCCTCCAGAGCCGATAAGGCGGATCATGTCGATTCCTTCGATCAAGATGCTCCCCGTCCTGACGAACAACATGGAAGCGGGTCCGCGTCCCCCGCTCTTCCGTCCGATGGACATCGCGACGAGCGGGATGTCGCTGCAGCGGCTGCGCATGGAGACGGCGGCGACCAACATCGCCAACGCCGAGACGACGCGCACCGAGGCGGGGGGGCCCTATCGCCGCCGCGTCGTGCGGGCCGAGGAGGCCATTCGCGAAGGGGCCGCCCCGTCGTACCCGCCGCTGCCGCTGTCCGGCGCGCTCCCCGGCGTCTCGCCGGAAGATCCCACCGACACGTTAGGCGGTGTGCGCGCGGCGGCGATCGAGGAGGACCCGACCGAAGGACCGCTCGTCTACGATCCAGGCCATCCGGACGCCGACGTGAACGGCTACGTGCGCTATCCGAATGTGGAAGTGACCACCGAGCTCGTGGACCTGATGGAAGCGCGGCGTGTGTACGAGGCCAACGCCTCGGTCTTCACGGCGGCCAAGCAGCTCCTGCGCCGCGCCCTCGACATCTAACAACAGACGGGAGACGGGAACACGCCGTCGCCCCTTCCCCACGGACACGATGAGCATCTACGGGATTCGAGGACCTTACAGCGGCGCGGTGCGGCCGCAGACGCCAGCGACGGTGCGCCCCAACGGGACGCAGCCGACGACGGGCGGCACGCCGCGCGCAACGACACCGACGCAGGCGCCGGCTCCTGCGGCAGCGAAGGGCGCCGCACCGGCCGCGGCCAACGCCGTCCCGGTCCAGCCGCCGCAGGGGACCGACCCCGAACTGTGGAGCGTGCTCACGCAGGACGAGCGCGCCTACTTCGCCAAGTTGGGGGCGATGGGGCCGCTGACCTACGGACGCGTCCTCTCCGGCCAGATGCCCACGCAGCCTCCGGTGGCGCGCGGCGGGCGACTCGACGTGAAGGCCTGATCATGAGCGATCCCATCGGCGCCATCACCTCGCGCCTCTCGTCACTCCAGGGCGGCGGCATCGGCGGGGCCGATGCCGCGAAGCGCTACACCTTCGACATCGGCAAGGGCGACGGAGCCACGGGGACCGCCGGATCGATCGGCGGCCCCTCGTTCGGCGACACGCTCACCAAGGCGATCAACCAGGTCTCCGACGCGCAGGATCGATCGGCCGACATGGTGCAGAAGTTCATCCGCGGCGAGCCCGTGGAACTGCACCAGGTGATGGCCGCCGGCGAGGAGGCCGGGATCGCCCTCGAGATGCTGATCGAACTGCGGAACAAGTTCACTGACGCGTATCGCGCGCTCATCAACATGCAGAGCTAGGAGTAGGGCGACCGCATGCCAGACGGACTGCGCGACTTCCTCGATCGACTGGGCGGCTGGCGTCGCATTGCGACGATCGGCGTAGGCCTCGGCGCGATCGCGCTCATTGTCGGCGTCTCGCGGTGGGCCACGGCCCCCGCGTACGTCCCCCTCTTCAACGCGGTGTCGTTGGAAGAGAGCGCGAAGATCACGGATGGACTGACCCAGGCGAGCATCCCCTACCGGCTCGAGCGTGGCGGGGCGGACATCCTGGTGACGGCGACCGACCTGGCGCGTGCGCGCGTTGCGGTAGCCAAGGATGGCGGGCTCCCCAACGCGGGACGCCCGGGGCTGGAGCTGTTCGACCAGCCCGCGTATGCGATGACCGACTTCACGCAGCGCATCAACTATCGCCGCGCGCTGGAGGGTGAGCTCGAGCGCACGATCGGGAAGATGCGCGGGATCGAGAACGCGCAGGTGCACCTGGCGATCCACGAGACGTCGACCTTCCGCAGCTCGGCGACCCCTGCCACGGCCAGCGTCGTCCTCAAGCTCCGGAGCGGCGAGGACCCGCCGGCCGACGTGGTGCGCGGCATTTCACAGTTGGTCGCGTCGAGCGTCGACCGCCTCGAGAGCGAGAACGTGACGGTCGTCGATGACGCCGGTCGCCTCCTCTCGACCCCGGCCGACCGCAACTCGGCCGCCGGGCTCACCTCGCGGCAGCTCGAGGTGCAGACCGAGATGGAGGATCACTTCCGCCTCAAGGCCGAGGAGATCGTCGCGCAGGTCGTGGGGCGTGGCAACGCGCGCGTGCAGGTTGCCGCGTCGATGAACTTCGATCGCGTCGAGCGCACCACGCAGACGATGGATCCCGACAAGCAGGTCACGGCCACGGAACAGAAGGCCGAGATCGTCCCCGGGGCGCAGGGTGGCGCCGGCTCGTCGAACCAGGCAATCACCTACGAGAACTCGAAGAGCACCGAGGTCTTCGCCCCGGCGGCAGGGACGGTCAAGCGCCTGACGGTCGCCGTGCTCGTCAACGACAAACAATCGGGCACGGGCGACAGCGTGCGCTTCGAGAAGCGGACCCCCGAGGAGATCGCGCGGCTCGACACGCTGGTGCGCAACGCGGTCGGCTTCGATGCCGCGCGCGGCGACCAGGTCTCCGTCGTCTCCGTGCCGTTCGCGATTCCGGCCATCCCGGTGCCGCCGGTCGAGACGCCGCCGACGACGCTGCAGAAGGTGCAGCAGAACCAGACGCTCATCCTGAACGCCGCCGCCCTCCTCTTCGCCTTCGTGATCGGCTTCATGTCGCTCCGCTCCCTGCGCGCGTCGACCAAGTCGGCGGCGCCGACGCCGCTGAGCGCGTCGGCGCAGCTGCAACTCCCGACGGTCGAGCGCTTCGACACCGCGTCGCTCCCCTCGGCCGATCCGTCGGTCGAAGACCCCTCGCGCGCCGTTCGCATGCTCCCTGAGCTGGCGGCGTTGCAGGCGAACCAGGAGACCAAACAGCGCGTGGCGATGACGGTCGACAAGCAGCCCGAGATCGCGACCAAGATGATGAAAGCCTGGTTGAAGGAGGCCTAACCGGTGACCACCGCTCTCGCGACCCGCCCATCGAGCGGGCTCGACCTCATCGATCCCGGCACGCTGTCCGGGCGCCAGAAGGCCGCCATCCTGTGCCTGGCGCTCGGCTCCGACGTGGCGGCGAGCATCACGCAGACGCTCGCCCAGGAAGAGGTCGACGCGATCTCGTTCGAGATCGCGCGCATGGAGAGCGTCTCCCCCGAAGTCGTCGACTCGGTGCTGGACGAGTGGATGACGCGCATCATGGTCGCCGACTCGCTCGCCCAGGGTGGTGTCGACGCCGCGCGTGAGATCCTCGAGAAGGCCTTCGGGGCCCGCAAGGCGCAACAGGTCCTCGAGCGCATCCAGGGGCAGCTGCAAAACACGATCGGGCTGCACCGCCTGCGCAACGCCGACCCACAGCAACTCGGGCAGATGCTGGCGGGCGAGCACCCGCAGACGATCGCGCTGATCCTCGCGCACCTCGACCCCCAGCACACCGCCGCGATCCTCAAGGAACTCGACACCGCCATCGGTGCCGAGGTCGTGTTTCGCATGGCCAAGATGGAGAAGGTGCAGCCGGAGCTGCTCATGCTCATCGAGCGCTCGCTGTCGGCCGACGCGGACCTCACCGCGACGCAAGGGATGTCGTCGTCGGGTGGCCCAGGGGCCGTGGCCTCGGTGCTCAACTACGTCGCGGCATCGCTGGAGAAGGTGTTGCTCGATGGCGTGGCCTCGATGGACCAGGGGCTATGCGACCAGATCAAGAACCTGATGTTCGTCTTCGAGGACATCGGGACGCTCGACGCCCGCGCCTTGCAGCGCCTGCTGCGCGACGTGGACTCGAAGGAGCTCGCCCTCGCCCTCAAGGCGGCCAGCGCCGACCTCCGCACCAAGATCACCGGGGCGATGTCGCAGCGCGCGGTGCAAGCGCTCAACGACGAAATGGAAATGCTTGGCGCCGTGCGCATGCGCGACGTGGAGGGGGCGCAGGCCAACATCGTGGCCATGGTCCGCAAGCTCGAGGAAGCGGGCGAGATCGTGCTGAGCGGCGGTGACGATGACATGGTCCAGTAACGCCCCGCGCGGCACGCGCCGGGAACCCGCGTCTCGCGACGCGGCCCCGGTGGCGTGGGACGAATTGGCGCTCGATACCCGCGGGCTGCATGAAGTCTTCTCGCGCACGCCGATCGAGCCAGTTCCCGACGCACTCGAGGAACCGATGGTCGACCCGGAGGCGATGGAGCAGGCGCTGCAGGAGGCGTATGCGCGCGGGGTCGAGGAGGGGCGTCGCGCCGGGGAACTGGCCGAGGCTACGCGCCTGCGTGGCGCCACGCGTGCCGTGGCTGAGGCGCTCGCGTCGACGCAGGTCAACGCCGATCGCTGGGTCGGCAACGCCGAGGAGAACATCTGCGCGCTGGCCGTCGCCGTCGCGCGCCAGGTGATCGGACGCGAGATCGCGGTCGACAAGTCGTCGCTGGCCGACATGGTCCAGCAGGCGCTGGCCGAATTCCCCATGGACCAGGCCCTCACCCTGCGCGTGAATCCGTCGGACCTGCAGACGATCCAGTCGTCGTTCTTCGCGTTAGGCGAGGCGTCGCCGTTGTCGGCGCGCAAGGACGTGCAGTGGTTGCCCGACGGGCGCGTGGCGCCCGGGGGGTGCCTCATCGAGGGACGCGACCGCATCGTGGATGGTCGCGTCGACACGGCGCTCGAGCGCCTCTACCGCCGACTGACCTACACCGGTGCCTGAGACCCTCGTCCGCCGCATCGGCGACGTCACGCGCTTCGCGCGCTACGGCCGCGTCACCCGCCTCGTGGGGCTGGTGGTGGAGGCGGTGGGCCTCGACGTGGGGGTGGGAGAGCTGTGCCGCATCTCCTCGCTCACCGACGACCATTCGGTGCTCGCCGAAGTCGTGGGCTTCCACGAGCGCGGCGTCCTGCTCATGCCGTTAGGCGAGCTCGCCGGGCTGCACCCGGGGAGCAGTGTCCAGCCGCTTGGACGCTCCTTCGGCGTCGACGTGGGGCCCGGGATGCTCGGACGCGTCCTCAACGGCCTCGGACACCCGATCGACGGCAAGGGGAAGCTCGACGCCAAGGAGCGTGTCCCGCTCACCGGCGAGCCTCCGCACCCGCTCGAGCGCCAGCTGATTGCCGACCCCCTGGTCACCAACGTGCGCGCCCTCGACGGCATGCTCACCGTCGGCAAGGGGCAGCGCGTGGGGATCTTCGCCGGCTCAGGCGTCGGCAAGTCCACACTGCTTGGGATGATCGCCCGCCAGGCGACCGCGGACGTCAACGTCATCGCCCTGCTGGGCGAGCGCGGGCGCGAGGTGCGCGACTTCATCGAACATTCGTTAGGCCCCGAGGGGCTGGCACGCTCGGTGCTCATCGTCGCCACCGGCGACCAGGCAGCCCTCGTGCGCGCCCGCGGCGCCCTCGTCGCCACGTCGATCGCCGAGTACTTCCGCGACCAGGGCAAGCACGTCCTGCTGATGGTCGACTCGGTGACGCGCGTGGCGATGGCGTGGCGCGAGATCGGGCTCGCCACCGGCGAGCCCCCGACGACCAAGGGCTATCCGCCGTCGGTCTTCGCCAACCTGCCGCGCCTGCTCGAGCGCGCGGGAAACAGCGCGCACGGCGGCATCACCGGGATCTACACCGTCCTCGTGGACGGCGATGACTTCAACGAGCCCGTGGCCGACGCCGCCCGCTCGATCCTCGACGGGCACGTCGTGCTCACGCGTCGCCTGGCGAGCGCCGGGCACTTCCCAGCCATCGACGTCCTCGAGAGCAAGAGTCGCGTGCGCGACGCCATCATCGATGATCCGCAGCGCAACGCCGCCAACACGTTCATGCGCCTCGAAGCCGCCTACCGCGAGAAAGAAGACCTGATCATGGTCGGTGCGTACCAGAAGGGGAGCGACCCGATGGTCGATGCGGCGCTGCGATCGCGCGAGCAGATGCTCGCCTTCCTGCAGCAGCGCCCGGATGAAGTGACGTCCTTCGACCAGACGCGGCAATCGCTCATCAGCCTCACCCAGCGGGCCGGCGCCACCGGCCAGGTGCACGCATGATGTTCAACTTCCGGTTGCAGCGTCTCCTCGACCTCAAGGCCAAGCACGAGCAGGAGATGGCGCGGCAGCTCGCCAACGCCCAGAGCGACGCCCAGCGCGAACGCGACGCGCGCGACGACCTCGCGCGCGTTCACGCGGCAGCGCACTCCAGCCTTGCCTCGGCCGCCGGTGAAGGCGTCACCGTGGGCGAGTTGGTGAGCCTCGCCCAGACGCTGACGCCGCTGCAGGAGCGCGTGACCCAGGCCGATGAGCGCACGATCGCCGCCGAGCATGTGGTGGACGAGCGGCACCAGCGGCTCAACGAAGCGTTGCAGGAACGGCAGGTGCTCGACCGGCTTCGCGAGAAGCGGCTCGACACGCACCGCGCCGAGGAGAACGCGCGCGACCTCGCCGCGATGGACGCCATTGCCCTTACCCGCCACAAGACGCCCAGCGGCACCGCAAGCCGCGGGCAGGACAGCTGACCATGATCAAGATCATTCTCTTCGCGGTGATCGGCCTCCTCGTCGGACTCGGCGGGGGCTCGGCGGTGTCCGTGATGAAGGCCAAGAAGGCGTACGCCGCCGATGTCGCCCGCAAGGCGCAGGTCGTCGCCGACAGCCTGGCCAAGGCGGAGGAAGAAGGGGGAAAGCACGTGGCGGCCAAGGAAGGCGCGGCCGACTCCACCGCACACGATTCGACCGCGACCGACTCCGCGGCGGCCGAGGGCGAAGGGGCCAAGCACCCGACCGACGTGGCCAGCCACGATGCCCCGCCGGCCGCCCACGGGCCTGAGCCCAAGGCAGCGCCCACGCCCAAGCCACCAAAGATCTACAGCAGGGCCGTGCAGACGGTGGAGGCCAACGGCGCGCGCCCGGAAGGGACGCGTGCCACCGGACGTCCGTCGCTCCCGCCCAAGCCGCTCCCCGCGCCGCCGGTGCAACCCGGCGCGACCAAGGTCGCCAAGATCTTCGCCGCGATGCCGCCCAAGGATGCCGCCAAGGTCCTCGAGCAGCTCGATGACGCCGAGGTGCAGAGCGTGATCTCGTCCGTCAGCGAGAAGCAGGCGGCGGCCATCCTGCAGAACTTCCCGCCGGCGCGCGCGGCAGCGATCAGCAAGGCCGTGCTCCGCAGCCAGCTCCCGGTGAAACCATGAGCCTCCCCATCCCGATGGTGCGCCCGTCGGCCGAGCCGCCCAGCGCGCGCCCCGGCAACGAACCGGCACCGACCGAGGCACAGGGGCGCGAGTTCCGCACCGCGCTCGCGAACGCCGTGCACGATGCGTCGAAGAGCGGCGAGAGTGGCCGCACGCGGCGCTCGCGCGCACCACGCGCCACCGAGGGCGGACCGTCGGCGACGTCGCACGCGCCAGGCGAGCCGCGCGCTATCGCCGATGGCGACACGACGACCCGCGTTGGCGCCGCCGGCGAGGCGACGACTCGCGTCGGCGACGGCGAGGCGACGATCGCGGCGTCGGCCGGCGGCGAGACATCGGTCGAGGCCCCGCGCGAGCTGGCGACGATGTTGTTGCGCGATCCCGAGACCGGAGCGATGACGGCGGGGCGCGAGTCGTCGCACGACGCACGCCCGTCGCTGGCAGGAACGAGCGCTGCGTCGATGGCCACACGCGGTGAGCGGCTCCCGATCGACGCCTCCGGCGCGAAAGGCGCCGGGCCATTTGCTGCGTCGGCGGGCGACGAGGCCACCGCGATGGCCGACGCTGCGAGCGATGACGTCGCGACCGAGCCAGCGCCCGACGCCAGCGCGCTCGCAGATCGTTTCGTCGCCAGCTCGCTCGAGGCCGCGATTGCCCCGCTGGCGCCGTTGACGCTGGCGGCATCCGCGACTCCGCCAGCCGCAATCGTGCCGACCGATCCCGGGACGCGTCCTGCGTCGTCGCCGGCGTCGACCTCCCCGCATGCCCCGCTGTCGCTGTCGGGACGCGACGAGCGTCCGGAGCACGAGGCGCGGCTGGCGGGGATCGCGGCCGCGGTGGCGCGCAATCCGCTCGCGGTGCGGCGCGAGGTCGAGGCCCTCGTCCCCGAGCTGCGGCAGCGCCTGGATCGCGTGATCGACCGGATGGAGCAGGAGTACGGCTACACCGTCGAAGTCGTCGAGACGGTGCGCACGCAGGAGCGCCAGGACGCACTCTTTGCGCAGGGGCGCACCACGGAGGGGCCCATCGTTACCTGGACGCGCAACTCCAGGCACCTCGGCGGCGCCGCCGCGGACGTCGTGATCGATGGCGGCTATGATAGCGCCGCCGGCTTCGAGCGGCTGGCGCGTGTCGCGCGGGAGGAAGGGCTCAAGACACTCTGGCCACGCGATCCTGGCCACGTCGAGCTCGCGCCTAACGCAGCGGCGGTGGCCAGCCGCGTTGCCCGCACGTTGGACGGCGAGGCCGTGATCCTGCCGGCCGCGACCACCCCCGCCCCTGGTGCCGCGATCCCGCGCGCCGTGCGCGCCGGCATCGACCCGGCGGCGACGCCGCGCGCGTCGATGCGGCCGACGCTCGGGAGCGAGGGGACGCACGTCCCGGCCCCCGCCGGCGACGCGCACATCCTCCCCTTCCCGGCCGTCGGCATTCCACGGTTGGATGGAGACGGCGACATGCGCGCGCTCCCGCTGCGCGGCACCGTACCGGCGCCGCCCGCGAGCGGGGCCGTCCCGGGGCTGGTGATGGGAGCGCCCCCTTCGGGGGTCTCCGTCCCCCTCACGCCGGCGGCGGCGGGACGCAGTGGCGGTGGCGTCGCCCACGTGGCGTCGGTCGCGCAGGTCGCCACCGTGGCGCAGGTCGCACAGGTCGCTCGTGTCGCCGACGTGGCGACGGTGGGCGAGGCGGCCGGGCCGGCGGGCACGGCCCCCTCGGCGCCGGCCACCATCGTGCCCGCCCCGACGCTGGCGCGCGAGGCGAGCACGCGAGAGGGAGGGCGCGAAGGGCACCGCTCGTCGGGCGAGCGCGGCGAGCGCGAACGCGCCGAGGCGCTGGCCAACGCCGTCGTCTCACGCGAGGACCGCGAGCCCACGCGCCTGCCCTTCGCGCGCGAGAGCGTCGCGGTGGAAGGAGCGGAGTCCGGGGCGTCGACCAGTGTGGCCGGGTTGTCGCGCTCCGACGCCACGGAGCGCATCGCCCGCGTGCTGCGCCTGCAGGAGTCGGCGGGCGACCGCCCGCTGTCGTCGGTCCTGCTGCGGCTCGATCACCCGGATGGTGGCGAGGACCGCATCCGCATCGACCTCCGTGGGCACTCGGTCGGGGCCACGCTGGACGTGGCCGACCCGCGTGCCGCGGAGCAGTTGCGCTTGCACGTGACGGAACTGCAGGAGGCCCTGCAGCGACAGGGGCTGGAGGGCGAAGCCATGGTCGTCCGCACGGCCCAACGTCCCACGGATGCCTCGACGCTCACGGCGACGGCGATTGCCGCCGAACGCGACGTGTTGCGCACGGCATCAGCCTCCGCATCGGATGGTGGAGGTTCCACCGCGAAGGATTCGCGCAACCCGTCCCGCGCGCCATTCGAACGCGAGTTCGAGCGCGAGGGCACCGACCAACAGCGGTCGCGGCAGCGCCGTGACGGCAAGGGAGATTCTCGGTGAGCAACATCATCCAGTCCGCCACACGCTCGGCATTCGCCGCGACGTCGAGCGGGGCCGCGAGCTCGTCCGCGAGCTTGGCCACGGCCACGCCACCAGGCGGAAAGATGGACAAGGACGCGTTCCTCAAGCTCCTCACCACGCAGATGCGGTACCAGGATCCGTTGGATCCCATGGACGGCAAGCAGATGGCGGCCGACCTCGCGCAGTTCTCGGGGTTGGAGCAGCTCCTCAACATCAATGAGAAGCTCGAGGCGCAGCAGGGGCAGTACACCGCGCTCGCACTGGCGATGAGCAACAGCTCGGCCATGAGCGCGATCGGCAAGAGCGCCGTGGTGGACAGCGACAAGGTGATCCTGACCAAGGGGAGCGATGGCTCGCTTGGCGGCACCGTGTCGGCAGACATCACGACGAGCGGCGTGGCCACGCTCACGCTGTTGGACAAGTCCGGCAAGGAAGTCGGATCACGGTCGTTAGGCTACCTCGGGACCGGGGCCATGCAAACGTTCGACGTCGGGTCAGCCGCCAAGGGGCTGGGCGTCGAGGGCGCATACCAGGTTCGCATCGATGTGGCTGGCACCGACGGCAAGGATGTCGCGCAGCGCACGTACACCGTCGGCAAGATCGACGGGATGACATTCGGACAGGACGGCAGCGCCATGCTCACCATGGGTCCGCTGTCCATCGCGCTGAGCGCGATCGTCAAGATCCTGGCCTAACGACTTCCACCCTCCTCAGGACCAGTCCCACATGATGCGTTCCCTCTTTTCCGGTGTCTCCGGCCTGCGCAATCACCAGGTGCGCATGGACGTCATCGGCAACAACATCTCCAACGTCAACACGGTCGCCTTCAAGGCCGGCCGCGTGACCTTCAAGGAAGGCTTCGCCCAGCTCCTGCAGGGCGCGTCGCGCCCGCCCGGTGACCTCGGCGGCATCAACCCGATCCAGGTCGGCTTCGGCATGCAGATCGGCTCCGTCGACATGATGTTCAGCCAGGGCA
Organism: Gemmatimonadota bacterium; assembly: GCA_016719105.1. Lineage (NCBI taxonomy): Bacteria > Pseudomonadati > Gemmatimonadota > Gemmatimonadota bacterium. The sequence goes on along the minus strand of JADKAQ010000002.1, from coordinate 379,638 downwards.
ACCTGGAGTCGACCGGCCTCACCACCGACCTGGCGATCCAGGGCGACTCGTTCTTCGTGGTGAAGAAGGGGACGCAGAACTACTACACGCGCTCCGGTAACTTCCAGCTCGACGCCGACGGCCAGCTCGTCTCGCCGACCAACGGCTTCGTGGTGCAGGGCAAGATGGCCGACAACGGCGTCTTCCTCGACGGCGTGCGCCCCATCGTGCTCCCCGTCGGGCAGAAGACGGCGGCCAAGGCGACCGACATGGTCAAGCTCGCCGGCAACCTCGACGCCGCCGCCCCGATCTTCACCGGCACCTTCAACGCCGCCGGCCGTGCTGACCCGCTCAACGTGGACTCCTGGTCGGAGACGTCGATCACGGTCTTCGATTCGTTAGGCAACCAGCACGACCTCAAGCTGCAGTTCTGGAAGACCGCGGCCGACACGTGGAGCTGGCAGGTCGACGGGACCAACCTCCCGGCCGGCTTCACCCCGCCCAACAGCACGCCGCAGACGCTGACCTTCGACACCACCGGTATCCTGACGGCCGCCGCGCCCACCAGCCCGCCCGTGGTCAGCTTCACCCCGGCGGGTGCCAACCAGGTCGACGTCACGCTCGACCTCGGCGGCAACACCGTCAACGGCATCACGTCGTTTGCCGGCACCAATACCGCGGTGCTCAAGGACCAGAACGGCTACGAAGCGGGCCAGCTGCAGAACTTCTCGATCGACCGTACGGGGCTCATCACCGGCGCCTTCACCAACGGCACCAACGTGATCCTGGCGCAGATCGTCCTGGCCGACTTCAACAACCCGGGCGGCCTCCTGCGCGTGGGCGACAACATGTACGCCGTGTCGGGCAACTCCGGCGGCGCGGTGCTCGGCTACTCGCTCGAAGGGATCCAGTCGACCATGACGTCGGGCGCGCTGGAAATGTCCAACGTCGACCTCGCCCAGGAGTTCACGAACATGATCGTGACCCAGCGCGGCTTCCAGGCCAACTCCCGCGTGATCACCAGCAGCGACGAGATGCTGCAGGAGCTGGTGAACCTCAAGCGGTAAGCACCCCCCAGCCTCGGCGGCGGCGCGGCACCCCGCGCCGTCGTCGCACGGGTGCGCCCGTCGGTCACGCCCGCGTTCCGGTGCTCGCGTTCAAGCGCGCGCATCCCCCGGCGCGTCTACGTCACGCGCGTACCGCCGCGCGCGTTCACCTCGCGCACGTGCCCGCGCACGCGTACACCGCGCGCGCGGTGCGGCGCGCTGGCCAGCACCCCCTCCCCGCCCGCGTCTGGGCGGGAGCATTCGGCCGTCCGTCACCCCCACGGCGACCGCCCGCCCCTCGTTTGCGGCGCGCGACGGGAGGGGGCGCGCGAACGCCCGCGATTGCTCGCGGCGGAAAATGCCGCCCGACGTGCCCGGCAAAGCCTTCCGCCACGCGCATTCGTGCCGGGGTGTCGTCCCGATCGATCCCGCCAGGCGACTTCCACGTAACCCGTTGTTGGTTCGTGTCTTACGTCACGCTTCTCTCGCCAGCGTGGCGTCGATTCCCGTTGGCCCGGGGCGTGCCTTCGCATACCTGCGCACGACGTGCGTTCTTCGCGCGCCGCGCCTTCGCACCCGCTCCCGGTCCCCGACATGTCCGAACAACCCGCAGCACCCGCAGAAGGTGGAGAGGCGCCAGCCAAGGCTGGTCCCAAGGGCGTGGTCCTCATCGGGGCCCTCGTGGGCACGCTCCTCATCGGCGGCGCGGCCGGCCTCTTCGCGGTCGGCCCCATGCTCGCCAAGAAATCCGGCTACGTGGTCTCCGCAGCGGGCGCCGACTCGGCCGCCGCTGATGGAGGGCACGGTGACGCGGCCGCCGCCGAGGGAGATGCGGGGGGCCACGGCGAGGCCGCGGCGGGAGGCGAGGGGGGGGCGGCCGCCAACCTGCACCTGGTCGACAACCTCGTGCTCAACCCGGCCGGTTCGGGGGGGGCGCGCTTCCTGATGCTCGCCGCCGCGCTCGAGTTCTCGGATGCCGCCATGGTCGAGGAGACCAAGGCCCGCGACGCCGAGGTGCGCGACATCGTGCTGCGCGTCATGGGAGCCCGCACCGTCGAGGAACTCTCGGAGATGTCCAACCGCGAGGCGATCAAGAAGGAGCTGGCCGACTCGTTAGGAACGCTCTTCAAGAAGAAGAAGGCGATCCGCCGCATCTACTTCCCGCAGTTCGTCATCCAGTAGATCGTGGCCTCCGAGACACTCTCCCAAAATGAGATTGACGCCCTCCTCGGCGGAGGGGGTCGATCCAGCGCAGCGGCCGCGCTGCCGTCGTCAGTCGATGCACTGACGGAGGCGCAGGTCTATGACTTCCGCCGTCCGCACCGCATCTCGAAGGAGAAGCTGCGGACGCTGGAGGCCATGTACGAGCGCTTCGCCAAGTCGCTCGAGGGTTGGCTGCTCGGGCGCGTGCGCGGCGGCGTGCAGCTGCAACTCCAGAGCGTCGAGCAGTTCTCGTTCGGCGAGTTCACGCTCTCGCTCCCGACGCCCTGCGCCTCCTACACGTTCGAGCTCCAGAACACCGGCGGACAGCAGGGGGTCATCGACTTCGGGCACGAGTTCGCGTACTTCCTCGTCGATCGCCTCTTCGGCGGCAGTGGCGTGCCGGCGCTCCCCAACCGCGCGCTCACCCCCATCGAGCGCATGGCGGTGCGCATGGTCGCCGACCGCGTGCTCAACGTCCTGCAGGAAGTCTGGCAGGACTACATCGAGATGGACCTCTCGCTCACCGGCTTCGAGTCCATCCCCGAGATCCTCCGCATCGCCAATCGCGAGGACCCCGTCCTCGTGGCCAACATCGAGGTCGCCGCTGCGGAAACGCGCAGCCTGCTCCTTGTCTGCCTGCCGTTCGCAGTGCTGGAGCGCTTCTTCGCCGGCGGACAGGAGCGCCGGGCGACGATGCTCGGGACGCCGGAGGAGCAGGTGTCGAACCGCGACCTGGCCGAGTACTCGGTGCGCGGTACGCGCATCCCGATCGCCGCGCGCCTCCCCTCGTTCAACATGAACATGCGCGAGCTGCTCGCGCTCTCGGCGGGGAGCGTCATCTCGACCGGGCTCGCCCGCAACGCCGAACTCGACGTCATCGTCGGGGCGCAACCTCGCTTTCGCGCGTCGCCGGGCCGCATCGGTCCCGCACTCGCCATTCGCCTTACCGACGGGCTCCATCCGGCGCCCGAGACCGACACCCTTCCGATCACGCGGACCACGTTGCCATGACCGCTCCCGACACCAGCGCCCAGGACCCGATGGAGGCCAACTTCGAGGAGATCACGGCGGTCCTCTCCGCCGGCGGTGAGGTGCCCATCTCACTCCTCCTCGACCTCACGCTCCCCGTCTCCATCGAGTTAGGGCGGACGGCGATGACGGTGCAGGAAGTGCTGCGCCTCGGGCGCGGCAGCGTGATCCAGCTCGACCGCCTCGCCGGCGAGCCGATCGACATCTATGTCGGGGACCGTCGCTTCGCCGAGGGCGAGGTGGTGGTGCTCGGCGAGCACTTCGGCGTGCGCATCACGCGCATCCTTTCGAAGAAGGCGATTGCCGAGGCCGCGGCGTGACCTTCAGTTCCCTCGTCGGCATCGCGCTGACCCTCGCCCTCGTCCTCGGCCTTCTCGCCGTCACCATGCGCCTGTTGCGCAAGGTGTCGCAGGGGGGGACGCTCGGGCGCAGCAAGGGGGGCGTGCCGCTCGAGGTCGTGCAACGCATCGCGTTAGGCCCCCGTCAGGGGATCGCGGTCGTGCGCATCGGCGAGCAGTTGGTCGCGGTCAGTGTCGGCGAAGGAGGGGTGCGCACGCTGGCCGAGCTCGAGCCGGCCGAGGCGACGGCCCCGGCCGTGGTGCACGAACCGTTGTCCGGCGTCGTGCAGTCGCCGGCGATGGGCGGCACGCGCGACTTCCGCACGGCGCTGATGCATGGGCTGCGCTCGGCAGGGCTGCCGTTGGTGATCGCGGCGATGACCGCCACGGCGCTGGCGTCCCAGCGTGTGTCGGCGCAGGCCACCCAGCGCCCGGCCACGCCGGCCGCCACCCCATCGACGGGGACCGCCGCCCCGCGAGCCACCCCCCCGCGCACCCAGCCGCCACGAGGCGCCACCGCATCGCCGGCCACCGTCGCCCAGCCGCAACGTGCGCTGGGCGCGGCGCCGGCAGCGCCCGCGAGCCAGGCCGCGTCGACGTCGCTCGACGACGCGTTAGGCAAGGCGATCCCGAAGCTCGACCTCTCGGTCGACGGCAGCACGCCCGGCGGGCTGCGCCTCAGCGGCTCGGTCGGGATCGTCATCATGATGGGGCTCCTCACGCTGCTCCCCACGCTGGTCCTCATGATGACCAGCTTCACGCGCATCCTGATCGTCCTCCAGTTCCTCAAGCAGGCGCTCGGCACGCAGACCGCGCCGCCCGCACAGGTGGTGAGTGCGCTCGCGCTGCTGCTGACGGGTTTCGTGATGGCCCCGACCATGACCCAGGTCAATCGTGTCGCCATCACGCCGTGGCTCGACGGGCAGATCGAGCAGGGGGCGATGATGAAGAACGCCCTCGGCCCCATGCGCGACTTCATGCTTCGCCAGACGCGCGAGCGCGACATCGCCGCTTTCGTCGACATGGCTGGCGGTCCCGCGCCGGCACGCCCCGAGGACGTCTCCACCATCGTCCTCACGAGCGCCTTCGTCACGAGCGAGCTGCGCACCGCCTTCCAGCTCGGCTTCGTCCTGTTCCTCCCATTCATCGTGATCGACATCGTCGTCAGCTCGGTGCTCATGAGCATGGGCATGTTCATGCTGCCGCCCGCGATGATCGCGTTGCCGTTCAAGCTCCTGCTCTTCGTCCTGGTCGATGGCTGGTCGCTCCTGATCCAGTCGCTGGTACAAGGCTTCAAGTAGCGTGCGGCCCCCCCCGCATGCGCCATTCGCTCCCGTCTTCCCGTCTTCCCGTCTCCCGGCAATGAGCTACGCCCTCGTCTCCGATCTCGCCCGCAACGCGATGATGGTCGCCATGCTCCTCGCGGCGCCCCTCCTCGCCGTGGCGCTGATCATCGGGCTGTTGGTCAGCATCCTCCAGACGGTGACGCAGATCCAGGAGCAGACGCTCTCGTTCGTCCCCAAGCTGCTGGGCGTGGCGGCCGTCTTCCTCGTCGGGCTTCCGTGGATGTTGCAGCTGCTGGTCGAGTACACGCAGCGCCTCTTCCGATCGCTTCCCGCGATGGTCAACGGTTGATCGAGCACCCTCGGATGCCCCTCCCCGCCTTCGACCTCTACGCCCCCGGTGCCCCCGCCACCCTCGTGCTCTTCAGCGCGCGGGTGAGTGGACTGGTGCTGGTCGCGCCGGTCTTCTCGGCGCGTCCCGTGCCGATGGCGGTGAAGACGGGGCTGGTCGTCCTGCTCTCGATCCTGATGGTCCCGGTGGCCCAGTCTCACCTCGTGCGCCCGCCGCTCCTGACACCGGCCGCGATCGTCGGCGAGACGTTGGTGGGCTTCGCCCTGGGGCTCGGCGCGGCGCTCATCGTGGGGGCGGCCGAGACGGCGGGAGAGCTGCTGTCGGTCCAGATCGGGCTGGCCGGTTCGGCGATCGTCGACCCGCTCTCTTCCCAGCAATCAACGGCGTTAGGCCAGTTCGTCCATCTCTTCGCGATCGCGCTGGTCCTGTCGCTCAACGGCCACCTGGTCATGCTCGACGCGCTGGCCACCAGCGCCGAGCGCATGCCGCTCGGGGCGCCCCTGGAGATCGCGGCGGGGCTCCGGTCCTTCGTGTCGTTAGGGTCGACGCTCTTCGCGCTCGGCCTGCAGTTCGCCGCGCCCGTCGTGGCCGTCGTGATGGTCGCCAACGTCGCGCTGGCGGTGCTGAGCCGCGCCGCTCCCCAGCTGCAGATCCTGCAGCTCGCCTTCCCGATCCAGATCCTGGTGGGCATCGGCACGCTCGTCGCCTCCCTCCCCTTCCTCGCCACCTGGTTCCTTGGCTGGGAGGCGTCGTACGACGCCCTCCTGACCCGGGCCATGACCGCGCTCTCGGGCGCGGGAGCTCGCTGACATGGCACTGGCCGACCAGGAAAAGACCGAGGCCCCAACACAAAAACGGCGCGACGATGCCCGGGAAGAGGGGCGCATCCCGCGCTCGCAGGAGCTCACGACGTCGTTCGTGCTCCTCGGGGCGGCGATGCTCCTCAACCTCATGGGCGGGTCGATGGGATCGCAGATCATGGCGATCTTCGCCGACGGCATGGCCCAGGTGGGGTCGGTCCCGTTAGGCGCCGACTCCGCCGTCTCGCTCGTGCGGACCCTCGGCACGCGCGTCCTCGTCGTGATCGGCGGCTGGGGGGGGGCGCTCATGCTGCTGGGCCTCGCCATCGCCGCCCCGCAGGCGCGTGGCGTCCTCACGCTCAAGCCGCTCACCCCCGACTTCTCCAAGCTCTCGCCGGCACGCAATGCCAAGCGGGTGCTTGGCATCCAGTCGTTCGCCGACCTGTTCAAGTCGCTGCTCAAGCTCGCCCTGGTGGGCTTCGCGGTCACCAGCGCCCTGCGCGCGGCGTGGCACGACATCCTCGCCCTGTCGCAGGAGCCGGCCTTCAGCTTCCTCCTGGTCACGATCCGGTACTCGGTCAAGCTCCTGACCACCGCCGGGCTGTGCTACCTGGGGTTGGCGGCGCTCGACTACGCCTTCCAGATCTGGCAGTTCGAGTCGTCGCTCAAGATGAGCCGCGACGAGATCAAGGAAGAGTCCAAGCAGTCCGAGGGTGACCCGCTGGTCAAGCAGCGCATGCGCTCCTTCGGGCGCGCGTTGGCGCGCCGCCAGATGATGCGCGACGTCCCCAAGGCCGACGTGATCATCACCAACCCGACGCACATCGCCGTCGCCCTGCTCTACGACCCGTTCAAGGCCCCCGCCCCGATCGTCCTCGCGTTAGGCCAGCGCAAGGTCGCCGAGCGCATCAAGGCGATCGCGCGCGAGCACGGCATCCCGTGCATCGAAAACAAGCCGCTGGCCCGCGCACTCCTGGCCGCAGCCAAGGTCGGCCAGATGATCCCGAGTGAACTCTATGTCGCCGTGGCCGAGATCCTGGCCTTCGTGATCCGCCGCCGCATGGTGCGCGGCAAGCCCCTGCAGGGGGTGACCGCATGAGCGCGAGTGTGCGTCCGATGCCGGTCGCCGAAGGGCTGGCCAAGCGCAACGCCGAGATGGGGCTCGCCATCGCGGTGGTCTTCGTGCTCGGCCTAATGATCGTGCCGCTCCCCGCCGTCATCCTCGACCTGCTGCTCGCCACCAGCATCGGGCTCTCGCTCGTCGTGCTGCTGACGACGATGCAGACGGTGGAGCCGCTGGAGTTCTCGTCGTTCCCGGCGATGCTGCTCCTGCTCACGATCTTCCGGCTGGGCCTCAACTTCGCCTCCACGCGCCTCATCCTCAGCGAGGGGCACGCCGGGCAGGTGATCCAGGCCTTCGGACAGTTTGTCATCGGCGGCAACTACGCCGTCGGCGTCGTCCTCTTCCTGATCCTGATCGGCATCAACTTCATCGTGATCACGAAGGGCGCCGGGCGCGTGGCCGAAGTGGCCGCGCGCTTCACCCTCGATGCCATGCCGGGCAAGCAGATGGCCATCGACGCCGACCTGTCGGCGGGGCTCATCGACGAAACGGAAGCGCGTCGGCGTCGTGAGGAGATCGCGCGACAGGCCGACTTCTACGGCGCGATGGACGGTGCCTCGAAGTTCGTGAAGGGTGACGCCATCGCCGCGCTCCTCATCACGGGCATCAACATCCTCGGCGGGATCTTCATCGCCGTCATCCAGCGCGGACTCCCGCTGGCGCAGGCCGCGTCGCAGTACACGATCCTCACCGTGGGCGAGGGGCTGGTGGCCCAGGTGCCGGCGCTCATCGTCTCCACCGCGGCCGGCATCATGGTCACCCGCGCCTCCGGCCAGGCGCGCATGGGATCGCAGATGGCCGAGCAGCTCGCCGCCTATCCGCGGGCGATGACGGTGGCGGCCGGCGTGCTGACGACCTTCGGCCTCATCCCCGGGCTCCCGAAGCTCCCGTTCCTGGCGTTAGGCGGCGCCATGTTCCTCCTGGCGCGTGCGGCGACCGCCGCCGAGACCCGGCGGAACGCGGCGCGGCAGGCGGCGACGGAAGAGTCGGAGCGCCCGATCGAGAAGCCCGCCGACCCGATGCGCGACTTGCTGCAGATCGACTCGATCGAGCTCGAGGTCGGCTACGCGCTCATCCCGCTCGTCGAGGAGCGCCAGGGGGGCAACCTCCTGGAGCGCATCCAGCTCCTCCGCAAGCAGGCAGCGCTCGAGGTGGGGATCCTGATCCCGCCCATCCGCGTGCGCGACAACTTGCAACTCCCGGCCAACGAGTACGTGATCAAGCTGCGCGGCGCCGAGATCGCCCGTGCCGAGGTCATGCCGCGCTTCCACCTGGCGCTCGACACCGGCTCCGTGATCCACGGCATCGAGGGGATCGAGACGATCGACCCCGCGTTCGGGCTCACCGCGCGCTGGATCGCCTCCTCGCGGCGCGTGGAGGCCGAGTCGTTAGGCTATGTGGTCGTGGAGCCGGTGGTCGTGATCGCCACGCACCTCATGGAGGCGCTCAAGGTCAACGCCGCCGAGCTCCTCGGGCGCCAGGACGTGCAGGAGATGGTCGAAACGCTCAAGAAGTCGCACCCGGCGTTGGTCGAAGACCTCATCCCGGCCAAGGTGTCGCTCGGGCTGCTGCATCGCGTCCTGCAGCGCCTGCTGCGCGAGCGCATTCCCATCCGCGACCTCGTCACGATCCTCGAGGCCTTGGGCGACGGCGTCGAGCAGACGAAGGATGCCGAGGTCCTCACCGAGCACGTGCGCCGCTCGCTGTCGAACATCATCGCGCGGTCGTTCGCCGATCCGTCGGGCGCGGTCAGTGGGATCACCATCGGGCCACGCCTCGAGGCGTCGCTCATGGGGCTCTTCTCGCCGCGCAACGCGCCGGCAGGGCTGGCCCCGCTCACGCCGGACCTGCTCGCCGACCTGTTGCGCGAACTGAACTTCCTCGCGACCACGCATGCCAGCGAGGGGCGCCTCCCGCCGCTCATCACCCCGCCGTCGCTGCGCGTGGGTGTGCGCCGCCTGGTGGAGCCCGTGCTCGCCACGCTCCCTGTCATCTCGCTCGCCGAACTGCCGACCACCGTGAAACTGAACTCCGTCGCCACCTGGGAGCTGACCCATGCTGCTTGAGACCTTCCACGGCACCGACCTGCGCCGCGTGTTCGACGATGCCCGGCGCGCGTTAGGCGAGGATGTCCTCATCATCCGGAGCGCAGTCAGCAAGGAAGGCGGGGTCACCCGCGTCGAGGTGATCGCCGCAAGGCAGCAGGACCTGCACGCCCTCCGCCAGCGCCTGGAGCCCACCATGCCCGCGCTCACGCGCGGCCAGGGCGGGCGCACGCGTAGCGGGCCGTTCCTCCTCGCCCTCGTCGGCCCCACCGGCGCCGGCAAGACGACGGTGGCCGCCAAGCTCGCCATGCACCGGGCGGTCTTCGGCAGCCGCAAGGTCGGACTCATCACGCTCGACACGTATCGCGTCGGGGCCCTCGAACAGATGCAGCAGTACGCCGAGGTGATGAACCTGCCGCTCGAGGTGCTGTACGACGCCCGCGAAGTTCCCGCCGCGCTCAAGCGCCTCGACGATCGCGAAGTCGTGATCATCGACACTCCGGGGCGCTCGCCGCGCGCCAAGGACGCCAACGGGCAGTGGCAGGCGCTGCTGCGCGCCATCACTCCTGACGAAGTCCACCTCGTCCTGCCGGCCACGATGCGTCCCGACGCCGTCCCCGCCCTCGTGGCGGCGCTGGCGCCGTGCCGCCTCACGCACGCCATCGTCTCCAAGGTCGACGAACTCCACGACGAACGCGCAGTCGCAGACGTCGCGGCACGCGTCGACCTCCCCATTCGCTGGATCGCGGACGGCCAGGCCGTCCCCGATGACCTGCATCCCTCGCGGAGCCGCATCCTCAGCGCGCTCGGCCTGCCGCAGGCGTCGTCCTCCACGCGCGCGGCATGAGTCGCCCCATGACCCTCCTCCCCTCGTCCAACGGCGGCACGGCGCGCGCGGCACAGCCCGCAACGCCGACCGTCGTCGCGGTCGGGAGCGGCAAGGGTGGCGTCGGGACGTCGACGATCGCCGCGCTCCTGGCCGCCACGATGGCCGAGCAGGGACATCGCGTGCTCCTCGTCGATGCCGGTCAGCGCCTGGGTGGGCTGCACCATCTCCTGGGTGTGGAACCAACCGGCTCGTTAGGTCAGCTCCGCGGCGAACGCGAACCGCGCGACCTCCTCGTCCCGGTGGCCGAGCGCCTCTCGCTCTTTCCGGCCAGCGCCGACGAGACCGAGCTGCGCCCCACCGAGCGCCGGCTCCTCATGCGACGCGTGATGTCGCTCTTCCCCTCCTTCGAACTGGTCGTCGTCGACGCGGGCTCGAGCGCCGAGTCGCTCGTGGCCGCCTGCGCCGATGGGGCCACGCGCCTCCTCGCGGTCACCGCGGGCGACCGCATCTCGCTGGTCGCCACGTACGCCCTCGTCAAGCTGCTGCATGAACGGGCGGCCGGCGTGCGCGTCGACATCGTGGCCAACCGCGTCGGCGACGACAACGCCGACCGACTGCACGAACACCTCAACGGGGCCTCCGTGCGCTTCCTCTCGCGTACCGTCCCCTTCGCCGGCGCCGTCCCCGACGACCCCGACTTCGGCAGCGCCCTCGCCGCCGGACTCGGGACCGCCGAAGCGTCGTTAGGCTCCACCGCGGCCCTCGCCGTCCGCACCATCGGCGAGCGTATTCTCGCCGAGGCCGCCGCACCGCCTTCGATTCCCCGTCTCTTGCGCAAAGGTTGATCAGATGGCATCCGAGAACCTCTGGGGCGCACTCGCCAAGGGTGACCAGGTCGCACGCGAGCGACTCCTCACGGAGAACCTCAACCTCGTGCACCACGTCGCGCGCCAGCTCTCCAAGGCGCTGGCGGCCCCGGCCGACTTCGACGAGCTGGTCTCGTGCGGCACGATCGGGCTGATGAACGCCCTCGACGCCTTCGAGCCGGCGCGCGGCCTCGCCTTCTCCACCTTCGCCGTCCCTCGCATCCGCGGCGCCATCCTCGACGAATTGCGGCGCCAGGACCACGTCCCGCGATCGATCCGTCGCAAGACGCGCGAGATTGCGCACGCCCGCGAGACGCTGACGCGCATCTTCGGTCGCCCGGCTACCGACCGGGAGCTCGCCGAGCACCTCGGCCTCGACCTGGGCACGCTGTGGCGCTGGCAAGCCGACACCGAGAGCGCCGTGCAGATCTCGCTCGATCAGTCGGCAACCGAACACGAGGGACAACCGCTCCTCCCGCCGGAGGCCCTCGCCAGCGAAGCCGACAACACGATCGAAGACGACATCAATCGCGACCAGGAGAAGGAGATCCTCAAGACGGCGCTGCGCGGCCTCAAGGACCAGGAGCGCATCGTGCTCACGCTGTACTACTTCGAAGAACTCAAGCTCCATGAGATCGCCGAGGTGCTCGACCTGACCGAATCGCGCGTCTCGCAGATTCGCGCCAAGGCGCTGTCGCGCCTGCGCACCGAGCTCGCCCACTTCCGGACGCCGGCCTAACGATGCGCCCCCTCCTCCGCCTCGTCGACCTCATCACGAGCGACACGCTCACGCTCGTCGCGACCGGCGTCCTCGTCTTCGCCGTGCTCGCCCTGCTCGTCCTCATCGCCTGGCCCACGCGCCCTGAGCGCGTGACCGCGGGCGCCCGCACCCCTCGCTCGGAAGCCGCACGTGCACTCGTCCAGTCTGGAACGCCTGCGGTGGAAATCGCGCGGCGCACCGGGCTGTCGCGCGACGCGCTGGCGCTCATGGTGGGCATGGCGTCGACTTCCGCCCGGCAGAAAGCGCCCGGCTCGGCACGTCTTTCCCTATTGCAGCGTCTTCGCCGGGTGGGTGGCGCCGGGGCCGTGCGGAGCCAAGTGCCTGTGGGTTAAGGCGTTACAGCGCCGGCGCCAGGCGCGCCGGTGCGGGCACATCGGTTGCCTTTCCATGCGGGTGTCCCTCGCCCCGAGTTCCCCGCATGAAGACCGACGGAATCGCCAGCGCCGCCTACGCCCTCCGCTATTGGGAGCGCCGTCAGGACGTCGCGTCGAACAACCTGGCCAACGTCAACACGACGGGCTTCAAGGGCGAGCGCGTCTTCGCCCGCCTGGTCGCCGAGGGACTCCCGGTGGCCGAGGCCTCGACGGACTTCACGGAGGGGGTCTTCTCCCCGACCGGCAATCCGCTCGACATCGCCCAGCGCGGCAACAACTACTTCGTCGTCTCCACGCCCGGCGGTGAACGCTGGACGCACGGGGGCTCGTGGAGTGTCGACCCCAAGGGGTTCCTGGCCGACGCCGACGGCAATCAACTGTTAGGCGAGAAGGGCCCCATCGCGGTCGCCGGCAAGACCGTCGAGATCGACCGCACCGGATGGGTGGTGGTCGACCGCGTCCGCGTCGACCGCCTGCGCGTCGAGACGCCGGCCGCCGGCGCCGTGCTCCAGCACGAGGGGGGGACGCGCTTCGTCCCCGACGCGGGCCGCACCGTCGTCGCCGTCGACGCGCGCGACATCCGGCAGGGCCACCTCGAGGGGAGCAACGTCAACACCCTCTCCTCGCTCGTGGACCTGATTTCGATCCAGCGCAACTTCACCGACGCGCAGAAGGTGCTCAGCACGCTCGACGGCATTCGCGGCACCATCGCGAACGACCTGTCCCGCGTCCCCGGCTGACGCCCTCCCGTCTCCCGTCTCCCGTCTCGAGTCCCATGAACCCAGCCCTTCGCACCTCCGCCACCGGCATGATGGCGCAGCAGCTCCGCACCGAGGTGATCGCCAACAACCTGGCGAACGTGAACACCACGGGCTTCAAGCGCTCGCGTGCCTCGTTCGAGGATCTCCTGTACCAGACCGTGCAGGGCGCCGCCGTCGTCGGCAATCCCGACACCAACACGATCCCGGCCGTGCAGGTCGGTCGCGGGACGCGCCTCGCCGCCGTGCAGCGCCTGCACTCGCAGGGGCCGGTCGAGCAGACGTCGCGCCCGCTCGATCTGGCCATCGAGGGCGAGGGCTTCTTCCAGGTGCAACTCCCGAGCGGCGCACTGGCCTACACGCGCGACGGCTCGTTCGGCATCTCCGACACCGGGACGATGATCACCAGCAACGGCTATGCGGTCGTTCCCGGCATCAAGATCCCGACGGACGCCACCGAGATCACGATCTCGTCGACCGGCAAGGTCTCGGTGTCGCAGAGCGTCACGCAGGTCGACAAGACCGAACTCGGGCAGCTCGAGCTGGCGCGCTTCATGAACCCGTCGGGATTGCAGGCGTTAGGCGAGAACCTCTTCGCCGAGACGCCGGCGTCCGGGCAGCCCACCGTCGGCTTCCCCAGCGAGGAAGGGATGGGGCGCATCCTCCAGGGCCACCTCGAGGGGAGCAACGTCGAGATCGTGCAGGAGATGGTCGACATGATCACTGCCATGCGCGCGTACGAGATCAACTCCAAGGCAATCAAGAACGCCGAGGAGATGATGTCGACCGCCAACAACATGATCCGCTGATGCCGCGCCTCGCGTCGTGCGCCGCCGGCCTCGCCTGGCCCATCCTCGTCGCCCTGCTGCCGGCGGGCGTCGTCTCCGGACGCGCGCTGCAGGCGCAGGAGGGGGGACAGGGTGCGACGACGGTGGCCCCCACGACGCCGGCCGCCCGCGTCGTCCCCACGACCGACGCCCGCGTCGTCCCCACGACCGACGCCCGCGTCGTCCCCATGACCGACGCCCACGTGGCCGCCCGTCGCATTCCGCGCGGCACCGTGCTGCGGGCCGCCGACATGAATATCGCCCGCGTGCCCGCCCGTGTCGACGCGCGCGGGGTCGTGCACGTCGACACCACCCCGGTCATCCCCGGATGGATCGCCCGCCGCGTGATCCAGCGCGGTGAGGTGCTGCGTGCGCCGGCCGTTGCCCCGGCCCCACTCGTGGCCGCCGGCCAGGCGGTGCAGTTCACCTACCAGCAGGACGGACTGGAACTGACGCTCGACGGCGTGGCCCCCGTGGCCGGGTCGTTAGGCGACACGATTCCCGTCCGACTCGGCGCCCGGCGCCGCGTCACCGGCGTCGTCGCCGGCCCGGCGCGCGTCATCGCCACCGACCTCTCGAGGACCCCATGATTCACCACTGCGACGTCGTCGCCACTCCGCGCCGGGTCACCGTGATCCCCGCCGTCCCCGCGGCCGAACCGTCGCGCATGCGGCGCGCCTTCCTCGGCCTGCTCTCCGGCATCGGGCTCCTGCTCACGCTCGTCGCTGCCTCGTTAGGGGCGCAACCGGCGCGACCGGCGCGGCCCACCGCCGACAGCGCCAAGGCGGCCCCGGTGCGCAACATCGCCTGGACCTCCAACAAGCGCAGCTTCGCCGTCGGCGACATCATCCGCGTCGTCGTCGACGAGTACGCCCTGGCCCAGGCCAACAAGGACAACACCAACTCCGCCTCGCGCCGTCGCCAGCTCGACGTCGGGATCAACCCGCCGCAGATGGGGACCGGCACCGGCGGACTCGGCGCGATCGACGGGTCGATGGAGGCAGGCGACGGCAGCACCTCCCAGCAGCGCGGCAACGCCACGCGCGGGACACGCTACGACGCCGAGATCCCGGTGCGCGTCGTCGCCGTCACCCCCGACGGCCTGCTGCAGGTCAAGGGGACGAAGCTCATCGACGTCGACAAGAACAAGCAGACGCTGACCCTGAGCGGCTTCGTCCGCCCGCTCGACGTCAACTCGCGCGACGCCGTCGGCTCCGATGCCATCGCCGACATGCAGCTGGCCTACGCATCGAAAGGATCACTCGGAAAGCCCAAGAGCGGGATCATCACCAGGATCGTCGGACTCCTGTGGCCGTGACCATCATGCGACGCCTTCTTTGCCTGACCCTTCTCGCCGCCACGGGCTTCAGCGCCCGGGCGGCGTTCGCGCAGGGTGTCCCCATTCGCGACCTGGTCATCGACGACCAGGGCGTCCCCCTGCGCCTCGTCGGCTACGGCCTGGTCACCGGCTTGAGCGGCACGGGCGACAACACCAATAGCGGGCGCAGCGCCCAGCAGACGGTGCAGTCGGTCGCCAACCTGCTGCGGCGCTTTGACGTCATCGTTCCTCCCGAACTCCTCCGCACGCGCAACGTCGCCGCCGTCCTCGTCACCGCGGAAGTCTCGCCGTACCTGCGTCCCGGCGGACGGTTCGAGGTGCAGGTGGCCTCGGTAGGCGACGCGCGCTCGCTGCGTGGCGGGGTCCTGTGGATGACCCCCCTCATCGCGGAGGTCGGCGGCAAGCCACTGGCGACCGCGCAGGGGCAGCTCTACGTCGATGAACAGGACGCCGTGCGTCGCCGCGTCGGCTACAGTTCGGCCAGCGGACGCATCTCCGCCGGTGGCCTCCTCGAGGTCGACCTGCCGCGACCGCAGTTCGCGGCCGCGAGCCGGCTCATTCTGCGCGAACCCGACATCGGGCTCGCCGCACGCATCGCCGCCGTCGTCGACTCGGTCGTCGGACAGGGGACCGCCAAGGTCGAGGACCCGGGGGCCATCTCCATCGCCGCCAAGGACTCGGGCGGAGGGGGGCCGGCCGCCGTCCTCGCCAAGATTCGCGACCTCAAGGTCGAGGTGGCGCGCGTGGCCCGCATCGTCATCGACCAGCGCCAGGGAACGGTCGTCGCCGGAGGGGACCTCACCCTCGGCCCCGGCGTGGTCAGCATCCAGGGGCTCACGCTCTCGATCGGGCCCGCACCTGCCGATACTGCTCAGCAGGGATCACGCAGCCAGGTCCGGGTGCCAACCGGGGCCACGGTCCAGCAGTTGGCCGCCGCGCTCTCCGCCGTTCGAACGCCGCCCTACCAGGTGGCGCAGATCTTCGAGGCACTCAAGCAGGTTGGCGCCATTTCCGCAGAGGTAGTCGCGCGGTGACGAACATCAACGCACTGAATCCGGGTGGTACGACGCGGAGCGAGGCTGGGCCAGCCCGGTCCGTGGGCGTCGTGCCGGGGGTCGAGGAGCGCGATGCTCGCCTGCGCGAGGTCGTGGGCCAGCTCCAGGGTGTCTTCGTGGAACAGCTCTTCAAGGCCATGCGGGAGACCGTGCCGACCGACGGCGTCACCAGCGGCGGCGCCGGCGAGCAGATGTTCGCCGGCATGCTCGACCAGCACCTCGCCAACGCCGTGCCGTCCCAGTGGGATCGCGGCCTCGGCGAGTCGCTCCTGCGTCAGCTTCGCCCCCAACTCGCCCTTGCAGGCACCACCGACGAGGCCGGCCCCACCGCCGCCGCGTTGCAGGTGCCGCGATGATTTCCAGTTCCGTGCAGCCCCTTCGAGCCATGGTGCAGATCGCTCCGTCCCAGTGGCCCCCGCTCGTGAACGGGCTGGCCGATGCGTTGTCGTCCGAGCGCCGCCTGATCGATGAACTCATCCAGATCATGCGACAGCAGCGCGAGGCCGTGGCCGCCGACAACCTGCAAGGGGTCGACGACTCCGTCTTCGCCGTGCAGCGCGTCCTCCTGACGCTGGGCGAGGCACGCAAGCGCCGCCGCGCCCTCAACGCGCGACTCGGGCAGCCCGAGGACATTCCGCTCAAGGACCTGCTCGACGCCATGGGGCCGTACGCCACCGACGACCTGCGGGCCTCGCGTGAGGCGTTGCAGGGATCAGCCCGTTCGCTGGCGCGTGAGGTCTCCACCAACCGACAGGTCCTGCGCGAGGCGTTGACCTCGGGCGAGGAGCTCGTGCGCACCCTCGCGGGCGTTGGCCCGGCGCGCGCCGGTTACGGCGGCGACTCGTCAGGCGGTGGTGACGGGGGACGCGGCTCCTACATCGTCAACCGGCGGGCCTAGTCGTGCCCAGCATCGGGAGCATCCTCAGCATCGCCCGCTCGGCGATCGCCAGCCACCAGGTGGCGATCCAGACCGTGTCGCAGAACATCGCGAACGCGGAGACCGAGGGGTACTCGCGCCAGCGCGCGGAGCTCTACACCTCGTACCCGCAGCGCTTCCCGTTCTACACGGTCGGGACCGGGGTCGAGGTCAAGGGGGTCATCCGCATGCGCGACGAGCTGCTGGATGCGTCCTTCCGGCGTGAAGTCGGGAATCGCGACGGCTTCAACGTGCGCACCGACCTGCTCGGCGAAGTCGAGGCCATCATCGGCGAGCCCACCGATACCGGGCTCGCCAACACCCTCGACCAGTTCTGGAACTCGTGGAACGACCTGGCCAACAACCCGAGCAATGCCACGGCGCAGAACGTCGTGCGCCAGCGCGGGCAGCAGGTCGCCTACACGTTCAACACCTACGCCACGCGCATCGATGACCTCGCGAACCGCACCCGCACGCAGCTGTCGGGGATGGTCGACGAGATCAACACGCTCTCCGGCCAGGTGGCGTCGCTCAACCGCCAGATCACCTCGTCAGAAGTGACGGGCCAGCAGTCGCCCGACCTGCGCGACGCGCGCGATCGGGTGGCCGACCAGCTGGCGAAGATGGCGGGCGTGCGCGTGGAGATGCAGTCGAACGGGTCGATGGGGATCTACCTCGGCTCGATGATGCTCGTCGACTCCACGAACGCGCGGCAGCTCGATGTGCGCGTGTCCGGCGCGACGACCTCGATCGGCTTCACCGGCGATCCCGACCCGGCGCTCGGCGTCGGCGGGAAGGCCGGGCAGATGATGGCCTTCGTGAACAGCGACGTCCCCACCATCCGCGGGCGCCTCGACAGCCTGGCGCGCGGACTGGTGAACGGCGTCAACGACTACCATGCCTCGGGATGGACGGCCGCCGGTGATGCGTTAGGCAACGCCAACTGGGTCCCGGCCAACGGCCCCACCGGTTCGCGCGTCAACTTCTTCGACGCCGCGTTCACCACCGGCGGCACCATCCGGCTGTCGGCCGAGGTGACGGCGAACGCCGCCGTCATCGCGTCGGGCGACGTGCAGAACGCGCCGGGCAACAACACGCTGGCGCTCGCGCTTGGGGCCCTGCGCGATGACACGGGCATGGCGGCGCTGCAGGCGCGCATGGGGGCGAACTTCGCCACCCAGATCGGCTTCGCGAGCGGCGAGAGCTACGGCGATCACTACTCGTACAGCGTCACCAACCTGGGCGTGCAAGCCGCCGACGCGCGGAACCAGTACGAAGTCTACGACACCCTCGCCATGCAGTCGGAGAACCGGCGGTCGTCGGTGTCGGGCGTGTCGATCGATGAGGAGCTGACGCTGATGCTCCGGCACCAGCAGGCGTACACCGCAGCGTCGCGCCTGGTCAAGGCGGCGGACGAGATGGCGCAGACGATCCTCAACATGATCTGACGTCATGCTCATCCTGTCGAGACGCGCCGGCGACGCCATTGTCATCGAAGGGGGGATCCGCATCGTGGTCCTCGCCTCCGACCGACGGGGTGTGCGCCTCGGCATCGAGGCTCCGCCGCACGTGAGCATCGTGCGCGAGGAGATCCTCTCGCAGATCGCGGACGAAAACCGGCGTGCCAACGTCGGGGCCGAGGCCGCCGCATTGGTTGGCGGCCCAGCCGCCTCGCTCGTCGGTGGCCCGGCCGCCGTGCTCGTCGGCGGCCCAGCCGCCGCCCAGGGCGGCGTCGCCGCCAAGACCGAGTAACCCGCCAGCCGCAAACCCCGTGTTCCAGATCATCGGTCTCGTCGTCGTCCTGGGCAGCGTCATCGCCGGCTACACCATGCACCATGGGAAGCTCGGCGTTTTGTGGCAACCCACGGAGTTCATCATCATCGGTGGCGCGGGGCTCGGCTCGTTCATCATGGCCAATCCGCCCAGCGTCCTGAAGGCGACGATGGCGGCGTCGCTCGCCCTCCTCAAGCCGAACCCCTTCAACAAGAAGTCGTACGGCGAGCTGCTGCAGGTGCTCTACGAGGTCTTCCAGACCGCGCGCAAGGACGGCCTCATCGCCCTCGAAGCGCATATCGAAGAGCCGGAGAAGAGCTCGATCTTCACCAAGTACCCGGGCTTCAGCCACCACCATCACGCCGTCGTCTTCCTCTGCGATACGCTCAAGGTGCTGCTCACGGGCGCGGTGGAGGATCACCATCTGGCCGACATCCTCGACCTCGACCTCGAGCGCATGCACGAGGAAGAGCACCAGGTACCGAGTGCGGTGACGACGGTCAGCGACGCCATGCCGGGCTTCGGCATCGTGGCCGCCGTGCTCGGCGTCGTGATCACGATGGGATCCATCGGTGGCGCCGCCTCGGAGATCGGTGAGAAGGTGGCGGCGGCGCTCGTCGGGACCTTCCTCGGCATCCTGCTCTCGTACGGGATGATCGGGCCGTTTGCCAAGGCCATCGAGGTCCGGCAGCGCGGCGAGGGACAGTACATGTCCTGCATCCGGACGGCGCTGCTGTCGTTCGCGCGCGGTGATGCGCCGATGACCTGCGTGGAGTTCGCACGCCGCAACATCGAACCGGTCGACCGTCCCAGCTTTGCCGAACTCGAGGCCTTGACGCGCAAGAAGGCAGCCTAACGTGGCCAAGGGCGGCGGCAAGGTCGTCATCGTCAAGAAGATCAAGAAGGGGGGCCACGGCCACCACGGTGGATCGTGGAAGGTCGCCTACGCCGACTTCGTGACCGCGATGATGGCCTTCTTCATGGTCATGTGGATCCTGGGCATGGATGACCAGACCAAGAAGGCGATCGAGGGATACTTCTCGAGCCCGGTCGGGTTCAAGAAGGGCTATTCCTCGGGCTCGAGCCCCCTGTCGTCCGGCAGCTCCCCCGCCGCGATCAAGCGCGAGGCCGTGCAGATCGCCCTCCGCCAGCTGCAGGCCAAGCGATTCGAGGCCGTCCAGGCGCACCTGCGCGGCAGCATGGACTCCATCGCCGCCATCGGAAAGCTCAAGGCCAAGGTCGAGATCACCGTCACGCGCAACGGGCTGCGCATCGAACTCATCGAGGACGAGCAGGGCGACACGTTCTTCGGCATGGCCTCGGCGGTCATGACCGAACAGGGGCACGTCGCCCTCCAGGCCATTGCCAGCGAGTTGACCGGTCTCGAGAACCCCGTCGTCATCGAGGGGCATACCGACGCCGCCCGCTACGCCAACACCGCCTACACCAACTGGGAACTGTCGGGCGATCGGGCCAACGCCGCGCGCCGGATCCTCGAGCAGTACGGGCTCGACCCGGCGCGCATCATCGAGGTCACGGGACACTCCGACAAGCAGCTCAAGTATCCCAACGACCCGCTCAATCCGTCCAATCGCCGCATCTCGATCCTCCTCCCCTTCCTCGATCCGCCGGATACGCCGTCGGTCGACCAGTTGAAGGAGCGCATCGAGAGCAACGCCACGAAGCCGTCCTGACACGACGGACGCGCCCGCAGCGTTAGGCCGCGGCGCCACGTGACCGCGCCCCGGAGGGTGATTCCCCCCGGGGCGCGTGACGTCCCGCCGAGCCGCCTACGCCGCCATCTCGATCCGGTCCCGCGTCCAGCGCACGGACTCGAAGTAGAGATCCCCCAGCAACGACGTGTCGAGCCCGATCGTCTCGGCCTCCGCAGCCACCACCGGCCACGAGGCGCGCTCGTAGGCCTCCACCAGCGCGAGCGTCGGGGCGTAGGGGCCGCTCCGCGCCAGCAGGGCGCGTCGCACCTCGTCGGCCAGGTCGATCCGGTGCAGGACCTCGTGCAACGGCACCTTGAGGATCGCGTCGAGCAGCGAGAACAGCCCGACCATGAACAGCGCTTCTGCACTGCGTCGGTCGCGTCCCTGCATCGCCACCATTTCGCAGAAGCGCGCGCGCTGGATGGCCAGGCGCACCAACTCGGCGTCCGTGCCCCCGCGTCCCGCCACGGAGGTCACCAGGAGGAGCGAGAGCCACTTGTGGAGTTCCGCCCGCCCGACCATGCGCACGGCATGTCGAATCGACTCGATCCCGCGCCCGCCCATGGAGGCCGAGTTGACGGTGCGCAGGAGCTTGTAGGTGAGCGACACGTCGCCGCGGAACGCCTCCTCGAGGGCGGCGTCCGTCGTGTTCGGGTCGCGCAGGAGGTTCATCAGGCGCAGGATGGTGATCTGGGCCGCCGAGAGGTCGCGGCGGGCCAGCGTCTCGGGCTTGCTGAAGTAGTAGCCCTGAAAGAGGCCGTAGCCTAACGCGGCACAGGAACCGTGGATCGCCTGCGTCTCCACCCGCTCGGCCAGGATCGTCCCGCCATAGGGGGCGACCCGGTCGTAGGCGGCGCGCAGCTCATCCTCGCCCTTGTTGAGGACATCGAGCTTGATGATCTTCGCCAGCCGCAAGAGCGGCTCGAACTCCGGCGTGTACTCGAAGTCATCGAGGGCGAGCGTGTAGCCCGCCCCCACCAACGCGTGGCACGCATCCACCACCTCGGGGTCCGGCGTCACGCTCTCCAGCAGCTCGATCACGACGGCGGCGGGATCGAAGAGCTGGTGCATCCCGCGCAGGAGCATGTCGCGCGTGAAGTTGAGGAAGGCGAGATGCCCCCCGGTGAGGCGGTCGAGCCCGATATTGAGGAACGCGTGGACCAGCACCTCACTGGCCATGACGTCGGCGGTCACGCCGTCCGCGGCGGTGTGCGCCCCCGTCCGACGATAGAGCAGCTCGTAAGCGTAGAGCTCGCCGCGACGGTCGAAGATCGGCTGGCGGGCGACGAAGACATCGACCAGGGACTCCTGGGACTTCGCGTCAGGTGTGGTGGCTGTACTCACGGACCGTCACGGATGAGAGGCGTGGAGGTGCAGAGGGGATGACCCCCGACGATGAGCCGGGGCTCACCAGACAGTATCGACCGCTTCCGGCCTCGACTTGTCTTGCCCTTTGGCGAGCGTTAGCCTTCTCGTTCCCCCGTGACGCCGCTTTGGGTCGTCGGGGGCTGCGCGCGAGTAGCTCAGCTGGATAGAGCGTCGGCCTCCGGAGCCGAAGGTCGTGGGTTCGAATCCCGCCTCGCGCACTTGTCCCACTCGCCCCCGGCGGTCAGGCGCGGCCGGTGGTCGTGAGCGGCCCTGACGGGGCCGCCGAAGAGCTGGGAAGGACACGGCGCTGTTCTTGCTGGCTTCGTCGCGGTGTTTGCAGTCCCCGACGCAGAACACGCTGTAGTGACCGATGGCTTCGCCATCTGGTCCGCGACACCCCGTCGCGTGAAACGCTTGCGGTCGCCTTGCCGCGCCAATTGGCGCGTACTACTTTCGCCGCGCGAGCGCACCGGCGGCCCAGAACCAACGAGACTTCCCCCACCTCGCGTGGACATCGTCGAACTCAAACGGAAGTCTGTCGCCGAACTCCTCGAGCTCGCGACAGATCTGAGCCTGCAAGAGACGTCTGGTCTCCGGAAGCAGGACCTGATTTTTCGCATCGAGCAGCGCCTGCTCGATCAACAGGTCGTGCTCCGTGGCGAGGGGGTCCTCGAGATCCTCGCCGAAGGCTACGGGTTCCTGCGCAGCCAGGACTGGAGCTACCTGCACGGCCCCGATGACATCTATGTCTCGCCGTCGCAGATCAAGCGCTTCGATCTCCGCACCGGCGACACCATTCGCGGGGAAGTCCGTCCGCCCAAGCAGTGGGAGCGCTATCTCGCGCTCCTCAAGGTCGATCTCGTCAACGGCGATGATCCCGACCCGTCTCGCCCGCGCCTCATCTTCGACAACCTCCGCCCGCGCTATCCCGACCAGCGCTTGCGGCTGGAGAACGGCGACCTGTCGATGCGCGTCGTCGACCTCATCGCCCCGATCGGCAAGGGGCAGCGTGGGCTCATCGTCGCCCCGCCGCGCGCGGGCAAGACGATCCTGCTGCAGAAGATGGCCAACGCCATCGCCGACAATCACCCCGAGGTCTCGCTCATCGTCCTCCTCATCGACGAGCGCCCCGAAGAGGTGACCGACTTCCACGAGTCGGTGCCGAAGGCGGAGGTCATCAGCTCGACGTTCGACGAGCCCCCCGACCGTCACGTGCAAGTCGCCGAGATGGTGATCGAGAAGGCCAAGCGACTGGTCGAGCACGGCAAGGACGTCGTCATCCTGCTCGACTCCATCACGCGCCTCGCGCGCGCCCACAATTCGGTCATCCCGCAGTCGGGGAAGATCCTCTCGGGCGGACTCGATGCGTCCGCGATGCAGAAGCCCAAGCGCTTCTTCGGATCGGCGCGCAAGATCGATGATGGCGGCTCGCTCACGATCATCGCGACCGCTCTCATCGAGACCGGCTCGCGCATGGACGAGGTGATCTTCGAGGAGTTCAAGGGGACCGGCAACATGGAGCTCGTCCTCAGCCGCGAGATCGCCAACCGACGCGTCTTCCCTGCGATCGACATCAACAAGTCGGGGACGCGAAAGGAAGAGCTGCTGCTCGACCGCGAGGAGATGAATCGCGTGTACCTGCTGCGCACCTTCCTGGGTGACATGCCCCCGGACGACAGCATCTCGTTCCTGCTGAAGCAACTCGTGCGATCGAAGACCAATCGCGAGTTCTTCTCGCAGATGGCGCAGGGGTAGGGCCCGACGTCGCCCTCCCCTTCGGGTCCGGTGGTGCAGACCCGCCTGATGGCGGTCGACTACGGCGAGCGCCGCATCGGCCTGGCGGTGAGCGATCCCACACGGACCATCGCATCGCCCGCCGGCTTCATCCTGCGCCGACTGGGCAAGCGTCCACCGATTGCCGAGATCATCCGCCGCGCCACCGCTGTCGAAGCGGGAGGCTTCGTGCTGGGACTACCGCTCGATGGCGAGGGCGATGAGACGGATCGCTCGCGCGAAGTCCGACGCATCGCCGCCGAACTCGAGAAGCGCACGGGGCTTCCCGTGCAGCTGATCGACGAGCGATTCTCCTCGGCGGCGGCGCTGCGCGCGATTCGTGAGATGGGGGGCTCGACGCGCGGTCGAAAGGGGGACGTCGATGCGCTCGCCGCGACGATCCTGCTGCAGCAGGTGCTGGGGATGGGAACGAATCGGTACGGAGCGCACGATGAGGATGATGGAGATGATGTGGGTGAGCCGTAGGTTGAACGCGGGGGGGGCCCCCCGATCCACGGGTTGCCATCGACGGGCCCTCGCTCGGCGTTCCCCGGCCGACCCATCGTGCATCGCACCAGCGATCGCGTCGTCTCCCCCGTTCTGTGTCTCGGTCAGCGCCAACTCCGACGACGACTCCAGCAACACGTGCGGCGAGCGACGCCTCCGCGCGCTGCGCAGGACATTCCGCGGGACGCTCCGCCGTTCAGTCTGCAGTTCACCCTGCAGTTCGCGGTGCAGTTCGCGGTGCAGTTCGCGGTGCAGTTCGCGGTGCAGTTCGCGCTGCAGTTCGCGCTGCAGTTCGCGCTGCGGTTCACTGCGCGGCTCACTTCGCCGTGCACTCCGCAGATCGCTCTGCCGGACGGCCCCGCACGAGGCGCTCGTTCGCCGAGAGCGTCTGGCGTCCCCTGCTCGCGCTCTCGCTCGCTTTCACGGCTGCGTGCGGCGACGACGTGCCGCGTCGGGTCGTGATCCCGTCCGGCTCGAGCTTCCGGGTCGCCGCCGACTCGCTCGAGCGGCGCGGCGTGGTGCACTTCCCACGCGCCTTTCGCGCATACGCCGCCTGGACCAAGCGCGATCGTTCCATCCGGGCCGGAACCTACGAGTTCCGCAGCAGTCAGGGGTGGGGCGAGATCCTCGACGCACTCGCGGCGGGCCGCGGACTCGTGCACACCTTCACGATCCCGGAGGGATTCGCCCTTTCCTCGATCGTTCCCATCATCGCGAAGTCGCTCGAGGTTCCGCCGGAGTCGGTGACGGTGGCGGCGCGCGACACCGCGCTCCGGCATCGCCTCGACATTCCGACGCCGACGCTCGAGGGGTACCTGTATCCAGACACCTACACCTTTCCGCCAGGCGCAACCGCGCGTGACGCCGTGGAGCGCATGGTCGAGCGCTTCGAGGAGGTGTGGAAGCCGGCGTGGGACTCGGCGGCGCGCGCGATGGCCATGTCGCGAAACGACGTGATGGCGCTCGCCGCCATCATCGAGAAGGAGGCGCGAATCCCCGAGGAGCGCCCGGTGATCTCGGCGGTGTACCACAATCGCCTGAAGATCGGGATGCGGCTGCAGGCCGACCCGACCGTGCAGTTCGCGTTAGGCAGGCACGTGGAGCGCGTGCTGTACAAGGATCTCGAGATCGACTCGCGCTACAACACCTACAAGTACGCAGGGCTTCCGCCCGGACCGATCGCCTCGCCCGGTGCGCCGAGCATCGAGGCCGCCGTCTTCCCGGCCAACGTTCCGTACTTGTACTTCGTCGCACACCCGGATGGTCACCACGAGTTTCGCACGACCTTTCGCGAGCATACCGAGGCGATCCGCCAGGTACGAGCGGGACGTGCGGGGGCCGCGTCACGGGCGAAGTCGCGCTGAGCCCCGGCAGCCCGGGGTTGCTGGGGCGCGGGGGACGCGCCGTCGCTACCGCGGGGGGAGTGAGGGTAGGCCTGTGGTGCGAGGGGTGATCCTGCCGAGTGTCCCGTCGTGCGAGTTGGGTGGCCGGGCTCGACGTTCGAGGGGGGGGAAAACAAACGCGGGCCGTATGAGGATTCATACGGCCCGCGAAGGGGGTGCCGGCGACGGCCTACTCTCCCGCGATCTCTCGATCGGAGTACCATCGGCGCTGTAGGGCTTAACGACCGTGTTCGGTATGGGAACGGGTGTGGCCCCTACGCTCTAGTCGCCAGCGAACTGCAGAAGACGAGTGGACGGGGGACGAGGAGACGGGTGAGGTCTTCAGGTCGCCGTCGGGAACGCGTCCTCGAAAGCGAAGAGTGAAGGTAAGGGAAGATCGGTTGAAATGAAGCTGCGTTAGGCAGCCTGCTTGATTCCTGCGCGCGTGCCCTGCCAAGCAAATATTGGGAGGGTCAAGCCGCACGGGCGATTAGGACCGCTGCGCTCGGAGCCCATTGCTGGGCGTCCACGGGCGGCCTATTGACGGAGTCGTCTCCTCCGGCCCTTCAGGGGGCTCAAGGCCCCAGGGAGTGTTCATCTTGGACGGCGTTTCCCACTTAGATGCGTTCAGCGGTTATCGCCACCGATCATCGCTACCCGGCGTTGCCCCTGGCGGGACAACCGGGACACGAGCGGATCGTCCGACTCGGTCCTCTCGTACTAGAGTCCGCATTCCTCAACACTCCAACGCCCACGACGGATACAGACCGAACTGTCTCACGACGTTCTGAACCCAGCTCATGTGCCACTTTAACCGGCGAACAGCCGGACCCTTGGGACCTTCTCCAGCCCCAGGATGTGACAAGCCGACATCGAGGTGCCAAACCGCGCCGTCGATGTGAACTCTCGGGCGCGATAAGCCTGTTATCCCCAGCGTACCTTTTATCCGTTGCGCGATAGCCGTTCCACCCCGGGCTACCGGATCACTACGGCCCACTTTCGTGGCGGGTCGACCCGTCGGTCTCCCCGTCAGGCTGGCTTTTGCCGTTACACTCTAGAAGCGCGAGTACCGTCCGCGCTGAGCCAACCTTCGCGCGCCTCCGTTACTGTTTCGGAGGCGACCGCCCCAGTCAAACTGCCCACCTGCCACGGTCCCACCTGCAGTTTGTGCAGGCTGGTGAGGACGTCGTATCTACCAGGGTGGTATTTCACTGGCCCCTCCGCCGAAGCTAGCGCCCCGGCCTCAATGGGTCCCACCTATGCTACACAGTTAGAGACAACGTCCAATGGCAAGCTACAGTAAAGGTGCATGGGGTCTTTTTGTCCTGTCGCGGGGACTCGGAATCCTCACCGAGACTGCAATTTCGCCGAGCGCGTGGTCGAGACAGTGCCCAAGTCGTTACGCCATTCGTGCAGGTCGGAACTTACCCGACAAGGAATTTCGCTACCTTAGGACCGTTATAGTTACGGCCGCCGTTTACCGGGGCTTCGGCTCAAGGCGTCGCCTTGCGGCTAACCTCTCCCCTTAACCTTCCGGCACCGGGCAGGCGTCAGTGCGTATACGGCGCCTTACGCGGCTTGGCACGCACCTGTGTTTTTGCTAAACAGTCGCTTGGGCCGATTCTCTGCGGCCCCCCCCAGCTTCCCTGTACAGGTCACCAGAAAGGGCATCCCTTCTTCCGAAGTTACGGGATCATTATGCCGAGTTCCTTGACCACGTCTCACTCGTGCACCTGAGGCTGCTCGCCTCGCCCACCTGTGTCGGTTTACGGTACGGACGCCCGAGTCGCTCCCGATCCAGCTTTTCTCGCGTGTCGACTCCACAACACTTGGCCTTGGGTTGCCCCGTGACCTCGTACTCCCGTCTCGGCCTTGCGACCTACGCGGTTGAACGGCCCTCCACATAGCCGCTGCTGCTTCGTTCCACGGTCCCTGAATCGTTCATCGCTTCCCGAGCGGGGCCGGAATCTTGACCGGCTTCCCATCGTCTACGCCTCTGGGGCCTCGACTTAGGACCCGCCTCACCCTGCGCTGATTGCCATGGCGCAGGAACCCTTGGGCTTACGGTGCGAGAGGTTTTCACTCTCGTTTGCGCGTACTCATTCCGGCATCCTCACTTCCGCTCGCTCCAGGGCTTGGTTTCCACCGCCCCTTCACTGCACGCGGAACGCTCCCCTACCCCTCATGCAATGCATGAAGGCCAAGCTTCGGTGGGCCGCTTAATCCCGACCATTCTCGGCGCATCCCCGCTGGACTGGTGAGCTATTACGCACTCTTTCAAGGAATGGCTGCTTCTAAGCCAACCTCCCAGTTGTCACGGCAGGGACACATCCTTCGCTATACTCAGCGGCCACTCTGGGACCTTAGCTGTGGCTCTGGGTTCTTTCCCTCTCGCCGCTGGACATTATCGCTCAGCGACTGCCTCCCGAGGTCCATAAAACAGGTATTCGGAGTTTGGTTGGGGTTGGTACCAGCTTCGCCAGCCCGCGCCCATCCAGTCGCTCTACCCCCTGCTTACACGCCTCGAGGCTCTACCTCAATAGATTTCGGGGAGAACCAGCTATCTCCAGGCTTGATTGGCCTTTCACCCCTACCCACAAGTCATCCGAACGGTTTTCAACCCATACCGGTGCGGGCCTCCACTAAGTGTTACCTCAGCTTCACCCTGCTCATGGGTAGATCGCCCTGGCTTCGGGTCTACCCCCAGGAACTCAAGCGCCCTCGTTGCAGGACTCGCTTTCGCTCCGACTCCGCGGCTGAGCCGCTTAGCCTCGCTCCTGAGGAGTAACTCGCCGGATCATAATGCAAAAGGCACGCAGTCAGCAGTGACCAGGGTTGCCCCCAGCCCCGCCTCCTACCGCTTGTAAGCATGTGGTTTCAGGATCTCTTTCACTCCCCGCCCAGGGGTGCTTTTCACCTGTCCCTCACGGTACTCGTCCACTATCGGTCACACAGGAGTCTTTAGCCTTGGAGGGTGGTCCCCCCAGCTTCACGCCCGATTCCACGAGTCGGGCGTTACTCAGGAACTCCACTGGGCCAGCGCTCTTCGTCTACCGGGCTGTCACCGTCTGCGGCGCCCCGTTCCAGGGGACTTCGACTCGTTAACTGGCTCCGTCCGTGGGTCCTACAACCCCGATCCCACAAGGAGATCGGTTTAGGCTCTGCCCCTTTCGCTCGCCGCTACTCCGGGCATCTCGTTTGATTTCTCTTCCTGCCGGTACTTAGATGTTTCAGTTCCCAGCGTTCGCTTCACCGTTGCCGGTGATGACGGACCTCACGGTCCGCCGGGTTGCCCCATTCGGCCATCTCGGGATCACCGCGTGTGTGCCACTCCCCCGAGCTTATCGCAGCTTACCACGGCCTTCATCGCCTCTGTGTGCCCAGGCATCCCCCACATGCTTTCGCTCGCTTGACCCATTCTTCGTCAAGCAGAGCACGCGCGATCTACTACTTCTTGTGATCAAGCAATCTCTCCGCCGACGTCGCGCTTGCGCGCTCCGCCGACAGTAAGGATTCACTTCCCACGATCTTCCCTACCTTCACTTTTCAATCAGCATCCGGCGGCACTTCGCCAACCGGCATTCGATCAACCTTTTCCTTCTCCCGCCCCCCGCCTCAAGACCGCTTTCGCGACGTCCAGACGCAGGTAACGGAAGGGGGCGTATGGTACACAGACCGCACGCGTAGATCAACCCCTCTTTCCCCTTCCACAATAAGATTTCTCCCCCCTTCCATTCGCTACATCTATGAATGGACGCGCGCTCCTCCAGAGCATCGGCACGACTCGCCGTTCAGTGCACGACACAACAGACACGCCGCGACGCCCCCGCCGGACCGCGAGCCCGCCGTGACCACGCTACCTTGTCTCGCATGGCCACCCTGGATCTCGCAGTCGTCTCCAATCGCGGCGCCACTCGATGGCTCCGCGGACACCCTTGGATCTTCAAGAGCGACGTCGTCCGTTTCCCCGACGCCCCCGCCGGTGCGGTACGCGTCGAGGACAACCGCGGACGCCCCCTCGGGACCGCCCTCTGGTCCCCAGCCTCCGAGATCTCGATTCGCATGGTCGACCGCGAACCGCTCGACGCCCTCGACGGCGCCTGGTGGTCTGACCGCTTGAAGTCCGCTATCGAGCGCCGAACCGACCTCCTTCGCCACAGCTCGGCGTACCGGCTCGTGCACGGCGAGGGCGATGCCCTTCCCTCGCTCACCTGCGATCGCTACGACCGCTGGCTCGTCGTCCAACTCATGAGCGCCGGGCTGGAAGCCCATCGAGAGCCGATCACCGACGCCCTTGTCCGCCTTACCGGCTGCGACGGCATCCTCGCCCGCAACGACGCCGCCCTTCGCGAACGCGAAGGACTCGCGCGCGAAACGGTCCTCCTGCACGGCACGGTCCCGCATGAAATCGAGGTGCACGAACACGGCGTGAAGTATCTCGCCGCGCCGTGGACGGGACAGAAGACCGGCGCCTTCCTCGATCAGCGCGAGAACCGCCACCGCATCGGTGCGCTCGCCCGCGGCCGCGCGCTCGACTGCTTCGCCTACCACGGCTCCTTCGCGTTGCATCTGGCGGTGAACGCCACCGAAGTCATCGCCATCGACGCCTCGGCCGCCGCCCTCGATCGCGCCCGGGACAACGCCAGCCGCAATCACCGCACGAACATCGCCTTCGTCGAAGCCGACGCCTTCGAGAACCTGCGCGAGCGCGAGCGTACCGGCGAGCAGTTCGACACCATCGTCGTCGATCCGCCGGCCTTCGCGAAGAACCGCCCATCGCTCCCGTCGGCCTTGCGCGGCTACCACGAGATCAACCTGCGCGCCCTGCGACTCCTCGCCCCGGGTGGCCTCATGTTCACCGCCAGCTGCAGCTACCACCTCAGCAAGGCGCACTTCCTCGAGATGCTGCAGGGCGCCGCCGCCGACAGCGGGCGACGGGTGACGCTGCGCGAACTGTGCGTCCAACCGACCGATCACCCCGAACTGCTCGCCGTCCCCGAAACCGGATACCTCAAGGGAGCGATCCTCGAGGTCAACGACTAAGGCCGGCGAACGCCGCGGGAGTCGGCGCGCCACCCCCCGCGCGGGCCGCACCCGCACCCGCACCCGCCATCCTGTCGCCTGCTCCCTAGCGTTGGCACTCGCGACAGAAGTAGCTGCTGCGTCCCGCCTGGACGATGCGGCTGACGGGCGTCCGGCAGCGACGGCAGCCCTTCCCCTCGCGGTCGTACGCGTTGAACCGCACGGCAGCGCTGATGCCCTCGGCCCCGTAGTAGCGCTCGGGGTGGGCGAGCGCCCGGTGCATGGCGCGCTTCACACCGGCCACGATGGCGACGCACTGTCGCGGCGTGAGGCGGTACCCGAGGCGACGCGGATCGACCCGCGCATACCAGAGGGCCTCGGAGGCGTAAATGTTGCCGATCCCGGCCACGACGCGCTGGTCGAGCAACGCCGACTTGATCGGCGTCCGGCGTCCCGTCAGCTGCGCCTGCAGCCAAGCGGCGTCGAAGCGGTCATCGGTGGCGTCGGGGCCGAGTGCTGGGCACGGGTCGATGCCGGCTTCGTGGAGCGTCACCGTCGCCAGGGCGCGCGAGTCGTCGAGCGCGAGCTGCGTCCCGTCGGCGAACTCGAACAGGACGCGCGTGACGCGATGCGGGGGCGTGTCGCAGCTGCCCACGCGCCAATCGCCGGTCATTCGAAAGTGCACGTGCAAGGTGCGCCCGCTGCCGAGGTGAAACAGCTGGTGCTTGCCACGTCGCGCGATCGCGACGACGACATCGCCGGCCAGCGATTGCGCGTGGTCGTCGGGGAGGGCGCGCTGCTGGGACGGGTGCAATGCGCGGACCGTCGCGATGGTCTTGCCGGCACACGCGGCGCGCGCGATGCGCGCCGCGTACTCGACTTCGGGAAGCTCGGGCACGGGCGCTCGTCAGGCGCCGGCTTCGGCCTTCTTGCGCCAGTAGCGGGCGAAGCCGAACCACGACGAGCGGATGGAGTCGCGATCGATGTGCACCGCCTGCTCCGGGGTGAGTCCGCTCCGCAGGCGAGCCACTTCGGCGTCGGCGAAGGCGTCGGCCCGCGCGTCGTCGTCGGTCCCCGACGCGAGCGACGCGCGCACCGCGAGGCTCCACGAGATGATGCGATCCCAGAGGGCATCGAGATGCGCCACGACGTGCCGAACGGGGCCGAAGTGCGTGAGCAGGAGTGCCTCAGGTCCCCACGCCCCGATCAGGTCGAGGCTGGGTTTCCAGGCTTCGAGATCGATGTCAGGGGGCGGCGCGGCGGGGAGCGCGGGGGTTCCGTGCTGCGAGGCTTCGCCCGCGACATCGCCGACGAAGGCGACGCCGGTCGATTCATCGAGATAACAGAGGTGGTGCCAGGCGTGACCGGGCGTGTACTCCACGCGCAGGTGTCGGCCGCCGATGGTGAGGCGCTCCCCGCCGCCGAGGACGACGAGCTGCTCCGGCCGGACCGCCTCGAAGGCGCCCCAGAGGCGATCCATGTCGCCGCGATAGATGCGGCGGGCGCTGTCGAGGAGCCGTGTGGGGTCGCTCAGGTGCGTGGCGCCACGCGCATGCACGTGCACGCGCAGGTGCGGGAGTTCGCGTGCGAGCGTGCCGGTGATCCCGGCATGGTCGAGGTGGATGTGCGTGAGGAGCACGTGGCGCAGGTCGTCGGGCGCCGCACCGAAGTCGCGGATGGCCTGCTGCAACGCATCCCGGCACGAGGACGGGCCCGGGTCCACGACGACGAGCCCATCGCTCGACTCCATGAGGTAGGTCGCGATCGCTTCCTCGCGCCCGAGGTGCAGGAGGTCGCCGCAGGCGATGCCGTCAGCTACGTGTCGTAGTGGTGTCATGGGGTATCGTGCATGACGAGTGAGTCGCCCTCGTAAGGCAGGTGGTCCGGCGGGCGGTGCAGCGGGTCGTGAGTGCGCTCCAAACAATCGTGCACGTGGCTCCTCGTCAGGCGATGCAGGAGGCCCCGCGCAGGTGCCGACTCGTGGTCGCTCGTGAGGCGGCGCAGAAAATCTAACGAGTGAATGACGAAACCACTTGCGCGCCTTACGAGAGCGCCTAGGTTTGGTCTCAGCCTAACTGGCGTGGGTGCATGGCGAGTCATCAACCGCAGCGATCGCTCAAGCACGAGTACGAGTGCTTCGTCGAGCAGGAGATCGAGAACTACAAGGACTCGATCCCCCGGTCGGCGATCCTGCGCATCGGCGACGAAGCCGTGGCCAACCTCCGGGCGGGAGAGCAGGTCGCCTTCGGTGAGCTGCTGCTCTGGGCAGAGGTCGACCGCATCATTCGTAACCGCCTGCGCATTCCCTCCTACGCCTCCTGGCGCCGGCGCCGGCTGAAGCTCATCGCCGAGTACCGCCGCCCCGAGCGCTGGGGACTCAGTGCCGACGCCCCGATCGTCCGGGAGATTCCGTCGGACGCCGAAGCCCACGTGCTGGTCGTCGGCGCCCAGCAGGAAGGTACCGCGCTCTACCTCGCCGCCAATGGCTGTCAGGTCACCGCGGTCGAGGAAGACCCCGAGGTGGTCGAGAAGGTCATTGCCGCTGCCGGGGTCGTCGGACTCACCTCGCGGGTCAATGGCTGCGTGACCGCACTCGGCGAATGGTATCCCGAGGCACCGCTGCATGCGGTGGTCTGTTCCCCGGCCGCCTTCGAACGACTGACGGCGGGAGAGCGGGAGCGCGTCATCGAGATTCTCAAGAGCGCGACGCTCGACGGCGGGGTCCACCTGGTCCAGACGCTGGTCGCGGGACACTCCGCCGTGGAGCTGGACGAGCTGCGGGCGCGCTATCGCGGGTGGGAGGTCTCCATCGTGCGAGACGAGACGAAGGCCCGCACCTTCCTCGCGCGAAAGAACGTCGCCTAAAAAGCCGAGCTCGGCGACTCGTGCCGATACAGCGTGTCAATGTCTCACGTGTCATTCTGCAACACGAGGCGCCCACTCCGGTGGGCGCCTTTTCTTTAAGTGCTTACAGGCCAGCAGCTTGAATTGCGATTGTGTGCTGGCACAGGCGGTGCCTTAACAGGAGTGCGAGGCCGAACCGCGGTGCCTCGTCAACCGGCCGTAGTCGGCGAACCGTTCTCGCCGACTGCGGCCGGTGTCGCAGGCGGGGCCGAGCGCTCCGCACCGCAGAACGAATCCGGCGCAGCGTCGACGACGTAGAGCCGGCATCCGCATCTACTATATGAGAGGAGGCGACGCATGACCGACTCACGTCAGGGCGTCCTGGAGGAGGAACCGGTGGGGATCGTCATCTCGCGCGGCAGCCGCGCCGAGACGCCGCCGCGGGTGTGGGCCTACGTCTGGGGCCAGGTCCCCGAACCCGACGTCCCTCCGACCGACATCAAGGCCGCGTAAGCAGGATCCCGCCGCGGCAATGGACAAAAACAAGAAAGCCGGCGCAGAGTTCGCGCCGGCTTCCTTGTTATTACGAGTCCAAGAAGAACTAGCGCTTCTTGGTCTTCTTGGCCGCCTTCTTCACCGTCTTCTTCGCGGCCTTCTTGGCAGTCTTCTTCTTCGCAGCCATGAGAGTATCTCCTGGTCTGGTGTGGATCACCGGTCCGATCCCCCGGTGGATCGGTCGGCAGCAACCGGGCGCATTCGCATCCGGCTGGTCCTTCGCGCCTAACCGCGGCGCTATGTCGAAAACAGCAACAGCCGTGAACTCGTGTTATCGCGCGACGTGCAACCAAAGACCTGACGACTTGACAAACGCGCGCGTTTCAACTCGCGGACAATCTATAACGAGGGATGGTCGCTCGTAAAGTTCAAGTGCGAACTTTTCAACATGATGGGCACGGAGCGCGATGTTGAATGGTGCGTGCAACGCATCGCGTGCGATTCGAATCTGCCGATGGAATCGAGCCAAGTGCGCTCGATGGAATCGAGCCAAGTGCGCTCGATCGAACCCACGCGACCGCCTAACTGAACTCGGAATGCGCGGCGAATCGAGACGGCAGATGCATGGAGTGGCGCGCGGTCGCCGGCATCGTCCGACTGGATCGCCCTTCGAGATCCTGCGGCTGGCGACAACACCATGGTCGCGGGCAGGGCTCGCAGTGGAGTGTGGAACACGGCGGTGAGGGGGGAGACCAAGTTCCCCCGGGAGAGACCTGGTTCCGCGAAGGGGACCAGACTCGGCGAGGCCGCCGGCAGCACTGCGATGTGGAGGAACTCTTTTCGTGATGAAGCCACGCCGTATCCTCGCGCGCACGCGATAGGTGCTCGACGCGAATATATGGTCACGCTTTCTGGTGCGCAATATCGCCGACGCCGGCGAGGGCCTTGCCACCCGTGCCTAACGATGATCTTCCCCCTCCGTCCGCGGGGCGGCGCGCTGGACGGCATCCGTACCGCGGGGCATACTCCAGCGCAGCGGACACCCCGCCCGCCCTCAACAGTGCCACCATGCCGACGCTCACCATCGACGGCCAGCGCACGACGTGCGACGCAGGCGACACGATCCTCGATGCCGCGCGCGCGCTCGGCATCGACGTCCCCACGCTGTGCTGGTATCCCACGCTCCCCAACGTTGGGAGCTGCCGCATCTGCCTCGTCTCCGTGCAGGGGAGCCCGAAGCTCGTCCCGGCGTGCGCGACCGAAGCGACCGAGGGGATGAACATCACCACCGAGTCGCCAGCCGCGGTGCAGAATCGTCAGGGCGTCCTCGCGATGCTGCTCGAGCGCTACCCGGTGGACGAGATCCCCACACCGGGGTATCGCAACGAGTTCGAGTCGCTCGTGCGACGCTACGACGTCCCGCTCATCCGGCGCGCGGACCTCCCGCTTCGCATCGGCGACACGCGCGCCGGTGACCCGATCATCCGGCACGACATGTCGACCTGTATCCTCTGCACGCGCTGTGTGCGGGCGTGCGAGGAGATCCAGGTCGTCGGCGTACTGGACGTGGCGCATCGCGGCGATCACGCGCAGATCATCGTAGGGGCCGACGGCAATCCGGAGCACGCCGGGTGCACGTGGTGCGGCGAGTGCGTACGCGTCTGCCCGACCGGCGCCATCCACGACATCATCCCGATGGCGGTGCGCGCCGCGAATGGCCAGATGATGGACCGCCCCGCGTCGAACGCGATGCCGCCGATCGATCGCACGGTGCGCAGCGTCTGTCCGTACTGCGGGGTCGGATGCCAGATCGACCTGCAGGTGCGAGACAACACGGTCATCCACGTCCGCTCGCCGTGGATCGAGCAGAACACGCCGAACCGGGGATCGACGTGCGTGAAGGGGCGGTTCGGCACCGACTTCGTCCAGCACCGCGACCGCCTCACGACGCCCCTGGTGCGCCGCGGTTGGGTCAAGCGCGATGGACGATGGGTCTTCGATGGCACGCACGAGAACGCCGCGGAATGGCCACGGCGCGGCGGACCGTGGGACCTCATCGCCCAGGAAGGACCGAAAGCCAAGCGCGGCCCTCGTACCAATCCGCTGCAACGACAGCAGACTGGCGCAGGGCCACTGGGCGACCCGCGCGATCGGGTCGCAACTCCGCACGACTGGTACGCCCCGTTCCGCGAAGCGACGTGGGAGGAGGCGATGGAGATCGCGGCGCAGGAACTCCTGCGCCTGCGGGACGCCCACGGCCCGACATCGCTCGCGGTCTTCCAGTCGGCCAAGTGCAGCAACGAGGAGAACTATCTCCTGCAGCGGATGTTCCGGGCCGGGCTCGGGACCAACAACGTCGACCACTGTACGCGCCTCTGCCATTCGTCGTCGGTGAGCGCGATGCAGCGGGCGATGAACACCAGCGCGGCCTCCGGATCGATGCGCGAGGTGGAGCACGAGTCGGACGTGATCTTCATCCTCGGCGCCAACACGACGGAGTCGCACCCCGTCTTCGGCGCCGCGATCAAGCGCGCGGTGAAGCGCGGCGCCACGCTCATCGTCTGCGACCCGCGCCGCATCGAGCTGGCCACCCGCGCGCACGTCCACCTGCAGGCGCTCCCCGGGACCGACGTGGCGGTGATGAACGGGATGCTGCACCACATCCTGTCGCTGGGGCTCGAGGACTCGGCGTTCATCGCCAGCCGCACGCACGACTTCGACCGCGTGCGTGAGGCGGTGCAGCCCTACACCCCCGAGCGCGCCTCGCAGATCTCCGGCGTTCCGGCGGCGTCGATACGCCGGGCCGCCGAGCTCTATGCGCGCGGCCCACGCTCGGCCACCCTGTGGGCGATGGGGCTCACGCAGCACTCCACCGGGACGGACATCGTGAGCTCGCTGCTCAACCTCGTGCTCGCGACGGGGATGATCGGGCGATGGGGAGCGGCGATGATCCCGATCCGCGGCCAGAACAACGTGCAAGGGGCGAGCGACGTCGGCGGGATCCCCATGGTCTACACCGACTACCAGCCGGTGACAAACCCTGCGGTGCGACACAAGTTCGCCGAGGCCTGGGGGGTCCCCGACGAGCGACTCTCACTCGACGTGGGGCTCAAGGTCACGCAGATCGTCGACGAGTCGTCGCCGGTGCGGGGGATGTACATCATGGGCGAGAACCCGATCCTTTCCGATCCGGAGGTCGCGCACGCGGAGCACTGGTTCCGCGAGCTGGAGTTCCTCGCGGTGCAGGACCTCTTCCTCACCGAGACGGCACGGTATGCCGACGTGATCCTCCCGGGCTCGTCGTTTGCCGAGAAGGACGGGACGTTCGTGAACACGGAGCGTCGCATCCAACTCTCGCGCGCGGCGATCACGCCGCCGGGGAACGCACGCCGTGACCTCGAGATCCTCATCGACCTGTCAAACCGCATCGGGCTCCCGACGCCGTTCCGCGACGCGGCCGAGGTGATGGACGAGATCGCCCGCGTCACGCCGTCGTGGCGCGGTGTATCGCACGAGCGACTCGACAATCACGCCGGGCTGCAGTACCCGGTGCTCGACGCCGAACATGGCGGGACCGACTTCCTCTTTGCCGACGCGTTTCCGACGGCCGACGGCAAGGCGACGTTCCATCCCGTGGAGTTCCTCCCGCCAGCAGAGCTCCCGGACGACGCGTTCCCCTTCTTGCTCAACACGGGGCGCCAGATGTACCACTGGCATACGGGGACGATGTCGCGTCGCTCGTTTGCACTCGACGCGCGAGAGTCGGGGCCGATCGTCGAGTTGAACCCGGTCGACGCCACGCGCCTGGGCGTGCACGACGGTGACGCCGTGAGGATCGCCTCGCGTCGCGCCGAGATCAGCATCTCGGTGCGGCTGTCGGAGCGGGTCGCACCCGGGCAGGTCTTCATCCCGATGCACTACCGCGAGGCGGCGGCCAACCTGCTGACGAATCCGGCGCTCGACCCGATCGCCCACATCCCCGAGTTCAAGGTGTGCGCCGTTCGGATCACGCCGATGCACGCACCAGGCATGGCGGGAGCTTCGCCGGACGCTGTGGCGGGAGGGGCGCCCGCTGATTGATCGGGGTGCTAGCTCGCGCCTGCGCCGAGCGTCGCACGTATGACAGGCCGACGCCACGCGCGCCGCGCACGGGGTGAAGCGATCGACACCCCTCCGCGCGCCGTCGGGCGTCGAAAACCGCATGACACCTTTCGCCGGTACCCGATGATGCGCCTACGCTCGATGTGTTCGGTGTTGCTGCTCGCGCTGGCGGGGAGCGCGTGTGGGTCGTCGCTCGACAGCACCGCGGATAGCGAGCGGAGCGTGATCAGCGACGAAACGATGCGCCTGGTGGTGTCGAGGACGACGGTCACGGAGCGGACGCTGCTCCCGCTCACGGTCACCCTGACGAACACCGGGAGCCAAGTGATGTCGTTCGAAGAGAACAGCTGTCCGTTCAGCGTGTTCGAGGTGGAGGATGCCGACGGCGTGCGCATCGACCCGAGGATCGAGCTGATCCTCTGCGCGGCCTACACGCGGACGCTCCGGCTTCAGCCGGGGCAGTCGTACACGTGGTCGCTGGAGTGGCCGGCCGCGCGCTACGCGCCGTCGCGCCAGAACCCACCAGCTGGGGCACGTGAGGTGCGGATGCGTGCCCGCTACTGGGTGGACGGCAAAGCCCTCGTCGCTGGCAACTGGCAGAGCATCACGGTGACCCCCGCGCCGTAGCGGCGCACACCGGTCGCGGCGCACTGCGAGCGGGTCCCTCTCGACGCCGTGCGCCGGCGCGCTGGCACGTGAGTGGTACTGTGCGGGATCTGGCCGTGCCAGCGGCGGCGTTGCATTGTACGGCCATGGATCTCGGACTGAAGAACAAGGTGGCCCTGATCACCGGGGCGTCGAGCGGGCTCGGGCTCGCGATCGCGAATGAGCTCAGCCAGGAAGGGGCGAGCGTGGTGATGGTCGCTCGTCGCAAGGACGAGTTGGACAAGCATGCGGCGGCGATCGGGGGTCGCACCTACGGAAAGCTGCTCACGATCGCCGCGGACGTGGGCGATGCGGACGCCGCGTCACGCATCGTGACCGAGGTGGAGGAGAAGCTCGGCCCCATCGACATTCTCGTCGCAAACGCCGGCGGTCCTCCGTCGACATTGTTCGACTCGACGACCGACGCGCAGTATCAGGCGGCGATCAACCTCAACCTGCTCGGATCGATTCGCCTGGCGCACGCGGTCGTGCCGGGGATGCGCGCGCGAAAGTGGGGGCGCGTCCTCTTCCTGACATCGATGGCGGCGAAGATGCCGATACAGGGGTTGATCCTCTCCAACACCGCCCGCGCCGGCTTGTTAGGCTTTGCCAAGACGCTGGCCAACGAGGTCGCGAAGGACGGGGTCCTGGTGAACACCGTCATGCCCGGGCACTTCGACACGGCACGCGCGATCGAGCTGGCACAAATGCGCGCCACGCGCGAGCAGCGGCCACTCGAGGAGGTCCTCGCGGCACGTCAGGGAGGGATCCCGATGGGACGCTCGGGCGACCCCAAGGAGTTCGCCGCGGTGGTCGCCTTCCTGGCCAGCGAGCGCGCCTCGTTCGTGACGGGGACGGCGATCCAGGTGGACGGGGGGCAGATCTCGTCGCTCGTCTGAGAAGACGGGAAGACGGGAAGACGGGAAGACGGGAAGACGGGAAGACGAGATGAGGGCCGTGGGCGCTTGATTGCAGTGGGAGTGGGGGGTTGATTCCTCCGCGGCGAGAGCGCGACAGGTGCTGCCGTGAGCACCTCCGAACTCGTCTTCCCGTCTTCTCGTCCTCCCGCCCTCCGCTCCTCTCGTGAAAGCTCTCGTCAAGACGACTGCCGGTCCCGGCTTCACGCTTCGCGACGTCCCGGTCCCCACGATCCGCGACGACGAAGTGCTCATCAAGGTTCGTCGCGCCGGCGTGTGCGGGACCGATGTGCACATCTACGAGTGGGACGACTGGGCGAGCAACCGCTGCAAGCCCCCCTTCACCGTGGGCCACGAGTTCGCCGGCGACGTGGTGCAGGTAGGATCGCTGGTGCGCGACGTGGCGGTGGGCGACCGCGTGACGGCGGAGGGACACATCGTCTGCGGGCGATGCCACCTGTGCCGCACCGGCAACGCGCACGTTTGCCCCAACACGAAGATCATCGGGGTCGATCGTGACGGCTGCTTCGCCGAGTACATCGCGATGCCGGCGACCAACGTGTGGCATCTCGATGCGAGCATCCCGTACGAGATTGGCGGGATCCACGATCCGATGGGGAACGCCTTTCACACGGCGCTGCACGGTACGGAGATCCCAGGTTCGACGGTGCTCGTCACGGGGTGCGGACCGATCGGGATCTTTGCCGTGGGAATCTGCGCGGCGGCTGGCGCCTCACGCGTGATCGCCAGCGATGTGAATCCGCGGCGACTCGAGCTGGCGCGCGCCGCCGGTGCGCACGACGCAGTGCATCCGTCGGAGGTTGAAGCGACGGTCAAGCGCGCGACCGAGGGACTCGGCGTCGACGTCGTGCTGGAGATGAGCGGTGTGCCGGCGGCGATTCACCAGGCGTTCAAGGAAGTGCGGCTCGGCGGGCGCGTGCAGATGCTCGGCATCCCCGCCAAGCCCATGGAAGTGAACTTCGCGACGGAGATCATCTTCAAGGGAATCACCGTCTACGGCGTGATCGGGCGGCGGATGTACGACACCTGGATCCAGATGTCGCAGTTCCTGCGCTCGGGGAAGTTCGACCCGACACCGATCATCACGCATCGCTTCCCGCTGGAGGGCTTTGACGAGGCGATCCACGCGATCAAGAGCGGCGATGCGGGAAAGGTCGTCTTCGAGATCGGATAGGGGCGGAAGACGGGAAGACGGGAAGACGAGATGCTGCGGGTTGAATCGCCCCAGTCTTGACGGTTGATTGAGGGCTCGGCCGCGCGCGAACACTGCGCCGCCGAGCCCTTTCGCGTCTTCTCGTCTTCTCGTCTTCCCGTCTTCCCGTCTTCTCGAAAGCAATGCCCAACACCGCCTTCACCGCCGACCTTCAGGGTCGCATCGACAAACTGAAAAGCGATGGCGTCTACAAGCGTCTCAACTACCTCGACTCGCCGCAGTCGGCATGGGTGGAGATGGAGGGGCGCGGCCAGATCCTGATCCTCTCG
This sequence comes from Gemmatimonadota bacterium, assembly GCA_016719105.1. NCBI lineage: Bacteria > Pseudomonadati > Gemmatimonadota > Gemmatimonadota bacterium. The sequence goes on along the minus strand of JADKAQ010000002.1, from coordinate 338,650 downwards.
TCCAACAACTATCTCGGACTGTGTGATGAGCCGAGCGTGGTGCAGGCGGGGATCGATGGGCTGAAGAAGTACGGCGCCGGGACGGGAAGTGTGCGCTTCATCTGCGGCACGTTCACGGTGCATCGCGAACTGGAGCAGGCGCTGGCGCGCTTTGTCGGGACCGAGGCCTCGATGAGCTACGTCTCCGCGTGGAACGCCAACGAGGGGCTCACGGCGACGGTGGTGGAAGAGGGGGACTTCGTCATCTCCGACGAGCTCAATCACGCCTCGATCATCGACTCGATTCGCCTGGCGAAGGCGATCACCAAGTGCACCACCGCGGTCTACAAGCACTCCAACCTCGACGACCTGGTGGCCAAGCTCGCGGCTAACAAGGCGGCGAAGCGCCGGCTGATCTGGACCGACGGCGTCTTCTCGATGGAGGGGAGCATTGCCAAGCTGCCGGAGATCCTGCAGATCGCGCGCGACCACGACGCGATCGTGATCATGGACGACTCCCACGCGACCGGGGTGCTGGGGACCAACGGGCGCGGGACGGCCGAGCACTTCGGCGTGCTGGGCGAGGTGGACGTGATCACGTCGACGTTAGGCAAGGCGGTGGGCGGGGCCGCTGGCGGCTTCGTGGCCGGCTCGGCGGCGCTCTGTGACATGCTCACGCAGCGCTCGCGCCCGCAGCTCTTCTCCAACGCCTTGCCCCCGACGGTGGCGGCGAGTGCGCTGCAGGCGGTGAAGGTGATCGAGGCGCAGCCGGAACGCGTGCAGAAGCTGCGCGACAACTCGCGCTACTTCCGCGAGCAGATCATCGAGGCGGGGTTCAAGCCGCTCGCTGGCGAGACGCCCATCGTCCCGATCATCATCGGCGAGACGTCGGCGGCGATCCAGGTGAGCGAGATGATGCTGGCCGAGGGGGTCTTCGTGACCGGGTTCGGCTTCCCGGTGGTGCCGCACGGGACGGCGCGGGTGCGGTGCCAGATCTCGGCGGCGCACTCGACGGGCGACATCGATTTTGCGGTGACGGCGTTCAAGAAGGTGGGGGCGAAGCTGGGGCTCGTGTAGCGGCGGGGGGCGCGGGAGGGGCGTGCGGAGAGAGGCTCACGCGAAGCCGCGAAGGCGCGAAGTCACGTATCGCGAAAGCGCCGTTCGCGGCACCCGATCGCCTCCCCGCGATCCTCGATGGGCGTGAGGTTTCGGCGCGCACAGCGCGGACAGACGGCCCACGATCTCCCGCGCGCGGCGTCGCATGCCAGGCGCGGCCCCTCCGGGAAGTGCTCGACGACCGCATTGCGGCCAAGCGCCGAGTTGCAGTAGAGGCAGGTGGAGTGCACGAGGCGATGGCGCGGTGAGGTCGCGGGGGCACTTGGACGCTACTCGCACGCGGCTCGCACGCGGCTCGCACGGCAGGCGCGAGGCGCCGGTGCTGCACACGGGGCAATCGGGTGATACGTTGGCGGGAAATCCGTCACCATTTCCCGGACCCGGCAGGACACCGCTGCCCCGCCCGCGCCGGTTGTGCGGCGCGCGAATCACGCGCTGCACATCGCTGCGGCGGCGTTGCTCCTGTTCCCCGCGGTCGCCCGCATCGGCCGTGCGCAGGCGGTCCCTCCACACCCGCGCGAGGCACTCGGGCACGAAGTAGGGGCCGACCGCCAGCTCGCCGACTGGGGGCAGATCGGCGCGTACTTCACCAGGCTCGCCGCCTCCCCCGCGGTGCGTGTCGACACACTCGGACTCACCACGGCGGGACTGCCCTTCCTCGCCGTTGCGATCTCGCACCCGGACAACATGCGCCGGCTGGAGGAGATCCGTCGCAACGAGGCACGCCTGGCCGACCCGCGCGGGCTCTCTGCGGCGGAGGAAGCGCGGTTGGTGCGCGAGCAACCGGCGGTGGTGCTGATCAGCATGAACATCCACGCCACCGAGATCGCCTCGAGCCAGATGTCGATGGAGCTGGCGTGGCGCTTGGCGACCAACGACACCCTGCAGGCCGCCCTGCGCAACGTCGTGCTGCTCATGTTTCCGTCGATGAACCCGGACGGACAGCAGATGATCACCGAATGGTACCGGCAGGGGGTCGGGACGCGCTGGGAAGGAGGGCCGATCCCCTGGCTGTATCACCCGTACGTGGGCCACGACAACAACCGCGACTGGTACATGGTGACGCAGCGCGAAACGCGCCTGGCGACCGACTTCCTCTACACGCGCTGGTTTCCGCAGGTGGTGTACGACGTGCACCAGATGGGGAACTCGGGGATGCGGATCTTCGTGCCGCCGATGGTGGACCCGGTGAACCCGAACCTCGATCCGCTGATCGTGCGCGGGATCAACCTGATCGGCGCGCAGATGTCGTGGGCCCTGGAGCAGGCCGGCAAGCAGGGTGTAGGGGACGGCGTGCTATACGACTTGTGGTGGCACGGCGGCTTTCGCGGAACGCCGACGCGGCACAACATGGTGGCCCTGCTGACGGAGGCGGCGTCGGTTCGCATCGCGTCGCCGATCGTGCAGAAGCCCGAGGAACTCACGGGGCACGCGCGCGGGCTCCCCCGCTATGAGATGCGCACGTCGTTCCCGAATCCGTGGCCCGGTGGCACCTGGCGGCTGCGCGACATCGTGGACTATGAGCTGATTGCGGCCGAGGCGCTGGTGAAGTTCGCGTCGCGACAGCGCGAGGAGTTGGTGCGCGGCTTCGTGCAGATGGGGCGGCGGCAAGTGGCGCTGGGGGCGAGCGCGTCGCCGCGTGCGTTCCTCATTCCGAAGGCGCAGCGCGACCCGGGGGCCGCCCGCCAGCTGCTGCAGGTGCTGCAGGTGGGGGGCGTCGAACTGCGTGACGCGAAGGACGCCTGGGTGGTGCGCATGGACCAGCCATACCGGGCGCACGCCAAGGACCTGCTGGAGGTGCAACGGTTCCCGGCGGTCGAGCGCTTTCCCGGGGGCCCGGTGGAGCGCCCGTACGACGTGGCGGGGTGGACGCTCCCCTTCCAGTTGGGGGTGCGGGTAATGGAGAGCGACACGATCCCGTCCGGATCACTCCCGCTCCTGCCGTCGGTGGAGACGACGGCGTGCGTGCCTCCGGAGCGGACGGGGGCGAAGATCGGCGCGTGGTTCGTGCTCGACGCGCGCGACACGGAGAGCTACCGCCTCGTTATGCAGGCGGTGCGCGCCGGCTGGACGGTGCGGGTGGGAACGGAACGGTACCACGTGCCGGGATTCGGTACGGGGTTCCCGGCGGGGACGTTCTACGTTCGACGCGGGGGGGGCCCCCGCGGCCGCACGCGACTGGGCGCGCCACAGAGCTTCCCCTCGCCCGACGTCGCCGCCTCGGCGGGGGCGCTGGCTCCGCCGCAGCGCTCCTCGCTCGGCGGCCTCGCACCGCGGCCGCGTACGCCGGGGGCACAACGCGGCGGGGTGGACATCGCGCTCGAGTGCCGCCCGTCGCTCGATGTGATCCCGCGCACCGAACCGTTGGCCAAGCTCCCGCGAATCGCGCTCTATCGCCCCTGGACGGCGTCGATGGACGAAGGGTGGACGCGCTGGCTCTTCGACCAGCACGACGTGCCCTACATCACCATTGTCGATTCGACGGTGAAAGCGGGACGGCTGCGTGACCAGTTCGACGTGGTCCTCGTCCCTGACATGAGTCTACGGGAGGCGCGCAGTGGCATGTCCACCGCCGCGGTTCCCGCCGCGTATGCCGGCGGTTTGGGTGACGCGGGATTGTCCGAGCTGGCGCGGTTCGTGTCCGATGGGGGGACGCTCCTCCTGCTGGATCACGCCGCCGAGATCGGGACGTCGGCACTCGGGGTGCCTGTGAGCCTAACGACGGTTCGCGGTCGCGCCGATGGCGACGGGGAGGGACGAGGGGGGAGCACGGGATCGGCAGGGCGCGAGTCGCTCTACGCCCCCGGGTCCATCCTCCGCGTCCTGGTGGACACGACGCAGCGGCTGGCGGCCGGGTTAGGCGACAGTGCGGCGGTCTACTTCACCAACAGCGTCACGTTCGACGTCCCTCCGGGGTCGCCGGCGCGACCCCTGCTCCGGTATCCGGTGCGCGGGTCGGAAATCCTGATGAGTGGCTTCCTGCAAGGTGCGCAGGAGATAGCCGGGAAGGCCGCCGCGGTCGACGTCCCGATGGGGCGGGGCCGGGTGATCATGTTCGGTTTTCGCCCGCAGTATCGCGGGCAGTCGGTTGGCACGTTCAAGGTGTTGTTCAATGCGTTGCTCGCCGGAGGGTCGTCCGGGCAGCGCTGACTTCCACTCCGCGCGTTTCCCGAGGCTCTGCGTATGCGCATCGTCCGCACGTTCCGTCTGGCCCTGGCCGCCGCCGTCGTGATCCCCACGCTGGTTGGTGCGCAAGCCGCGTCGAAGTCGCCCCGCGGCTTCGATGACTCCTGGTTCTGGGGCATCAAGGGCGGTTCGACCATGTTCACGACCGGCGCCGCTGGCGACGCCAAGGTCAGCGCCCCCACCGTCGGCGCGGAGTGGGTCATCACCCGGTCGCGCGTCGCCGCGTACCTGTCGGTCGAGCAGGCGTTCTTCGACAACACGGCCGCCGTCTTCGACATCACGTCCGCCGGATCGGCGCGCGCGGTGAACATCAGCGACCTGCGCAGCTACAACGCCGGGATGTACTTCTATCCGCTGCGCTACGGCAACCTGCGTCCCTACGCCGGGCTCGGACTCTCGATCAACGTGATCCAGAACGCCGACCCGCAGGGGACCTACACGAGCGAGAGCGCGCAGGAGACGGTCTTCACCTCGGTCGACGAGCAGAGCAGCCGCGTCTCCGCCAAGTTCACGCTCGGCGCGCAGTACCAGCTGCAACGTGTGTCGGTCTTCGCCCAGGCGGCCACGCTCCCCACGCGGCGCAACTTCCTCATCAACGGCGCGGCCAACACGTTCGTGCTCGAGGCTGGGCTCCGCTTCAACCTCCTCGGTGCCATCGAGAAGTTGCAATAGGGCCCGACCGGATCGCCCACGAGCGGGAGTCGGCCCTCCGGGGACCGGCTCCCGCTCTGCCTTTCGGGGGAGACACCTGAGCCTTTTCCAATCTCCCTAACGATGACCAGACGACGTTGCGCAGAGGCGCCCGTCGCCGTAAGCTGGTCTGTACCGTGACCACTCACGTCTCCGGCGATACGCAGCATTCGACCGATCGGGCGAATGCAGGATCGCCTCCCGCCCCGGTGGCTTCGCCCCCGCCCGCCTCACCGGCGATCGACGCCGCCGAGCGCCGGTGGCTCGCCCTCCGCTACGCCATCGGTCTGGGCATCGGGATCCTCTCCGTGGTCGGCGTCCAGTACGTCGGGCCCCGATCGCCACGCTCGGTGTACTTCGTGGCGAACGTCGCGGTCCTGGTCAGCATCGTCACGGCGGGTGGCTTCGGCCCCGCCCTGATCACCATCGTGCTCGCCTACGCAGCGACCGCGTACTACCTGCTCGAGCCGATCGGATCATTCGCGATCGCCGACACGGCGGACCAGTTCCGCCTGACGATCGGCGTCGTGCTGAGCGCCGTGGGGAGCAGCATCGAGTGGCGGCTGCGGCGCGAGCGACAGCGCTATCGGCAGCGGGCCCGCGAACTCTCGGAGAGTGAATCGCGCTACCGCATCCTCATGAGCGAGGCGTCGGATGCGATCCTGGTCTTCGGCCCCGACGATCGGACGCTGCTGGCGAACGTCCGCGCGGCGCAGCTCCTCGGGCGTTCGGTCGAAGGGCTCGTCGGCCTCCCCTGCGCCACCCTCCTGGCCGCCCTTCCCGAGGACGACCCGGAAGGGTGCGTCGTGCTCGAGGCACGGCGCACCGGACTCCCGGTCCTCGGCGAGCGGGAGCTCGTGCGCCCCGACGGATCGCGCTTCGTCGGCGAGCTGTCGGCGCGCGCCCTCCCGGATGGTGGCGTCCAGATGATCGTGCGCGACGTGACCTCGCGCCGACGTGCCGCCGATGCGATGCAGGCGGAGCGTGACCTGCTCGATGGCATCATCGCCACCAGCAGTGCGGCGATCCTCGCCTTCGACGCCAACACCAAGCGCCCGGTCTTCGTCAACCAGCGCGTCCTCGACGCCACGGGGCTGACGCGCGAGCAGATCCGCACGATGGCGGTCGGCGAGTGGCCGTGGGAGACGCAGTACCCCGACGGGACCCCCGTCCCGCGTGAAGACCTCCCGATGTCTCGCGTGCTGCGCACGGGCGAACCGGTCTTCGACATTCCGCTGATCTACGCGCTCCCGAACGGTCGCACGATGCGGGTACGCGCGAGCGCCGCCCCGCTGCGCGACGCCACCGGGCGGCTGACCACGGTCGTGCAGACGGTGGAGGACGAGACCGACCGGGTGCGCACCGAACAGGCGCTGCTGGCCAGTGAGGAAAAGCTGCGGCACATCGCGCAGGCGTTCCCGGGGGCGGTGTACCAGTTCTGCCTCACGCCGGCGGGCGAGATGCGCTTCACGTATGCCAGTGAGGGGGTGCGCGAACTGACCGGTGCGTCGCCCGAGGATGTGGAGCGTGACTTTGGCGTGGTGTGGGAGATGATCGCTCCCGAGCACCGCGACCTGGTCATGCAGACGACGCTGCAATCGGCGTCGACCAACCAGCCGTGGCGGCTGGACATCCGCATCAAGACCAGCGACGGACGGCATCGGTGGATCCGCGGGACCGGGTATCCCGAGGCGGAACGCCCTGACGGGGTCGTGCGGTGGAACGGCGTCTTCCTCGACGTGACGGACCTCAAGGAGCTCGAGTCGAACCTGCTGCAGGCCCAAAAGATGGAGAGCGTGGGGCGCCTGGCCGGGGGGATCGCCCACGACTTCAACAACATCCTCACCGCCATCCGCGGCAACGTCGACCTCCTCCTCGAGACGCTGGCCCCAGGGGACGAGCGCCTGGAGGAGGTGCATGAGATCCGCGACGCCGCCGAGCGCGCGAGTGCGCTCACCAAGCAGCTCCTGGCCTTCAGCCGCAAGCAATTCCTCCAGCCGCGGGAGCTGGACCTGAATGCGCTGGTGCGCGACGTGGAGAAGATGTTGCGCCGCGTGATCGGCGAGGACATCGCCCTGCTGACCGTCCCCGGTGACGCGCTGGGCATGGTGCGCGCCGACCCCGGCCAGCTGCAACAAGCGCTGCTCAACCTGGTGGTGAACGCGCGCGACGCGATGCCCGACGGCGGGCTCCTCACGATCGACACGCGCAACGTCCGCCTGGCCGGCGCCACCGCTGCCGCGGCCGGGCTCGCCCCCGGGGACTACGTCTGCCTGGTGGTGCGCGACACGGGGCACGGCATGACGGCCGAGGTGCGCGCCCGCATCTTCGAGCCGTTCTTCACGACCAAGCCGCAGGGGAAAGGGACGGGACTCGGGCTCGCGACGGTGTACGGCATCGTGCAGCAGAGCGGCGGCTCGATCACGGTGGAGAGCGAACCGCAGCGCGGGAGCATCTTCCGCCTCTTCTTCCCGCGCGTGTCGGTCGTGCGCGACACGACCTCGTCGCCGACCAGCGGTGTCCCGATCGTCCCTCCCGCAGCGTCATCGGGGAATTCAGCTACGATACTCCTGGTGGAGGACGACCCCGCCGTGCGACACCTCGCGACGCGCGTCCTCGAGCGTGCGGGGTACTCGGTGCGCGCCGCGCAGGATGCCTACGAGGCGCTGTCGCTCACGGATGCCACCTGCTCGGGGATCGACCTCGTCGTCTCGGACGTGGTCATGCCGGGGATGGGGGGGCGCGACCTGGGGCAGGAGCTGCGCCGCCGGCGGGCGAACCTGCGCCTGCTGTTCATCTCCGGCTACCTGGACATCGACGCCTCGCGCCTCGCGCTCGACCGGCGGACGCGCCTGCTGCACAAGCCCTTCTCGCCCGAAGCGTTGGTGGAGGCGGTGCAATCGATGCTCGCCGTCCCCGTCCCGGCCTAACGAAGACCGCGTTCCTGGCGCCACGCCTCCGCCTCGCTGACGGTGAGGCGCGCGAAGTGGCGCGGTGTGCGCGACACGTGCGGATCGCCAGCCAGCAGGTAGCGCAGCGGCCAGTCGGCGGCCTGCGTGATGCCGATGCGCGGGGTGACGACGACGGCCTCGTCGGGGAGGGGGACGTGCCGACGGATGCGCACCACGCCGCGGTCCAGCCGCCCGCCGTCGTGCGCCCCGCTGATGCCTAACGCCCGGCAGAGCTTGCCCGGACCGTTGGCAAGGTCGCGATCGGCGACGCCGCCGCGTCGTTCCCGCATGACCTCGATGCCGTCCAGCGGGACGAGGGCACGCACGAGGACGGCGCTCCCGTGTCCGGCCGCGCGCGTGACGGCGTTCACGCACCAGTGCATCCCGTAGATCCGGTACACGTAGACCGTTCCCGGGGGACCGTGCAGGTGACGGTTCCGCTGCGTGAGCCCCACGACGGCGTGGCATGCGGGATCGTGCGGGCCCAGGTAGGCCTCGACCTCGACGATGCGTCCGCGCGCCACCGTACCGTCCGCGTGGCATTCGAGGACGGCGCCGAGGAGGTCGCGCGCGACGTCGGCCGTGTCGCGGTCGTAGAAGGCCGAGGGAAGCGGGGCCCCCAAACGCGAACGCCGCGTCGGGGACGCGGCGTTCGCTGGAGTCATCACTTGGCGGCTGGTTTCTTCGCCTTGCCGCCTCGACCACCGCGGGCCGCCCCCTTGGCCGGAGCGCTCTCGGCCTTGGCGGGTTTGGCCGCCTTGGCTGGCGGCTTGGGCTTGGCCGCTTCCTTGGCGGCGGGCTTGGCCCCCTTGGCCTTCGGTGCGCCCCGACCCTTGGGGGCGTGCGGAGCCGCCTCGTTAGGTGCGGTGATCGGGGCCGGCGCGGTCGCAGCCACGGTCGGCACATCCTCGACGACACCCACGAGGAGGAGTTCCGGCGGCGGGCCCACCGGGGCACGCCCACGACCGCCGCGGGGCGGGGCGCCACGCGGGACCATCCCACGCGGGGCCGGCGGTGCAGCTGGCGGAGCCGCCGCGGCGACGGCGGCGGCGTGTGCAGCCGCTGCCCGGTTCAGCTGCTCGGACACCGGCGCCACTGCCGCCGGCAGCGAAACTTCGAAGTCGTTGCCGCGACGACGCAGGTCGATGAGCTCCTGGTCGTGGGCATCCTTGAGGATGCGTTCGAACATGCGCTCACTCAGGCTCTCGCTATCGCGTCCCAGCAGCTCGAAGGCCTTGGTGCGCATCGCGCGGGCCGGGACGGCGGCATCGCCGGTGACCAGCGCGGTCGCCGACCGCTTCACGAGGTCGAAGGCCTCCTGTCGCGTGAGGCGCTCGCCACTGCGACCGATCTCATCGCCCCCTTCACCACGCGCGGCATCAGCACGCGGAGCCTCAGTACGCGGGGCTTCGGCACGTGGAGCCTCCGCACGCGGCGCGTCCACGCGCGGTTCGTGGCGACGGTCGTGACGTTCTGGGCGCTCGGGACGATCCGGACGCGCGTGGCGCTCGGCGCGCTCATGTCGCGGCGTCTCGGCGCGCGGCGTGGGCGCGGGCTCCTCGCGAGGCGAGAGGTCGAGTTCGAGCGATTCACCAGCAGCGGCGACCGGAAGTTCGGCGGTCGCTCCGGCCGGTGCACCCGACGGGCGCTCGCCGCGCTCCTCGCGGTCGCGACCACGGCCGCGGCCACCGCGACGTCCACGACGTCCGCTGCGTTCCTCGCGCGCGGGGGCGCCGTCCTCGTCGGCCGCCGCCGCGCGAGGTGCTGCACCTGCCGGCGCGGCGCCGGACGGCCCCACCTCGAGCTGCCCGTTCTCGAGCTTGGTGATCGTCACCAGCCCCTTCTCGGCGGCATCGGAGACGAACTTCGAGAACTTCGAGTAGCCGTAGTTCTTCTCGTCGAACGTGGCGTCGATGTCCTGCATCACCTGCTTGAGGCGGTCGGAGCGCATGACGTCGCCGTTCTTCTTCATGCGACCGATGGCCTCGACCACGAGCTCCCACGGGTCCCACTTCTGCACGTCTTCCTCGCTCGACTTCACGAGGCCGGCGAGGGCGTTGTAGCTGTAGTACTCGTCGCAGTTCATGACGAGCAGGTCACTCGACGACTCGCGGATGCCGACGCCGATGACGTACTTGCCGTATTCCTTGAGCTTGGTCACCAGCGACGCGAAGTCGGAGTCGCCGGAGAGGAGGATGTAGGTCCCGATCTCGGGGCGGGTGAAGACCAGCTCGATGGCGTCGACCGCGAGGCGAATGTCGGTGGCGTTCTTCTTCGACGACCCGTAGGCCGGCGCCATGATCATGTCGATCGAGGACTCGGCCAGTGGGACGATGTACTGCGGATAGCGGCGCCAGTCGGCATAGGCGCGCTGGACGGCGACCTTCCCCTTGATGATGTCCGACGACAGCAGCGAGCGCAGCTCGCCGGCGAGGTCGGAACGGATCCCCATCGTGACGTTGTCGAAGTCGATCAGCAGCGCCGCGTTAGGCGCGTGCTGGATCGGGGAGCCGTAGGTGGCGGTCGCCGAAGACGGCGGGAGCGCCTGGGGCCCCCGGTGCAACGGGGCGATGGGCGCGCGCGGGACGGCGTGCCGGGGAGAGCGTGCGTTCATGTGGTGAGAACGGTGTGCGGGCACATCAAGCGCCCATGGTTTGGATGCCGCTCCGTGGCGCGCCTTGTCGCGCTCCGGGCGAATGACTCGGGCGCCGGCGGTGCGACCGCATTGGTCGCGTTCCGCACTGGACGCCAGGTCCCCCGGGTGACGGGCCGCGCGCGCACCGACTCCCCACGACGACGCGGAGACACCGATGTCGCACGACCTCGCCGGTACCTCCCGCGGGGAACGGATCCCTGTGGATCCCCAAACCCCCGAAGGTGGCACGACCGTCGGACGCAGGAATGTAATGCAAGTGGTGCCAAACGGTTAGCCACCCCCCCTTCTCCCCCCCGTCCCGGACGGGCTAGATCCCCATCGCCTTGAGGATCACCCGCTTGGCGCGCTGCCCGTCCCACTCACCGTAGAACACACGCTGCCACGGGCCGAAATCGAGACGCCCGTCCGTCACCGGGACGATCACCTCGTGCCCGATCGTGAGGGAGCGCAGGTGCGCGGCGGCATTGTCCTCGCCGGTCCCCGAGTTGTGGCGGTAGTCGTCCGGGCTCCACGGCGCGATGCGCGTCTCGAGCCAATCGAGGATGTCCTTCCACAGCCCCGGCTCGTGATCATTGACGAAGACGGAGGCCGAGATGTGCATCGCCGAGACGAGGACAAAGCCCTCGCGAATCCCGGCCGCCGCACGGCAGGCCTCGACGTGCTCGGTGACGTCGATGATCTCCTGCCGCTTCTTGGTGGTGAAGGTGAGGTAGGTCGTGTGGCTCTTCATGAGGCGTTGGGGGAACGGGAGTCGGCTGGTGGACTGGGCCGAGACAATCTCGCGCCGCCGGCGCGCGAGCTCCATGACCTTTCACACCGTGACCTCTAGCCCCCAAAGGGGCGGCGTGCACCGCGGACGTTGGCCACTGCCCTCGCGCCCCCCCCGTCGCCCCGACATGCTTTGGCGTACGCGCATCGCCTAGCTTTCGCGAAACCACGACACCTCCCGCCCGTACGTGAACTCACCCGGCTTCCGCACCCGGCTCTTTGCCATCCTCTCGCTCTTTGCCCTGGTCCCTGCGCTGGCGCTGACGCTGGTGTGGGGCGTGGTGGCGACGCGCACGCTTCCGTTGGTTTCTGGGAGCGCGGCGTGGGAGCGGCTGGCGGAGTCGGGGCGTGCGGCGGTGGGGGCGGTGCGCGCGGCCCCCCTCACCGCGAAGCAGCGCGACGCGCTGCGCGTACACGAACTCGAACTCGAGGAGTCGGTGACCCAGGCCCGCCGCTTTCGCTTTCTCGCCACGCGACTCGTCCCCGTCGTCATCGTCAGCGCGCTGGTCACGCTGGCGCTGCTCTGGGTCGCCGCGTCGCGTGTGGCGGGGCATCTCTCGCGCCAGATGAGTCGCCCACTCGACGAACTCGTCGGCTGGACCGGTCTCATCGAACGTGGGGAGCGGCTCCCCGAGGGGGCGGCGGCGCGCGGGGCGCCGGAGTTTGCCGTGCTGCGCGAGCGCATGCGGGCGATGGCGCGCGAGCTGGTCGTGGGGCGCGATCGCGCGATCGAGGCCGAACGGCTTCGCGCGTATCGCGAAACCGCGCAGCGGGTGGCGCACGAGATCAAGAATCCGCTGACCCCCATCCAGTTCGCCATCGCCCGGCTGCGGCGCGACGCGAACGACGCGCAGCGCGACGCGCTCGAGGTCCTCGAGTCCGAGACCAAGAGACTCGATATCCTCGCGCGGAGCTTTTCACAGTTTGGGCGCCTCCCCACCGGCCCCGCCGCCGAGGTCGACCTGGGCGAACTCGCCCGCTACACCGCACGGGCGTCGGTGCCGCCGGAGATGACCCTCACCATCGACACCGACCCAGGGCTCCCGATGGTGATGGGGCATCACGATGCCCTGCAACGGGCGCTGAGCAACGTGCTCCTCAACGCCGTCGACGCCTGCGACGGCCACGGGACGATTCGCGTCTCCGTGGAGCGCGCCGATGCGCCGATCAATGGGCGTGAGGCGCTGCGCGTGGCGGTCGTGGATAGCGGAAAGGGGATCGACCCGTCGCTGCTTCCCTCCATCTGGGATCCGTACGTCACGCACAAGGCCGGCGGGACCGGACTGGGGCTCGCTATCGCGCGCCAGACGATTCTGGCACATCATGGGGCGGTGCGCGCCGAGAGCACGCCCGGGGGAGGGACGACGATCGCGTTCATCCTTCCCGTAACCCCTCCTTCTCCCGAGGTTGGCTGATGGATCCCGGACTCCTGGTGCCGCTTGGCGCCTTTGCGATGATCACCACGATCGTCACCACCGTGATCAAGTCGCGCGAACGCATGCGCGCCATGGATCGTGAGACGCTGATTCCCAGCGGCGGCGACACGGCGTTGCGGCTGGAACGCATCGAGCAGGCGATCGAGGCGATGGCGGTCGAGGTGGAGCGCATCTCCGAAGGGCAGCGCTTCGTGACCAAGCTCCTCGCCGAGCGCAACTCCAGTCCCGCCGCCGCCATCCCGGCCGCGGGCGAACGCCGATCCTGAGGCCCTGCACTTCTCATGATCCTGACGACGGGCGCAGACGTCGCCCTGGCCGCCGTGATCCTCGGGTCGATCAGCGGGACGATCATCACGGTCGTGAAGGTCATCGCCGGTCGTGTGACCGCGCGTGATCAGGCGCGGCTGGCCGCGTCGCCCGAGACCGACCTCCGCCTCCAGCGCCTCGAGCAGGCGATCGATGCGATCGCCGTCGAAGTCGAACGCATGTCCGAATCACAACGCTTCACCGCCAAGGTGCTGGCTGAGCGACTCCCCCCTGCGGGAAAGTCGTTGCCACCCTCTCACACGAGCTGACCGGGACACGCGCCCATGCCTGCCAATCACGACACCGACATGACTGCCCTCTCCGCCATCGATGCCCAGGGGAATGAGGCCGCGCGCACCGACGTGCAGAACGCCGTGCGCGATGCCGTGCGCGACGCCGTACGTGGTGCGCGCGACGGCGTCGAGGCGGCACAGGCGCCGGCGGTGGCCGGAGCGCCCGCGTCGCCGGCCACCATCGACGCGCTCAAGGCGATGATGGCGGCGGAACGCGCCACGATCGACAAGCTCACGGGGCAGCTCAATCCGGGGCTCAGCGACGCCGCCGAGACCGCGATCACCGACCAGATCGAAGCGACGCAGGAACGCCTGTCGTCGCTGCAGAGCCAGATGGACCAGGCGTTAGGCGTCTCGCCCGGCCTGACCGAAGTGATGATGCCGCCACCGGCCATGCCGACCGACATCCCGCCGGGCGTGCTGGAGGTCACCTATGCCTTCTTCCTCACGGTGGCCGTCGTCGCGATCGGCGTCCCGCTGGCGCGCGCCTTTGCCCGCCGCATGGATCGACGCGGCATGGCCGCCACGTCGTCCGTTCCCTCGGACCTGGCGCCGCGCCTGGATCGCATGGAGCAGGCGATCGAGGCGATCGCCATCGAGGTCGAGCGCGTGAGCGAAGGGCAGCGCTTCACGAACAAGCTGATGAGCGAGGCACGTGCCCTGCCCGCCCCTAACCCGCTGGAGCAGTGGCCGCAGGGCGCGCCGAAGGAAGCCGTCCCGGTCGACCGCCGCGCCGAACGGTAGGTTGCCGCTGCACAACGGAGACGGGAAGCCACCGACACCGGGCGCGCCGTCTGACTCCCGTCTCCCGTCTCCGGTCTAGCCGATGCCCACGATCCTCATCATCGACGACGAACCGAACATCCGCCGGATGGTCGGGGCGCTGCTCGCCTCGGAGGGGTACGACGTGCGCGAAGCCGCCAGCGGCCTGGAAGGCGTGGCGCTCGCGACGGAGGGGGAGCCCGACGTCGCCCTCGTCGACCTGATGATGCCGGGCGCGATGGACGGGCTGGGGGTGCTCGCCGCTCTGCGCGAAAAGCACCCCGACCTGCCGGTCGTCATGATGAGTGGCAAGGCCGGGCTCGCCGACGCGGTGCGTGCGACCAAGCTTGGCGCCTTCAACTTCCTCGAGAAGCCGCTGACCCCCGAAGGGGTGCTGCTCTCGCTCAGCTCCGCGCTCGAGTTGCGGCTGGCGAAGCGCGAAGCGCAGGTGCTGCGCGCCGAGATGGGGCTGGCGGGCGAGATGATCGGCGAGAGTGCCGTGATGCAGGGGCTGCGGGCGCTGCTGGCACGCATTGCCCCCACCGACGCCCGGGTCCTGATCTCGGGCGAGTCCGGAACGGGGAAGGAGCTGGCCGCCGCGGCGATTCACACCGGGAGCGCACGCCGTGACCGGCCGTTCGTGCGGGTCAATTGCGCCGCCATCCCGCGCGACCTGGTCGAGAGCGAGATGTTCGGCCATGAGCGCGGCGCCTTCACCGGCGCCACCGAACGTCGCATCGGGCGCTTCGAACTCGCGCATCGCGGCACGCTCTTTCTTGACGAGGTGGGGGATCTCGGCAGCGAAGCGCAGGCCAAGCTGCTGCGCGCCATCGAAGCCCGCGAGATCGAGCGCGTGGGCGGTGGCAAGCCGATCCCGATCGACGTGCGCATGGTGGCCGCGACCAACAAGGACTTGCAGCGGGCGGTGCGCGACGGGGCCTTCCGCGAGGATCTGTTCTTCCGGCTCAACGTCATCCCGGTCTCGCTCCCTCCGCTGCGCGAACGACCCGACGACATCCCGCAGTTGGTGCGGCACTTCGCGTCGCTCACGCGCCTGCGCACCGGGCACCGCCCGCCGGCATGGAGCGACGAGGCGTTGCAGCTCCTGACGCGTTATCGCTGGCCGGGGAACGTGCGCGAACTGGGGAATATCGTGGAGCGGCTGATCATCCTGCACGCCGGCCGCGAGGTGCACGCCGACGACGTGCGACGCGTCATCGCGGTGGAGGACGTCCCGGTCGCGTCGGCACACCTGGAGTCGCTCCCCGACCCGGCCGGGCTGGAGGCGCCGTTGAGCGCACTGCTCGACGACTACGAGCGCCTCCTGATCACGCGTGCGCTTGCCGCCTCGGGGGGGAACATCGCCGAAGCGGCCCGCCGGCTGCAGACGGATCGCCCGAACCTGTACCGCCGCATGAAGCGCCTGGAGGTGGGGGTGGAAGGCAATCTGACACACCCGGCCTGACCCCATTCGCGGACAACGCGCCGACGTGCCCGACATGGGCAAACCGACGACAGACGTGGAAGTCGTTGTCTCACAGCATTCGCGAGGAGATCGTTCAGGACGGTATGCGTTGTGCCTAGCGCATCTGCCGTTCGCAACGACTGGAGCCGATATGCGAAATCGATGGTGGCTGAAGGGCATCGCCCTGCTGGCCGTGACGACGTGGGCCGCGACGCCAACGCCTGCGCAGCAGGTACTCGACGAGCGAGTGCTGCCGCGCGAGGTGGCCGAGGAGGTGCTGCGCGTCTGGAACGCGCCTGGGACGCTCCGGGTGGACGGCCCGTACACCGTCGAGGCGGCGCGTGAGGTCACGAGCGACCTCAGCGTGCTGGGGGGCGAGTTGATCGTCCTCGGGCACGTGCGCGGGCGCATCGTCGCCGTCAACGCCGACGTGCGCCTGACGAGCGGTGCGCGCGTCGACGGCGAGATTCTCGTTGTCGGGGGGCGCGTGACCGGGAGCGACGTGGCGAACGTCGGCGGGCAGATCCGCGTGTACCGCGCGAGGCTCGACTACGCGCGCGACGGCGATCGCCTGTCGCGCCCCCCTGAGGACGAGGACGCGACCTCACGCTGGTGGCGACGCCGCGAGCGGTGGCGCAACGGCGGATGGGGCGACCTGCGCCTCATCTCGGCGCGGACCTACAATCGGGTCGAGGGACTCCCCGTCTTCCTCGGTCCCGCCTTCGGGCGTGACTACGACTGGGGGCGGCTCGCCTTCGACGCGCTGGGCGTGTGGCGAAGCGCCGACAACTTCGAGTGGAAGCCGGAGAACATCGGGCATGCCGCCAAAACCGAGGTGCAGGTGGGGCAGACGCAAGGCGTACGGCTCGGCGGGCGACTGTTCGATCTCGTGGAGCCGGTGGAACCGTGGCACCTGTCGGACGAGGAAGTGGGACTCGCCTCGTTCTTCCTGCATCGCGATTTCCGCGACTACTACAACCGGCATGGCGGGAGCGTCTACGCCTCCCTGTTTCGGTCCAACGCCTTCGATGCCACGGTGAGCTATTCGGACCAGCGCTGGGCCGACCGCCGCACGCGCGATCCGTGGACGCTGTTCCGCAACGGCGAGACGTGGCGCGAGAATCCGTACCTCGACGAGGGGGACATGCACCTCGTGAACGGGCGCTTGCGTTACGACACCCGCAACGACGTGGGGAACCCGTGGTCGGGGTGGTACATCCTCGCCGACTACGAGTACGGAACCGGGCGCCTCTCGCGCTACGGCATCGCCTATCCAGGGACGCGCACCGAGACCGTCGACGGCCTCACGTCGTACGACCGGCTCTTCGTGGACGTGCGACGCTACAACCGCATCAGCCCCGACGCGTCGCTGAACATGCGCCTGGTGGCTGGCGGGTGGCTCTCGGGGGACGACCTCCCGCTGCAGCGCCGCTTCTCGGTGGGTGGGCCCGGGACACTGCCGGGCTACGAGTTCCGGACCTCGACGGGCCGTACCGACGTGTTCCAGTGCGCGGGACCGGCGCTGCAGGACGCATCGCTCCCGTTAGGCTCCCCCGCGCTCTGCGAGCGATTCGCCATGGCGCAGGTGGAGTTTCGTGGGGACATGCACCTGGACCCGTTCGGCGTGCTGGACGAGGAGCGGGACCGGCGCCGGGCCGGTTGGGGGCGCGGGACGCAGTGGGTGCTCTTTGCCGACGCAGGACGCGGCTGGCTGGTGGGAGAGCCCGGCGACGGGTTGAACTACCGCAGGGGCGAGTTCCCTCGGCTGTCGACCTTCAAGACCGACGTGGGGTTGGGGGTGGTGCTCGATGACGTGGGGATCTACGTGGCCAAGTCGCTCTCGGATCGCGGTGCTCCGTTCAACGTCTTCGTGCGGCTCACGCCGCGCTTCTAGCCGGTGAGCGGCAGGTGACACGGCGTGGTGTGGTGGTGGCGCTTCTGGCGCTGGCCGCGGCGGGAGCTCCCGTCGCGGCGCAGCGGCGCCCGCAACTCGACGTGACGCTCCCGACGACCGCGTTGGGAGAGGAAGGACCGACGGTGCGCGTCCGCGACGTGCTGGGCGAGCGCTACGTCCGCGACCTCCTGGGGAACGGCTTCCCTGCCCGCCTGCACTATCGCGCGGAGCTGTGGACGACCGGCGGCTTCTTCAACGCGATGCAGCGCGCCGCCGAGTGGGACGTCCTGGTGCGCTACGATGCGATGCGCGAGCAGTACGAGGTGGTGCGCGTGCACGGTGACTCCGCGGTGTCGCTCGGGCGTTTCGGAAAGTTTGCCGACATGGTCACCGAGGTCGAGCGGCCCGCGCGCGCCCCGATCGTCCCGCTGCGCGATCGCAAGTCGCAGTACTACAACGTGACGCTGGAACTCGAGATGCTCTCGGTCTCCGACCTGGACGAGGTCGAGCGCTGGCTGCGCGGGGAGCTGAAGCCGGCGGTTCGTGGCCAGCGCAACCCGGGAACGGCCGTGGGGCGCGGGATGCGCACACTCCTGGCCCGCATGCTGGGCGGCGAGATGCGTCGCCTCGAGGCGCGCAGCAAGACGTTCAAGCCCTAACGAGCGACGGCGCTCCACGTTGAAGCGCTGAAGAACAAAGGCGCGCCATGACGGCGCGCCTCCGGACCAATCCGCAACGCCGTGTCGAAGGACCGGCGCTAGCCGTGTGCCGTTCCGTGCACCGGCCCGTGCCCGTGTGCCGGCTGATGCCCCGCCGCGTGCGCCCTGTGCGCCGTGCGCGCCTCCAACTCCTCGAGTTGGTGCAGCGTGGCCTCACCGTAGAAGAAGCGGATATAGCGCGCCTGGATGGGCGTGAGGCGACGCACGGCCCAGCTGAGGTGGACGAAGTGCGGCTCCACCGGGGCATGCAGCGGATACATCCCGATCTCGCTGGGAAGGCGGTTGGACTTGCGCGTGTTGCACGACGAGCACGCCGTCACGACGTTCGTCCACTCGTTGGACCCCCCGCGCGACAGCGGGATCAGGTGGTCGCGCGTGAGCGCCTCGCGCGGCTTGAGGTCCGCGCCGGTGCGCCCGCAGTACTGGCACTTGTACTGGTCGCGGGCGAACAGGAAGGTGTTGGTCACCTGCCGGCGGAACTTGCGCGGGACGTGGATGAACTTCGTCAGGCGGATGACCGCCGGACGCGGGACCGACAGCCGCTCGGACCGCACGAGCCGCCCGTCGTCTGCCTCCACGATCTCGGCCTTGCCGTCGATCACGAGACGGAGCGCTCGCTTCAGCGGTACCATGGTGAGCGGCTCGAACGAGGCGTTGAGTGCGAGACAACCGACAATCACGCGGCCCTCCTCACGGTGGCGGTCCCCGCCTCGCGCGCCGTCGTCGCGGGCGGCGCGCGGTGCCATGGACCGTTGGAAGTACAAACTCCCGCCCAAAGCCGGGGCGGGAGTCGCGAAGACACTACATGACGACGACGTGCGGGACGACCCGCCGCAGCTCCTGCCGCGCGACACGACAGGGCCTGCTGCTACTCGGAAAACCTAACAGTTCGGAACAAAGCATCGAACGCGCTGGTGACGACATCGTTACCGACTCAACGCCGCGGACGGGACGGGCGTCAGCCAGTCGAAGCGATCGGCGAGGCGCCCCTTGGCGATGCCGAGGAACTCGGACTGGATCTTCCGGGTGATCTCGCCCGGCTTGCCGCTACCGATTTCCACCTGGTCGACCGACCGGATGGGGGTCAGCTCGGCGGCGGTGCCGGTGAAGAACAGTTCGTCCGCGATGTAGAGCATCTCGCGCGGGATCTGCTGCTCGCGTACCTCGTAGCCGAGGTCGCGGGCGATCGTCATGACCGTGTCGCGGGTGATTCCGTTCAGGATCCCGCTGCTGATGCCCGCGGTGTAGAAGACGCCGTCGCGCACCAGGAAGAGGTTCTCCCCGCTCCCTTCGGCGACGAAACCGAAGGAGTCGAGCATGATCCCTTCGGCGTAGTGGTTCTGCTTGGCTTCGAGCTTGGAGAGTTGCGAATTGAGGTAGTTCCCGCCGGCCTTGGCCATCGTCGGGAAGGTGTCGGGAGCGGCGCGCCGCCACGACGACACGCAGACGTCGACCCCCTTCTCCAGCGCCTCTGCGCCGAGGTAGGTCGGCCACTTGTAGGCGATGATGAAACACTCGACCGGGACGCCCACGGGATAGAACCCCATCTGCTGCCCCGTGCGCAGGACGAGCGGGCGCAGGTAGCACTCTCGCAAGTCGTTGGCCGCCACCGTGTCGAGCGTGGCCTGCACGAGTTCGTCGAGCGTGTAGCGGAGCGGCATGCGGTAGATGCGCGCCGAATCGAGGAGGCGGCGAATGTGCTCCCGCAGGCGGAAGACGGCGCCACCGTTCGGCGTGTCGTAGCAGCGGATCCCCTCGAAGACCGACGATCCGTAGTGCACGACGTGCGACATGACGTGAAGCGTGGCGTCTTCCCACTTCACGAGTTCGCCGTCGCGCCAGATCTTGTCGGTGCGCCCAGTCGAGGCGTCCGCCATGCCGATCTCCTCCGAGGGGTCTGACAAACAATAACCGGCGGGGGGAGGTGGGGGGAGTGTCGCCCCCCCGGGGCCGGCTACTCGGCTTGCGTCCCCTGCCACCGGGCGAGAGCCTCCCCCGCCTGATGCAGCGCGTCGAGCGCCGCCGTCGGGGGCGCGACCAGTCGCCCGTCGCGCACGCGCTCCTCACCGTCGACGACCACCAACGACGCTTCGCGCCCTGCGACCGCCCAGACGAGGGCATCCTCGGGCGAATAGGCCGGCGTGGCGCGCGGCGATCCTAACGAGAAGGCGGCGAGGTCGGCGCGCTTCCCCACCTCCAGCGTCCCCACTTCGGCGTCGATCCCCAACGCACGCGCCCCCTCGATCGTCGCCATCGCCAGGACCTCGGCGGCGGTGAGCGCATCGAATCGCTGCGCCGCGGCGCGCTGCATGAGGATTGCCGTGCGCGCCTCGTCGAGCAGGTCGAGGCGGTTGTTCGCGGCCACCGAGTCGGTCCCGAGCCCGGTGCGCACACCGGCTGCACGCAGTTCGAGCAACGGGGCGATGCCGTGTCCGAGCTTGGCGTTGGAGGCCGGGCAGTGGGCCACGGCGCAGTCGTGGCGCGCCAGGCGCGAGATGTCGGGGGTGCTGGCGCGCACGCAATGGATCAGGAGCGGGCGCTGGGCCAGGAGGCCAAGTCGATCGAGGAGGAAGACCGGCGAGTCGGCGCGCGGCGCGACGGCGATCCCGCGCGCGCGCAGCGCGTCACCGAACATTCCGCTGCCGTCGCGCACGAGGCGCGACTCGGCCTCGCTCTCCGCCAGGTGCACGGCGACCGGCCATCCCTCGTCGCCCGCCAACCGGGCGCAGGCGGAGAAGAGCGCGTCGCTGACCGAGTATGGCGCATGCGGCGAGATTCCCAGGCGCACGCGCTGCGTCGCCTGCTCACGCAGGCGTGCCAGCTTCTCGCGCAGCCCGGCCATCGCGCCGTCGCACTGGGCGGGATCGGGACCGAAGACCTCCTGGTACATGATCCCGCGCACCCCCATCTCGACCAGCGCCTGCAGGACGACCCCCGACTCGCAGGTGTCGGCGAAGGTGGTGACCCCGGCCATCAACCCTTCGGCAATCCCCGCCTTGGCCGACGCGAGCAGGAGCTCGGGCGAGAGGACGGCTGCGCGCGCCTTGGTCAGGCGCAGGACCCAGCGGCGAAAGGGAAGCTCCTCGAGGAAGCCGCGCATCGCGGTGAGTTCGAGGTGCGTGTGCACGTTCACCAGTCCCGGGATCAGGACGGCATCACCCACATCGACGACGTCAGCGGCCGGGGCACCGTCGCGTGCGCCGACGTAGAGTATGCGTCCCTCGTGGACCGTCACCGCGCCGTTGGCGATGGGTGGGGCCGCGATCGGGACGATCCAGCGCGCGAGGTAGGTGCGCATGAGCGGGTCGAGGTCGTGGCGGTGACGCCGCGGTCAGCGCGCCCGGCGGCCGTGCACCGCCGGGTCGTACAGCGACGTGTCGGGGACACCGAGCGCACGGGTCATGGCGAGGGAGAAGGCGATCTCACCCACCTGCTCGGCGTGATGGCCGTCCGAGCCTAACGACAGGCGCACGCCGGCATCGACGGCGCGTCGCACCAGGCGCTCGTGCGGGCGGTAACGCGACGACACCTCGAAGGCGAGCCCCGAACCGGCGAAGGCCCGCACCATGCGCTCCTCATCCTGTTCGCGCCAGACCTCTTCCGCCGGGAGGGCGCGCAGCGGGATGGGGAGGAGCGTCGGATGGGCCACGAGGTCGACCGGCATCTCGCGGGCGAGGCGTTCGAGGTTGTCGACCAGCGCCTCGACGTAGTCGTGCGCGGTGAGCCCCTCGGGCCATTGCCGAGTGAAGACCCGCTGCAACGAACCGTTGGGGAGCCAGACGGCGTGCAGCGATCCGATCGTGTGCGTGAAGCGATCGTCGAGTGCCGGCGGAACCTCGCGCCAGAGCCCATCGTGCCAGCAGTACTCCGCGGCCCGCCCCGTCTCGCGCGTCTCGAGCGCATCGAGATACGCCTCGAGCCGTTCCGGCGAGTCGATCGCGCCGACCACGTCGCGCGAGACATGGTCGGCGACCGACGGTCGCACGCCGCGCGCGCGCACGGCGTCCAGCATCGTGTCGAGGTCCAGCTGCCCGTCCGACCACGTCGTGTGGGCGTGGCAGTCGAGCGGTGCCCAAGTCATGGTGCGTCGGGAATCTTGAACGGATTCGCCGTGTCCGCCTTGGCCTTGGTGATGGGGGCGGCCCCCGGGGTGACCTTCTTGGCGGGGTTGGCCTGGCGTCCTGCGGTGTCGCCGGGAATCTGGAAGGGGTCGGCCTCGATCCCGCCGCAGCCGTCGTCGCCCTCGGTCCCCGCCAGGAAGAACTCGGTGTAGCTGCCGTTGGGTCCGCACGCGTCCTTCGTGACCACCGACTCCGGTCGCGGCCAGTCAGGGGGGGCAGGCTTGCGGCGATAGACCTCCATCATGAGCTGCGTGTAGGCGGGGGCCGCCAGGCGCCCGCCCTGCGCATTGGCCATGATCTTCTTCGGCGTATCGAAGCCCATCCAGACGCCGGCCACCAGGTCGGCGGTGTAGCCCACGTACCAGACGTCGGCGCCGTCGTTGGTCGTCCCCGTCTTGCCGGCCGACGGGACGCGGAATCCCGCGCCCCACACACTCCCGGCAGCAGTCCCGCGGAGCACCACGTCCTTCATCATGCTCACCATCAACCACGCCTCGCCCGGCGAGAGTACCTGCGTCCGGGCGGGCTTCGGCTGCCAGATGACGTCGCCCTGCTGGTTCTCCACGCGCAGGATCGCGTTAGGTGCGGTGCGCGCGCCGAGGTTGGCGAAGGTCCCGTAGCTGGCGATGAGCTCGAGCGGGTACACGTCGGCCGACCCGATGAAGATCGACGGATACGGCGGGATCGGGGTGCTGATCCCGAAGCGCTTGGCTTCGTTGATCACCGTCTGCTCGCCGATCTCCATGCCCACACGGATGGCGACGAGGTTGCGCGACTGGGCGAGCCCGCGGCGCATCGACATCGACCCCTCGAACTTCATGTCGTAGTTCTGCGGGGTCCACAACGACCCGTCGACCTGCGGCACGGAGATCGGCACGTCCTCGACGCGCGTGGCCGGCGTGCGCCCCGACTGCACCGCCGCGGCATACACGATCGGCTTGAAGGTGGAGCCGGGCTGGCGCAGCGCCTGCGTGATGCGGTTGAACTTGGAGTCGTCGAAATCGCGCCCCCCGGTCATGGCGCGAACCGACCCGGTGCGCGGGTCGATGACGAGCGCTGCACCCTGTATGTAGGGCGACTCGCCGCTGGCGCCCTCGCCGCTGGTGCCGCCCTTGGCCTGGTACTGCTCGTACGTCTGGTGCGTCCACTTGCCGTACTTCCCGCTCTCGATGGCGCGCAGCTGGTTCTCGAGGGCGCGATCGGCGGCCGTCTGGATGTCGAGGTCGAGCGAGGTGTAGACCTTGAGCCCCTCGTCGTACAGGCGGGCGCCGAACTTCTTCTCCAGCTGCTGGCGCACCCACTCCACGAAGTACGGGGCGACGTCGCCCGACTCCACGCGTCGCGCCAGCTGCAACGGATAGGCCTTGGCGAGCGAGGCGTCGCCGTCGCTCACCGCGTCGCTGCGCCGCATCAGCTCGATGATCGTGTTGCGGCGCTGCACGGCGCGCTCGGGAAAGCGGCGCGGGTTGTAGCGGCCCGGAGCCTTGGGCATCGCCGCCAGCGTCGCCGCCTCGGCGAGGTTGAGGTCCTTGACCCGCTTGCCGAAGTAGCGCTGCGACGCGGTCTCCACGCCGTACGCGCCGCTCCCCAGGTTGATCTGGTTCAGGTACAGCTCGAGGATCTTGTCCTTCGAGTATGCTCGCTCGATGTCACGGGCGACGCGGGCTTCCTTGATCTTGCGGATGACCGACTTCTCGCGCGACAGGTGCTCGGGGAAGATGTTCCGCGCGAGCTGCATCGTGATCGTGGAGAAGCCTTCCTTGAAGTAGCCGGCGCGCACGTTGCTCAGCACCGACCCAGGAATGCGGAGCCAATCGATCCCGGAGTGCGAGTAGAAGCGCTTGTCCTCGGTGATGATGAAGGCATCGCGGACCACCTTGGGGATCTCGGTGATCCGCACCAGGGTCCGGCGTTCCAGCCCCAACTCGGCGACGAAGCGTCCGTCGATGGCGTAGAGCTTGGAGGTCTGCTTGGGCTGGTAGCTCTCGAGGACCGCGATGGACGGACAGCGGTTCCCACGGCAGATCAGCGACCACATCCCGTACGCGCCGCCGAGGCCGGCGGCCAGGCCGAACGTGGTCCCGAGCGCGAGGACGCGCACGACCCGGGGGTACCGGGAGAACCACGACGTGCGGGAAGGGCGAGACGACGACTTCGCCATGCGGGAGGTTCGGGGGGACGGGGCGGCTTCCACCAGCCCTGATACACCCGGGCGCTCGCATCGGCCGGCGGCGTGGGCACGGCAAGCTAACCCCGCATCGGGGGGGTGAGCAATTCAGCGGCCGGGCGCTCGGCGAGTGCTCCCGGCCGAACCGGGATGGCCCGACGCGTCGTTAGGACGCCGGATTATCTTCTCCCCCATGACGCGCACATTCCTCGACGAGCTTGCCTGGCGCGGGCTCCTCTTCCAGAGCACCGAGGGCGCCCAGCGGGCGCTCGCCGGCACCGGCATCGTGGGCTACTGCGGCTTCGACCCCACCGGGTCGAGCCTCCACATCGGCAACCTCGTCCCCGTGATGGGGTTGGTCCACCTGCAGCGCACCGGGCACTTCCCCGTGGCGCTGGTGGGCGGCGGGACCGGGATGATCGGCGATCCGAGCGGCAAGAGCGCCGAGCGGAACCTGCTCACGCTCGACCAGGTGGCCGAGAACGCGGCGTCGATCCGGCAGCAGCTCGAGCGTTTCCTCGACTTCGACGGGGCATTCGCCGCCCGGTTGGTCAACAACGCCGACTGGCTCATGGAGCTCAAGCTGGTCGACTTCCTTCGCGACACGGGCAAGCACTTCGGCATCAACGCGATGATGGCCAAGGACTCGGTCAAGTCGCGCCTGGAGACGGGGATCTCGTACACCGAGTTCAGCTACATGCTGCTGCAGGCGTACGACTTCCTCGAGCTGAACCGGCGCGCCGGCGTCACGTTGCAGCTGGGGGGGAGCGACCAGTGGGGGAACATCACCGCCGGCACGGAGCTGATCCGCAAGGCGGGCAGCGGCGAGGCGCACGGCGTCACGCTCCCGCTGGTGACCAACGCCGACGGGAGCAAGTTCGGGAAGACGGCGGCGGGGACGAGCGTGTGGCTCGATCCGGCGCGCACCTCGCCGTACAAGTTCTACCAGTACTGGATCAACTGCGACGACCGGGACGTGGGGCGGTACCTGCGCATGTTCACCCTGCTCGAGCGCGAGCACGTGGAGGCGCTGGATGCGCTGGTGCTGAGCGCCCCCGAGAAGCGCGAGGCGCAGTCGGCGCTGGCCGCCGACGTGACGACACGCGTGCATGGCGCGGCGGCCACCGAGGCGGCGCGCGAGGCCTCGCGCGTGATCTTCGACCGCAAGCTGGACCCGCGGTCGCTGCGGCGCCCCGTGCTGGAGATGTTGTGGGACGAACTCCCGCACGTCGTCGTCCAAGGGAGCGACGGCGCCGCGATCTCGGTCGTCGACGTGCTCGTGGAGAGCGGGCTGGTGAAGAGCAAGGGCGACGCTCGCCGTCAGCTGCAGCAAGGGGCGGTCGCGGTGAACGGCAACAAGCTCTCGGCCGACGAGGCCACCGTCGCGCAGAGCGACGCGCTGGAGGGCGGCTACTTCCTGGTGCGGAAGGGGGGACGCGACGTGGCGCTGGCGCGGCTCGGCCCGGCGTAGCGCGCGCCGGCCGCCGTTCGCGGTAACCCGCCGCGAGGATCCGAAGGGGCGCGACGCGGGGACGTCGCGCCCCTTCGTCGTGCCTAACGTTCGGCCTGTTCCAGCAACGCCAGCGCGCGCGCCACGTGCGAGGCCGGCGTGTACCAGTGCGGCGAGAGGCGAATCGCCCCCTCGCGCAACGAGTGTGCGACGCCAGCTGCCCACAGCGCCTGCGAGGCGCGCGCCGGCTCGGGAGGGACCACGGCGACGATCCCCGATCGGCGTGCCGGCTCGGCCGACGAGACGATCCGCATCTCGGGGTGGTGTTGCGCCCAGTCGAAGATGTGCGCCACGTGCTCGGCGATGCGCGCGGCCGCCACCGCCGGCCCCACCTCGAAGAAGAGATCGAGCGAGGCGTTCATCCCCGCGAAGTCCTGGAAGGGGAGCGTGACCACCTCGAAGCGGCGTGCATCGTCGCGGTAGGTGAAGTCGTACTCCAGCATGCGCGTGAAGTCATCGGAGTCGCGCACCGACATCCACCCCACATCGCTCGGTTCCAGCGCCTCGATGAGGGCGCGCCGCACGTAGACGAACCCCGTCCCCCACGGCGACAGCAGCCACTTCTGGCAGCCGCAGGCGAGGATGTCGACCGGCAGCTGCGACAGGTCGAGCGTGAGCGCGCCCAGCCCCTGGATGGCATCGACGACGAAGAAGATCCCGCGCTCGGCGCACGCGCGGCCGACGCGCGCGATGTCGATCGCGTAGCCGGTCTCGAACGACACCCACGAGAGGACGAGGACGCGGACGCCGGGGCGATCGAGGGCGGCGAGGATCGCGGCTTCGTCGGCCAGTCGCCCTACACACGGGATGCGCTCGAAGCGCACGCCGCGCGATCGCTCGAGCGCCATCCACGGATAGATGTTCGACGGAAACTCGCGGTCGCTCGACAGCACGACATCGCCGGGGCGCAACGGCAGCGCGCGCGCGGCGAGGTTGAGCCCGTAGCTGGTGTTGGTCATCAGCGCGATCTCCCCCGCCCAAGCCCCCACGAGGCGGGCGAGCAGCTCGCGCGAGCGCGCCACGGTGCCGAACTGGAAGTCCTGCGAAATCGTCCAGGGCTCGGCACGCATCGCGTTGAAGTCGGCGAGCGCGCGAAGCGCCGACTCGGGGAGCGGGCCGGTGGAGGCGTTGTTCAGGAACGTGACGCCGGGACGCAGCACCCGCGGAAACTCGCGCGCGGCGACCGCCTCGAGGCGGGCGATTGCGGCGGCGTCCGGGGCGGGGTGTCCAGCGCGAGCGGCGACATCGGTCATGTGAGGAACGCGGAAGTGAGGCGCACGAGTGCGTGCGACGAGGAGCACGAGTGCGTGCGACGGAGAGCACGAGTGCGTGCGACGGATGCGCTAGACCGGCTCTCGCAGTTCCGGCGGCGTTCCGGGGGGCTGCCGCTTCCACCGACGGTGGTGCCAGAAGTACTGCTCGGGATAGCGGCGCACCACGCGCTCCAGCGCCTGGGTGAAGCGGGCCACGGTGGCGTCGACGTCGGCGTCGCGGTCACCGGTGTCCACCGGCTCGATCTCCTGGGCGCAGAAGCGATACTTCCCGCTCGGCTGCAACAGCGCCGAGACGAAGATGATCGGGACCTTGTAGCGCAGGGCGAAGACGGCGGGGCCCTTGGGCGTCTTGGCCGGTCGCCCGAAGAACGTCACGAACGTCGACGCGAGCCCCATGACCCCCTGGTCGGCGATGAGCCCGACCAGCCGTCCCTCCTTCATCGACCGCGGGATGCGCCGTACCGCCTCGTCGTCGTACACGACCGTGATCCCGGTGTCGGTGCGCGTCTTGTTGACGAAGGCGTCGAACAGGCGGTTGTTCATCCGGCGGGCGACGGCGTCGGTGGGGACGCCGCGAGCTGCAAGATACGCCCCGACCAGCTCCCAGCTCCCTACGTGCCCGGCGAAGGCGATGACCCCACGCCCCTCGGCCAGGTGGCGCTGCACGAGGTCGATGTCGCTCTCCTCCTCGAACAGCGCGAAGACCCCCTGGGGCCCCATGCGCGCCACCAGCGACATCTCGACCGAGACGCGCCCGATGTGCGCATACGCCCGCTTGGCGATCTCGCGCACCTGCGCGTCGCCAAGCCCGGGAAAGGCGGCCGCGATCTGCCGCACGACCACCTTCTTCCGGATGCCTAACGGGAAGTACCCCAGCCGCCCGATGCGCTCGCCCATCCGGCGCGCCGACTCCAGCGGCATGGTCCCGAGCCAGGCGAACAGCCCCTTGATCAGCGCGAACTGCACCCGATGCCCCAGCGTCGGGGGACGCTGGCTCGGCGGGAGCTTGGCCGGCGCCGAGGCGCGGGCAGGAGGAGCGGCGGGAACGGTCATTCGCGGCGAGAGGACGACAGGCAGGCGCGGGTGAAGTCGAGCGTCTGGCGCGCGACCCGATCCCAATTGTAATGCGATTCCACCGCCCGGCGCCCCGCATCACCCATCGACGCGCGAAGGGCGTCGTCGCCGAGCAGCCGCCGGAGGGCGGCCGCGACCGCCGCCTCATCGGTTGGCGAGACGACGAATCCCGTCTCCCCGTCGCGTACCGCCGACCGCACGCCGCCGGAGTCGCCGGCGATGCACGGCGTCCCGCTGGCCGACGCCTCGACGAAGGAAATGCCGAACCCCTCGGCGTTGATCGCGCTGTCGACGCGCGACAGCCCGATGTAGACGTCCGCCGTGGCGTACGCCTCGGCGATGTCGGCGTCGGAGAGCGCTCCCGTCAGGTGCACACGGGCCCCGAGGCCGAGCGATTCGGACAGGGCACGCAGCCGCGGAGCATCGTCGCCCTCGCCCACGATCACATAGTGCGTGTCGCCAGCCGACGCCCCCAACGCCGCGATGGCGCGCATGGCGACGTCCTGCCCCTTGTGCGGCACCAGGCGCGCCACCGTCAGCACGAGGCGCGCGCCCCCGATGCCCAGGCGCCGCCGCAGGGCACCGCTGTCGCGCGCCGGTGCGAACTGCGCCGGATCGGTCCCCAGGTCGATCGCCGCCACGGGTGGCGCGGTCGCCACGCCGACGGCCGTCATCACCTCGCGTGCGAGCGCCGCCGTCCAGGCCGAGTTGGCGACGATCCCGGCCGCGCGCCCGAAGATGTCGCGCGCCGACCAGCGCTTGGCCACGCTCTCGGCCGTCTTCTGTCGCTCGCGCAGCAGGTCACCGCCGTTGACATAGACGAGGTAGGGGGTGGGAACGCGGCGCATGGCGATCTCGACGGCGTATCCACAGGGACGGATGTTGCCGAGGTGGACGACGTCGACCCCATCGCGACAGAGCCGGGCGAGGTGTCCCGACCAGGTGAGTTGCGAGGAGAAGCGCTTGGCGGCGGCGAAGGCAAACGGCTCGCGGACGATGCGGTAGGGTTCCCCTCGATCGAAGGGAGGCGCGCCGGCCGAGGCCACGGTGGAGACGATGACCGACTCGGGGGCGAAGCGGCGGCACAGTTCGACGTGGCGGCGCGCCATGCCACCGAGGTCCGGGGCGTAGTCCTGCGTGACGAAGAGGTGACGCACGGGGGCTAACGTGTCTTTTGGGGGGGGCCCCCCACGCGATCGGCACCGCGCCGCGCCAATGCCCACAGCTGCGCGTACTTGGCCGCCACGCTCATCCCCGCCAGCGCCGCGAGGACCACGCCGTGCATCCCGTCGCGCCACCCGCCACGCAGCAGGAGCATGCTCACCACGCGCCCGACCGGGCGCACCAGCAGGTCGGCCAGGCCGGCACGCCGACCGCGCGCGAAGTGCTGCTCCGCCCACGACCGCGAGTAGCGCCCCAGCTTCTCGAAGTACTCGTCGAGCGTGGCGTACGGCGTGTGCAGCAGCGGCTCGCCTAACGTGGCCGGTGTCCCCTCGACGATGACGTGCTCGTGCACCGGACGTTCGTCGTAACGCAGCGCCGCCTCGAAGAGCCGCACGGGTCGGTCACGCTCCCACCCGCCGTGCCTTATCTCGCGCCCGAAGAAGAAGTTGCGCCGGGGCGCGCGGTAGGCACGGGGCGCCCCGCTGGATGCAGCTGGCGGAGACGTCACCAGGCGCGCGACCTCGGCGCCGAGGGCCGGCGTGCCGCGCTCGTCGGCATCGACCACGAGGATCCATGGCTGCGTCGCGCGCTCGATCGCGGCATTCCGCTGCGCCCCGATCGTCGTGAACGGGTGCCGGAAGACCGTCGCGCCCGCCGCGCGCGCCTCGTCGATCGTGTCGTCGGTCGAGTCGTTCTCCACCACCAGCACCTCGCGCGCCCATGACACGCTGCGCACGCAGTCGCCAATGTCCCCCGCTTCGTTCCGCGCCGCGATGATGACGGTCACCGGGACAGAGCCGACGGGGAGCGTCGTCCCGTCGCGCCCGGCGACGGTGCCCTGCAACGGTCGCGCGCTCACCGGACGACGCTCACGGCGCGCCCGGCGCGCTGCGTGACGTCACGCGCTCGCGCGTGGAGCGCGCCGCCTGCTCGAAGGCGGCCAGCATGTCGCGGAAGGGGAACTCGCGCTCCGCTCGCGCACGTCCCGCCGCCCCCATCGCCGCTCGGCGAGCGCGATCCGACAGCAGGACAGCGGTCTCCGCGGCCATCAGCGGCGGATCGAGCGTCGCCATGAGCGTCCCCTGGATCCCGTGGTTCACGTAGCGCGCCGCCACCGACGTCCGCTCGGCGAGCACCGCCACGCCGCGCGCCATGAGGTCGAGCGCACCTAACGCGGCGTCGTCGCCGTCGGCCACGACCCAGCCGGCCGCCACGTCGCGCAACGCCGCCGTCATGTCGGGCGGATGCCCGAGCCACTCCACACGCCGGGCGATGCCGAGGGCAGCGGCGAGGAGCTTGAGTTCCTCGTCGGCGGCGACCGACCCGATGACCCGCAACCGCAACGTCGCATGGCGCTGCGCCAGCAGGGCCACGGCGCGCACCACGTTGGTGGCCCGCCGGAGCGATCCGCGCGTCGCGAGGCACGCGAGCACGATGGGGGCGTCGGCGCCACCGCCCCCCGCCGCGCCGTTGCGGCTGCCGGCCTCCAGCGACGATGGTTCGGCGTCGACGCCGAGTTCCGCGCGCATCGGCGCGAGCGTCCCGCTGGGGGCGGCGTGTCCCGTCGGCGGCGTCTCGCTCGTGTACAGGTGGCGCGCGGGGAGCAGGCGTTCGGCGCGTCGCCCACGCCACGTCAGCTCGAGCTTGGCCCCGGCGGGCACGCGCCGCACCACGCCGCCGCGCTTGGCGCCACGCACCGCGAAGGTCGCCGCCAGCTGCTCGCGATCGTCGTGGACGAACACGACGTCGACGAAGTCGCGCGGCAGCTGCTCGCGCAGTCGCTTGGCATCGCCGCGGGCGCTGCGCCGGGCCGGAAGCGCGACGACCTGCGTCCCGCGCGCGGCCGCCTGCGCGGCCGCTTCGCACCCCGCCGGTGCGGCGAACCAGGTGTCGTGCCCGCGTTCGGCCAGGGCCCGCGCCACGGTGGCAAAGACGCGCGCCCCGCCCTCCCACGCCGTTGCGCCGCTCAGGAAGAGTGCCCGCATCTCAGGCCGAGGCCACGGCAGCTCGCTCGGCAAACTGCAGGGCGTGCAGCCGGCGGTACATGCCGCCTAACGCCAACAGCGCGTCGTGCGTCCCCTGCTCCACCACGCGCCCACGCTCGAGGACGAGGATCTGCGACGCGTGCTGGATCGTCGACAGGCGATGGGCGATCACGAAGACGGTGCGCCCCGAGAGCAGGCGATCGATCGCCTCCTGCACCAGCCGCTCCGACTCGGTGTCGAGCGCCGAGGTGGCTTCATCGAGGATGAGGATCGGCGGGTCGGCCAGCAGGGCGCGGGCAATGGCCAGGCGTTGGCGTTGTCCGCCGGAGAGGCGCGTCCCGCGCTCGCCGAGCACGGTCTCGTAGCCTTCCGGGAGCGCCTGGATGAACTCGTGCGCGTTGGCCGCGCGCGCCGCGGCCTCGACCTGCGCCTCGGTGAAGCGCCCCGGCGCGCCATAGGCGATGTTGGCGCGCACCGTGTCGTTGAAGAGCACGGTGTCCTGCGACACGATCCCCGTGAGCGCCCGCAGCGAGGCGAGCCTGATCTCCTGCGTGTCGACGCCGTCGAGGAGGATCCGCCCCGCCGTGGGTTCGTAGAAGCGCGGGATGAGGTCGACGAGCGTGCTCTTCCCCGCCCCACTCGGCCCCACGAGGGCGATCACCTCGCCGCGTCGCGCCGTGAACGAGATGTCGCGCAGGACCGGCTCGTCGTCGTAGGCAAAGCCGACGCGGTCGAAGGTCACCGTCCCCGCACCGGCGCCCACCTCGCGCGTGCCGCGGTCGCGGGCGACCTCGGTCGGCTGGTCGAGCACCTCGAACAGTCGCTCGGCGGCCGCCAGCGACTGCTGCGCCACCGTCGGCACCTGCGACAGCTGCTTGAGCGGCTGCAACATGCGCATCACGATCGCGAGGAAGGCGATCAGCTCCGACCCGGTGAGCGTCTGGTCGACCTGCACCTGACGGGCGCCAATGAGGAGGATCAGCATGGCGATCCCGGTCGCCACCGTCTCGGTGATCGGCTGGGCGAGGAAGGCGAGGCGATTGACCTTCACCATCCCGCGTGAGTAGCGATCGCTGGCCTCGCGGAACCGTCCTTCCTCGTATCCCTCGCCGCGATACGACTTCACGAGGCGCATCCCGTTGATCGCCTCCTGCACCACGCTCGTCATCTCGCCGTACTGGTTGCCGAGTCGCTTGTGGCCCTTGCGCAGCTTGCGGAGGATCGGCTGCAGGAGCCCGATCAGGAGCGGGGCGACGACCAGCGCCAGGAGCGAAAGGCGCCACGACATCACGAACATCGCGATGATCGAGGTGATCACCATGGCCGCGCTCTGGATCGAGCGCGTGACCGCCTCGGTGATCACCTGCTTGGTCTGCTGCGTGTCCTGCAGGACGCGGGCGAGGATCTGCCCGGCCTTGGTGCGCGTGAAGTAGGCGAGCGGGAGGCGCTGCAGGTGCGCGTAGAGCGTGTTGCGCAGGTCGCGCGTGACGTACTCCTGCAGCGCCGCGCCAAACTGCCCGCTGAGCCAGACCAGGAAGTTCTTGAGCGTGACCGCGACCAGGATGACGACGATGATGTTGCGCAGCGAACCCATCGCGTCGCCCGACCGCAGGAAGGCTCCCACGATCTGCTCCTGGATCTTCGTCACCCGCCCGATCGTCTGCGTCCCGAACAGCGCGTCGAGGAACGGGATCAGGAGGGTGAAGGAGAAGACGTCGAGCAGCGCCGCGCCGATGTTGCAGGCGATCGTCGCCGACATCCGCCAGGTGTGCGGGCGGAGGAAGACTAGGAGTCGCCGATACATCTCCCGGCTCCCGTCGCCCGTTCTCCGTGCGGTGTGTTCGTCACGCCTTGGGGGTCAGCAGCGCCAGCGGCACGATCACTTCCTCCGGCGTCACCCCGCCATGCAGGAACGACCCGCGATACCGGCTCTGGTACTCGCGCAGCTTGGTGGGATACACGAAGAAGGTGTTGCCCACCGCCATCAGCGTGTTGGCTCCCAGCCCGCGCCTCGGCAGCCGCAACGCGTCCTCGTTGGGGAAGAGCAGCGCCTGCTCCGGACGCTCGGCGCGCAGGTCCTCGCCGAACTTGTAGCGCAGGTTCTGCGTCGCGTCGCGCTTGGCGAAGACCGTGGCCGGCGTGGTGCAGTGAATCGACCCGTGATCGCTGGTGAGCACCACCGTGATCTTCTTGCGCGCCGCTTCCTTCAGGAGCGACAGCAGCGCCGAGCGCTGGAACCACTGCAGCGTGAGCTGGCGCAGCGCGATCTCGTCCTTCGCCACCTCGAAGAGGATCGCCGACTCCGAACGCCCGTGCGTGAGCAGGTCGACGAAGTTGAAGACGAAGGCGCTGATCCCTTCCGGGTTGATCGCCGTCGACATGTGGCGCTCGAGCTCGTCCGAGTCGTACGGCGTCGAGATCTTGTGATACCGGACGGGGACCGAAATCTTGAGCTCGCGCATCTGCGCCTCGAGCAGGTCGCG
Organism: Gemmatimonadota bacterium; assembly: GCA_016719105.1. Classification (NCBI taxonomy): domain Bacteria; kingdom Pseudomonadati; phylum Gemmatimonadota; species Gemmatimonadota bacterium. Next base: position 304,651 of record JADKAQ010000002.1, on the reverse strand, counting down.
CTCGTGGGCGTTGAGCGTCTCGTCGTCGCGCTCACCCCACCAGTCGGGGAAGCGCGCCGCGATCTCCCCGGGAAAGAGCCCGCTGAACAGCGCGTTGCGCGAGTACGGCGTCGCCGTGGGCAGCACGGCGAAGTAGTGCGTCGTCTCCACATCGAAGAGCGAGGCCAGCGTCGGCTCGACGATGCGCCACTGGTCCACGCGCATGCAGTCGACGACGACGAGGATCACGCGCCGTTCGCGCTGCAACACCGGCAGGACGAACTCGGGGACGATGTCGATCGACAGCGGTGGACGGTCCCCCTCCAGTTCGCGCAGCCACCGCGGATAGGCCCGCTGCATGAAGCCGGCAAACTCGCGCTGCAGGTCGGGATAGAGCCCGCGCAGCGACTCGTACAGTCCCGTCTCCCCCGCCTCGGCCAGGTCGACGTCCCAGCGCATCAGTTCGTCGAAGCGTTCGATCCACCCGCGCCAGTCGAGGGAGCCATGCCGCTCGTGCTCGATGGCCCGAAAGCGGTCGACGAAGGCGCGTGCCACCGCCTGCTTCCGGATCTTGGACCCTTCGAGGATCTTGGTGACCGCCGCCAGCACCTGTCGCGGCGAGACCGGCTTGACGAGGTAGTCGCGCACGTTGGCGCCTAACGCCTCGCGCAGCGTGGCATCCTCCTCGCTCTTGGTGACCATGACCACCGGCAGCGTCGGCGACACCTCGCGAAACTCGCGGTACGCCTCCAGCCCCCGCTTCCCGGGCATCTGCTCGTCCAGGAGCACGACGTCGAAGGGGCGGCGCCGCAGGAGTTCGACGGCGTCGTCGGCGTTGGTGGCGACGGTGACGTCGTACCCCTTGTCGGCAAGAAAGAGGCGGTGTGGCTCGAGGAGTTCTGCCTCGTCATCGACCCACAGCACCTGCTTGGGGGGCTGGCCGATCTTCGGGAGCGGCGGCATGGAGGGGAATGTAGGGGATACACGCGGCGTTTGCCGAGGGACGCGGCGCTCGTAGATTCCCCGCGTGCTCTCGAATCCCCCATACGCCCTCACGCCGGTCGTGTTCCGGTTCCGCGCCCTCACGACGCTGGCCGGACGTCTGCCGCTCGGCGGCGAGCGCGAGTTGGCGATGGCCGTCCTGATGGGCGCGCGACTGGCCGACGGCTGCACGACGCGCGAGTCGCTCTCCCCCGAGCTGCGCAAGGTGCGCGGGCAGGGGGCTCGGCACTGGCTGGGGACGCTGACCCTCCCCACGACCGCCCGTACCGCCGCACAACTGGTTGCCGATGCCAGCGGTGGAGAGTCGAGGGAGGGGGTGGCGACCGCGCTCGATCGCCTGGTGACCCTCGCCGCCCAAGTCCTCGACGCCCCGTCGCGTGCGGAGTTGAAGCAGCTGCTCGCCCTGCTCCGCGCCGCCTGACCGTGCGGCCGCGGCCGCACGCCAACGCGGATCGTCGACCCTTCGTCGCGCCCCGATCGATTCCGATGAGCCTCGACCCGGATTCCCAGTTCGACCCGCTGTACGACCCGGTGAACGCCCCCGTGCGCGATCCCAACGAGCCGCCGACCGGCGAAGCACCTGGTGGCGTGCGCGACGACTGGTGGCGCGCCTGACGACGCGCTGGGTGGCGCGCCTGACGACGCGCCGTTCCGGGCGACCGCCGCGCCGGCGCGCGACGCATCGGCGCCCCGCGTCCTCGACGCCGCCGGGTACCTGGAAGGGATGCTGGCCGCCGGCGGCGCCGGCGACACGCTGTCATGCGGCTTCCCGTCGGTCGATGCCTTGTTAGGCGGCGGCGTGCGCCGCGGCGACCTCGTGGTCCTCGGCGGGGACGTGGCGAGCGGCAAGTCCGCGCTCGCCCTCGCCATGGCGTTGCGCGCCGCCGAGGATGGACGCAGCGTCGCCTTCTTCTCGGGTGAACTGGGCGGCGAGCGCCTGCTCGAGCGCGCCCTGGCCGTGCAAGGGCGCGCGCGCATCGATGACCTCCGCCATGGACGACTGGACGAGGAGGCCTACGCCGCAGTTGCAGCCGCCGCACTCGCCATGCGACCCAACGCGCCGCTCCTCGCGCACCTCCCCCCCAACGGGCTCCCGGGACTCTCGGACCTCCTCATCGAGCATCTCGGGCTCGACCTCCTCGTCATCGACCCGGTGCAATCGCTCGCGCGCGGGACGCACGGCATGGAGGAAGAGCTGGCGCAGGCCGTGCGCGACCTCAAGGGGCTGGCGGTGCGCCGTGACTGCGCCGTGCTGCTGGTGTCACATCTCGAAGGCTCGGTGCGCGAGCGCAGCGACCCGCGCCCGCGCCTCGCGGACTTCGGCGCGTTAGGCGCGCTCCCGCAGCTCGCCGACGTCGTCCTCGCCATCTACCGGCAGGAACTGTACGAGTCGTCGCGCGACCTCGATGGTGCGACCGAGCTGCACGTCCTCAAGCACCGCGGGGGCGGCACGGGCTACGCCGACCTGTACTTCTACAAGCAGTGGTTGCGCTTCGAGGACATGGTCGAGCCCAATCGCTAGCGGTACGGACGCCCGCAGCGCCCCACGGTTCACGTGACGCGCCGCACCCGACTCGCCATCGCCTCTCGCACCGCATGAACCAGCGCCTGCGGCGAGAACGGCTTGGCGAGGAAGACGTACCCGAGCCGCTCGAGGTCCCCGCGCGCCACGTCGTCGTCGGAGTACCCCGACATCAGGAGGACGGGGAGGTCAGGATCGTGCGCGCGCATGGCGGCAGCGAGCGCCCCCCCGCCCATCACCGGCATCATCACGTCGGACAACAGGAGGGCGATCGGCGTCCCGCTCACCTCCGCGGCGCGGCGCAGCGCCTCCTCGCCGTTCCGCGCCTCCAAAACGAGGTACCCCTCCAGCCTGAGGACATGGCGCGCGAAGGCCCGCACGGCGCCATCGTCCTCTACCAGCAGGATCGTGCGCGTCCCCACGCGCGACGTCTCGGCGGCACCTCGCCCCGGCTCCGACGGCGCCGCGGGCGCTGCGTCGAGTTGGGGGAGTAACACGGTGAAGGTGCTCCCCCGACCCGGGGCACTTTCCACGCAGGTGGCCCCGCCCACCTGAGCCACCGCGCCATAGACGAACGAGAGCCCCAGTCCGCTCCCTTCCCCCACCGGCCGGGTGGTGAAGAACGGCTCGAAGACGCGCCCCCGCGTCGCCTCGTCCATCCCCACGCCGTTGTCCGTCACGTGCAATGCGACGTACGTCCCGGGCGCGGTCCCCACCGCCGCCCCCTGCGCGTCGTCGAGCGACACGCGATCCGTCTCCAGGCGGACGATGCCGCCATCGGGGAGTGCCCCTCGCGCATTGAGCATCAGGTTGAGGAGCACCTGGTCGAACTGCGACGGGTCGAACCGCGCATGCAACGCGAGCGGGTGCAGGCGCACCACGAGTTCCACGCGTTCGCCCAGCAGGCGCTGCAGCATCGGTTCGCGCTCGCGCAGGAAGGCGTGCAGGTCGAGCACCATCGGGCGCACCACGCGCCGCCGAGCGAAGGTGAGCAGCTGTCGCACCACCGCCGCCGCCCGATCGGCGGCCGCACCGATCTCGCGTGCCGCCTGGCGTCGCTCGTCCTCCGTGAACGACGCCGTCAGGAGCAACGCGCTGTTCCCGGAGATGACGGTGAGCAGGTTGTTGAAGTCGTGCGCCACGCCCCCCGCCATCAGCCCCAGCGCCTCCATCTTCTGCGCGCCGTGCAGCCGCTGCTCCATGAGCACGCGTTCGGTCACGTCGCTGGCCACCGACATGACCCCGACGATCTCCCCCGAGCGGCCGCGCAGCGGGGCCTTGCGCACGAGCAGGTGACGGAGCGCCTCCCCCAGCCGCCACTTCCGCTCGATGACGGCCGGCACCCCCGTACTCATCACCTCACGATCTTCCGCCGCCACGCACGCCGCCGTCTCGGCATCGCAGAGCTCATCGTCCGTGCGCCCCACGACCTCGTCCGGGTGGCGAGCGAACAGGTGCGCCCCCGCCGCGTTGCACAGCAGGTAGCGACCGCTCGCATCTTTCGCCGTGAGGCCGTCGGGCGTCCCCTCCCCAATCGCCCGCAACAACTCGGCCTGCGCGTGCATGGCCTGCTCGGCGCGCTGCTCACGCATGGCCGCCGACAGCTGACGCGACAGCACCACCGCGAACGCGTCGCGCAGCCGCTCGGCCCCCGCCTCGGTCACCAGGAAGTCGAGGCGCGCCTCGTCCCCCGGGGCGTCAACCACCGACAGCGTGCGGCACTGCAGCCCGTCGGGTGGCGTGGGCGCCGTGGCCTCGTACGAGACGCCCGGATGGACAGGACCGGGGACGACCCCGTTCCAGTGCTGCGCCAGCTCCGGGGCATCTCCCCCGATCCACCGGTGCGCCAGTGCCCACCCGTCGGGACCCCGCACCCAGGCGACCGCCGCCCGCGCCCCCACCCCGGCCGCCACCACCCCGAGCACCTCGGGGAGGAGCCGCTCCGGGGTCGAGGCGCGCATCGCCGCCAGCTGCACACTGGCGAGCAGGGCCACCTCCTCGGCCCGCGCCTTCTCCGCTTCCAGCGTCGCCTGGTGCACCTTCTGCGCCTCGAGCCGCACGTAGCGCTCGAGCATCTCCTGCGAGACGGCGTCGAGCGACTGCTCCACCATGGCCATGTCGGCATCGGCCTGCGTGTACGCGGCGCTCACCGCCTCGAGCAGCGCCTCGTACCCCGCCGGGATGGCGCTCCCCAACGGCACGTGCCGGCGCAGCTGGCGGGAGAGGAGAGGATGCATGGCGGCGGGCCTCTACCGTTCGGCGAAGGTCGTGATCGTCATCGTCTGGTTGTGCAGCTCGGACCGCGTCTGCGGACGAAGCGGCGCCACCTCGCCGTAGGAGTAGAAGCCGGTGCACGCCCCGTCGCGCCCGATGATGTCGCGCACGCACGCCACCTCCTCGTCCACGTGCGCGCCCATGAGGAGCTTGCGCCCGACGCAACTCACCAGGAGGGCGAGTGCCGTCCCTCCGCCCCCCATGCGGGCCGTGCTGGCGGTGGCCGCCGCCGTCGCGGCGTCGATCAGGCGTTCGACATTGGCCCGCATCAGCCGCAACGTTGCACCTGCCGGGACGCCGCCGGCGAAGGTCAGCGAGCGCGCCTCCCGATCGACCGCGCAGACGGTGCGCACGACCTCCCCCACCGACCCCGGGGCCCGCATGGCGAACGGGAAACGAACCGCGCTCCCCGGCAGCGCGCTGGCATGCTCGCCGATGTACCGGCTGAACAGGTCGAGCGCTGGCTCTCCGTCCATGGTGTGCACCACGCATCCGCTCGACGACGTGACCAGACGCGCCGGCCCATAGGGATCCCACCCGCCCAGCGTCCCGTAGCCGACCGTGAGCGACGCGCCGTACAAGCCGACGGCGGCGACCCGTCGCGTCTCCGCCGTCCCTCCAGCGAGGACGAGGGTCCGACGGAAGTGCACGCTGTCCCCCGCCAGACCACCCGTGATCCCAACCGCATCGCCCAGCACCCCGGCCATTCCTTGCAGGAGCGCCATGTGGTCGACGTGGATCCCCTCACTGAACAGCAGGACATGCCCGAGCGTCGGCGACTGCAACGACGCGGCGATCGCTTGACCGACCGCCTCGCTCTCGCTCGCATCGGGAAGGGACTCGGCCACCACGCGAACGCCGGTACGGTCGAACTGGATCGCGGTCGCCACGAGCGAGTCGTCGCGCACCTCGTCACCGCCGATCTCGCCCGCGGTGCTGCATCCGACGATCTCCGCCCGCGGATACTCGGCCGCGAGGTGGGCCAACAGTCCGGGATCCTCCAGCGTCTCCCCGCCCCCGAAGACCAGGACGAGTTGCGCCTCGATCGGTCCACGGTCACCGTGAACGACCGTCCATCCATCTCGCGAGGTCCAGACTTGCTGTTGGGTGATCATCGCCACAGGCGTCGGGGCATGGCACCAGAAGGCGCTCGGAAGCGACAGGCGCAGGAATCCACTGCGCGTGCGCACGTACCGCGTCAACATTGTCACGCGACGCGGCATGCGTCACGCCGGATTCCCCGCATCGATAGGTCGGTGTTCTCCGCTTGTCGAGCGCCGATCGCCGCTCGCGGCGGGGGCGTCGACCAGTCCGCGGCGGTGCCCCATCTCGGATCGCCCTCCGCCGCCGTATATTTCCGCCCCCAACCTTCGGACCCGACGGGACGCGAGAGATGGCTGGTCACAGTAAGTGGAAGCAGATCAAGCACTACAAGGCCGCGACCGACGCCAAGCGCGGCGCCAAGTTCACGAAGCTGATTCGTGAAATCACCGTCGCGGCCAAGTTCGGCGGTGGTGACCCTGGGGGAAATCCGCGCCTGCGTACCGCCATCGATACCGCCAAGGCGGCCTCGATGCCCAAGGAGAACATCGAGCGCGCCATCAAGAAGGGGACGGGCGAGCTGGAGGGCGTCGACTACGTCGAGGTGCTGTACGAAGCGTACGGCCCCGGCGGCGTGGCCCTGATGATCCAGGCGCTCACCGATAACCCGACCCGCACCGTCGCCGAAGTGCGCGCCAAGCTCTCCCGCGGCGGCGGCAACCTCGGCGCCACCAACTCGGTCGCCTTCATGTTCGACCGCAAGGGACAGCTCTACGTCGCCGCCTCCGCGATGGAGGAGGACGCGGCGATGGAAAAGGCGCTCGAGGCAGGTGCGGAGGACTTCGCGCGCGAAGACGAGACCTACGTCGTGTCGACCGCCCCCGCCGACCTGCACGCCGTCCGTCAGGCGCTCGAGTCGGCGGGTCTCGCGACGACCGAGGCCGAGCTCTCGTGGATCCCGAAGAACTCGGTGCGGGTGGAGGGAGAGCATGCGCAGTCGCTCCTCAAGCTCATCGAGACGCTCGAGGACCTGGACGACGTGCAGAAGGTGGACGCGAACTTCGAGATGGACGATGCGGAGCTGGAGCGCGCCTGACCGCGTCTCGCCGACCGAACGGTCTCGCGTGACTTGATCGTCCTCGGCGTCGACCCGGGAACCGCCGTCACCGGATACGGCGTGGTGCGCCCCGGCGATCGAGGGGCGTTCGCACTCGTGGAGTGCGGCGTCATACGCACGAAGGCGCGCGACCCGCTCGCGGCGCGCCTCGTGGAGATCTACGACGGCCTGCGCGAGATCATCGACCGCCACCGCCCGCAGGCGATGGCGGTCGAGAGCATCTTCTACGCGCGCAACGTGCGTACCACCGTCACACTCGGCCATGCGCGCGGCGTGATTCTGCTCGCCGGCGAGCAGTCACACCTCGCCGTCCACGAGTACCCACCGGCGGAGATCAAGAAGGCCGTCTGCGGGACCGGCGCGGCGACCAAGGAGCAGGTGCAATACATGGTCGCGCGCCTCCTCCGGCTCAAGTCTCCCCCGGCGCCCTCCGATGCCGCCGACGGGGTGGCGGCGGCCCTCACCTGCCTGATGACGGCGCGCATCGACGCGCTCGCCGGACGCCGGTGAGCGCGTGGCCACGCGTCGAGATGGGGCGAGCGATTGGGTGCGCAACTCGGCGACTACAGGGGCGAGAGCCGGCGCCGAGAGCCGGCGCGAGGGCGTTCGAAGGGATTGATCGCTGACGCCATGACCGGCGCGGGGGGCCCCCCATCAACAACTTCTCCTCGCCGCCCCCGCCCCGCATCATCATTCCCTTGCCCCTTGGCGCATTTCCTCGCAGATAGCGCTCGCTCCACCCGTTCTGCATCCACCACCCCCCTCGCATGCTCTCACTCCTCACCGGCACCCTCCTCTCGAAGGACCTGGATCGTGCCGAGGTGCTGACTCCGGGTGGCGTGGGCTACGAGCTCTTCATCCCGCTCGGCACCTATGAAGCGCTCCCCAGGGCAGGGGAACAGGTGCGCCTCCATACCTCGCTCGTGGTGCGCGAGGACGAGTGGCTCCTCTACGGCTTCGCCACCCCGTTCGAACGCGCCGTCTTTCGGAAGCTCCTCCTCGCCAAAGGGGTCGGCCCGGCGCTCGCTCTGGGGATGCTCTCCACGCTCTCGCCCGAGCGGCTCGTGCGCGCCATCCGCGAGAAGGACCTCGTCACCCTCCAGCAGGTCCCGCGCGTCGGACGCAAGAAGGCCGAACAGCTCATCCTCGACCTCGCCGACAAGCTCGACGAGGTCGCGTCGGCCCCCGCCGACGGCACCCGCCCAGTTGGAGCCTCCGACGCCGACGCCGTGCGCGCCCTCGTCTCCCTCGGCTACGCCGCCCCCGACGCCGAGAAGGCGGTGCGCGGTGCGCGAGAGTCGATGGGCCCCTCTGGCGCAACGTCGTCCACGGCAGAACTTGTGCGGGCGGCCCTCCCGTTGGTCGGGAAGCGCTGAGCCGCAACCGTTAGGCACCCTCCGCATTTCGTCTCCCGCCCCAAGTCTCCCTCCATATGCCGGCAGCACGCACCGCGAGCTTCACCGAGTCGGTCATCCGCGAAATGACACGCGTCGCCCAGCAGTACGGCGCGATCAACCTCGCGCAGGGCTTCCCCGACTTCCCCATGCCCGAGGTGATGAAGGACGCCGCGTGCGCCGCCATCCACGGCGACGTGAACCAGTACGCAATCACGTGGGGGGCGCCGGCGTTGCGGCTGGCGATCGCCGAAAAGTACCACCGCATGTACGACTACACCGTCGACCCCGATCAGCAGGTCACTGTGACGTGCGGCGCCACGGAGGCCATGGCCGCCGTCTTTCTCGCCATGATCGACCCCGGCGATGAAGTGATCGTCTTCGACCCGTTCTACGAGAACTACGGCCCCGACGCGATCCTCGCCGGTGCCAAGCCGGTCTTCGTCCCGCTCGAACCCCCGGGCTGGAACTTCGACCCGCAGCGCCTGCGCGACGCCTTCACCGAGCGCACCAAGGCCATCATCGTCAACACCCCGCACAACCCGACCGGGCGCGTCTTCACCCGCGAGGAACTCGACCTCATCGCCGAGCTCTGCATCGGGAACGACGTCTGGGCCATCACCGACGAGATCTACGAGCACATCCGCTATGCGGGCTCGCACCATGTGCTCGCCACCTGGCCGGGCATGGCCGAGCGCACGATCACGATCTCCGGACTCTCCAAGACGTTCAGTTGCACCGGATGGCGCCTGGGCTACGCCATCGCCCCCGCGCGCGAGGCGGTCGCCATCCGCAAGGTGCACGACTTCCTCACCGTCGGCGCGCCCGCGCCGTTGCAGCAGGCGGCCGCCGTCGGGATGGCGTTCGACGCCGATTACTACAACCACCTCGCCCTCGACTATCGCGCCCGCCGCGAGATCCTGTGCGACGCACTCCGCTCCGCCGGCTTCACCTTCACCCCCCCAGAGGGCGCCTACTACATCCTGGCCGGCTACCAGGGGATCAGCGACATGGGCGACGTGGACTTCGCCCGCTGGCTCGCCCGCGAAGTGGGAGTCGCCACCGTCCCGGGCTCGTCCTTCCACGTCGCGGGAGGCGCCCCACGCAACTACGTGCGATTCGCCTTCTGCAAGCGCGCCGAGACGCTGCGAGCGGCCGCCGAGCGCCTGGCCGCTATTCCGGCCCGGGCCTAACGACGGACGCGCGGCACGCCACGCGGCGCGCAGCACGACACAGCCGGCGCGTCGGGCGCAGGGTGCCTACGCGCCACCGCAGCGCGCCACCGCAGCGCGCCTAACGCGCCGCGGCGAACGCCGGCACCAGGCGCCCTCCGCCCGACGCCGTCGGGCGCATCGCCAGCTCCTCGCGAATGCGCGCCAGGAGCTGGTCGGAGGTCAACGGCCGCGCAAACAGGTAGCCCTGCCCCATCTCGCACCCAAGCTCGCGCAGCGCCTGCAACTGCCCCTCCGTCTCGATCCCTTCGGCCACGATCCGCATCCCCAGGCTCTCGCCGAGCGCCAGGATCGCCCGCACGAGGCGCGGGTCGAAGCTCCGCGCCGCCATCGGCGCCACGAATGACCGGTCGATCTTGAGCAGGTCGATGGGAAACCGCTGCAGGTAGCTCAACGACGAGTATCCCGTCCCGAAATCGTCCAGCGCCAGCGACACGCCCAGCGTCTTGAGCGCCTGCAGCACGCCAGCCGCATCGTCCGAGTCGCGCATCAACACGCTCTCGGTGATCTCCAGGAGGAGCTGCTCCGGCGGGATGTCGGACTCCTCGAGCGCCATCCGGACATCGGCGATCAGGCTCGCATCGTGGATCTGCCGCGCCGAGATGTTCACTCCGACGTGCAGCTGCTCCCCCGTCTCATCGCGCCACCGTCGTGCCTGGCGGCACGCCTCGCACAGCACCCAGCGCCCCAGCGCCACGACCAGCCCCGCCTCCTCGGCGATCGGGATGAAGGTGGCGGGAGGAATCTCGCCTCGCGTCGGATGCGTCCATCGCACCAGCGCTTCCACCCCGAGCAGCTGGCGATGGTGTAGCCCGACCACCGGCTGGAAGACGAGGCGCAGCTCGTCCGCCTCGATCGCCTTGCGCAGGTCGGCCTCGATGTCCAGGCGCGTCGCCACGTCCGAGTGCATGTGCGGCTCGAACACGGCACACGCCCCTTTCCCGCGCGTCTTGGCGATGTACATCGCCAGGTCCGCGTTGCGCATCAGCTCCGACGGGTTCGCCGCATCGCGGGAGTTGGCGATGCCGATGCTGACCCCCACGTGGATCGCCTTGCCCTCCACCGTGACCGGCGCGCGCAGCGCCTCGAGCACGCGCGCCGCCACCGCCTCCGACATCCCCGCGTCGTCGACGTTCTCGAGCAGGATCGCAAACTCGTCGCCCCCGAGCCGCGCGAGCGTGTCCCCCTCCCGCAGTTCGGCGGCGATGCGTGCACTCGTTTCCACCAGCAGCACGTCGCCGGCCGCGTGCCCTAACGAGTCGTTGACGCGCTTGAAGTCGTCGAGGTCGAGGAAGAGGAGCGACACCGTCCCCGGCGCGCGCGCCCCGCGCCGGAAGGCGTGCTCGAGCCGGTCGAGGAACAGCGTGCGATTGGCCAGGCGGGTGAGCGGGTCGTGGAAGGCCTGGTGGGTCAGCTGCCGCTCCAACTCCGCCCGCTCCGAGACATCGCGCGAATTGAGGACGATCCCCCGCACCGTCGGCTCGTCCAACAGGCTGGTCGCCACGTGTTCCGCGTGGATCGTGCGCCCGTCGGTCGCCCGGAAGCGCCACTCGCCGCGCACCGACTCCCGCCCGCTGGCCACCGCGCGCCCCAGCAGCCGCAAGGCGTCCCCGACGTCCGCGGGGTGCACCAACTCGAGCAGGCGGGAGCCAACGAGCGCCCCGGCCGGCGTCCCCAGCGCGTCCAGGGCCGCCGGACTCGCGTACCGTACCGCGAAGTCCCCGTCGATGATCAGCAGCATGTCCGACGCGTGCTGCACCAACGCGCGAAAGCGTGCCTCCCCCTCGCGCGCGAGGGCGTCACCCGCCAGCCGCACGTTCTCGCGCACCGCCACCCACTGCCGCGCGAGGACGAGCGCGGTCACGAGCGTCGCCCCCCCCGCCAGCACGCGCGTGGCCGTCCCCGAGTCCCGCGTCGCCACCATGAGCAGGAGCGCGAAGACGATGGCGCTCGCAAGGTAGGGAAGCGCGGGCTGGTGCAGCCCCGGCGGGGCCGACACCTCGTGCCCCGCCGGCGACCGTGCCGAGACCCGCTGCCAATGCGCCGCCACCGCCATCAGCAGTGCCGAGGTGGCCCACAGCACGTCGAGGAAGCTCCCGGTCTGGTACGTCCGGTATCCGATGCGGTACGCGTACACGCCATCAGCCACCAGCAGCACGAGGAGCGAAATCCCCAGCAGCGTCACCACGCCCCGCCGCGCATCGGAGGGTTCGCGCAGCCACAGCACCGTCGCCCCCACCAGCATGATCGCGTCGCCTAACGGGTACACGGCAGCGTAGGCCAGGACCTCCCGGGACGTCGCGGCCGACTCGACTGCCCCGGGAAGCAACGCGAGGTGCAGGAGGACCACCCCCCCGGCCACCACGACTATCGCGGCATCGAGCGAGTGTATCGCACGCCGCGGACGCTCCGGTACCGGGCGCGGGAAGCGCAACAACCCCACCAGCAGGAACGGATAGGAGAGCAGGTACACGGCGTCCGACACCGCACGCATCAACGGGGCGTCGCCCCGAACCTCCGCCACGCCGTACGCGGCGTACGCCGCCCACTGCGCCGACACCGCGATGGCCAGTGATCGCCAGGCGAGGCGCCCTCCTGCGTCGACGCGCGCGTCAGTCGCGGCGCGCCACGCCACGAACGACAGGAGTCCGAACGAGGCGATCTCGGCTACCACCTGCACCGTGTGACGCCCCTGCCACGTCACCCCGGGCGTGAGCTGCAGCGCCAGCACGACCAGCACGTGCATGGCAATGCCGGCGCTCCCCACCGCACTGTCCATGGTGGACGAGGCGAAGAGACGCCGAAGTCGCGGGGGGCGCGGAGAGTAGGGAGAATCAGGCATGACGCACCTGTGATTCTCGACCGCGCGAACCGCGAACTGGAGTGTTCCCCTCCGCTCCCCCGGCACGCCGAGCGCGCGGGCGAGCGCGCCCTACGACCGCTCGTCCGGCACCCCCGACGCGTGACGCCGACGCCCCCGATCGGGCGCATACATCTCCACGACCGACGGCCCGCGCACCGGTTCGCGGACGAAGGCGGCGAGATCGTCCGCCGCCATGGGGCGGGCGAAGAGGTACCCCTGCCCGAGCGTGCATCCCATCGCGCGCAGTCCGTCCCGCTGCTCGGCGCGCTCGATCCCCTCGGCCACCGCATCCAGCTGCAACGCCTGGCCAAGCGCGATGATCGCCCGCGCCAGCACCGGGTCGCCCCCGCTCGTCCCGACGGCATCGACGAAGGTGCGGTCGATCTTCAGCATGTCGATCGGGAACTGCTGCAGGTACCCCAGCGACGAATAGCCGGTGCCGAAGTCGTCAATCGCCAGCTGCAATCCGAGCGTCTTGAGCTGGCGCAGCGTCTCGAGCGTCGCCTCCGAGCGCTGCATCAGCACCGACTCGGTGATCTCCAGCGTCAACGCCGCCGGGTCGAGCCCCGAGTCGCGCAGCGCCTCCTCCACGTCACCCACCAGCGACTGCTCCTGGAAGTGTCGCCCCGAGAGGTTGACCGACATCCGCAGCGCGCGCGCGCCGCGCCGGCGCTCCCCCCACTCCCGCGCACGATGACACGCCTCCTGCAACACCCCGCGCCCGATCGGGACGATCAGCCCGGTCTCCTCGGCGATCGCCACGAACCGCGACGGGCTCACGTGCCCTCGCGACGGGTGGCGCCAGCGGACCAGCGCCTCGGCCCCGAACATCGCCCCCGTCGCCAGATGGACGATCGGCTGGTACTCCACCCGGATGTCCCCCGACGCGACCGCCGCGCGCAGGTCGGCCTCGAGCTCCAGCCGGTCGAGCACCTGTTCGTGCATCGCCGGGGCGTAGATCGCCCACCGCCCCTTGTCTCGTCCCTTCGCGAAGTACATCGCGAGATCGGCGTTGCGCAGTACCTCCTCCGCGGTGTGGCTGGCCTCGACCGCCGCAATCCCGATGCTCACCCCGATGAAGACGTCGCGCCCCTGCATCCGGAACGGCGTCCGCAGCGCCGTCGAGATGCGCTCCGCGATAGCCTCCGCGTGCGCCATGTCGTCCAGGTCCTCGAGAAGCACGGCGAACTCGTCACCGCCCAGTCGCGCGATGGTGTCCCCCGGGCGCACGCACGTGGACAGGCGCGCCGCCCCCGCAATCAGGAGTTCGTCGCCCACGCCGTGCCCTAACGAGTCGTTGACCTTCTTGAAGTCGTCGAGGTCGAGGAAGAGCACCGCCGACGGTCGATGGTGCCGCGGCGCACGCGCCACGGCGTGCCCCACCCGGTTCAGGAAGAGCGAGCGGTTGGCGAGCCGGGTCAGCGCGTCGTGAAACGCCTGGTGCGTCAGCCGCGACTCGAGCGACCGCCGCTCCGAGATGTCGCGCACATTGACCACCACCCCGTTCACCGACGGCTCGTGGTGCAGGTCGGTGGCGATGTTCTCCGTCCACTGCCACATCCCCGACGATCCCCGGATGCGCCACTCCGCCGCACTCCGCCCGCGCGACGTCCCCAGCGAGGCGAGGAACCGCGTGGCCTGCGGCAAGTCGTCCGGATGTACCAGCGCCGGCAGGGCGACCCCCTCCAGCGACGTCGCCGGACGCCCGAACGTATGGGCGGCCGCCGGCGACGCAAATCGAATCACCCCGCCGGCATCGACGATGAGGGTGACATCGGAGGAGAGCTGCACCAAGGAGCGAAATCGCGCCTCGCTCGCTCGCGTCGACGCCGCCTCGTCGCGAGACTGCTGTGCGCGCACCACGAGGACGGCCACGGACGCCAACGCGAGCACCAACGCAATCGCCAGGACCGGGACGAAATTCACAGAAGAACGACGCCCGCCGCATGGCGAGGTCACAGAACTCCAATCTTCGAATTCGGCGTATTTTCGGGCTATATTCCTGCGGGCGCTGCGCCCGCCGCGATTCGCGTAGCACCACTGGTGAAGTGCACGTGTTTGTGAGCTCTTGGACGGGAGTCGCAGCAGGACGCGCCGCGACCCCGCCTGGCGTCCCGTCGCCTGTCCTTCGTCCCCCCGTCCCCCGTCCGATTCCGTGTCTCGAGAAATCACCACGCCCGACGAACTCCCCGAGGAAGGGCCGGTCGAGCTATCGCTCCGGCCGCAGCGACTCGGGGAGTTCATCGGGCAGACGAAGGTGAAGGAGAGCCTCCGCATCTACATCGATGCCGCCCTGAATCGCCGGGAGCCGCTCGACCACACCCTCTTCTTCGGTCCGCCGGGACTCGGCAAGACCACCCTGGCCGAACTCATCGCGCGCGAACTGGGCGTCAACATCCGCACGACGTCCGGCCCGGCGCTCGAGAAGCCAGGTGACCTCGTCGGCACGCTCACCAACCTGCGCGAAGGGGACATCCTCTTCATCGACGAGATCCATCGCCTCAAGCCGGTCATCGAGGAATTCCTCTATCCCGCGATGGAGGACTACCGCATCGACATCCGGCTCTCCGAGGGCCCCAAGGCGCAGACGATCACCATGCCGATCGAGCGCTTCACCCTCATCGGCGCCACCACGCGCCAGGGGATGCTCACGCCGCCCATGCGCGCCCGCTTCGGCATCGTGCAGCGCCTCAACTACTACCCGGCGGAGGACCTCGAGCACATCGTGCGACGCACCGCCGAGGTCCTGCAGGTCGAGATCGACGCCGAGGGAGCACACGAGATCGCCCGCCGCGCCCGCGGGACGCCGCGCATCGCCAACCGCCTGCTGCGTCGCGTGCGCGACTACGCGCAGGTGCGCGCCGACGGGGTCATCTCCTGCGCGGTCGCCGACGCGGCGTTGCAGCTGCTCGACGTCGACCAGTTCGGCCTCGACGACATGGATGCGCGCATCTTGCGCGCGATCATCGAGAAGTTCGAAGGGGGGCCGGTCGGCGTGGGCTCGATCGCAGCCGCCGTCGCCGAGGACACCGGGACCATCGAGGAAGTGTACGAGCCCTTCCTCGTGCAGAACGGCTTTCTGCAGCGTACGCCCCGCGGACGCGTGGCCACCGCGCTCGCCTATCGACACTTCGGCTTCTCCCCGCCGACGTCGTCCGAAGCGCAGTCGGAGCTGTTCTAGCGTCGCCGTGCCAGCTCGGGTCGGCGTTGCACGCGCGGCACTGATCCGACCTGTTCACACATCGACGCGATATTGCGCCCGCGACGCGCGGCCGAGACTGGAAATCGAGCGCCAATTCGTCCCCTCTCTTGTCGAGTGTGGGACCGTCAGGCGAGCTTTCTGCGCCGCTCGCTGGAACCGGGATACCAGTTTCCCAGCGACGGTGCGGAGCAGGCGGTCTCGTTCTACGCCCTCGCCCAGCGAATCGCGTGCGCCCACCGATCGGTGCGCTCACCCTCGCATGGGCATTGCCCCACCTTGCGCGATAACTCCTTCATGAAAGTTGGCATCCCACGGGAGCGATTCCCCGGCGAGCGCCGGGTCGCCGCTACTCCCGATTCGGTGAAGAAGCTGGCCAAGCTCGGCTTCGCGGTCGAAGTCGAGCACGACGCCGGACTCGCCGCAGGCTTCGACGATGAGTCCTACGTCGCGGCCGGCGCCACGATCACCCCCTCCGAGAGCGTCTGGGCGAGCGACGTCATCGCCAAGATCCGCCCCCCCGCTGACGACGAAGTCGGGCGGCTCAACGGCTCCCAGACCATCATCAGCTACCTGTACCCCGCCTTCAACGGCGAGACCGTGCAGAAGCTGGCGGCGCGTGGCGTGAATGCCATCGCGATGGATCAGGTCCCGCGTACGACGCGCGCGCAGAAGGTCGACGCGCTGTCGTCGATGGGGAATCTCTCGGGATACCGGGCGATCGTCGAGGCGGTCAACGTCATGCAGCGCCCGCTGCGTGGCCAATCGACCGCCGCTGGCAAGATCCACCCCTGCAAGGTGCTCGTGATCGGGGCCGGCGTCGCCGGCCTCGCGGCCATCGGTGCGGCGCGCGCCCTCGGCGCCATCGTCCGCGCGTTCGACACGCGCCCCGCGGCCAAGGAGCAGGTGGTCTCGATGGGCGCCGAGTTCCTCGAGATCAACCTCGACGAAGACGGCAGCGGTACCGGCGGCTACGCCAAGGAGATGAGCCCCGCGTTCATCGAGGCGGAGATGGCGCTCTTCCTGGCGCAGGCCAAGGAAGTCGACATCATCGTCACTACCGCGCTCATCCCGGGAAAGAAGGCCCCCACGCTCATCACCGCCGAAATGGTGCGGGCGATGAAGCGCGGATCGGTGGTCGTCGACCTCGCCGCCGAACAGGGGGGCAACTGCGAACTCACGCAGCGCGACAAGGCGGTCGACGTCAACGGCGTGACGGTCATCGGCTACACCGACCTCCCGTCGCGCATGGCGCAGCAGGCCTCGACACTCTACGCCACCAACATCACCCACCTCCTCGAGGAGATGGGGGGCGCCGAAAAGTTCTCGGTCAGCGACCAGAACGACATCGTGCGGCCGATGACGGTGCTCAAGGCGGGCGAGATGAAGTGGCCGCCGCCAGCGCCGGCCTCTCCGCCTCCCGCGGCGGTGGTCGCGGCGGCGCCCAAGGCTCCGGCGCACGGACAGGGGCACGGCCACGGTCACGGTGCACCGTCGGGTGAATCCTCCGCCTTCGGGCGCTGGGGACTCCTGGTCGCCGGACTGGCGCTGCTCGCCGTCGGCTACGCCGCGCCGGCCTCGTTCATCACGCACTTCACCGTCTTCGTCCTCGCCTGCTTCATCGGCTACCAGGTCATCTGGAGCGTGACGCCGGCGCTGCACACCCCGCTCATGAGCGTCACCAACGCCATCAGCGGCATCATCGTCATCGGCGGCATGCTGCAGGTGAAGGGAAGCTCCGCAGCCTCCCTCGTCGGACTCGCCGCCGTCGTCCTCGCCACGATCAACATCGCCGGCGGTTTCCTCGTCACGCAGCGCATGCTGAGGATGTTCCACCGGTGAGCGACTCCCTCCTCAACTCCGCCTACATCGGCGCAGCCGTTCTCTTCATCCTGAGCCTCAAGGGGCTCTCGCATCCCGAGACGGCCAAGCGCGGCAACACGTACGGCGCCATCGGGATGGCGATCGCCGTCCTGGCGGTCGCGATCCAGGCGCAGATCATCACTTCGCCGCTCCTCATCGGCGCCATCATCGTCGCCGGCGGCATTGGCGCGGTCCTCGCGGCCCGCGTCCAGATGACGTCGATGCCGCAGCTCGTCGCCATCCTGCACTCGTTCGTTGGGGCGGCCGCCGTGCTCGTCGGCGTCTCGTCGCACCTCGGCCCGCTCGAGCAGCTCACCGGGGCCGAAAAGACGGTGCACGCCGTCGAGACCTTCCTCGGTGTCTTCATCGGCGCCCTCACCTTCACCGGCTCGGTGATCGCGTGGGGCAAGCTGCAGGGGGTCATTCGCAGCAAGCCGCTCCTCCTCCCGGGTCGCCACCTGCTCAACGTGGCCATGCTCGTCGCGTCGCTGTATCTCGGCGTCGTCTTCGTGCAGGACGGCCCGCAGGCGCTGCAGTCGCTCCTGATCATGACGGCCATCTCGGGCGTCATCGGCATTCACCTCGTGATGGCCATCGGCGGCGCCGACATGCCGGTCGTCGTCTCGATGCTCAACAGCTACTCGGGATGGGCGGCGTCGGCGGCGGGCTTCATGCTCAACAACGACCTGCTGATCATCACCGGCGCGCTGGTGGGTTCGTCAGGTGCAATCCTGTCGTACATCATGTGCCGGGCGATGAACCGCTCGTTCGTCTCGGTCATCCTGGGCGGCTTCGGTGCCGACGAAGGGGCCGCGCCGGCTGGCGGTGCCGTGGTGGAAGGCGAGATGGTCGCCACCTCCGCCGAAGAAGTGGCCGATCAGCTCAAGCAGGCACGCTCGGTCATCATCGTCCCCGGCTACGGCATGGCGGTGGCGCACGCGCAACATCCGCTCCGCCAGATCGTCGAGGTCCTGCGCAAGCAAGGGACCAGCGTGCGCTTCGCGATTCACCCGGTGGCCGGACGCCTCCCGGGGCACATGAACGTCCTGCTCGCCGAAGCCAACGTCCCGTACGACATCGTCCTCGAGATGGACGAGATCAACGCCGACTTCCCCGAGACCGACGTCGTCCTCGTGATCGGGGCCAACGACATCGTGAACCCCAGCGCGCTGGACGATCCCAGCTCGCCGATCGCCGGGATGCCGGTGCTGCACGCCTGGGACGCCGAGAGCTGCATCGTCTTCAAGCGCGGCAAGGGGGCCGGCTACGCCGGTGTGGAGAATCCGCTCTTCTTCAAGCCCAAGACGCGCATGCTCTACGGCGACGCCAAGGCATCGACCGACACGCTGCTCAAGCTGCTGCAGGGCTAGCCAGCGGCTCCCCCGCGTGACATTCGCCGGGTGCACGGGCTTGGACGAGCCGACGCACCCGGCGATTTTGCGTGACACCCCGATCGCATGCGCATACCGACCTATCCCACCGCCGCCTTCGACTTCGAGCTCCCGGAGTCGTCCATCGCCCAGTCGCCCAGCGACCGGCGCGATGCGTCGCGCCTGATGGTCGTCGATCGTGCCACCGGTCGCATCACGCACCGCACCTTCGCCGACCTCGCCGAGTACGTCCCGGCGGGCGACGTCCTCGTGCGCAACACCACGCGCGTCATTCGCGCCCGCCTCCTTGGCACGCGCGACTCCGGCGCCCCTGCCGAAGTCATGCTGCTCAAGCCGTTAGGCGATCACCGCTGGGAAGCGATGATCCACCCGGGCGGCAAGCTGCGCCCGGGGCGCGTGGTGCACGTGGCGCCGGGATTCGACGTGCACATCGAGTCGGTCACCGAGCGCCGCACCCGCATCGTGCGGCTGGCCTGCGCGCTCGACGACAGCGCCGCCATCGAGGCGCACGGCCACATCCCGCTCCCCCCCTACATCCATCGTGCCGACGCCGGTGCCGATGTGGAGCGCTACCAGACGGTGTATGCCCGGGAGGCCGGCTCCGTCGCCGCCCCCACCGCCGGACTCCACTTCACCCCCGAACTGCTCGCGCGCCTGACGAGTCAGGGTGTGCAGCTGGCGGACGTCGTGCTGCACGTGGGCGCCGGGACGTTCAAGCCGGTCGAGGTCGACGACGTCACGCAGCACGTGATGCACGAGGAGTGGTATCGCCTCGACGCCGCCACCGCGAGCCAGCTCAACGCGGCACGCGCCGACGGCGCGCGCCTCTGGGCCGTGGGCACCACCTCCGTGCGCACGCTCGAGTCCAACGTCGACGCGCACGGGAGCTTTCACGCCAGCGAAGGCGAGACCTCGATCTTCATCTATCCGCCCTACACGTTTCGCGCGGTGGATCACCTGGTCACCAACTTCCACCTGCCGCGCTCCACGCTCCTCATGCTCGTCGCCGCCTTTGCCGGCCACGAGCTCATCATGGACGCCTACCGCACCGCGGTGCGCGACGGCTACCGCTTCTACTCCTATGGCGATGCGATGGTCATTCTCTAGGCTGGCGCTGTGCGCCGTGGCCGCAGCGTGCGTCACCACCACCACGCGCGCCTGGCTCCCGTCGCCCGCCAACCCGACGTACACCACGACGACGGCCGAGCCGGTGCTCGCCGAGTACGTGCGGCTCCAGTGCGAGGCGCTGCGCAAGGCACAGCACCCCGACACTGGCAGCGCACGCTTTGTCGTCGACGTCGACACCAGCGGCACCGCCACGCGTGCCGAGCTGGTACGGGGCACCCCCGATCCGCTGCTCGATGGCGTCTTCGGCACCGTCGCGGCGCAGCTCAAGTTCGCGGCGGCCCCCAAGGCGCACCGCGAGCCGGTCGGCATCGCCTATCGCTGCGACGGCGACCGCGCGCACGTCACCGTCACCACGCCGGCGCGCTGATCGGTGACCGACACCTCGTTCTCCTTCGAGCGCCTCGCCACCGACGGACACGCGCGCGCGGCCCGCTTCAGCACGCCGCACGGCGTCGTCGAGACGCCGATCTTCATGCCGGTGGGGACGCTCGCCACCGTCAAGGCGCTCGACCCCGACGACCTGCGCGCCGCGGGCGCGCAGATGATCCTCGCCAACGCCTATCACTTGCACCTGCGCCCCGGCGATGAGCTCGTGCGAGACATGGGGGGACTCCATCGCTTCATGCAGTGGGACCGCCCCATCCTCACCGACTCCGGCGGCTTCCAGGTCTTCTCGCTCGAGACGCTACGCACCATCACCGAGGAAGGGGCGGAGTTTCGCTCGCACATCGACGGCTCGAAGCGTTTCTTCACGCCAGAGCGCGTCATGCAGATCGAACGCAACCTCGGCGCCGACGTCATCATGCAGTTCGATCACGTCATCCCGGGGCAGTCCGAACTCGCCGCCGCGCGCGACGCCAGCGAGCGCTCGCTGCGCTGGCTCGACCGCTGCCGCAGCGAGTTCGAGCGTCTGCAGCGCGAGCAGGGCGATCCGCACGGCACCCCGCAGGCACTCTTCCCCATCGTGCAGGGCGGTATCCACCCCGAGCTGCGGCGCGAGGCCGCACGCGCCATCCGCAGCGCCGGCGAGTGGGTCGGCTACGGAATCGGGGGGCTCTCGGTGGGCGAGGCCAAGCCCGACATGTACGCCATGCTCGACGTGGTCGATCCCGAGCTCCCGGTCGACCGTCCGCGGTACCTGATGGGCGTCGGCTTCCCCGAAGACCTCATCGAGGGGGTCAGACGCGGCGTCGACCTCTTCGACTGCGTCGCCCCCACCCGCATGGGGCGCAACGGGACCGCCTTCACCAGCGAGGGGCGGCTCAATGTCAAGCGCAACGACCTGCGCGCCGACCCGCGCCCCCTCGATCCCGCCTGCGACTGCGCCACCTGCAGCCGCTTCTCACGCGCCTACCTGCGCCACCTCTATGTGAGCGACGAGATCCTGGGACTGCGCCTCCTTTCCTTGCACAATGTACATTTCCTCCTCTCCCTCATGCGCCAGGCGCGCCTCGCGATCCTCGAGCACCGCTTCGAGTCGTGGAGCAGCGACTGGCTCCTTCGCCTGACGTCCCGCGCCACCCCTCCGCAATGATCGTCTCCATGCTCCCCGTGCCGTTCCTGCTGCAGGCGGCCGGTGCATCCTCGCCGCTCCTCCCCTTCCTGTTCCAGATCGCGGCGATCTTCGGGATCTTCTACTTCCTCATGATTCGCCCGCAGCAGAAGCAGCGGAAGGAACACGAGGCCCGCCTGCGTGCCCTCAAGCGTGGCGACACGGTCGTGACCGCCGGCGGCCTCGTCGGCGAGGTCATGCACATCAAGGAATCCGCGAAGGACGGGGCCGCGGAGAAGTCGATGGACGATCACATCACGATCAAGAGCGGGGAGTCGCGCGTCGTGGTCGAGCGTGGCAAGGTGGCACGCGTCCTCTCCGGTGAACCCTCAGCCGCCCCCACACCGTGAGCCTGTTGAAGATCCAGGTCCTCGGCTCGTCGATCTTGCGGGTCGAGACGACTCCGGTGGCCGAGATCACCGATGAGTTGCAGCTGCTCATCGACGACATGTTCGAGACGATGCACGCCGCCCAGGGGATCGGCCTCGCCGCCCCGCAGGTGGGGCGCAGTGAACGCCTGGCGGTCATCGAGATCGAGGGGGAGCAGTACGTCATCATCAACCCCGAGATCGTCGAGGAGAGCGGGAGCGCCAAGGACGAAGAAGGGTGCCTGTCGATCCCCGAGATCTATGGCGAGGTCGAGCGCTCCACACAGGTCGTCGTCCACGCGATGGACCGCCACGGCAAGCACTTCGAGATTGCAGCCGACGGACTCCTCGCCCGCTGCCTGCAGCACGAGATCGACCACCTGCACGGCAAGCTGTTCATCGACTACCTGTCGTTCCTCAAGCGGCGCGCGGCCATCGCCAAGTGGGAACTGCAGAAGTCGAAGTATCCGGACCTCGTGCGCGAGCTGACCCCCGACGTGGTCAAGCGCCTGCGCGAGGACCACGAGCACGACGACGAGCGCCTGTAGATGCGCGTCCTGTTCTGGGGGACCCCCGACTTCGCCTGCCCGCCGCTCCGCGCCCTGCTGGGCGAGGGCTATGACGTCGTCGGAGTCGTCACCCAGCCCGACAAACCGCAGGGGCGATCGCGCTCCGTGCTCGTCCCGTCCCCCGTCAAGGTCATCGCCGAGGAGGAGGGACTCCCGGTGCTGCAGCCGGAGAAGCCGCGCGGCGACGACTTCGAGCGCGCCCTGCGGTCGCTCGCTCCGGACCTCTCCGTCGTGGTCGCCTACGGGCACCTCCTCCCCACGTCGGTCATCGACCTCCCGCCGTTAGGCACGCTCAACATCCACGCCTCGCTCCTCCCACGCTGGCGTGGCGCCGCCCCGATCCAAGCGGCACTGCTCGCCGGCGATGCCGACACCGGGATCTCGATCATGCGCATGGTGAAGCGCATGGATGCGGGCAACGTGCTGCTCCAGGTCCCCACCCCGATCCTCGACGACGAGACCTACGGCGAGTTGCAGCTGCGACTGTCCGAGCTCGGCGCCCTGGCCATCGTCGAGGCGCTCACCCTCCTGTCCCTCGGCCCCGTCACCGAGGTGCCACAGGACGAGGCGCTCGTCACCTTCGCCTCGAAGGTCGAGCGTGAGCAGGCCCAGGTGGACTGGACGCAGGACGGCCACGCGGTGTCGCGCCGCATCCGCGCCTACGACCCGCGACCAGGGGCCTTCACCACGCTCCGTGGCCTCGACGTCAAGCTGTACGGCGTGCGCGTGGCCATGGATGCGCAGGGGGAGCCCGGGACCGTGCTCGGCATCGACGAGAGCGGGATGCTGGTCGCCTGCGGGGCGGGGGGGGTGCGCATCGCCTACGTGCACCCCGCCGGCAAGCGCCGGCTCGCCTCGCTCGATTGGGCGCAGGGACGCGGCATCGCCGTGGGCGACGTCCTGGGAACCGCGGCGTGACCGTCCAGGAGCGCGTCAGGCGCTCCTTCGCCCGGCAATCGTTCATGGCGCACCTGGGCGCGGCGGTTCAGCGCGTCGCTCCGGGGCTCGTGGCGATCACCGTCAGCCGCAACGATGCGCTGCTGCGACAGCACGGCTTCCTGCACGCCGAGGCGAGGCGTTCGCCGTGGACGGCGAGGTGCCGCGCCTCATCGCCGCCATGCAGGGGAGCATGATGGCCGTCCGCAGGCGCGACGGCATCAGCGACTAACGACGCTCAGCGTACGCCCTCCCCACGCACCGCCCCACCGCGCGCCACACGCGGCGCCAGCGTCGTCCACGTCGCCGCCCCCAGCACCAGCACGTTGGCCACGATCACCGGGGTCGCGCGAATCGCCACGCCATACAGCAGCCAGAGCGTCGCCCCCGCCATCTGCAGCACGCGCAGGGTCTCGGCGCGTCGCGCGAAGTACGACGCCGTGAAGACGATCGTCGCCATCCAGCCGAGGTAGGGCGTCACGTACGCGGAGAGCATCGTCATGCCGCCTCG
The DNA here is from genome assembly GCA_016719105.1 of Gemmatimonadota bacterium. Classification (NCBI taxonomy): domain Bacteria; kingdom Pseudomonadati; phylum Gemmatimonadota; species Gemmatimonadota bacterium. The sequence goes on along the minus strand of JADKAQ010000002.1, from coordinate 280,710 downwards.
CGCCCCGTCTCCCCGCCGGGTGAGGAGACCGTCACCCGATCCGTGCGCTCCCGCTCCCAGTCGCTGAGGGTGAAGCCGTTGACCTCGAACAGCGCACGGATCGCCGCCGGCTTCCAGTGAAAGACCTGCTCCATGATCGGGATGAGGACCGGGAAGGCGCTGTCGCTCAGGACCGTGCGCTTGGCGATGCGCGCCAACTGGCGGTTCTCCGACACGGCAATCGTGAGCCCATCGCGGTTGTTCACGTGGAGCATCACATGCACGTCGGAGCTTCCGTCGCCCACGTACACGACACGATCGGGGGGGATGCCGAGCGTGCGCTCGAGCTCTTCGATCGCCGCCACCTTGCCGTAGCCCGCCGCGACGCGACGCACCGCCCGGACCTCTCCCGAGCCCGGCTCGAAATCGAATTCGGTCGCGATGATGTGCTCCGGCTTCACGATCCCCTCGAGCGCCGCCTCCACCACGTCGCGAGGCGCCGCCGAGATCACGTAGAACGAGAAACGGGCGTCGTCGAAGCCACGCTCGAGGAACTGCACCAGCGCCGGGATCGCCCCCTTCAACCGAACACGCCGCCCCGCCTCGGCGAGGTGCGCCCGGCGCACGCCGCGAAACTCCGGATCGTGTCGAATCAGGTACGCCAGCTCGCCCCCCTGCTGGACCAGGCTGCTGCGCGCGAGCCCTTCCACCTTCGCTTCATATCCCGAGATCCCCAACAGCTCGGCCAGCACATGCCCGGAATCGTTGAAGCTCAGCGTCTGGTCGAAGTCCGATGCGAGGAGGAAATGGCGAGTCGTGGTCGAAACGGTCATGCGTGTTCCTCCGCTAGAGACTCTTATTGCTATAGCAATGAGATGACGCTATCGTAGCCGATTGCCGCGACGTCCGTCAAGGATCTGTGCCTCATAACTTCATAAATGACAATGATTTACACGAAGTTTACCGGCGCATCACGAGAATGAATTTGTCATGTCAAACTGACGCTACCGTATGAGCCAGTTCGCGCCGACCGGACTGAAACACGCGCACGTCTTCGCCACGCTGCGACGAGAGATCCAGTCGGGGCGCTGGCGGGTGGGCGATCGCCTGCCAAGCGAGGCCGAACTCGTCCGGCGATTCGGTCACTCCCGCATCACCGTCGGTCGCGCCCTGCGCGACTTGCAGGTCGAGGGGCTCATCGAACGGCGCGCGGGCTCCGGCACATATGTTCGCGGGCCGTCGGCAAGCGGTGCCCTCTCCTTCGGTCTCCTCATTCCCGATCTGGGTGAGACCGACATCTTCGAGCCGATGTGCCAGGGAATGATGGACTCCCCGCTCGCACGCCAGCATGCCCTGGTGTGGGGGAGCGGTGCCGGTGATGCGCCGTCCAAGGCCGAGCGCGCATGGCAACTCGCCCTCCATTATCTGGAGCGCGGTGTCTCGGGGATCTTCTTTGCCCCGCTCGAACACACGCCGGAGCGCGATGCCGTCAACCAACGCATCGCCCGCGCCTTCGACGAGGCGCGCATCCCGCTTGTCCTGCTCGATCGCCCCCTCGACCCCTATCCCATCCCCGGAAGACACGATGTCGTCGGTATCGACAATCGCGCCGCCGGCGCCGTCGCCGCCGATCACCTCCTGCGCCTCGGCTGCCAACGCCTGGCCTTCGTCGCGATTCCCCACGCCGCCGCCACCGTCGACGCCCGCGAAGCGGGGTATCGCGAGGCACTCTACACACGCGGTGCGCTCGTGGACCGCGCCCTCGCGCGGCGGCTCGACCCGGACGACGAGGAGGCGGTCGCGAGTCTGATGCGCGAGCGCCCGGACGGCATCGTCTGCGCCAACGACCGCACGGCGGGACGCTTGATGCACGCCCTCCGACGACTGGGCTACAGCGTGCCGCGCGACGTTCGGCTGGTGGGGATCGACGACGTGGAGTACGCGTCCCTCCTCCCCGTCCCGCTCACCACGCTGCGGCAGCCCACACGACAGATCGGTGAAGTGGCGCTTGGCGTGATGCTGCAGCGCATCGCACAGCGCGACCTCCCGCCGCGCGACACGCGGCTGTCATGCGAACTCGTCGTGCGGGAATCGTGCGGCGCCCGGCGCGACAGATAGGGCCCACGGTGCGCCACCCTTCCCGGTGCATGACGCCCATGGGGTGATTCGCCCCACCTCGTCCCTCCCTCGGACCGACTATCTTTTTCGCATGATTCCAACCGACGGTTCGCGTGCCCGCGGCTCCACCCTGCTCCGGGGTGGGGTGACCGACGCGCGCGTGGCGGCCGCCGACATCATGGCCGACCTGCGGGGAGGCGACCTGCTCGACGCCGCGCTCGACCGACGGGCATCCGGGCTCGACGCCCGCGACCGGCGCTGGGTCCAGGAGCTGGTCTACGGCACCCTGCGGCGCCGTGCCCTGCTCGACGCGTATCTCGCCGACCGGGTGCGCGGCGGGCTCGCGCGCCTCGACGCCGACCTCACCGACATCCTGCGGCTCGGCGTCTACCAGCTCCTGCACATGCGCTCCGTCCCGCCCTACGCGGCCATCGCCCAGAGCGTGGAACTCGCCAAGCGGCGGCACGGCATCGGGGCCAGCAAGCTCGCGAACGCCGTGCTGCGTCGTGTCGATCGCGAGCGCGAGGATGAGACGCCGTCGCCCAGCGCCGCTGGCCTCGACCCGATCGATCAACTGGCCTTGCAGGGGTCGCATCCGCGCTGGCTCGTCGCCCGATGGGCCGAACGGTGGGGAATGGACGAGACGCGTGCGCTTCTCGACATGAACAACACCGAGGCGCCGATGGTGTTGCGGCCGTGGGGGCTCGTGCGCGAGCAACTCGAGGCCACGCTCGAGGGATCGGGCGTCCAGGTGGAGGATGCCCCGCTCGTCGAGGACGGACTCGCCGTCGCGGGGCACGTCGCCCTCGCGGAGGTCGGTGCCTTTCGTCAGGGGCTGTTCTTCGTACAGGATCCGGCCGCCACGCTCGTCACGCGCTATGCGGCGATCCCGCCGGGCGCCACGGTCATCGACCTGTGCGCGGCCCCCGGCGGCAAGTCGTTCGAGCTGGCCCGCACGGCATCGGTTGTCATCGCGTGCGATCGCTCGCCCGCGCGCCTCGAGCGCATGCGGCAGAACGTCCAGCGGCTCGACGCCCGCAACGTCACGCTCGTGGCCACCGACGCGAGAGAGACCGCGCTCAGCGCCGTCGATGCGGTACTCGTCGACGCGCCATGCACCGGCACGGGGACCTTCCGCCGGCACCCTGATGCCCGCTGGCGCCTCCGGGTCTCCGACCTTGCCGTGAGTGGGGCGGCCCAGCGCGCCATCCTGCGCGCAGCCGCCGCCCTCGTGCGCGCGGGCGGCCTGCTCATTTACAGCACCTGCTCGTTGGAGCCCGAGGAAAACGACGCGCAGGTGACGCAGTTCCTGGCCGAGCATCCCGACTTTCAGTTGGAGCCGCCTCCGGCGGGGACGGTCCCCGAGTCGACGATCGATGCCGGAATGCTGCGGGTGATTCCCCAGCGCCACGGCGCCGACGGGGCATTCGCCGCACGCCTGCGACGGAGCGCCGGGTGAAGCCCACCCGTCGCGTCAGCGCGTGGCTCCAGCACCTGGCGATGGCGGCCGGCGGCTTTCTTCTCGCCTACCTGTTCATCGCCTTCGTGGTGCTCCCGGACGACATCGCGCTGGGCGACATCACCATTCCCGGCGTGGTCGGGCTCACGCAGGCCGATGCCCAGCGCCGACTCTCCGGTCTCGGCCTCAAGGTTTCGTTAGGCGAATCCCGCTTTTCGGCCGACGCCCCCAAGTCCACTGTCCTCGCACAGAACCCGCCGGCGGGGAGCGTCGTCGCCCCCGGCACGACGATCTCGCTGGACGTGAGCGCCGGCCAGCAACGGGCAACGATCCCGGCGCTCGTCGGCCTCGCGAGCGAGGACGCCGAGCGCGAACTCAAGAAGGCCGGGTTGCAGCTGGGGCAGCTGCAAGAGCAGCCGTCCGACTCGGCGAGGGGCCTCGTGCTCGGCTCCAATCCGTCGGATGGGCAGGTCGTCCCGCTCGGGACGAGGGTCGACCTCATCGTGAGCGCCGGCCCCGCCCAGCTCACCATGCCCGACGTGGTGGGACAGGACTTCGAGTCCGCCGCGGCCTTGCTCGCCCAGCTTGGCCTGGTCACCGCCCCCCCCGACCACGACCCCGACTCCACCCTCCCCCGGGGGGCGGTGGTGAGCCAATCACCCGCCGCCGGCGCCTCCGTGGCGGCCGGCACGACCATCACGCTTCGCGTCGCAGGCACGCCATGAAAGTCCGCATCGCCCCGTCCATCCTCAGCGCTGACTTCGCCCGCCTGGGCGACGAGATCGCCATGTGCGAAGCCGGCGGCGCCGACTGGATCCACATCGACGTCATGGATGGTTGCTTCGTCCCCAACCTCACGTATGGTGCCAAGGTCATCGAGACCTGCCGGCGCCTGACGACGATGCCGCTCGACGCCCACCTGATGGTGCTCGAGCCGGAGAAGTACTTCGACTCGTTCGCCAAGGCCGGCGCCGACATCATCACCATCCACCAGGAAACGGCCCCGCACCTGCACCGACAGGTCGCGCGCATCCGCGAGTTGGGGTGCAAGGCGGGGGTCACGATCAACCCGTCGACCCCGGTGGCCACGCTCGTCGATGTCGCCGCCGACGTGGACATGATCCTCATCATGTCCGTGAACCCGGGCTTCGGCGGGCAGAAGTTCATCCCGCGGTCGCTCGACAAGATCCGCCAGGCACGCACCCTCCTCGATGAGGCCGGGAACCGCACGGCGATGATCGAGGTCGACGGCGGCATCTCGCGCGACACGATCGCCAGTTGCTGGCGATCGGGTGCCGACACCTTCGTGGCCGGCAACGCGATCTTCGCCGCCAAGGACCCCAAGGCGGAGATCGCGGCGTTGCGCGGGCTCTGCCAGGAGTCGGTGTGAGTACCGCTCGCCAGTGGCAGGTGGTCGGGCTCATCGTCGCACTGCTCGGCGCGGGGCTAGTGTACAGTGCAACGTTAGGCGGCAGTGCCGTCGAGCAGGTGCGCGTGGGGGCACGGACGCCCGAGTTCCACGCCGCCACGCTCGACGGCTCGGCGCGCACCAAGAGCATCGCCGACTACAAGGGCGAGGTCGTCCTGATCAACCTCTGGGCGACCTGGTGCGGCCCGTGCGTCATCGAGATGCCGAGCATCCAGCGACTGTACGATCGCTACCGCGACGCGGGCCTCAAGGTCGTCGCGGTCGCCGTCGACGATCCCGGCTACGAGCAGCGCGTGCTCGATTTCGTCGCCGAGCACAAGCTCACCTTCGAGATCCTGCACGAAGGGACCGGCAAGATCGAGCAGGCGTTCCAGACGCAGGGCATCCCGGCCACCTTCCTCATCGGACGCGACGGGCGCATCCGCAAGCTCAGTCTCGGTGCAGACAACTGGGACTCGGCCGCCAACCGGGCTGTCGTCGCGCAACTGCTCGGCGTCAACGAGTCGGCCGCGCCGTGAGCGGACGCGCCGTCGCGCGGACGACCGGGCGCTCCCATCCCTGTTGCGGCGCCAACGCGCGGAGCGCCTGATGCGCATCCTCGCGCTCGAGACCTCGTGCGACGAGACCTCGGCCAGCGTCATCGAGGGTCGCGGCGACGCCGTGCAACTGCAGTCGCTGGTGATCCTCTCGCAGGATGTTCATCGCATTTTCGGCGGCGTCGTGCCGGAGATCGCCTCGCGCGCCCACCTCACCGCCGTCGTCCCGGTCGTCAACCAGGCGCTGCACGAGGCCGGATGCTCGCTCGCCGACGTCGACACCATCGCGGTCACCCACGCCCCCGGGCTGGTGGGGGCACTCCTGGTGGGCGTGAGCTACGCCAAGGGACTCGCCCTGGGTTCCGGGAAGCGGTTGTTAGGCGTGCACCACATGGAAGGGCATCTCTTCGCCACCTCCCTCGAGTCGGCCGACGCGGTCCCCCCGTTCACCGCCCTGCTCGTCTCAGGGGGACACACGCTCCTGCTCGACGTCGCCGAGTGGGGGGCGTATCGCCTGCTCGGCGCCACGCGCGACGACGCGGCGGGTGAGGCCTTCGACAAGGTCGCGAAGCTGCTCGGCCTCCCGTATCCCGGCGGACGTCCCATCGAGCAGCTCGCGGCCACGGGCGATCCGTCACGCCTTCGCTTCTCTCGCCCGATGCTGCGACGGGACCAGCATCCCGGCGACGCCGATTTCTACGACGTTTCGTTCAGTGGCCTCAAGACGGCGGTGTTGCACGCCGTGCGCGACGCCGCGGACCTGGCCGTCGAGGCGCCGCACATCGCGCGCGCCTTTCAGGACGCGCTGGTAGACACGCTCGTAGAGAAGACGTATCGTGCGGCGCGGGAGCACGGACGCCGCCGCGTGGTACTGGGCGGCGGCGTGGCCTGCAACCGCGCGCTCGTGCAGGCGATGCAACGGCGACTTGGTGACCTCGGGGCGACCGTGTACGCACCGTCGTCGCGCCTGGCGACCGACAACGCTGCCATGATCGCCCGCGCCGCACTCTTCCACGCCGAGCGGGGTACGTCGAGCGACTGGACCCTCAATGCACACGCCGCGCTGCCCCTTCCGGGCCTCGCGGGCTGATTCGACACATCGCGCACCGCGTCCATGGATCACATCGTACATCACCCCTGGCAGATCAACCTCGGCCCGCTCTCGCTCACCGGGTTCGGGATTGCCGTGCTGATGGGGTTCATGATTTCGCAGATCGTCACGCAGCACGAACTCACGCGCCGTGGGCATGAGCTCGAGTCGCAGGCCATCCCCGACATCGTCTTCGCCTCGGTCATGGGGATGCTGCTCGGCGGAAAGCTCTACTACATCCTCGTCATCACGCACGACTGGCGCGACTTCTTCACGCGCGCGGGCTTCGTCTTCTGGGGCGGATTGATGGGGGGCGTCTTCCTCTGCTGGCTGTACATCACGCGAAAGAAGCTCTCGTTCGCCCGCTTCAGCGACGTCGCGGGACCGGCGATCGCCGCCGGCTACGCCGTCGGGCGCACCGGATGCTGGGCGGTCGGTGACGACTACGGGCGTCCGTGGGACTCGCGCTTCGCCGTCGCCTTCCCCGAGGGGGCACCGCCGAGCACCGCCGGGATCATGAACCGCCTGTTCGGCACGCCGATCCCGCCAGGCGCAACGCCCGATACCGTATTGGCCGTGCACCCCACGCAGATCTACGAGACCGGCATGGCGCTGGTGATGTTCCTCATCATCTGGCGCTTCCGCGATCACAAGCACGCCGAGGGATGGCTGTTCGGGATGTACTGCGTCCTCGCCGGCATCGAGCGCTTCATCGTCGAGTTCTTCCGCGCCAAGGACGACCGCTTCTTCGGTCCGCTCACCGCAGCGCAGGTCATCGGCCTCACGATCGCCGCCATCGGCGTCGTCGTGATGGTGATGCGCTCCCGCACGGGCCCCGGGCGACCTGGGATCTACGCGGCCACGGCCTGAGTCCATCGCGCACGGCGGCGCACACGCTCATCCGCTCGCCCGCAACACCTGGGGGCAGCGCCATGCAGGGTCCAGACAAGACGACGCCCGCGGCGAGATGCCGCGGGCGTCGTGCGTTGGACGGTCGAATGCCTAACGGTTGATCCCTTCGTTCCCCACCGCCTGCTCGATCGATTCGACCTTGCGCTCCAGCTCGCGCACCCGGTCCTCGATCGGCTCGCTCACCGGGCGGCGCGACGGCGGCACCGTCGGCAGCGCGACCGACCGCCGTGGCCAGAAGGTCTTGGCCAGCGCAAAGACGAACAGGGCCACGAGCGCGAGCTGCGCCAGCACCGTCTCCACGCTCGGGAAGATCCCCATGCCCTCAACCGACGGCCACCCCGGGAGGATGGTGATGGGAACGACGTTCCCTTCTTGCAGCTCGCGGATCCCCTTCCCCATGAAGACGAAGGCCATGTAGTACAGCAGCGCGCTCGTCACGGCGAAGAACGGCCGGAGCGGGATCTTGACGCCGTACCGATGGAAGAGCGTGAAGATGATCGACAGCACCACGAAGCCGACCGCGATCCCCAGCGAGAGCGGGATCGCCGCCCCCTCGGCAAAGAGCGCCTGCATGAAGAGCGCGGTCTCGGCCCCTTCACGATACACCGCCAGGAAGGCGACCACCGTCAGCGCCGTCCCGCCGCCATGGCTCAGCGCGGTGTTCACCTTGTCGCGAATGAACGCCTGCCACTTGGCCGCCTCGACCTTCGAGATCAGCCAGTAGCTCACGGAAAAGAGCACCGCGACGGCGATGAGCATCGTCGCCCCTTCGATGATCTCGCGCGTGGCCGGCAGCGCCTTGAGTGCCGTCGCCAGGATCACCGCCGTCACGGCGCTCGCCGCCAGCGCGGCCCCGACGCCGATCCAGATGTCGCGCAGCCGCTTCCGGTTCCCCGTCTTGATGAGGAAAGCGACGATCGCTCCGATGACCAGGATCGCCTCGAACCCCTCGCGCAGGATGATCAGGAACGACTGGAAGAACGCCCCCCAGAAGCCGGTGGCCGGCTTCGTCATCGCGATGATCTCCGGCATCCCGGCCGCGATCGCATCACGCGCACGTTCGGCCGAGCGTGCGTCGTTGGCCTTCACGGCGCCCTTGAAGTCGGCGAAGTGGCGCTCCATGGTGGCCACCAACCCGGGATTGCGGGCACGTGCAGGCGTCTCGAGCGGCTCGAACGCGATGTACGCATCGAAGGCGAGGTCGCCTGCCTCGCTCCGGCGCCCGCCGCGGGCGGCGGTTAGCGCTTCGTCGAGGATCGCCATGACCTTCTTGGACACCCCCGCCCCGTCCAGCGAATCGCTGGACGCTTCCGCCTGCGCGGCCGGATTGCGCAGCGAGAGCGAGCGTACGTGCGCGACGAGCTGCGCGTACTCCGCGTCGTCCAGGTCGCGCGTGGGCGGCATCGCCGTCCCCTTCACCCCCGCACGGATCGCCTCGATGACCTGCGCGTCGCTCCGTTCGGCCTGCCATGCAAACGAGTTGAGGTCGACCGGGATCTTGCTGAGGGCAGCGACCAGGGGACCGTCGCCCGCACCGCCGGCGCCATGACAACCCGCGCAACGCTGTGCGTAGATCCCCTCTCCCGGGGCGACGGTGACAGGGGCGCGCAGCGAATTGATGTAGGAGATGACGTTCCAGCGGTCGTCAGGCGAGAGTTCGCCGGCGAACCCCTTCATGGACGTGCCGGCGATCCCCACCGAAGCGATGCGGAACATGAGCGCCGGCGAGACATCGCGCATCGTGACCGGATCACCCAGCTTGGGAGGCGGCGGGGTCATCCCGGCCGCCTGCGGCCCGTCTCCCTGTCCCGTCACGCCGTGGCACTTCGCGCACTGCTGCTCGTAAATCGCGCGTCCCGCGCCGAGGTCGACGGGGCGCGTCGGGAGGTCGAGCGCACCATCGGCGCCTAACGACCCGTTGAAGCGTTCGTGCAGCAGCGCGAGCTCGGCCGGCGGGCGCTTGGCCTGCACGGCCGCGGCGAGCGAATCGAGCAGCGCCTGCGTCATCCCCACCTTGTCGCCGCTCAGTCGCTGCGCGACCTCACGCGCATCGGCCAGGAACGAGACCGCTTCCTCGTACTCCATGTCGGAGATGAGGCGCCCCTGCGCATCGATCGCCTTGGCATACTCCTCGACCGCGACGCCCACGATGCTCGACAGGCGCTTGGCCGGTCGCTCCTGGGTGGCGCCGGTCGAAGTGACCACGGCCAGGAGTCCCAGCGCGACGGCAACTCGGGCCGACCAACGATGAAAACCAGTCACGGCGAAGGGGTTCAGCGCAGAAGGGGCACGCCGGCTTGCGATCGCTTGTCTCGTCAGGCGAGGGGCGGGCGCGGGCCGGTGGAGGTCAGGTGATGGCAAACGGGGCGACGGTCGGTCTCCCCATCTCTCACACGGTTGAGAATGATTCTCAACCGTATTCCGAGTAAAACTATCGGCACAAGGCATCGCCGGCTAGCCGTCCCGTTCCAGAATGACGACGGCGCCCGCCGTGTGGTGCGAATGGGTCAGCGTGAGCAGCGCCCGCGAGATCTGCAGTTCGCGTGCTCGGGCCGCCGCCCTTCCATGGAAGGTGAGCACGGGGCGCCGATGGTCGTCGTGGCTGACCTCGATCTCGCGCCAGCCGATTCCCCGCGCGTCTTCCGTCCCGGACAGCGCCTTGAACGCGGCCTCCTTGGCTGCCAGGCGCGCCGCCACGTGCTCCGCCGGCGTATGCATGCGGGCACAGTACGCCCACTCCCCCTCGGTGAGCAGGCGCGTCGTCACCGGCTGCCCTTCCTTTTCCAGCATTCGCACGACTCGCTCCACCTCGACGAGGTCCATCCCGAGGCCTACGACCATGGCGCGGAATACTGCAAACCGGATGGCACTTTGCTGAGAGGGATTCCCCGACCGATCATCGCTCGAACGTCAGGAAATGTCCGCGATCGCCCTCCGCGAGCACCTCGGTCATCGCCTGCCACGCCTGGTCGGCATGCACGAAGAGCGCCCGCAGCTGCGCCGCCCACGCCCGCCACTCGACGAACCGGTGCGCGTCGGGCGCTTCGTGCACCGCACGACCGGCGTCGCTCACGCGCCGCAGCTGTGCGAAGAGCGCGTCACAGGCATCGAGAAGGCCGGCCTCGAGAGCGCGTCGATGCGGCGGTCGTTCCGCGTGACGCTCGAGCGCCAGCGCCGCCAGCGTACCGCGCAACCGCTCGGCTAGCGCGTCGGCGTCGAAGCTGGCGACGCGCCAATCGACCGGCTCATCGCCCTCGAGGCGTCGGCGCGCCTGCAGGAGCGGGGCGAAGAAGCGCTCGCGTGCCATCGCATGCCGGGCCGACTCGGCACGGAGGGCGCGCATGGCGCGCGCGACCTCGGGGAGGGCGCAGGCCCGCTGCGACACGGCGAACCAGGCGCGGTCGAGCGACTCGCCGTCCGAGAGCTGCAACTCCTCATCCGGCAGGTGCAACCAGAGGACCCCGGCGCGCCACGCCGCCCCGGTGAGCTGCGGCAGCGCGACCGCGACCTCGTCCCCCGTCGCCTCGAGGCGGACGACAACCTCGTCCTGCTCCACGAAGAGCGTGACCGCGCCGGCGAGATCGCGCCCGCGCCAGCGCCCGGACACCGCGCCGGCCCGGAAGGCGAGTCGCCCCTCGCGCTCAGGCGTCATCGAGACGATACCGGAAATCGCCGGCCACCTCGCGCCGACAGATCGCGGCGCGCTCACCGGTCCGCGCCTCGAAGCGCAGGACGAACGCGATCAACGGTTCGGCGGTGAAGCCCGCGCGTGGCAGCGCCAGCAGCGCAATCGCCGACTCGATGTGCGCCGGCTCCCCCTCGACTTCCACCAGGAGGTCCATGCGAGGGTAGCGCTCGAGGCGCACCGTCGCGCCAGCGGCGGCGAAGACCGCGACCTCGCGGTCGATCTCCCGCGTGACCTGGAATCCCATCGATCGCAGGATGCCATCGAACGCCTCCGCGTCGCCGACCGAGGTCCCCGTCTCCTCGCGAATCTTGAAGCCGTCGACGATCGAGGCCGATCCCTTGAACTCGACGACGGCGCGCTCGCCGGCGGCGTCGCGCTGCACGCGAAGCCGCAACACGTGGTCGCGCGCGGTGAGCGCCCGATCGGCGGTATCGTAGCGACGGTCGCTCATCGTCCCCTCGAACACGAGGATCGCGCCGGCCTCCAGCAGCCGTCGGCGCGCCTCCGCCTCGTCGGGGACGACCGCCTTCAACTCGACTTCACGCATCGTCGATGGCGCGCATCACCGCCGCCGTGTCGCGCAAGTCGGCGAAGACCGCCGCCGGGGCGTGCGCGGCAAGATCGTCGACGGAGTAGTGGCCGGTGGCGACGGCAATCGCGCGCGCCCCCACCCCGCGCCCGCACGCAATGTCGGCCGGGGTATCACCGATGATCACCAGTCGATCGCCCGAGAGCGACGCGTCCAGCGCCGCGCGCGACCGCTCGAGTGCGATGCCGGGAAGCGCCGGTCGATGCTCGTGATCCGACCCAAACACTCCGATGCGGAACCGCTGTGGGTCGATCCCGACGGCGCGCAGCTTGCGCTCCGCCCCCGCCGCCACGTTGCCCGTCAGGAGCCCGATCTCCCGGTCGTCGCGCGCCTCGAGCGCCTCGAGCAGCGCTAGCACGCCGTCATACAGCAGCACGCGCAACGAAGCGTCCGCCAGCTCCTGTTCCAGGCGCACGAGATAGTCGTCGAGCACCTGGGGCAGGCGCGCCTCGATCGCCGAGTCGTCCATCCCCGCCTCGCGCATGAGTTCGCGCACGATCTGCACGTCGGTCTTGCCATCGTAGCGATACCCCGGCGCCCCCGGGGTCCCGAAGGCCGAGACGAGCGCCCCTTCCATCGCGCGCCGCCCTGCCCCTTCGGTGGAGAGGATCGTACCGTCGATGTCGAACAAGACGAGCTTCATGGCGTCGGCAGGCGAGAAGTGGGACGACGCGTGCTACCGACGCGTGAGCAGCAGGCCGGAGATCACGAACGACGCTCCGATCACCTGTGGGAACGTCGGCACCTCACGGAAGGCGAGGTACGCGACGATCGCCGCGATGATCGGCTGCAAGTTGGAGTACACCGCGGTACGGGTGGGCCCGAGGATGCGCAGGCCACGATACCAGAACATGTACGCGAAGACCATCGCCAGGATGGCCGAGTAGAACAGCGCCGCGTACACGCCGAGGGGGAGACTCGTCCACGGCGTGGCCAGAATGGCGGGGGCGGCGATCACGCAGGTGATCATGGCCCCGCCCAGCATGGTGTAGCCCCCGAGCTGCAACGCGTGCACCTGCGTCGAGACCCGCTTGAGGGCCACCGAATACACGGCCCAGCTGAGGGATGCCCCGAGCAGGAGCATCCCCCCCGCCAGGGAATCGTGACCGGCCCCACCTCGCGCCGACCCCATGACCACGGTCGAGCACCCGACGATCTGCAGGGCGATCCCGCCCCACTGCCGCGACGTCAACCGCTCCGTGCCCAGCAGGCGTCCGAGAATCGCGACGAACGCCGGCGTCGACGCCACGATGAGCGCCGCCGTCGCCACGCGCGAGCGCACGATCCCCAAGATGAAGAGGATCTGGTACACGCCGTTCCCCAGCATCCCGAGCAGGAGGAGCTGCCACAGGACGCGGCGCGGTACGCGCTCGAGCCGCATCGCACCTGCGATCCCGAGTTGGGCTGCCGCGGCGATCGGGATGCGGGCGCCATTGAAGGCGAGCGGGGCGATGTACTGCGTCCCGTACTTCAGGACCGAGAAGTTGATCCCCCAGATGGTTGCCATCAGGAGGAGGAGGAGGTCGGTCACCCACCGCGCCTCGGCCTCCGACGGCACCACGTCGCCCGAGGCGACGACTCCAGACGCGCTGACAGCCATGCCGAAAGCTAGACGCCCTCCCTAAGTTTCGGGATGCATGTCTCCTTCGCACTCTTCGCCGACGCGGCGAACCTGTCCCAGGAAGGGAAGCTCAACATCCTCGGCGTCTTCGATGCCGTGCAGGTCGGACAACTTCCCGCCATACATCCGCGGGCGCACCTCGTGGTGCGGCTCAAGGGGGGCGCCGCCGACGTGGGACGCCACAACGTCAACCTGCGCTGGGTCAACCCGAGTGGGGTCGAGCTCTGGTCGTCGGACGGCCAGCTCGACGTCGAGGGGGTCCCGCCGCTGGCGGTCGAGATGGACCTGCCGCTCATCGCCGCGATCGACCTCCCGCTCGATGAGTCGGGGGCCTACACGATGCGCATCGCGCTCGACGAGACGCCGCGTGCCGAGGTGGGACTGATGGTACGGGCCGCCCCACCGCAGTTCGTCGCCCCGACGCCCGCGGGGGCGATGGTCTCCTGATACGGGGGGCGCGGGTGATCCCGCCGCCCGGGGTCAGCCTGGGGGTGACGGGGGCACGTTAGGCGCGGCGCCCGCCGCCGAGGCCGCCGCCGCGCACGTCCTGCACTGCGTGATCCCCTTCATGTTGCAGATGACACAGATGAAGGTGCCGCAGTCGTTGCACGGATAGCCTTCCGAGGCGCGTTCCTCGTTTCCGCAGGCCCGGCAAATCATCGCGTCGCGCTCGTGCTGCTGCGTGCTCATGGCATCCCTCGCTCGTTCGGTCACCCCGTCGCGACGGGGAGTCCGTATTCCTTGATCTTCTTGATGAGCGTCGCCCGGGAGATCCCGAGCGCGCGTGCGGCGTGCGTACGATTGCCGTCGTGCAGTCGCAGCGTGCGCTCGATGTGCCCGCGCTCGACCTCCGCGAGCGACTGCCCCTCGAGCCGGTCCGCCACGGACCCGCCAGGTGCCGCGCCACGCACGTCGACCGGAAGCGATTGCAGTTCCAGGAGCGACGCCCCGCGCCCCACGATCATGCCGCGCTCCAGCACGTTGCGCAACTCACGGATGTTGCCCGGCCAGGCGTAGCGCAGGAGGGCGTCGAGTGCCTCCTCGCTCACCGTGCGCGGCGCGTTGGGCAGGTGTGGTATCAGCTCATCCATGAGGCGCGCGATCAGCTCGACCAGGTCCTCGCGCGAGCGTGAGCGCAGCGGAGGGAGCGTGAGCGGCATGACGCTGAGCCGATAGTACAGGTCCTCGCGCAGCGACCCGGCGTTGACCTCGTTGACGAGGTCCTGGTTGGTCGCGGCGATGATGCGCACGTCGACGGCGATCTCGCGCGTCCCGCCGACGCGCCGGAAGGACTTCCCCTCCAGCACGCGCAGGAGCTTGGGCTGCAGCGGCGCGGGGAGTGCCCCGATCTCGTCGAGGAAGAGCGAGCCCCCCGTGGCCACCTCCAGCAATCCGGCCCGCCAGCTGCCACGTGCGACGTCCTCCGCCCCGAACAACTCGGCGTCCAGCGCTTCACTGGAATGCGCCGCGCAGTTCACCTCCACGAATGGCCCGTTGGCACGCGGCGAATGGGCGTGGATGAGCTCGGCGATCCGCCCCTTCCCCGTCCCGCTCTCGCCTAACAAGAGGACGGTCGTGCGTTCGCTGGCGGCCAGCAGCTCGACCTGGCCGGCGAGCTCGCGCATGCGCGGTGACGACCCGATCGCCAGGCTCCCGCCGGTCGAGCGACGCGCCGTGAGGTAGCGCGACAACTGCCGCAGCCGGACCTTTTCCAGTGCGCGGTCGAGCGCGACGCCGAGGTGCGAGAGTTCGACGGGCTTCGTGAGGAAGTTCTCCACCCCCTCCTGCACGGCTCGCACGGCGAGCGGCACGTCGGCGTGGCCCGAGATCATGATCACCACGGGCGCCTCGTCGCGGATGCGGGCGAACACATCGAACCCCGTCATGTCCGGCAGGCGCAGGTCGAGCAACGTCACGTCGGGACGTCGTTCGCGCCACGCCGCGAGGGCCCCTTCACCCGACGTCGCCAGGCGCACCGTGTGCCCGGCGCGTTCGAGGAAGCGCCCGTAGCTCTCGGCGAGCATCGGCTCGTCGTCGACGATCAGGAGGTCGGCCATGGCGTCCGCCCCCTGGTCACGGCTTCGGAGCGGCGGTCCCCGCGAGTGCGCGTCGCACGTCGTCGAGCGTGAACGGCTTGCACAGCGCGGGGAGTCCGCTGTCGCGCGCGAGTTGCTGGGCGGCCTCGCGCTCGAGGTCGCCGGTCAGGAAGACCACGCGCGGGACCAGGTCGGGACGGCGCGCCTTGAGCTCGGCGAAGAGGGCTTCGCCCCCTAACCGCGGCATGCGCAAGTCGAGGATGATCCGATCGAAGGGCAGCGCCTCGACGGCGCGACGCGCCTCCTCGCCGTCGGCCGCGAGCGTGACCCGGTGGCCCAGTCGTTCGAGCATGCGCGCCAGCGCGGCGCGAATCGCCGGCTCGTCGTCGACGACGAGGATGTCGAGCGACGACGCGTCGCCCTCGTCGGGCGCCCCAATGCGGACTGGCGGCGCCTCGTCCGGGGCGGGGGTGATCGGGATCTCGACCACGAAGGTCGCCCCATCGCCCGGGGTCGAATCGACGTGGATGCGCCCGCCGTGCTCGCGCACGATCCCCTCGGCGACCGCCAGCCCCAACCCGGCGAGGTCGAGCCCCTCACGCATCGTGACCCCTGGCGAGAACAGCCGCTCGAGGTCGGCCGCGGCGATCCCGGGGCCGGAGTCCTCGACCACGAGCACGAGCGCGTTGGCGACCCGCGAGAGACGCAGCGAGAGGCGCTTCATCCCGCGCCACTCGCGCATCGCATGCTCGGCGCGCGTGACCAGGTGGAGCACCGCCTGCTGCAAGCGCGCCGGGTCGCCCCAGGTAACCGGAAGGTCGGCCGGCAGCTCCTCGACCAGGGTCACGCCCGCCAAGCCGAGCGCGTAGCGCCGCACGTCGAGGGCCCGCGTCACGACTTCCGCCAGCCGCACGGCAGCCAGCTGCAACGGGCGCTCGCGCGTGAGATCGAGGAGGTTGTGCAGGACGCGCGCCGCACGTTCCGCCTCGCGCCGGATGGTCTCCAACCCCTCCCGCTGCGACGGTTCCGTGGTGGCATCGTGCTCGTCGATCAGGAGTTCGCTGAAGGCAAGGACGGCCGAGAGCGGGTTGTTGAGCTCATGCACGACCCCACCCAGGAGCTGCCCCACCGAGGCATGTCGCTCGCGGCGCAGCAGCTCGTCGAGCAGGCGCTTCTCGCTGGTGACGTCGCGCACGACTCCCATGACCCCGGTCACCCGCCCGCGTTCGACGATTGGCGAGGCGATCAACGATCCCCAGCGTGACCGCCCCGTGGCGTCGAGGTAGCGGATCTCGCGCAGTTCCCGTTCGCCGTGCAGGACCGCGACGAAGAGCTCCCAGATGGATTCGCGGTCGCGCGGGTCGAGCATCGCGGTGAAGTGGTGCCCCGTGATCGCGTCGCGTCCCTGCCCGGTGGCCGCCTCGAAGGCGCGGTTCACCGAGGTGAAGTTCCCCTCCTCGTCGACGGTGAAGATGGCATCGGAGGCCGACTCGACGAGCAGGGCGTAGCGTGCCTCGCTGCGATGCAGCACGTCGGCACGGGCCCGCTCCTCGCTCACGTCGCGCGCCACGAGGAGCAGGCCGATCACGGCGCGCCCCTCACGCATGGGGATGGCGGTGATGGCCAGCGTCCTCGGCGAGCCGTTGCGCCTGACGACGGTGCATTCCCACGGACGCGGCTCGCCGTGCCGGGCGTCGCGGAGGAAGGTCGTCACCCGGTCGACATCGCCCGGGGCGAGGAACGGGTGGAAATGGCGCCCGAGGAGCAGTTCGCCCGGCGTGTCGAACACCTCGCAGGCCGCCGGGTTGGCGGAGGTGATGGCCCCGGTGAGGTTGAGCGTGAGCACCGCGTCGGTGGCGTAATCAAAGAGCTGCCGGTAGCGCGCCTCGGAGCTCGTGACCGCCTCGCGGGCGCGCCGCTCGTCGGTCACGTCGTGCAACGAGGCCACGACCAGGGCGACCGCCTCACGCTCATGCACCGGGGCGAGGGCCGCCGTGACCACGCGCCGTTCGCCATCGCCGCGCACCACGACGTACTCGTGCCGTTGCGGCGAGTCGGCGGCCGCCAGCTGCACGTGGACGCGCGCCTCGTCGGCCATCTCGTGGAGCACCAGGTCGCTCCAGTAGGCGCCGGTCAGGTCGTCGCGGGCAAAGAGGGCGCGGGCCGCCGGATTGGCGAAGATCACCCGCCCCTCGCGATCGAGCGTGCACAGCGCGTCGGCCGACGCCTCGACGATGAGCCGGTGGCGATCCCACACGGCGCGCTGCGTGCTGACGTCGTCGAAGGTGACGATGGCGCCGCCGTTGGGGTGCGGGACCGCCATGATCTCCAGCCAGCGCCCGTTCACCCCCTCGCACACCGTGCGCGACTGCATCCCGTCCTCGATGGCGCGGGCGAGCGGATCGCCATCGGCCTCGGGGTGTGCGCCCAGGACCGTGTCGTAGAACGGGCGCCCCATCAGGATGCGCAGCGACGGATCCGCCGTGAGCTGCAACGCCCGCGAGTTGGAGCGCGTGATCTTGCCCTCGTCGTCGACCAGGCACATGCCGAGGCCGATCGAGTCGAAGGCGGCCGACCACTCGCGCGTGGCGTCGCGCACGTCCTCGTACAACCGGGCGTTCACGACGGCCACGGCCACCTGGTCGGCGAGCCGCTGCAGGACCCGCGCATCGTCGGTCGTGAAGTCGGCCGGGCCATTGTAGACGGCGATCACGCCGAGGATGCCGCGCGCGGTCATGAGCGGGACGATGACCGATCGCGCGATCGGGACCAGGCGCACGGTCGGGCGGTGCACATCGGGCTCCGCCGCGATGTCGTTGGTCACCACCGCCGCGCCACTCGTCACCACGCGCCCGCTCAGGCTCCCGGCGATCGGCATGTGCACCCCGGACAGCACCTCGGTGATGCCTAACGCCGACACGACGTGGAGGTACTCCCCCTCGCGCAGCGCCACGCACGCCCCTTCCGCCTGCAGCAGCGCGACCGCGTGGCGCAGGATGAGGCGCAGCACTTCGCCCATCTTGAGCGACTCGCCCACCGCGCGCGCGATCTCGGCCATCGCCTCGCTCTGGCGCCGCTCCCGCTCGCTGTCGGCAAACAGGCGGGCGTTGCTGAGCGCCCCCGCCGCGTGGCGCACCAGCATCCCGATCACCTCGCGCGCGTCACCGTCGAAGGCGTCTTCGCGCGGATCGTGCAGGGCCACCACGCCGAGCAGGCGGCGCCCGTGCATCATCGGCACCGCGAGCACCGCCCCGGCCGCCGTCCCCGCCGCCACGTCGTCGGCGGCCGCCAGCGGCGCGCGCGCGGGATCGTACGGCGACACGAGCACCGCCACGCCGCTCCGCGCCGCCTCGCCCAGCGGGCCGTGTCCCAGTGGCGCCACACGCCCCGGCACCAGGTGCTCGCCCACGCTGTGGTGGACGACCTCGACCAGCGCCCGGTCCAGGTCGACGCGCGATACCACGACCCCCTCACACGCCACCGCCCGCCGCACCCCGCGCGCCAGCTCCTCGAGGATCTCATCCTCGTCGAGCGTGCGCGCCAGTGCGGCGGCAATCTGTTGCAGCAGCTGCAAGCGGGCCTCATGCCGACGCCCACGCTCCACCAGCGCGCGCACGCGCTCCGCGGCCGACGGCTCGAGCCCGGACAGCAGGGTGTCCAGGGGATCGACCGCCCCGCCGCCCGCGGGCGTCACCCGCTCACGCGGTTCCGTCGGGATCACGCGCGGCGCCTAACGGGTTCCGCGCGGCACGAGCAACCGCGCGGCGCGCGGTGCCACCGTCACGCGCAACGATCCCGGCGCGAGCAGTTCGCCGTCCGCCTGCGTATCGCCGGGCGGATCGGTCTCGAGGTGCAGGGTGCGGCCGCGGAGGAAGTGCATGGCTGGATCGGTGCCGAAATCGTGGCGCAGGAGGCGCCATCCCAGGCGAAACGCGTCGCCGACGCTCGCCGGGGAAAAGACGCACAAGTCGAGCATTCCGTCATTCGGGGAAATCCCCGGCCCCAGCTGGATGAGGCCGCCGAGGACCGCCCCGAAGTTGGCGACCATGGCCGACGTCGCCCGAAAGGTATGCGGCACGCCGTCCACGGTCGCGCGCAAGGTGAACGAATCGAGCGCCAGCGTCGCCCGCGTCGCCGCGACGACATAGGCCAGGACGCCGAACCGGCGCTTGGCCGCGGCGCTCGTGCGGGCGATCATCGTCGCGTCGATCCCGATCCCCGCCGCGAAGGCGAAGACCCGCCCGTCCTCGAGCGTCCCGACATCGATGGTCGTCGTCTCCCCGCCGAGCAGCGCGAAGGCCGCACGCGCCGGCGACATCGGGATCCCGAGGGCACGCGCGACGAGATTCCCCGTCCCCCCTGGGATCACCCCGACCGGGGTCGCGTCACCGAGGAGCGCGCGCAGCACCTCCATCACCGTTCCATCACCCCCAAGGGTGAAAACGGCGTCGTGCGCATGCGCCTGCGCCCGTGCGATCGCTTCCGCGTGCCCGCGGTGCGCGGTCTGCTGGATCGTGCACTGCACGCCGGCGCGGGAAAAGACGCGTGCCACCCCATCGAGAGCAGCGGCGCCACGACGAGCAGCAGGATTGACGATCAACAGCGCCCGCCGGACGTCTACCACCGCCACGCGCGGAAGAGGTCGAAGCCGTACTGGCGGCGCGTGGTGGTGAAGCTGCGGTCCGTCCCGGTGGAGCAGAAGAGTTCGTCGAGCGGCGGCTCCAGGGAGAACGAGAAGCCATAGCCAGCCGACAGGCGCTGCTCGAGTTTCGCACCGATCGAGCGGCCAAGGGAGACCGGATTCAGCTGTCCCCCCGACGCCCCGAACCTGCACAACCCGGTCGTGAGCGACAGGAACGTACGCTCGCCCAACTGCTTCCCGATGCCGAACTGCACGCCATTGAGGAGCCCCTGACGCGACTGCTGCTGCGTCGACGTCCCCCCGGTGGTGGTCTGGATGTTCACGTAGTCGAACAGGCCGCCCGAGAACTTGGCCGAGATGTAGCTCGAGATCGTGCTGAGGGCGATCGAGGAGGCGCTGAAGCGATTGGCGCTCAGCTGCCCCCCGAGGCCAAACGATGGCACACCGGCCACCAGGTAGGAGATGAGATCCGACTCCGAGAGCTGCAAGGAATCGGCGCTTTCCAGGCGGAGGCTGGGGCGGATGAGCGTGCCTTGCACCCGCACGCGAATGCGCACGTCGTTGCGCCCGCCGTAGTTGCTCGAGATCTGCCGCACCGTGTGCAGGGCGCTGATGTTCAGGATCGGGTTGAGCTCCGTTTCGTTCAGGAAGCGCAGCTCCCCGCCCTCCACGGTGAAGGTGCGCTGCACCAACCCGCCGAGTTCGAGCCGGTAGTATCCGCGTTCCGTCTGCAGCGCGCCGTCAAGGGCGAGCTGCGGCGCACTCCCGCCGCGCCGCTCGCCCACCGTCACGTTCACCGCCCCGCCCAGCTTGATGTCCGCTTCTTCCGATCGCACGCGCACGTCGGGCCCCATCGTGATGCGCACGTTGTCGACCGTGAGGTTGTTGACGAACTCCGGCGGCGTCCGCGGCAGCAGGGCCCGGTTCGCAAACACCGTCGTGTCGACCACGTTGTACAGCTCCGGATCGTCGAGCGAGATGAGCTGCTTCCCGGTGAACGGCGGGATCACGATCACCCCGCGGTTGACGGTCACGTTCCCCGACAGGCGCGAGCGGTCGAGCGTCCCGTTCAGGCGCAACCCGGCGGAGAGCGACAGGTCGGCCACCCGCCGATTGGCGATCGCCTGGAAGTCGCGCGCACCTAACGACACATCGAACGCCGCCCCGCCCCCCTGGTCGATGAGGCGCGCCACCCATCCCCCCATCCACAGCGAGTCGCGCGGCTCGTTGCCGCTCACGACCGAGAAGCGACGGATGCGCAGCGTGTCACGCGACGCCACCAGGTCGGCGTACATGTTGCGCAACCGGATCCCGAGATCGGGAATCGTCGCGGCCGCCGAGTCGAGCCGGAGGAACCCCTCCAGCGCCGAGCGATCGCTCGTCCCGGCGAGCGAGATGTCGGCGGTCAGGCGCCCCTTGGCGTTCGTCAACGTCGGGAAGAAGCTCTCGACCACCGACATGTCGAGCTCCGTGGCACGCATCGCCACCCGCAACGTGTCGCGCAGCAGGCGCTGGTCCACCGGGACGAGCGACAGGTCTACGGGGGCATTGCCACGCAGCGTGACGACCGTCGAGTCGTTGCGCAGCAGGTCCGCACCGAACTGCAGGCGGCGATTCGCGTAGGTCCCCTGCAACGTTGCCCGCGCCACGTTCACCTGCCCGACCTTTGCCCCGTCGATCGCCCCTGTCAGCGTCATGGTCGGCGCCAAGCGCGTCCCCTCGGCGTCCACCCGAGCGGAGAACCACCCGGTGAGCGGGAGGTTCGATTGAGACAAGCTCGCCATGTCGGCCATCGAGACGCTGTCGAGTTGCGCGCGCAGGCGCACCACACTGTCGGCGGTCGACGTCCCCGCCAGCAGGATCTCGCCGCCGCGACTCCCGAGGAGGCGCACCGTGTCGGCCGAGAAGGCACCACCCGCGGCCCATAGCGTCGCCGGTCGTTGGAGCGTCCACGCGCGCCCTTCGAGCGCGAGGCGGAAGGCGTCGAGCCCCACGCGCGTCGTGTCGCCCGAGACGCCGAACATCCCGCGCGTTTCCAGCACGGGGCCGTTGGACAAGGTCGCCAGCACGCCGAAGTTCACGCGAGAACGTCCCTGCACCTCGAGGTCGAGCCCCGCACTCGAGACGGCCACGCCCCCCAGCGAGAGGGTGTCGGCCGTGATGTTGACGGTCCCGCTGATGTCGGGAAGTGCGACACGCTTGAGATCCGCCGAGACGCGCGCCACGCGTGCGCCATACGTGGCGTAGGTGAGGCGACGCACGTCGAGCGCCCCCCGCACGTCGAGCGAATCGATGGAACCGGAGAGGACGCCACGTCCGGTGATCTCCGCCCCCAGCGAATCGCGCAGCGCCGACGCCGACGCGGCGCTGTCACCCGAACTGGCCCGCACCAGGTACTGCCGGAGCGCCCCTAACGAGTCGGCCGCGATGGTGAACGCCAGCGAGTCGCGCATGCCAGGCATGAGCCCGATTCCGCCCTGCGCCGTGGCCGAGAGCAGCGCGGTTTCCACGTGCATCGTGTCGATCCGCAACCGCCCGCCACCGAAACGCATGCGGGCACGGGCCCCCGCGTACACGCGCACCGAGTCGACCAGCGACCGGTCGAGGGCGAGGTCGAACGGCCCCTCCCAATTGGGGAGCGAGTCGCCGAGCACGTCGAGGTCGATCGTCCCGTTGAGCGAGGTATGCGGGACGGTCGCGGTGTCGAGCAGGAGGCGCAGGTCGAGGTCGTTGAAACGCAGCGTCCCGGTGTAGCCGTAGCCGCCGACCGAATCGGCGTCCACGCGCCCATCGTAGGCGAGCCGACCCGGCGGCCCCACGAGCTCCGTGACGACCGCCAGGTCATCGGCCTGGCCCTGCAGGCGCAACGGCCCGGTGTACGTCCCCCTGTAGATCAGCTCCGCCTCGGGATAGGCGCGGGCGACCGTCGTCAGGCTCAGCGGCTTGGCATCGACCGCGAGGTCGTACGTGAGCAACGTCTCGCCGATCGTCACGCGGCCGTTGCCGGTGAAGCGCGAGGGCTCCGCATCCTCGAAGCGATGCGTGATGTCGGCGTTCCGGAAGCGGATGTCGGTCCAGACCGAATCGAGCGTCGCCGTCCCCGAGATCAGGCCGAAGAAGCGCGGGAAGGCCGGATTCACAAACTGGATCGTGCGCAAGTCGAACTGCGCCAGCGCCACGTCGAAGCCACGAAAGGTCGTGAAAGCCGGCGCCAGGATGTCGAGCGTCCCCTTCACCGTCCCGCGATTCACCGCCCCCGGCACGTTGCCGTCGCGCCAGGTGAATTCGCCGCGGTCGACGACGAACCGGTTCACCGGACCGCCACTGGCCTGAACGGTCGCGGTGATCTCTCCCTTGAACGGGTACGGCAGCGGCTCGCCCGTGAACTGTTCGATCAGGACCCAGTCGATGGGGTCCGCGCGCAGGTCAATGTCCTTCACGATGAGGACCGGAGCCCCCGTCCCGAAGGTCATGTTGCCGCGCAGGCGCGAGTTCATCGTCCGCACGTCCATGTCGCGCAGCGCGTACTCGAGCTGGCGCAGGTCGCGACCGTTGCCGATGTGCAGGGTCATGCGCCCGCCGCCCGTCGTCGGCAGCGTGGGATAGACCCAGGCCACGTCGGCGAGGGAGAGGGAATCGGAGGTGAAGGTCAGGTCGTAGCGCGTCGGAAGGTCGCTCCCCCACCACACCTTCCCCTTCGCCGTCCCGCGCGACCCCGGGAGGCGGAAGTGCGAGATGTCGGCCCACAACGAGTCGCCCTTGTTGCGCAGCGCCCCGCGCGCCTCCCGGAACTTGAACGGCGGGTCGAACTCGTCGGCGTCGAGGCGCACCACGTCGAACTGGCGCCCGAGCGCGTCGCGGTCATCGATGCGCGACGGCCCGAGTTGCAGCTGACCGTTGGTCCAGCGCCGCTGCACCTCGTACTGGCTCCCAACCTGCCGGATGTGCTTGTCCGTGCGCGCCATCTGGACGCGCGCCGCGCTGTCGGCGCGCGCGCCCGAGAGCGAGTCGTCCGGGTGCCACGGCATGGTGAGGAGGAAGGTGACGTCCTTCGCCCGCGCCGCGTTCACGAAGATGTAGTCGCCGAAGTTGCGCACCGTCACCGGCTTCGGCGGCCCCTTGGGCCCCGACGGAAAGATCCGCCGATAGTTCCACTGCTTCGTGGAATCCTGGTGGATGTGCACGAAGGCCCGCTCGATCGTCACCTCCGATGCCACGATGCGGCGATCGAGCAAGTCGCGCGGGTCGAACCGGATGTGAATCGGGCCGGTGGCAACGAAGAGCGAATCGTTCTTCTCGCGAATGGCGAACGAATCGACGACCAGGTTCGTGAACAGCGACCCCTCGAGGTGCCCGATGTAGAGCGTCCCCTGGACCTTGCTGTTGATCAAGGCCATGACGCGCGTGCGAATCTGTTCGCGCCCCCAGCCGGTCTGCGTCACAAACGCCACCGCGCCCGCCAGCAGGCCGCCTAACGCAAACAGCGTGGCGGCACTCGCGAGGACGACGGTTCGGCGGCGCGACATGGCTTAGAACGCCTGCCCGATGGAGAAGTTGAACGTGAGACGGCTGAGGAACGTGGCGCGCCGCGGCGGCTGGAACGTCGCCGGGCAGGCCCCGGCCGCCTGCACCGGTAGCGCGCCTCGTCCCGCCGGGGAGCGTCAACCCGGGCGTCACCGCGAGTCGGTTCCCGGGACTCGTGCAGTACAGCGCGCGCTCCACCTCACCGCCCACGCGCTGCTGTGCGCTGAAGAACGCCGGCCCGCTCGGCGCCTGATACGGGTTGTACCCGATGTCCACGCGCACGGGTCCGATCGGAGTGAAGACGCGCACGCCGACCCCCGGCGTGACCTTCACCTGGATCGTCGATTGGCTTGCCGTGGACCCGTTGCGGTTCCACACCTCGCCCGCATCCACGAAGATCGAGTACTGGATGAGTTCGGGGAGGAAGACCGATCGCAGCCGCAACTCGGCGTTGGCGATCACCACGTTGTCGCCCCCCGATGGAACGACGCGACTCGCCACGCGGTTGTCGTTCGTTTCGAAGAACGAGGTGTCGCCCGCGGCCGCCGCGACGCTGAAGGTGTCGACCACATAAATCGCCGGCCCGAGTTCGTTCTGGCGAAAGCCGCGCACCGTGTTGGGACCGCCCGCGTACAGGCGCTCCTGCGGGGGCACGAAGGTGCGGCTCCCATCGAGTCCGAGCCGGCGCCCGAGCACCGTCCCGCCGCGCAGCCGAAAGACGAAGACCCCACCGTCGAAGACCGGGCGATAGAACGACGCGTCGATCACTCCGCGACTGAACTGCTGGTCGGTGCTCGATCCGATGAGGCGCGACGCGTGGCGCACCTCGAATCGCATCACCGAGCCGCGCTGCGGATTGGCGAAGTCGTCGGCGCGATTGCGCGTCACGCTCCAGCCGGCGACGGCGAGTCGGTTGCGCCTCAGGAGGCGCGCCTGTGCGGCCTCCTCGCACACATTGAAGACCGCACAGAAGAAGGCGGGGGACGAGAAGGTACTGCCGTACTCGAGCTGGTACGAGAAGCTCTGCGGCAAGGCCCCGTCCACGCCACGCTGCACCGAGGCGATCGCGCCGAAGGGTGTATCGCGCAGGTATGCCTGGAATTCGGAGCGTCGCTCGCTGTACACCGTCACCGTCGGAATCGTGCGCAACCCGAAGAGCGAAGCCTGCGAGAGCGTCGCGCCCGCGTAGTAGTTCAGCGTGTCGCTGAAGATGTCTCGCTTCACCTCCTGCCGGCACAGGCCGCTGGCGAAGTCGAACGGCGCGCCGACACCAACCTTCGAGAGGCGTCCGTTGAGGTCGAGCCGCCGCAGCCGCCCCAGGAAGTTGTAATCCGAGTAGCTCCCCTGCGTCCGCAGGCAGTCGAGGTTTCCCCAGCCCAGCGAGACGCGCGAGGCGCGCAGGTCACCCTCCGTCAGCTGCACGTTGACGGACACGAGCGAGTCCACCGCATCGACCAGCGACGCCGAGTCGACCTGCACGTCCACGTGGCGGAACGCCTCCGCCAGGTACAAACCGCGCTTGACCCCCTCCAGCGAACGTTCGCGGTACAGTTGCCCCTCGCGGATGCCAAGCACGCCCTTGACGCGGCCGGGGTCGATGCGCCGGCGTTCGCCGGGCGGGACGTCGACCGTGACGTTGATGGCGCCAAGGCGGGCCCGCGGCCCCGTCGACGCACTGAACTCGACCACGGCCGTATGGCGCGCGGTGTCGGTATCGAAGCTGCGCAGCACCTCGGCCAGCGGATAGCCGCGATCGCGCAGGCGCCGCGCCAGCGAGTCGCGGGACGCCAGCACCGCCGACTTGTCGAAGCGCATCCCCGGCCTGACCTCGATGCCGCGGCGCAGCCGGTCGAACTGCGGGACCTCCTCGAAGCCGACGTACGAGACGCTGTCGATGCGCACGGGGGTCCCTTCGTCGATCACGAAGCGCAACTCCGCCTGCCGCGGCGAGCGCATCGTGAGTTCCTTCGCCACCCGCACCTGCGAGAATCCTGCGTTGCGGTAGAGGATGATGAGGCGGAGCGAGTCCTGCGTGACCGTCGGGGCGTCGAGGCAGTACCGCTTGCCGAAGACGCGGAAGAAGCGGCGGGTGAACGACGACTGTGTCGTCGCCACGCCGTTCGCGAGGTCGCTGCTGCGGAAGGTGGTGTTGCCGGCAAACGAGAGTTTGTGCACCTCGATCGAGGTGTCGTCGCACGCCAGCGCCTGCGCCGCGAGGGCGCGAGGGGCCGCCAGCGACGCGAGCCCCAGCGCCGCCGTCGCACACCAGCGCCGTCCCGCGCGCCCGCGCGCGCCCGCGCGCCCGCGCATCTCAGGCCGACTCGACGAGGACGGCGCCGGTCCCCTTCATCTTGGCGCGACGCTTCACCTCCGCCGCGCGCATCCCGAGGTGCGCCAGGTTCACCCACGACGCCGGGGTGACGTGGAGCACCGCCGCCGACGCGCCGGCCAGCGGGAACTCGCGGACCCGCCCCTCGCGATCGACGCCCGTGTAGCAGCCAAGCGCCGCCGCCTTGGGCCCCACCGCCGTCTGGATCACCTGGAAGCAGCGCCGCGCGCACTCGCCCATCATCGGCTCGGCGCGGTCAGCCGAGGTGATCACGATGAAGTCGTCACCCCCGATGTGCCCCACGAAGTCGTCCTGCGCATCGCCGGGAACCGCCGCCGACGAGTCGCGAATGGCCGACCCGAGCCCGCGAATCACCTCATCCGCGATCGCGAAGCCGAACGTGTCGGCGAACGGCTTGAAGTTGTCGAGGTCGAGGTAGCAGACCGAGAACGGCGCGCCCGCTTGCACGCGCCCCAGGATCTCCGATTCGATCGCGCGACCACCCGGCAATCCGCTGGTAGGGTTGCGATCGCCCTCGCGCTGCACGAGGCGCAACATCGCCTGCACGCGCGCGCGCAGCTCGCGGGGATCGAAGGGCTTCGCGATGTAGTCGTCGGCCCCCGCGGCAAAACCCTCGACCTTGCTCTCCACCCCGCTCTGGGCGGTGAGCATCATGACCGGGACGCGCGCCGTGAACGGGTTCTGCTTGAGGCGTCGGCAGACCTCGAGACCACTCATGTTCGGCATCGAGTGATCGAGGATGACGAGGTCGGGTTCGCGCGCGGCAATCGATGCCAGCGCCTCGACGCCGTCGGCGGCCATCGACACCTCGTGCCCCGAGGCGCGAAACAGCTCGCGCAGCATCAGGCGCATGTCTTCGTTGTCGTCGGCCAGCAGGAGATAACTCACGGAGAGACGCGCACTTGCCTCGTGTTTGACGGGTCGCGATCGGCTGGCGTAAGTTCTCGCGCGTTCACCCATACTGTCAATCGCAGCGCCCCGAAGATCTCGACGCCGTTTCACCCACCGGTTCACCCACCGGTTCACCCAGCGCTTCACCCGCCGGTCGACGGCGCACGACGCACCGCCGTGCCCCCGCGTCCCCCCTCCGCACCTCCCCCGTGGACCTCGACACCTACCAGTCGCTCGCTGGCCGCACCCTCAACCCGTCGCTCAGCGACGACGCGCGCCTGCTCGATGCCGCCGCAGGATTGGCGGAGGAAGCGGGTGAAATCCTCGGCGCGGTGCGCAAGCACCAGTTCCAGCAGCGCCCCCTCGACCGGGACGCCATCACACGCGAGTTAGGCGACGCGCTCTGGTGCCTGGGAGCCGTCGCCACGTCGCTGGGACTTTCGTTAGGTGACGTAGCGCACACGAACCTCGAGAAGCTCCGCCGCCGATACCCCGACGGCTTCTCCCCCGACGCCGCCGCCGCCCGCGCCGACGAGGACGCCCCCCGCCGATAGCGACACGGGTCCGGCCCCCTCGTATGGAGGGACCCGGACCCGTCATCTGCGCGGCGTGCATCGCCCGATCGCCAGGTGGCGCCCGCCAGGTGGCGCCCGCCGAGCGCCCGCCGCTATTCGGCCGACTGCCCGAAGATCGCCATGTTCGAGGAGTGCCCCGGCGTCACCTTCTTCTCGGGGTAGATCCAGTGCACCGCCTGGTTCACCGCCGTCGCCGCCTCGCCAAAGCCCGCCGCGATCAGCTTGAGCTTGCCAGGGAACGTCGTGACGTCGCCCGCAGCGTAGATCCCCGCGCGACCCGTCTCCATCAGCGAGTTCACCACGATCTCGTCCTTCTCGAACGACAGCCCCCACTTGGTCAGCTCGCCCAGGTTGCTCACGTAGCCGAGCATCGGGAGGACGGCGTCGCAAGCCAGCTCGCGAGTCGCCTTGGTCTTGGTCTCGCGAAGGACGACCCCCGTCATCCGGTCGCCGTCGCTCAGGATGTCGTGCAGCTCATGGAAGGTCAGGATGTCCACTACTCCCTCGGCCGCCGCCTTCCGAACCTCCACCACGGTGGCGTCGTGCGCGCGGAAACGGTCCGACCGATGCGCGAGCGTGACGTGTGCGGCTTTCCCCGTGAGCTGATGCGCCCAGTCGAAGGCCGAATCGCCGCCGCCGATGATGATCACGCGCTTGCCGCGGTACTCCTCCGGATCGAGCACCACGTCATGCACCCCCCGGCCGTACCACGGCTCCGCACACGCCTGTGGAAGACGGCGCGGCGAGAAGGCCCCGATCCCCGCGGCGATCAGGATCGCTCGCGTGGGGAACTCGCCGGCGGACGTGCTGAGGACGAAGTGCCCGTCCTGCTCCCGGAGCCCGGTGACCTCCTGGTTGAGGAACTCCCGGCCACCGAACTGCGTCGACTGCTCGACGAGCGCGCGGACCAGATCCTTCGCGAGGACCTTGGGATATCCGGCGACGTCGAAGATGTACTTCTCGGGATAGAGCGCCGTGAGCTGCCCGCCAAGCTGCGGGAGCGCATCGATGATCTGGGCGCTGGCGCCGCGCATGCCGGCGTAGAACCGTGCGAACAGCCCGGTCGGGCCGCCGCCGATGATCGTGATGTCGACGAGGTCGTGTGTAGGCATGCGGGCAATGTAATCGGGCTTGGAAGCGTGGACGGAGGTCTGAGCCGACGCACGATGCCCCGTCCCGCCGAAACCGCGAACGGCCCGCTCGTGTCGTGCGTTGGCCGACGCGGATCCGGCCGACTCTCCCGTCTCGCGTCTCCCACCACCCGGCCTGTTACTTTCATCCCATGACTTTGAAGATCTATACCAAGGCCGGCGACGACGGCCAGACCGCGCTGTTCGGCGGCGGACGCGTCGAGAAGGACCATCCGCGTGTCGAGGCCTACGGCGACGTGGACGAACTGAATGCCTTCCTCGGGATGGCGCGCGCCGTCGAGATGATGCCGCGCATCGATGAGGTGCTCGTCCCGATCCAGCGCGACCTCTTCTCGATCGGCGCCCTGCTCGCCACCCCCGATCACGACAAGATGCGGGAGCAGCTGCTCAAGGCACGCATCGACAGTGACCGGATCGCCGAGCTGGAACGCGCGATCGACGAGTGCGAGCGGGAACTCGAGCCGCTGCGGTCGTTCATCCTTCCCGGCGGGACGCCCAAGTCGGCCGCCTTGCACGTGGCGCGCACCGTGTGCCGACGCGCCGAGCGTCGGATCGTCGCCCTGCATCGTGCGGACCCGCTCCCCGAGTTGGTCGTGATCTACATGAACCGGCTCTCGGACCTGCTGTTCATGCTGGCCCGCGTGGCCAACCGGCGGGCCGGGGCGGGCGAGGTGACGTGGTAGGAGCCGCGGGCGGGGGCGCGCGCGCAACGGAACGCACGATCGAGGTCTTCGGCTACCGGGTGCACGTGGCCCCCTGGCTCGTGGACGACGTCGGCCGATGCGTCGCGCAGGTCGCCCCCGCCCACACCGTCGTCGTGATCACCGACGCCCATGTCGCCGATTTGCAGCTGCCGGCCGTGGTGGGGTCGCTGCGCCACTTCCTGCCGCACACGCGCACGCTCGTGCGGGCCATCGCCCCCGGCGAGCAGCACAAGACGCGCGAAACGTGGAACGCCCTCACCGACTGGATGCTCGCCGAGCGGTGCGGCCGGGACACTACCGTCGTGGCGTTAGGCGGCGGCGTGGTCGGTGACCTCGCGGGATTCGTGGCCGCCACCTTCATGCGCGGCGTGCCATTCGTGCAGGTGCCGACCTCGCTCCTGGCGATGGTCGACGCATCGGTCGGGGGCAAGGTCGGCGTCGACACGCCGGCCGGAAAGAACCTCGTCGGGGCCTTCCACCAGCCGCAGGCGGTGCTCGTCGATCCCACCGTCCTGCAGACACTCGAGGCGACGCACCGGCGCGCGGGCATGGCCGAGGTGCTCAAGCACGGGATCATCGCCGACGCTGGGTATCTCGAGCAGGCCGTCGCGTTAGGTCCCGCCCTGATCACCGGCACCGACGTGGCGTGGCACGGCGACGCCCTCGCCGCACTCATCGCGCGCAGCATCGAGATCAAGGCCAGCGTGGTGCGCGAGGACGAACGCGAAGGGGGGCTGCGCCAGGTGCTCAACTTCGGGCACACCATTGGGCACGCGATCGAGGCCGCGAGCGGCTTTTCCCTGCTGCACGGCGAGGCGATCTCGATCGGCATGGTCCTCGAGAGCCGCCTCGCCGAGCGACTCGGCCTCGCTGAGCCGGGAACCAGCGCGACCGTGCAGCAGGCGCTCGCCACGCTCGGCCTTCCGGTCGATCGCCCGAGCGACCAGGCGCCGACGACACTTCTCGAACTGATGCGCGTAGACAAGAAGGGGCGCGGCGGACGGATCATCTGCTCGCTCCCCGCCGCCGTCGGGCGCATGGCCGGCGCCGAGACGCGCTACGGCATCGCCGTCGCTGACGATGAGATCCTCGGCGTCTTGCAGTAGCGTCATCGCCGCGACACCCGACCGGGGGCGGGCGGCAGGGATTTCCTGACACTGGAGGGTGCGGCATGACGGCTCGCGGCGCCGGTATTCTTGGGATGATCGCCTTCATCCTCCTGCTCTCGTTCGGCTCCTACCTGCTCGACG
This sequence comes from Gemmatimonadota bacterium, assembly GCA_016719105.1. Lineage (NCBI taxonomy): Bacteria > Pseudomonadati > Gemmatimonadota > Gemmatimonadota bacterium. Next base: position 249,166 of record JADKAQ010000002.1, on the reverse strand, counting down.
TGCCCATTGCCGTCGTCGTGATCGCGGCCGCCTTTGCGATCGGTGTCATCCTCCTGGCGGGAGCGAAACGGCGTCCGCCGGAGCCCCGCTGACGTGTGGCGGCCGGGTTCTTTTCGGGTGGTGCCGCCAATTTTGCATACAATTCCAAGGGGAGTTCCGCGTTCCACATTATTTCTTCAAAGTCGCCAACTTGTTGCCCTGCTGTCAGATACATTCCTACGAGCGCGTCAGGGGATTCTGGCACCAAAATTGGCTGTTGACGGCTCATGGGCCCTTTCTTATCGTGGCCGCCCGTTCAGCTGGTCAGCCGACCAGTGACTGTCGCTCGATCTGCCACATAGACGGTTAGGGGCGTGTATGCAGCAAGTGACCGAGAGCCGGCCCAAAGGAACCAAGACATTCGTCCGTTCCTCACCTTCCACCGCTTTCGATCAGTATCTCCAGGACATACAAAAGCTCCCACTGATCACCGACCCTGCCGAGGAGCGGCGTCTCGCTCGCCTCGCGCAGAAGGGAGATGAGCGCGCGGCCGAACGTCTGGTGACGGCGAACCTGCGGTTCGTCATCTCCTACGTGAAGAAGTATCAGGGACACGGACTCGACTTGAGCGAGTTGGTGGCCATCGGCAACGAAGGGCTGCTCAAGGCGGTCCGCAAGTTCGATCCGGACCAGGGAGTGAAGTTCATCTCCTATGCGGTCTGGTGGGTGCGTCAGGCCGTGCTCAAGGCGCTGGCGGAGCAGACGCGGTCGGTCCGCATCCCGCTCAACCAGAACTCGCAGCTGATTCGCCTTTCGCGAGCCGAAACGATCCTCGGACAGGTCCTGCGGCGCGATCCGACCGACGACGAAGTTGCCCGCCTGATCGGTGAAACGCCCGAGAACGTCCGCTCCGCCCGGCAGATGTCGGCGACCGAAGTATCGCTCGACGCGCCGATCGATCGGAGCGACCGCGAAGCATCGACGTTAGGCGAGCGCTTCGCCGGCGTCGACGGGGCCGAGATCGAGGAAGTCACCGATTACAAGCTGATGCGCGAGTTCATCGAGCGCGTCTTCCGGAAGTACCTCACGCCGCGCGAGCGCAAGATCCTCTACCTGTACTACGGGCTCGAGGAAGGCTCCGAAGCCATGACGTTGGAGCGCATCGGCGCGCTCATGGGCGTGACGCGCGAGCGCATTCGCCAGATTCGCGAACGCGCGTTCGAGAAGCTTCGCGAATCGCCCGACGGTCGCGCGCTGGCCGGCTTCTGGTCGGCAGCGTAAGGCGACCAAGCTCGCACGCATCGAAGGGGTAGTCCGAACGAACGGCCGGGAGGAGACTCCCGGCCGTTCTGCTTCCCCAGACGGTCGTGGTTAGGCGCGACTAATGCGAGCGATCTGCCGGCGAGCTATACTGAGGCGCCGAGGCGACGCAGGCCGGATACGTGCGTGGCCGACTGGCAGGGATGCCAAAGGAAATGCATGGACATGGATGCCGCGGTTCGGACGCACGTGCACCGAGTGCTGATCGTCGACGACGAGATCACCATTCGCATCGCCTTGCGACGGTTCTTCACGCGATTGGGATGGTCCGTCGAGGAAGCCTCGAACGGGGAGAGCGCATTGCACCTGCTCTCGAATGATGCCTCGCAGGACGAAGCGCCGCGCTTCTCCGTGGTGGTGTCCGACTTGCGCATGCCGGGCCTCAACGGCATGGAGATGTACGACCAGCTCAAGGTGCGACACCCCGACGTCCTGCGCCGCCTGATCTTCTCGACCGGCGACCTGGTGAGCGAGGAGGCCGCGACGTTCGTGCGCAACACGGACTGCGTCGTGCTGCAGAAGCCCTTCGAGCTCGCGGCATTGCGCGAGGTCGTGGAGCGCGTGGTCGCCGCCGACCATCCCTGAGCCGAACGCGCCGCGGATCTCGTCAGGCAGCCTGACTCGCCCGCGGTGCGTCGCCGCTGGCCGACCGCGCTGACGGATTGGCCGCGCGGCTCCGGCAAACGCACCCCTCGGGCCAAACTCAGCACAGCGACCGGGGGCGCCTCGTCACCCGTGAGGAGTCGCGCGCTTCCCGTCGCGCGCTGCGTACCGGCGCCGTCTCCGCCCCTCGACGGTCACGCGGGCGCCCCCACGCCGCACGCCCGTCGGCAGGACGCCGCTCCACCCGCGGGCCGGCCGCCGCGACGCGTCGATCGTCTGACCCGCTCGCCCCGGATCACCCGATTCCCGTGGATGGGTGTCCGGTGGTAACATGATCCACCCCATGACGTCGTCCCGCCGCCTCCCGATCTTCCCGCTCCCGCTCGTGCTCTTCCCGCGAGCGACCCAGGCGTTGCACATCTTCGAACCGCGCTATCGGCAGCTCCTCAGCGACTGCCTCGCGGGTTCGGGGGAGTTCGGGATCATCTGCCGCACGCCGGAGGTGGCGGAGCGGGAGATCGCCCCGGGGACGGCGGGCTGCATCGCGCGAATCGAGTCGGCGCAGTCGCTTCCGGACGGGCGCTCGAACATCGTCGTGACGGGTGACGGGCGCTTCACGCTCGACGCGTTCGTGGACGACGCGGCGCCGTACCATGTGGCGCGCGTGACGACGTTCGAGGACCACGCGGAACCCGGCCTCGAGGCCGCCCCGGTGGCCCAGCGGCTTCGCGAGCTGTTCGTCCGCGTGGCGCGCGCCGCGCGTTCCCTGCAGGACGACAGCACCGCACTCCCCGACCTCCCCGATTCGCCGGCGGAGTTATCGTTCGCGATCGCCCATTTCATCGACCTCGACCTCGCCGACAAGCAGCGCCTGCTCCGTTCGCGCTCGCCACGGGAGCGGCTGCAGCAGCTGGACGAGGTGCTGGCGCCGATCGTCGAATCGATCGAACTCCGGGCGCGCGTCCACGCACGCGCCAAGGGCAACGGGCACGGGGCGCACGGATGAATCGCGAGTCGTTAGGCCGGACGCTGGCCGCCATCGTGGGTGAGCGCCAGGTGCTGCAGCGCCCGAGCGAGCTACTCGTTTACACCTCCGATGGGCTCCCGGGGTATCGCCATCACCCGGCACTCGCCGTCTTCCCGCGCACGCGCGACGAACTGATCGCCGTCGTCCGCCTGCTCGCGCGCGAACAGGTCGCCTTTGTCCCGCGCGGCGCCGGCACCGGACTCTCGGGTGGGGCGCTCGCCGAGGGCACGGTCCTGCTTGGCCTCAACCGGCTCACGCGCGTGGTGTCGGTGGACGCCGAGAATCGGCTGGCGGTGGTGGAACCCGGGGTCGTGAACGTGCACCTGACGAGGGCGGTCGCGCCACTCGGCCTGCACTACGCCCCCGACCCGTCGAGCCAGGCCGCGTGCACCATCGGCGGCAACGTGGCCGAGAACGCGGGGGGCCCGCACTGCCTCAAGTACGGGGTGACGCTCAACCACGTCGTCGCGCTCACGGTCATCCTTCCCGACGGCGAGATCGTCTCGTTAGGGAGCGCCGATGGCGAGGTGCCCGGCTACGACCTGCTCGGCACCTTCGTCGGAAGCGAGGGATGCTTCGGTGTCGCGCTCGACGTGACGGTGCGCCTGTCGCGCAATCCGCAGGCGGTGCGCACGCTCCTCGCCGACTTCACCAGCCTCGACGCCGCCGCGCGCGCCACCTCATCGATCATTGCCGCCGGCATCGTACCGGCGGCGCTCGAGATGATGGACCAGGCCACGATCGCGGCGGTCGAAGCCTCGATCTATGCCGCCGGCTACCCGGTGGATGCCGCCGCCGTCCTGCTGCTGGAGCTGGACGGACTGGCCGCAGGCATCGATGAGGACGCCGATCGGCTGCGGACCATTTGTCTCGACGGTGGGGCGCGCGAGGTGCGCGTCGCGCGCGACGAGGCGGAGCGCACTCGGCTCTGGCAGGGACGGAAGAAGGCGTTCGGCGCGATGGGACGCGTCTCGTCGCACCTGGTGGTGCAGGACGCCGTGATCCCTCGCACGCGGTTGCCGGAGGTGCTGCGCGCCATCGCCCGCATCGGCGAACGGGAGCAGCTCACCGTGTGCAACGTGTTTCACGCCGGCGACGGCAACCTGCACCCCAATATCCCGTACAACGCCAACGACCCGGAGGAGAGCGCGCGCGTCCACCGGGCGATGAAGGCGATCATGCAGACGTGCGTCGACGCCGGCGGCAGCGTGACCGGTGAGCACGGCATCGGACTCGACAAGCTGGACTACATGCCCCTCATCTTCACCCCCGAGTCGCTGGACGCGATGTGCCGATTGCGCGACGCCTTCGACCCGGAGCGACGTGCGAATCCGGGGAAGGTCGTCCCGGTGCACTCCTGCCGTGAGTGGATGCAGACCCCGGTGCTCCGATGACGGCGTCCGATGCATCCCCGGTTCACGCCGGTGCCCCGCGCGATACCCGCGATGTCGCCGACGCCGTGCGCGACGCGGACGCCTCACGGACGGGGTTACGCATTCGTGCCGGTGGCACCTGGATGGAGGCCGGCACGCCGGTCGCTCCGGGACTGCGCACGCTCGATGTGGGAGCCCTCCGCGGCATCGTGGAGTATGTCCCGGGCGACCTGACCCTGACGGCGCGCGCGAGCACCACGCTCGCCGAGATCGACGAGGCGACGCGGCCGCACGCGCAGTGGCTCCCACTCGACCCGTTCGCCGCACCGGGCGCCACGCTGGGCGCGACGCTGGCCACCGCGTCGTGGGGGCCGCTGAGCGGGTCGATCGGCCTCCCGCGCGACCTCACGATCGGCCTCGAGTTCGTGGACGGGCGCGGCATCGTGGTGCGCGGTGGCGGTCGCGTGGTGAAGAACGTCGCCGGCTTCGACCTGGTGCGGCTGACGGTAGGCGCCTGGGGGACGCTCGGCATCATCACCGAGGTGAGCGTGCGCCTGCGCGCGCGACCACCACGGGAGTGTACGCTCGCCCTCGACGCTCCGCGGGCGCCCGAAGCGCTGGCCCCGCTCCTGCGCACGCTGCGCGACGCCCCGCTCACGCCGCTGGCACTCGAGCTGGTCGATGGGGCGCTCGCGCGGCGGCTCGACGTCGGGAACGAGGCGACGATCCTGGTGCGCCTCGCGGGGAATGACGCCGCGCTCGCCGCGCAGCGAACGCTCGTGGAATCGTTAGGGATCACGCACGAGGTTCCCACCGAGTGCTGGGGGCGGCTGCAGGGATCGTTGCCACCGGGCGCGTATACCATCCGTGCCTCGCGACGCCCCTCGGAACTGGCCGCCCTCTGGCACGACCTGGGACGCTGCGTCGCCGTCATCCCGGGCGCGTATCGGCAGGCCACGCTCGAACGAGGGATCGTTCGGCTCATCGTCCCCGCCGACGCCGCCCTTGCGCTGCACGGGCAACTGGCGGGGCTCGCCGAGCGTTGGCATCTCATCGGGGAGCAACTGCCGGCTGAGAGCTGGGGACTGCTCCCAGGCGAGGCCAACGCGCGCCTCGCGTCGAACGTGCGCCAGGCATTCGACCCACGGCACCTGCTGAACCCCGGACTCGTGACTCCCGCTTCGACGGCATGAGCAGCGTCCTCCCGACGACTCGCCCCTGCGCCATCCCGGACACGCCGCTTGCACGGGCGTTGCCGGGAATCGATAACTGCGTCCATTGCGGCTTCTGCCTGCAGGCGTGCCCGACGTATCTGGCGCTCAACGACGAGAACGACTCTCCCCGCGGACGCATCGTCCTCATGCGCGCCCTGGTGGAAGGCGACCTTGCCCTCGACGACCCCTCGGTGCAGACGCACATCGATCGCTGCCTGGGGTGCCGCGGATGCGAGAGCGCGTGCCCGAGCGGCGTCCCCTACGGCCAGCTGCTCGAGGCCACGCGCGCCACCATGGCGATGCAGCGCCCGCTCCCGCTGGTGGCGCGCCTCATCCTCGGCGTCTTCGCGCGCCCGTGGGCGCTGCGCGTGGCACTCGTCATGGGGCGACTGACACGCGCCGTGGGACTCTCGCGCCTCCTCTCCGGCCTCGACGGTCGACTGGGCTTTGCCTTCGCGATGTTGCAGTCGACGGAGCCACCCGTGGCGGCAGGGCGCTACGCGGCTCGCGGCGACGGATCGCGCGGCACGGTGGCCGTGCTGCACGGCTGCGTCATGGAGGGGCTCTTCGCCCACACCAACCGCGCTACCGAGCGCGTGCTGACCGTCAACGACTACCGCCTGGTGGATGCGAGGGGCGAGGGGTGCTGTGGCGCGCTGCACGCGCACGCGGGTGACGTCGAGGCGGCACGCGCGCTCGCCAGGCGCAACATCTCGGCCTTCGAGGCCTCCGGCGCCGACCTCGTGGCGGTCAACGCCTCGGGGTGCGGCGCGATGATGAAGGAGTACGGGCACCTCCTGCAGGATGATCCGACCTGGCACGCGCGCGCCGTCGCGCTGGCCGCGCGCGTCCGCGACGTGAGCGAGCTGCTCGCCGCGGCCGGCCCGAAACGCGGCGGGGCGCTGCCGCTCTCGGTCACGTACGACGCCCCGTGCCACCTCGTGCACGCCCAGCGCATCACCGCGCCGCCGATGGCGGTGCTGGCGGCGATCCCGTCGCTGGCGCTCACCCCGCTGGCCGACGCCGATCAGTGCTGCGGCAGTGCGGGGATCTACAACCTCGTGGAACCCGAGACGTCCGACGCCGTGTTGGCCCCCAAGCTGGCGCGCATCGCCGACACGCGCGCGGCGCTCGTCGCCACGGGAAACCCGGGGTGCCTGATGCAGATCGGCGCCGGGCTGTCTCGCAGCGGGAGCGCCACCCGTGTGGTGCACCCGGTCGACCTGCTCGACGCCTCGTACGCGCGGCGCGACACCTAACGTGCGACGCCGATGCCTCATCGAGTGATTGATGCCGTGCTGATGGAATTCGACGGGGTGCTGGCCGATACCGCCGCCGCGCGCCGTGACGCCATGCTGACCGTGCTCGCCGAGGAGGGGATCACGCTGTCGCACACGGACTATCGCGATCGCTGCGCGGGGCTGCCGACCCCTGAGGCCGTGCGTGGGGCGCTGGCACGCTGTGGCGTGACGCTGGACGAGACGGGGGTCGAACTGCTGGCGCTGCGCGTCGATCGCGCCTTCACCGCGCACGTGAGCAAGGGGTTGATGCTCGCCGATGGGGCACGCGAGGCCGTGGAGCGACTGGCCGCGCGCGCGCGACTCGGCATCGTGACCCGTGCCGGACGCCGCGATGTGGAATTCGTCCTCTCGCTCGCGCAGCTGGATCACCTCTTCGCCTGCGTGATCGGGGCAGAAGACGTCTATCCCGCGAAGCCGTCCCCCGCCCCATATCTTGCCGCCATGCGACGACTGGAACGCCGTCGCCCGGTTCCGAGCGATGGTGTGGTCGTCGCGCTGGAGGACTCGAGCCACGGGATCCGATCGGCCCGTGGGGCGGGGCTGCGGTGCATCGCGGTCGGAGACCTCCCCGCGCACGTGGCGATGGAGGCCGAGGCGGTCATTCCCGCCATCACCAGGCTCGACATCGCCGCCATCGAGCACCTTGTTGCCCGCGGGGGAGAACGCTTCGCATGAGCCACGATCCATCACCGCCAGGCGCAACGCCTCCGGAGCCAGCGCCTGCCGCTGCAGCGGCTTCGGCCATCGACGCCGTCCGCGACTACGGCGACGTCGCGGGCGAGTACTCGGCCCTTCGGCACGACCCGGCGCACGGACCGGTCGGTGGCGCCATCCTCGTCGACCGCTCGTACCGCTCGCGTGGGACCTTTGCCGGGCCGAAGGCGCGCGACGTCATCACGGGGCTCGTCACCAACGACGTGCTGGCGCTCGCCCCCGGCGCGGGGTGTTACGCGGCCGCCCTGACGCCGAAGGGGAAGATCCTGAGCGACGCCCGCATCCTCGTGCGTGACGACGACGTTCTCGTCGACGTGCCGCCGCGTGCCGCCGCAGGATGGTGGGGGATGGTGCGCAAGTACGTGAACCCACGCCTCTCGCGGTATGCGGACATCACGGCATCGACCGTGGACCTCAGCGTGTACGGGACGCGTGCCCACGCTGTCGTAGCGGCCGCGCTGGGGGTGCCGTGGGAGTCACTCGCGGACATGGCGCCCTTTGCCCACCGACAACTCGTGGCGCTGGGGCACACGTTGCAGCTGATCCGCGTCCCGGACCTGCAGCTCGAGGGATTCGCGATCATCGCCCCGATCGCCGCGCGCGACACGCTCTGGGCGTCGCTCCGCGCGAGCGGCGCGCACCCGGCCGGACTCGACGCCTTCGAAATCGCGCGGATCGAGGCGGGGCGTCCGGAGTGGGGGATCGAGATGGACGACGCCACACTGGCGCAGGAAGCCAACATGGAGGAGCTCCACGCGGTCTCGTTCACCAAGGGATGCTACACGGGACAGGAGACGGTCGCGCGCGTGCACTTCCGCGGGCATGTCAACCGTCACCTGCGCGGCCTTCGCTTCGATGAAGCGCACATGCTGACGCGCGGGAGCGGGCTGCGCGACGCGGCGGGCAAGTCGGTCGGCGACGTGCGCAGCGCCGTCATTTCGCCCCGCTTGGGGGGCGTGGCGCTGGCGATGGTCCGGCGCGAGATCGAGGTCGACAGCGAGGTCGAAGTCGTCGCGGCCGAGTCGACGGTGCGGGCGAGGGTCGTCGCGCTGCCGTTCCCGCTCGGCTAGGGCACCTTCGACCGGGCACCGGCGCCCGGGGTACCACAACGCTCGTTAGGCCGCCAGACGCCGTGCGGCAGCACGGGGGTGTCGCACGGTACAACGAAAGCGGGCGCGACCTCGAAGGTCGCGCCCGCTCCTGCTCACCGAGGGGTGAGAGTTAGTGCTTGGTCGTGTCAGCAGCCGAGTCGGTCTTCATGCCGGTGTCAGCCGGGGCGGCAGCAGCGCTGTCAGCCGGAGCCGGAGCCGGGGCCATGGCCGGGGCGGCCGTATCAGCGGCCGGGGCGGCCTCTTCCTTGGCGCCGCCGCAAGCGGCGACGAACATGACGGCGGCAGCGAGAGCGATACGCTTCATTGCAGATTCTCCAGGGGACGGGGGAAAGGAAAAAACAAGAGACAGCCGGACAACAAGACCAATGCGTCTTTGGCCAGTCCGGCCGCAGCACGCCGCGCTCTCAGCTTCCGTGCAATCAGGAGGTTGTCGACTGCGTCGTGCGCCTGGATGCAGTCAAAGGGTCGAGACATCCCACGGGGATTTCCGCCCGCCTCCCAACAGCGCAGTGAATTTATGTCTTCGGGCGCAGTAGTCAAGTGCGGCGGACGACTCAAGTCATGACGTGGCAACATGTTTCCCCATCACCTTTACCGCCGGAATCGTTGAATCCCTGTCAATCGCGAACGGCATACTGACCTCGCGCCCGACGGATACTGCGCGAGCGGGCGTTTTCTCCCGTGGGCCCCAGTGCTACACTGAGCGGGCCGGCGCAGGCCCCTCTCGCCCCGGTAATGACCACGTTCTCCCTCGCGTCCCGTGATCAACGCTGAGACGAGCGCCGCGACCGACACGATCGTCCGCGGCGCATGCCCGCACGACTGTCCCGATACCTGCGCGACCCTCGTGACCGTGCGCGACGGGGAGGCGATCCGGATCCAGGGCGACTCGGAGCACCCCTTCACCGCTGGGTTCCTCTGCGCGAAGGTGAATCGCTATCTGGAGCGCACGTATCATCGCGACCGGCTCACGCACCCGCTTCGCCGGGTGGGCCCCAAGGGTGAGGGGCGATTCGAGCAGGTCTCCTGGGAGGTGGCGCTGTCGGAGATCGCGCGCCGCCTAGCCGAGATCGCGAACTCGCCGGATGGCCCGCAGGCGATCCTGCCGTACTCGTACGCCGGGACGATGGGGCTGCTGCAGGGGTCGAGCGTGGACCGGCGCTTCTTTCACGCGTTAGGCGCCTCCCGCCTCGACCGCACCATCTGCGCGACCGCTGGCCGGGTGGGGATGATGATGACCGTGGGCGCCAATATCGGCGCCGATGGCGAAGGGGTCCCCGAATGCGACCTGGTCCTCCTCTGGGGGACCAATACGCTCACCTCCAACCCCCACCTCTGGCCGCACATCCTCAAGGCACGGGAGCGGGGCGCCCACGTCGTCGCCATCGACCCGGTGCGGTCGCGCACGGCGGAACAGTGCGACGAGTGGTTGGGGATACGCCCCGGGACTGACGCGGCGCTCGCGCTGGCGATCATGCACGTCCTGTTCGCCGAGGGGATGCAGGACGACGACTATCTGGCCCGCTACACCTTGGGCGCCGACGAACTGCGCGAACGGGTGCAGGAGTGGAGCCCGGAGCGCGCCGCCCCCATCACCGGGCTCGACGCGAGCACGATTCGCGACCTTGCGCGCCGCTACGGTCGGGCGCGCTCGGCCTTCGTGCGGATCAACTACGGCCTCCAGCGACACGCCGGCGGGGGGATGGCGGTGCGCACCATTGCCTGCCTCCCGGCGGTCACCGGGCACTGGCGCCACCCCGGTGGCGGCGTGCAACTGTCCACCAGCGCGAACTTCCGCTTCAATGCCCAGGCGCTGGAACGCCCCGACCTGCATCCCGACGTCCGGACCATCAACATGATCCGGCTGGGCGAGGCGTTGACGACGCCGGACGCCGGCGTGGGGGGGCCACCGGTGCGGGCGCTCGTCGTGTACAACTCCAACCCCGCGGACGTCGCCCCCGACCGCAACGCGGTCCTGCGGGGCCTCGCGCGCGAGGACCTCTTCACGGTGGTGCTCGAACAGTTCCAGACCAACACCGCCGACTGGGCCGATTTCGTCCTCCCGGCGACCACGCAGCTGGAGCACTGGGACGTGCACCTGGCCTATGGCCATCACTATGCGACGCTCAACCGCCCGGCCATCGCCCCGTTAGGCGAAGCGAAGCCGAACACGGAGGTCTTCCGGCAGCTGGGACGGCGAATGGGTCTCGACCCCGCACTCTTTGAGGACGACGATGAGCAGCTGGTGCGCGTGGCGCTCGATTCGACGCACGAGCGCATGCACGGGGTGACCTTCGAGCAGCTCATGGCGCACGGGTGGGTTCGGCTAAACATCCCCTCGCCGTACACGCCGTACGCCAACGGCGGCTTCCTGACGCCGAGCGGCAAGTGCGAGTTCCGGTCGGCACGCCTCGCGGCGATGGGGCTCGACCCGCTCCCGACGTACACGCCGCCGTACGAGCTCCCCGAAACCGCCCCCGAACTCGCCGCCCGCTTTCCGCTCTCGCTCATCTCGTCGCCGCGGCACTACTTCCTCAATACGACGTTCGTGAACGTCGATTCTCTGCGGAAGCGTGCCGAGCCGGAGTGCGTGATGCACCCACGCGACGCGGAGCGGCGGGGGTTGGTGAGCGGACGCCGTGTGGTGGTGCACAACGACCGTGGGCACTTCGCCGTGGTGCTGCGCGTGGACGAGGGGGTGCGCGAGGGGGTCGTGTGGGCGCCGTCGATCTGGTGGGGGAAGTTCTCGCCCGACGGCCAGAATGCGAACGCGACGACGTCGCAACGTGAGACCGACCTGGGGCACGGGCCGGTCTTCTACGACAACCTGGTCGAGGTCAGCGCGACCGACTGACGGCGCCGCGACGAGGGGGGGGCGAACAGGGCGCTCGAACTTCCCCCCGTCGCCCGGTGTTGTAGCTTCGACCCTTCTCCTCCGGAGCTCCCGTGTCCTCGCACGCCCTTCCCACGACCCTCGGCGCCCTCAAGGCCCATCCGCTCGGCGAGCGTAGCCGCGTCCTTCGATCGGTGAAGGACGAACTGCGCGAGAATCTCATCGCGCGCATCCGGGCCGGTGGCACCCTGTTCGACGGGGTGATCGGGTACGAGGACACCGTGATGCCGCAGATCGTGAACGCGCTCCTGGCGCGGCACAACTTCATCCTCCTCGGATTGCGCGGGCAGGCCAAGTCGCGGATCCTGCGCGCGCTCGTCACGCTGCTGGATGAGAAGATGCCGATCGTGGCGGGGAGCGAGATCAACGACAATCCCTATGCGCCGATCTCGAAGTACGCGCGGCAGCGCCTCGACGAGATGGGGGACGAGACGCCGATCGCGTGGGTGGAGCGCGGCAATCGCTATGTGGAGAAGCTGGCGACGCCTGACGTCACGATCGCCGACATCATCGGCGACGTGGATCCGATCAAGGCGGCGCGTGGCGGTCACATCCTGTCGGACGAACTGACGATCCACTACGGGATGCTGCCGCGGGCCAATCGCGGGCTGTTCGCGCTCAACGAACTCCCCGACCTGGCGGGCAAGGTGCAGGTGGGGTTGTTCAACATCATGCAGGAAGGCGATGTCCAGATCAAAGGCTATCCCGTGCGCCTTCCGCTCGACGTGCTCCTCTGCTTCACGGCCAATCCCGAGGACTACACCGCGCGCGGCAAGATCATCACCCCGCTCAAGGACCGCATCGGCAGCGAGGTGATCACGCACTATCCCGAGACGGTCGCGCTGGGGATGCAGATCACGGCGCAGGAGGCCTGGACGCAGCGCGACGCGCTCCCGGTTCGCATTCCGGAGTTTGTCGCCGAGGTGATCGAGCGCATTGCGTTCGAGGCGCGCACCGACAAGCGCATCGACCGGCGCTCCGGGGTGTCGCAGCGCATGCCGATCTCGGTGATGGAGAGCGTCGTGTCCAACGCCGAGCGACGCACGTTGCGCCTGGGGGGGACCGAGATCGTCCCGCGCATCTCCGACCTGTACGCCGCGCTGCCGGCCATCACGGGGAAGATCGAGCTGGAGTACGAGGGGGAGCTGGTCGGCGCGGCCAACATCGCGCGCGAGCTGATTCGCCGGGCCTCCGACGCCGTCTTCCGCGACCGTGCGGGGGGGGTGAACGTCGATGACATCATCCTCTGGTTCGAGGATGGGGCGGCGTTGCAGGTGACGGACGACGTGGATGCCGGGACGCTCGCACGCGCCTTCGACGTCGTCCCCGGGCTCGTGGCGCTGGTGCATCGCGTGGGGCTCGCGCCGGCGAAGGATGACGGCTTCACCTCCGCGGCCTGCGAACTCGTGCTCGAGTCGCTGGTGGCGCGCCGCAAGATCTCGCGCTCCGATGCCGGGCACTACGGACGCGCGCCGCAGGAACGTCGTCCTCGCGGCGGGCAGCAGGAGTTCGGGGGCGGACTTTCCGCCTGACGCCGGTGACGACCACCCGTCGCGCCGCCTCCCCGCGCCCGGCCACGCCGGTGGTCGTGCGCGCGGCGACGGTCGAGGACATGGACGTGGTGGTCGGGTTGCGGCTGGAGTTGCTGCGGGAGGAGCGCCGAAGCCCGCTCTTTGCCCGGCCGCGGCGGGACCTCGCGGCGCTGACGCGTGAACTGACCGCCACACAGCTGACGGCGCGCACCGAGGTCACGCTGCTGGCGCACGACGGCGAGGAAGCGGTCGGGCTGCTTCGCGTCTCCGTGTCGCGGGGCGCGCGCCTGGTGCACCCGACGCGCTACGGCTTCATCACCTCGGCGTTCGTGCGGGCCTCGCACCGGCGGCGCGGGGTGTTGCGCCTGCTGCTGGCCGAGGCGGAGTTATGGTGCCGAACGCACGGGCTGCGCGAGGTACGCCTCCACTGCACGATCGAGAACGTGGAGGGGAATCTCACCTGGGACGCGCTCGGCTATGCGCCGGCCGAGGTGGTGCGTCGCCGTGTACTCCCCACGGACTAGTCGCATGCCCCTGATTACGGTCTCGCGCATGTTCGGCTCCGGCGGGAGCGAGGTGGCCGCTGCGCTGTCGCGACGCCTGCACTGGGCCCTCCTCGACAACGCCTTCATCGAGCGCGTCGCCGTCGGGTTGCACATCACGCCGGCGCACGTGCAGGCGATCGAGGAGCGTCGCCCGTCGCTCGCCGAGCGCATCGCCGACGCCTTTGCCTACAGCTCGCAGGAAATGCTCTCCGCGCCACTCGGCGCGCCGCTTCCGCCCACCGAGGAACGCATCCTCGAGGTCACCCATCGGGTGATCGACGAGGCGGTGGCGCGCGGCCCGGTCGTCCTCGTGGGACGAGGGGCGCAGGCGTGGCTCGCCAGCAGGCACGATGCCGTACACGTCCTGTGCGTGGCGCCGCGCGACGCCTGCATCACCCGGGTCGCCGACCGCGAACAGCTGTCGCCGGTGCAGGCCGCGCGTCTCGTCGATGAGACAAACCGCGAACGGCAGGCGTATGTGCGTCGCCACTGGCGCCGCGAATGGCTCGACGCCGCGCACTACCACGTCTGTGTCAACACGGCGTGGCTCGGCATCGCCGGCGCCGTCGACCTGGTCGAGGCAGTCGTGCGCGCACGACTCGCCGGCGAGCCGGCCTGATCGTGCAGCGCGTCCGTTCCTTCGTGGCGCCGTCATCGCCCTGATGCACTCGTGATTCCCGAACCGTTTCGATCGGAGGCCGACCGCCTCCCGCGTCCACTGCGTGAACTCCTCGAGGCGGAGCTCGCGGCGGGCAATTCCATCGTGGAAGTCGCGAGCCACTTTCCGGCGCCGCCGGCGGGAGTGTACTTCATGCTGGCCCATCCGGTCAGCACGCGCCCGCGCGCGCCGAGCGCCGGCGTCGCGTTCTTTCATCGCAACTCGTCGCAGTACGCCGGCGAGTTCCACGACGGCGAGCGCTTCTTCTTCATCCTCGAGGCGCCGCTGCCGCCCGAGCCGCCTCCCGACATGGATGCGATCCGCGAGGCGCTCGAGGCACAGGAGCGCGCGTCGCGTCGGCGTCTGGGTCTGCCCGAGCATGCTGACGCGTCGCGATCGGCCGAGTCGTCCAGCCCCGATCTGGAGCGGGTGACTCCGGCGACTGCGGCACGCTCGGCCTTTGACCGCTTCGTCGACAGCATGGCGATCGACTACGACAAGTGGCGCGAGGGGATCGGCTACGATCTCGACGCGCTGGCGGCCACCACGCCTAACGAACGAGCGACGATCGAACAGATGCTCCTGCCCCACGCGACGCGCGGGTGGCGCGACGTCGAGGCGCTCGCGGCGCTGGCGACTGACCGCGCGCATGACGCCCTGCGCACGGCGCTGCGTGACGGGGGGGCCGAGGTGCGTGCCGCCGTCGTGCGGCACGCGCCCGAACTCGTCGACGAGGAAGCGCGAACCGACTCGCTCGTGCGTGGGTTGCGGGAGGCGTCGTTCTTCGGGGGACTCTCGGAGATGCTGGACGACGCGGCGGAGTTTCATCCGCCCGCCGTCGTCGACGCGCTCTTTCGCGAGGCGCTGCAGGGGCCGGGCGACAAGGCGGTGCACTGTGCCGCGCTCCTCTTCCACGTGCACGGGCTCACCGAGGAACCGTTCGACTGGGAGCACCGGCCGTTCTTCCTGCGCTTCAACACCGACGATCGCGCGGCGCGCGACGCGGCGTTCGACGAGCTATGCCAGCGGGTGGGGATCGACCCAGCGCGGTATCGTTAGGGCGTTCGCAAGGTCACGACCGCCCGCTGCCGAATATCGGCGGACGACGCCCCGACCAGCACCACGAAGCGTCCCGGTTCCGTCACCAGTTGCAGCTGCGCATCGCGCATGGCGAAGCGCGCCGCCGGCACGACGATCGCGACCTCGCGCGCCTCGCCCGCGGCCAGCGGGGCGATGGCACTGCCCGCGAGCATCAGCACCGGACGGGCGACGGAGGCGATCTCGTCCCTCAGGTACAGCTGCACGACCTCCACGGCGGGGCGCCGCCCCGTGTTGTGCAGCCTCACGCGCACGATGACGCTATCCCCCGCACGCGGCGATGAGGGCTCGACGCGGATCGACTCATACTCCACCGCGCTGTAGCCGAGCCCGTGGCCGAAGGGATAGGCGGGGCGACCGGTGAGGTCGAGATAGTCGTCGCCCCGCCCGGTGGGCCTGTGGAAGTACGTCAGGGGGAGCTGTCCCTCGGCGACCGGCACGGTGAAGGGGAGTCGGCCGGCGGGCGCCGCATCACCGAGCAGGAGTCGCGCGACGGCATCACCGCCCGCGTCGCCCGGGTACCAGGCCTGCACCACGGCCCCCACGCGGCTCCCCCAGTCGGCGCTGGTCACGGCGCTTCCCGCGATGAGCACCACGACGACTGGGCGACCGGTGGCCGCGACCGCCTGCACCAGGGCCTCCTGGTGTCCCGGGAGCCGCAACGACGCGCGATCGCGAAACTCCCCCTCTTCGATTCCGGCGACGATCACCGCGACGTCGCTACGGCGCGCCAGGGCAGCGGCCGTCGCAATCGCGCCGCGCCAATCGGTGGAGGTGCCGTGATCCCACAGGAGGCGAATGCGCCCGGCGCCGCTGCTCTCGAAGTACTCCAGCCGCAACGCCACCGCGCGCCCCGCCGCCACCGGAAGGGAGACGCTCGTGAGGGAGTGCCCGCGCTTCCCCCATCGATCGATGGCGAGCGCGCCGTCGACGTACAGTCGATATCCGTCGTTCCCTTCGACGGCCAGGCGCAACACGCCGCCGGCGGGCGCACGCAGGGTCCCCTGCCAGCGCACGGAGTACCAGCCGTACGCCAGGGCTGAGTCCGGGCCACCGAACGGCCAGGAGAAGTCGATGGCGGCGTCCGTCCGGATGACGGCGGGCGCGCCCTGGAGCGCGGTGTTCGCGAAGTACTCACCGCGCAGCCCGTCGCCTAACGCCGACGCGGGGACCGGGACGAACTCGGCGCTCCCCCGCCCCGGCCCCGGGGCGTAGCGCACCTCCGCACGCCCGCCGAGTCGTGCGGCCATCCCATCGCGAATCGAGACCGGATGATTGCCCGGTCCGGAGTAGCCGCCAAGTCGCGGCTCGTCCGCATCCACGCCGATGAGGGCCACGGACCGGACCGTCGAATCGAGCGGAAGGACGCCGCCGTCGTTATGCAGGAGGACGAACGAGGCGCGTGCCGCCTCCTCGGCCAGCTGACGGTGCTCGGCACGCATCGACGCGTCGGCGGCGCTGTCGAACGCGACGTACGGCTGCTCGAAGAGGCCGAGCTGGAACTTGAGGCGCAGGACGCGCAGCACGGCCCGGTCGATCACCGCTGGCGAGAGCCGCCCGGGGGCGAAAGCCGGCCGGAAGAGCGCGGCGTGATCGACCGAAGTCTGCAGGATGACATCGAGCCCGGCATCGAGCGCGCGCACGGTGGAGGTGGGGTAGTCGGGCGCGGTCATGTGCAGGACGTTGGCCCCGCCGACGGCCCCGGCGTCCGAAATGACCACGCCGTCGAATCCCCAGTCACCACGCAGTTTGTCGGTGAGGAGCCATCGGCTTGCCGTGGCCGGCGCGCCGTCGATCGAGTTGTACGACGCCATCACCGAGCGCGCCCCACCGGCGCGCAGCGCCTCGCGAAACGGCGGGAAGTGCAGCGCTTCCAGCCAGCCGCGGCTGACCTCCGCGGGATAGCTGTCGCGCCCTCCATCACCGACGTTCGCGACGAAGTGCTTGGGCGTCGTGACCACTCCCGCAGACTCCACCGCGTGCACGAAGGCCACGCCGAGGCGAGCGGCCAGGAGCGGATCCTCTCCAAGGGTCTCCTCCACGCGTCCCCACCGCACGTCGGTCGCGAGGTTGAGCACGGGCGACAGCAGCTGACGGATTCCGCGCGCGCGCTTCGCGTGCCGTGGCCGCCGCGACACGCGCGACGAGGGACGAGTCCCACGTGGCGGCGAGGGCGATCGCCTGCGGAAAGACGGTCGCCCCGCCCTGTGCGAGCCCGTGCAGCCCCTCCTCCCAAGGGATCATCGGGATGCCGAGGCGCGTGCGGGTCACCAGGTAGCGCTGAATCGTGTTGATGCGTTCGGCCACCTCTCGAGCGCCACCGCCAGGGCCAGGGCGTACCTGGAGTCCGTAGATCCCGTGCTGCAGGCGAGTGAGGTCGAGGGTCGTATCGTCCGGGACGGCGAAGAGCTGCCAGAACTTTTCCTCCGGCGTCATCCGGGCCAGGAGGTCGGCCGCGCGGTCGTCCGGCGTGCGCGCTGCATTCTTGTAGGTCGCGCCAGGCGACGCGCACGCCGCGCTCCCCGCGAGCAGGAGCCGGGCGAGGGTCAGCAGGGGACGGTGGCGCAGGCGGGACGCGAACATCGGACGAGTCGAAAAGGAGCAGGCGAACACCCGAACGGGGGGCGTGGTGCGGCGACGAAGATGCCCGGGGGTCCGGCGATCGGCAATCGTGCTGGCCACTCGTTGACAGCGAGCGGAGAGCTGGCAACTTCCGACGACCTCCTTCTGCCCTGGCCACCGATGCCGCTCGTCCGATTCCTCCCCTCCCCGCGCCGTTCACACCGGCGGTCGCTCGCAACCGTGGTCACGCTGTGGGCGGCGCTGTGCGCGTCGCTGAGCACGAGGGCCGGCGCGCAGGCGCGCGCGACCACCAACGCGCACAGCACGAAGGAGCAGCGTGCGCTGGCCGCGGTCGGGAGCGTCCGCATCGCCGAACTCCCCTGGACGGAGGCCATCGCCCGCCTCGACACCGCCACCATCGTCGTCATTCCGATCGGCGCCGAGGCCAAGGAGCACGGCCCTCACCTCCCGCTCAACAACGACTGGCTCCTGGCCGAGTACTTCGCGCAGCGTGTCGCCGCCTCGACCAAGGTCGTGCTCTATCCCACGCTTAACTACCACTTCTATCCATCGTTTGTCGAGTACGCCGGGTCTACGACGTTGCGCCTGGAGACCGCGCGCGACATGGTGATCGACATCGTGCGCACGATTGCCGCCCACGGGCCGCGACGCTTCTACCTCCTGAACACGGGCGTCTCGACGCTCCGCGCCCTGGGACCGGCGCGCGACTCGCTCACCGCGCGCGGCCTGGTCGTGCGGTACACCGACATCCTGAACATCGGGAAGGCCGCCGAGGAATCGGTGCGGCGGCAGGCAGGAGGGACGCACGCCGACGAGATGGAGACGTCGATGATGCTGTACATGCATCCCGAAGTGGTGCAGATGGCGAAGGCCCCCGACGACTACCACCCCGGCGCGGGAGGTCTCACGCGCGACTCCGTCGTAGCCGCACGCGACGGCAAGGTGTGGTCGCGCACGGGGACCTTCGGCAATGCGACGCTGGCCACGCGCGAGAAGGGACGCGTGGTGGTCGAGGCGCAGGTCGCCGGGATGCTGGCCGAGATCGAGGCGCTTCGCCGGACCGCCATCCCCTAGGGGGCGCCACCCGAGCTCGGCGTGCCCGTGCGAGCGCGGGGCCGTCTTTGCCTCAACCTTATACGGGGAGCGGACGTTTCCCTCTTGCAGCGCGCCGCGCCCGGATGAGCGTTGAGCGCACCCTGGTTCGTCCCTCTCCCACTCGCCCGACAGTCCATGCGCGTCCTTCTCCTTCGGCTCGCCGTCGTTGCGCCGCTCCTGCTCGCCACGGTCGCGGCGGGGGCCCAGCCCCCGCAGCAAGCGAACCAACTCCAGCTCCGCGCCCGTCGCGATTCGCTCGAGAGCGAACTGCAGCGCATCGCCGTCGTCGACCGCAAGGTGATGGTCGTCATGCGCGACGGGCTCAAGATGCAGGCCGACATCTATCGGCCCAAGAGCGCCAGCAGCAAGGTACCGGCGATCTTCGTGCGCACGCCGTACAACTTCAACTGGTGGGACGTGCGGCTGGGCGCGCCGTCGGACATGAGCCAGCAGCTCGAGGCCGTGAAGCGCGGCTACGCCTACGTGGTCATGAACGAACGCGGCCACTTCTTCTCCGAAGGGAACTACGACATCCTCGGCCCGCCGATCACCGACGGATATGACGCCATCCAGTGGATCTCCACGCAGTCGTGGGCCAATGGAAAGGTCGGATTGATTGGCTGCTCTTCGACCGCCGAATGGCAGATGGCGGTGGCCGCGCAGTCACCGCCGGGGCTGGGGACGATCATCCCGCAGGGCTTCGGAGCCGGCGTCGGGCGGGTCGGGCCCTACTACGAGCAGGGCAACTGGTATCGCGGTGGCGCCGTGCAGATGCTGTTCATCGCCTGGCTGTACGGCGAGCAGAACCAGGTCCGCCCGATGATGCCACCCAACCTCACGCAGGAAGAGCGCATCCGGTTCTCCAAGTCGTTCGACCTCGCGCAACAGCTCCCACCCGTCGACTGGAGCAAGGGGCTTCGCACGCTCCCGTCGATGGACATCCTCAAGGCGGTCGACGGGCCGCGCGGCGTCTTCGCCGACTCGATGCCGGGCATTGCGACTGGCGGCGCGATGATCAAGCGCACGCCGAACGATTCCGCCTGGTATCGCGGCGGGTTGTTCCACGATGACATGCGCATCAACGTCCCGGGACTCTGGTTCATGTCCTGGTATGACGTGTCCGTGGGGCCCAACCTTGCGACGTACAACCACGTGCGAAAGACCGCGCGCCCCGAGATCGCCAACCAGCAGTACGCGGTGATCGCGCCAACGCTGCACTGCGCCTACAAGCGGGCGACGGAGAACACGATCGTCGGTGAACGCAGCGTCGGTGATGCACGCCTCGACTACGACGCGCTCACCTTCGGGTGGTTCGACATCTTCCTCAAGGGCGAGAAGAGCGCCCTCCTCGACACGCTCCCCAAGGTGCGCTACTACACGATGGGGATGAACAAGTGGCAAACGGCGGACAGCTGGCCGCCGGCGGGCGCCGAGACGTTGAATTACTTCCTCGCCAGCGGCGGCAATGCCAACACCGCCAAGGGCGACGGCGTCCTCACGACCAAGCCGCCCAAGGTGGACAAGCCCGACGCCTTCAGCTACGACCCGATGAACCCGGTCCCGTCATACGGCGGCAACGTGTGCTGCACCGGCAACGCCGTGGTGGGCGGAGCGCTCGACCAGCAGAAGATGGAGCAGCGCGACGACATCCTGGTCTACACGACCGAACCGTTGAAGGAAGGGATGGAGGTCAGTGGCCCCGTCGAGCTGACGCTGTACGTCTCCACCGACGTCAAGGACACCGACTTCACGGTCAAGCTGATCGACGTCTATCCCGATGGGCGTGCCTACAACCTCGACGAGACGATCCAGCGCGCGCGTTATCGCGAGGGGTACGACAAGGTCGTGTGGATGGAGAAGGACAAGGTGTACAAGGTGAAGCTCGGTCCGTTGACGACCTCCAACTACTTCGAGGCCGGGCACCGCCTGCGCATCGAGGTCTCCGGCTCCAACTTTCCGCGCTTCGACCGCAACATGAACACCGGCGGGAAGAACTTCGACGAGACGTCGGGGCCGGTGGCGCACAACAAGGTGCATCACTCGGCGAAGTACCCCACCTCGCTGAGCCTCACCGTGGTGAAGCGGAAGACAGCGTCGTAACGGCGTCGCGGCACGACGAGACACAAAGGGCCGGTCGCCTGCGGGCGGCCGGCCCTTCGTGTCGTCAGGGAACACGCGTGCTCAGGAGATGAGCGCGTTCTTCACGTTGCGTGCGCGCAGGAGCTGGCGGAACGCCTCGAGGTCGCCGGCCATCACGGCGTCGAAACGCGCGCGCGCCTGACGCAGCTGCTCCTTGAGCACGGCCTGCACCTGACGCTGCGGTTCGGTCGGGGCGAAATCCGACGACGTCACGCTCTGGCCGAGATAGATGAGCTGCTCGCTGAGGCGGAACGGGTAGCGGACCAGGTCCTGCCCGCGCCCGGTGACGCGGAGCTGGACGAGCAGTTCCTCGACCGCCCGCATCGCCTTGTCGAGCGAGTCAGCTCGCACGCGCACATCAGCCATCGTGCTGTCGTCACCTAACGACGCCTTGATCGTGGCGGCCTGGCTGCGCACGATCTCGAGCGTGTTCACCATGTCCACCACCGCGTCGATGTCGCGGGCGATGTCACGGGCGAGTTCGACCTGCTGCCGGATCTCGCCCTCGCTCCCCCCGGAGACCGGGTCCTTGCGCACCTCGAGCGGCTGTGACGAGCTGTGCGCGCCGACCGTGAGCGTGACCGTGTAGCGCCCCGGTGGCACGAGCATGTTGAAGCGTGCCACGCCCGGCGCGGCGCGACCTTCCGGCGGATAGCGCACGTCGGGCGCGTACGGGTTCTCCGTGCGGAGCTTCGCCTCCTTCGTGGGCTCGTTGCGCAGGTCCCACCAGAGGCGGTTCACCCCCGGCTTCCCCATCGAGGCCAGCCGCCGCACCACCAGGCCGCTGGCGTCGGCGATGGACAGGACGAGCGAGTCCTTCACCGCATCCGTGAGCCAGACGTTCAGCGCGGCGCCATACGGAGGATTGGTCCCGGTGACCGGATCGTCGTAGTCGGCGAACGGGACCTCGACCGGGAGGAAGCGATAGGCCGGTCGTGGCGCGAAGAGCGCCGCTCCCTGCGCCTTGAGTTGGGGCGCCAGGGCACGCAGCGGCGAGATATCGTCCATGATCCAGAAGCCGCGCCCATACGTGGCGATCACCAGGTCGCTGAAGTGCGGCTGCACCTCGATCCAGTAGACCGGCGCGTGCGGCAGGTTGTTGTTGAGCGGTTGCCAGCGGGCGCCGTCGTCGAGCGAGACATAGACCCCGTTCTCGGTCCCGGCGTACAGCAGGCCGCGCCGCACCGGGTCTTCGCGCACGACGTGCACATAGGAGAGCGGCGACTTGGGGATGCCGTTGACGAGCAGCGTCCAGGTCTTGCCGAAGTCGGTCGTCTTGTAGATGAACGGATCGCGGTTGTTGGCCTGGTGCGCGTCGATCGAGAGCCACGCCGTCCCGTCGTCGTAGCGCGATGCCTCGATGTTGGAGATCGTCCCCCACGTCGGTGCCCCCGGGAGGTTGGCGCTGAGGTCGGTCCAGTTGGCGCCGCCGTCACGCGTCAGGTGCAACTTGCCGTCGTTCGTCCCCGCCCAGATCACCCCCGCCGTGCGCGGCGACTCGGCGATGGCGAACACCACCCCCGAGTACTCGACGCCGATGTTGTCCGGGGTGAGGCCGCCTGAGCGCACCATGCGCGCGCGATCGTTGCGCGAGAGATCGGGAGAGATCACCTGCCACGAGCGGCCGCCATTGGTGGTGACGTGCACGTGCTGCGAGCCGACGTAGAGCTTGTTGTGATCGTGCGGCGAGATCGTGACCGGGAAGGTCCAGACGAAGCGGTACTTCACCTCGTCGGCCGCGTGCCCGATCGTCCCCTGCGGCCACACCTCGACCGGCGTCGACTGGTTGCTGCGCAAGTCCCAGCGCGATACGATCCCGCCTACCGATCCGTAGCCGGAGGCACTCGACCAGACCAGGTTGGTGTCGACCGGGTCGGGCTGGGCCCACCCGGACTCTCCGCCGCCCACCGACGACCAGGCGCCACGCGTGATCCCGTAGTCGCCCATCTTGCTGTTGGACGGGCCGCGCGTCGACGGGCCATCCTGCCGGTTGCCGTAGACGTTGTACGGGATGCGATTGTCCACCGCCACGTGATACATCTGGGCGATGGGGAGCTGGATGCGCCGCCACGACTTGCCGCGATTCTCGGTGATCGAGACGCCACCGTCGTGACTCACGATCATGCGGTGGCCGTTGGTCGGGTCGACCCAGACGTCATGGTGATCGCCTGCGGGCACTTCCTTGAATGGTGGATCGAGAATCGTCTTCCCGCCGTCCAGCGTCTTGGCCCAGTTGGCGGTGAGGAAGTACGCCTCGTCGGCGTTGTCGGGCATCGCCGTCATGCGGTTGTAGTAGTGCGTGCGCCCCGCCACCTGCTGGTCGTAGCTCACCACCTGCCAGGTGGTCCCGCCATCATCGGAGCGCCAGAGGCGTCCGCGTGTCGTGGTGTCGGCAACGTTGACCGCGGGAAGTCCGTCGCCCGCTTCGATGAGCGCGTAGACCCGACTCGAGTTCGCCTTCGACATCGCCAGTCCGATCTTTCCCATCGGCGTCGTCGGGAGCCCGTTCCCCGTCAGGCGCTTCCACGTCGTCCCGCCGTCGCGCGACATCCAGATCCCGCTCCCCGCCCCGCCCGAGAACCGCCCCCACGTGTTGAGTTGCACCTGCCACATCCCGGCGAAGAGGATCCGCGGGTTGTTGGGATCCATCACGAGGTCCGAGGCCCCGGTGCTGTCGTTCACGAAGAGGACCTTCTCCCACGACTTGCCGCCGTCGGTCGTGCGATAGATCCCGCGCTCGGCCTGCGGCCCGTAGCTGTGCCCTAACGAGGCGACGTAGACGAGGTCGGGATTGGTGGGGTGCACCACGATGCGCGCAATGCGCCCGGTCTGCTCCAGCCCCATGCGGGTGAACGACTTTCCGGCATCGGTCGAGCGCCACACGCCCCACCCGATCGAAATGTGCGAGCGGATGAACGGCTCGCCCGTCCCGGCCCAGACGACGTTCGGGTCCGACGGTGCGGTGGCGAGCGACCCGATCGACGACACCGGCTGGTCGTCGAAGACCGGCTGCCAGCTATTGCCGCCGTCGCTCGTCTTCCAGAGTCCGCCCGATGCGGCGCCGGCGTAGTACGTCGTGCGGTCGCCGGCGACGCCGGCCACCGAGGTCACGCGGTTTCCCTCGGGACCGATGTGTCGCCAGCGCAGCGATGCCCACGCCGCGGAATCGATCGCCGGCCCCGCCGGTGCGACGGTGGGGCGCGTGCGTTGCGCGGCAAGCGAAGGTGCGACGGCGCCGACGAGGCTGAGCGCGAGGACGAGCGGCGCCATGCGCCGGCGCGCGGGAGCGAGCGAGTAGAGCTGGGGCATCGGACGATTCAAGGAGTGGGAGACGCCCGAAAGTGCCTCCTCCCCCCGCCCCCCGCCAGCGGGCGGCGGCGCCGTCTCAGCCCGCTACAGTTCCCGCACGTCGGGATATCGGCGAAACGCCCACCAGCCGTACGCCAGCATGAGCAGCGCCGCGCCGCCGATCGCCGCGTCGACGCCGAAGGCGCGCGCCACCGCCCCGCCGCCGAACGCCCCCACCACCTGCGGCAGCCCGACCACGATGAGCGAGTAGATCGCCATCAATCGCCCGCGGAACTCGTCAGGCACGATGGACTGCATCAGCGTGTTGGCCAGCGCGTTGTTCACGATCATCACGAAGCCGATGAACAGCAACAGGACGTACGCCACGTGCGGCGATCGTACGAACGACAGGGCGAAAAGCAGCGCCCCGAAGACGAACGACGAACTCGCCAGCAGGCGCCCGCGCGACCGCGGCGCCGACGCCGCCAGCGCCAACGCTCCCGCCAACCCCCCGATCCCTACCGCCGACAGGATGACACCGTAGCCATCCGCCTGCAGTCCCAACATGTCGCGCGCCATCACCGGCATGAGCGACAGGTACGGGTTGCCGAGGATGGAGAAGACGGTGATGACCTCGATGAGCCCGCGTACGCGACGATTGCCCGCGACGTACGCCAACCCCTCGCGAATTCCCTCCATCGGGGAGAGCGTCACCGCCACGACGGCGCGCGGCGGCAGGGTGATGCGCGACAGCCCGATGAGCACGGTGAGATAGCTCAGCGCATTCACTCCGAAGCACCAGGCCAACCCGAACTTGGCGATGATCGCCGCCGCGATGGCCGGGCCAAAGATGCGGGCGAGGTTGAAGCCGGACGAGTTGAGCGCGATCGCATCGCGCAGGTCGTCACGCCCCACCAGGTCGATCATCAGCGACTGACGCGCCGGAATCTCGATGCTCGCAATCGCCCCGCCGAACAGCGCGAGCGCCAGTAACCCCGGGATGTTGATGTGCCCCGACCAGGTGAAGTACCAGAGCAGCAATGCCTCGAAGAGCAGGAGGCTCTGCGCGATCTTCACCAACCGCAGCTTGTCGTGCCGGTCCACCATCACGCCGGCGTGCAGCGAAAAGAGGAGGATCGGGAGCGACCCGCTCACCGCGACGAGCCCGACGATGAACGCGTTGTTCGACAGCTCCAGGGCCAGCCACCCCTGCGCCATCGACTGCATCCACGTCCCGATGAGCGACAGCGTCTGCCCGACCCAGAAGCGACGGAAGTTCGCGTGGGTGAGGAGCACCCGGAACGGATTCACGGCGCGGCGAGGGGTCGTCACGGCCGTAAAGTACAGGCCCTCCCGCAAATAGTCGCCGGGTCGCCTTCACCCTGCGTCGACGCCCGGGGCCAGCCAGGACGCCGGCGACGGCGTGTGTGACGGATTCCCCGTTCCGCCTCGGGTTCGAGGGATCGCCGGAGCCGCATCCCGTGTTGTATCGTATGTCTGGCGCAGCCCCGTCTGCGCCCCCGGTCTCGAGCGAGGTGGTCATGAAGTCCCACACCTACACGAAGTTCTCCCCCGAGGCCGCCGACGCGGTCGACCTCGAGTCGCTGCTCGAGCAGCTGTCGGACTTCCTGCTGCAGTCGGGCTTCGCGGGCGGACAGCAGTACCACCCGTTCTGGGGCGAGACCGGCGAAGACGGCGACCGCTCGCTCGACGCCCTCAAGCAGGCCATCCTGCAGGCCCTCATCGACAGCGGGCAGTTCACCCCGGAGATGCTCAAGGCGCTCCCGGCGACGACGACGAGGACGCGCAGGCCTCCCTGGCCAAGCTGCTCGACGACATCGTCAAGCGCCTCATGGAGCAGGGCTACCTCAACCTCGAGGCCCCGCCCGAGGTGCCGGACTCGCACGAGGCGGTCGAAGGCCCCGGTGGCCTCGCGCGCGCCGCATCGCGCGACGTGAACTTCCGCCTCACCGACAAGGGGATCGACTTCCTGGGCTACAAGTCGCTCCGCAACATCCTGGGGTCGTTAGGCAAGTCGTCGGTCGGCAGCCACGACACCCCGTTCCTCGCCACCGGCATCGAGGCCGACGCCTCGAGCAAGCCCTACGAGTACGGCGACACGCTCAACCTCGACGTCAACGAGACGCTCAAGAACGCCCTCGCGCGCACCGGATCGCTCGAATCGCCGCTCGATATCGACTACCCCGACCTGATGGTGCGGCAGGCCGAGTACCGCTCGTCGTGCGCGACCGTCCTGATGCTCGACTGCTCGCACTCGATGATCCTCTACGGCGAGGACCGCTTCACCCCCGCCAAGAAGGTCGCCCTCGCCCTCACGCACCTCATCCGCACGCAGTTCCCCGGCGACACGATCCGCGTCGTCCTCTTCCACGACTCGGCGGAAGAAATCCCCATCGCCACGCTCGCCCACGCGCAGGTCGGCCCCTACCACACCAACACCGCCGAAGGGCTCAAGCTTGCGCGCCGCATCCTGATGGCGCAAAAGAAGGACATGCGCCAGATCGTCATGATCACCGACGGCAAGCCCAGCGCCCTCACCATGCCTAACGGGCAGATCTACAAGAACTCGATGGGGCTGGATGCGTACGTGATTCAGGAGACGATCCGCGAGGTGGCCAACTGCCGGCGCAACGGGATCGTGATCAACACCTTCATGCTCGCCCGCGACCGTGCCCTCGTGGAGTTCGTGAAGCACGTCTCGTCGATCTGTCGCGGCAAGGCCTACTTCACCAACACGATGACGCTCGGCCAGTACATCCTGATGGACTTCCTGCGAAAGAAGACGCGGAAAGTCTCGTAGCGCTCCCGTCTGCCCCGCTTGAGTCCCAGCGGTCCGTGCCGAGACTCCCCCCTTGCGCCCCCGAAACGGGCGCCTTAGCATGCGGTCACAACTGAAGCTCGTGGCGATTTAAGGCAACTTGCGGCCACGTAAAACAATTCGCTAAAAGCCACTCAGTCCGGGGGCTTTGCCGTCGGGCCTTTTTTGTGTCCCCGACTGCGAGTCCGGCGAGTGGGGGAGAAAAGGCACCATGGCACTACCCGTCCTCCGCGTCGGGCTCATTGGCAACGGCACCGTTGGCTCCGCCTTCGCCACCGCCCTCGACGCCAACCAGGAACGCCTCGCGCAACGCCTCGGCGCGCGCCTGCGGCTCACCCAGGTCGCAGTCCGCCATCCCGATCGGCACCGCGGCACGCTGGCCGGCGTGCGCATCCACGACGACGCCGAATCGCTCGCCAACGACGCATCGGTCGACCTCGTCGTCGAGGCCAGCGGCTCTCCGGACGCCGCCACATGGCTGCGCCGCGCCATCGCTCGTGGTGCCGCTGCGGTCTCCGCCAACAAACAGGCCATTGCCGGCGATCGCGTGCTGCTGCAAGCGCTCGCCGATCGGCATCCGCTCCTGCACTGCGAGGCCGCCGTCGCCGCCGCCCTCCCGATCGTCCGGGCGCTGCGCGATTCGCTGGACGGTGAGGAGATCCACAACGTGCGCGGCGTCCTGAACGGAACCACGACCTACATCCTCACGCAGATCGAACGCGGCGCACGCTTCCGCGATGCCCTCCTCCTCGCGCAGGAGCACGGCTACGCCGAGGCCGATGCCGAGGCCGATCTCAGCGGGCGTGACGCCGCGGCGAAGCTCGCCATCCTCGCGACGCTCGCCTGGCGTCGACCGATCACGGTGCACGACGTCGACACCAAGGGAATCAACGGCAACATCGTCGACGTGGTGCGTGTGGCGCGCGAGCACGGGAGCCGCGTTCGCCTGGTCGCCGAGGCATGGGCAGACGACACGTTGCACCTGCGAGTCGAACCCAAGATCCTGCACCCGCATGACGTCCTGGCCCGCGCCGAGAATGTCGTCAACGTGGTCGAGGTCCACAGCGCGCTCGCCGGTCCGCTCGTCTGGTATGGCGCCGGCGCCGGTGGTGCCCGCACGGCGTCTGCATTACTAGGCGACCTGTTGGTGGCCTCACGCGCACTGGTCGGCGCCACCGCCGGCAGCATCGCGGCATGAGCACCACCCTCGTTCCGCCAAGGCGTGCCGAGAGCGCCGAGATCGCCGAGATCGCCGAGATCGCCGAGCAGCTTGGCTGGCGGCTCCCCACGGCGGTCGTGACGCCGATGGCCGGACGCTCCGTGCCGACCAAACTGCGCAAAGGACTCACCCAAGCGCGCGCCGCCGAACTCGTCGCCGCGATTCGGCTCCTCGCCGAGACGACCGACCGCGTCACCGAGACGGCCGGCGGCGTCACGCTCGGCGCCACGATCACGCTGGCCGAGCAGGGCAAGCTCCTCCCCGACGACGAGGTCGTCGTCTGCCTCTCCGGCCATGGCCTCGAGACCGTCGAGGCCGTGCAGGACACCGTGTTGGACGCCCCAACCATCGCGCCCAGGCTCCGCAACGTCGCCGCCCACGTCGGCGGCACCCGCGCCATCGAGATCGACGGCGCGACCGTCGGCGGCGCCCTGGACCAGCTCGTAACCCGGTACCCGCAGCTTGCGCCGCGCCTGCGCGACGCGCATGGTGCGCCGTATCCTTTCGTGACATTCTACCTGAACGACGAAGACGTGCGCCTCGTGGGCGGCTTCGACACGACGGTCGCCGACGGCGATGACGTCACGATCGTCCCGGCCGTCGCGGGAGGCTGAACATGTCGGCGACGCTCGACCCCACTACCGCAACCTCCGAGGGCGATACGCTCCCCGAACTCACGCGCGATGAACTCGTGCGCTACTCGCGCCACCTGCTCCTCCCCGAGGTTGGGGTCGAGGGGCAGCGCAAGCTCAAGGCGGCGCGCGTCCTCCTCGTGGGCGCGGGCGGCCTTGGCTCCCCCGCGGCGCTCTACCTTGCCGCAGCCGGCGTCGGTACGTTAGGCATCGTCGACTTCGACCGCGTCGACATCACCAACCTGCACCGCCAGCTCCTGCACGGCACCAGCGACGTCGGGCGCACGAAGCTCGCGTCGGCCGTCGACCGGCTGCGCGAGGTGAACCCGCACGTGACGGTCGAGCCGCACGACATCCGCCTGTCGTCGGCCAACGCGCTGGAGCTCATTCGCCAGTACGACCTCGTCGTCGATGGGACGGACAACTTCCAGACGCGCTACCTGGTCAACGACGCCTGCGTCCTCACCGGCCGCCCGAACGTATACGGCTCGATCTTCCGCTTCGACGGGCAGGTCTCGGTCTTCTGCACCGCCGAGGGGCCGTGCTATCGCTGCATCTACCGCGAGCCGCCGCCTCCGGGGATGGTCCCGAGCTGTGCGGAGGGCGGTGTACTCGGCATCCTCCCGGGGATCGTGGGGATCCTGCAGGCCACCGAGGCGATCAAGCTGATCCTCGGGATCGGCGAGCCGCTCATCGGGCGCCTGAACCTCGTGGACGCGCTCGGCGCGCGGCAGCGCACCGTGAAGATCAAGCGCGACCCGAGCTGCCCGGCCTGCGGCACCCGTGAGCTGCAAGCGCTCGTCGACTACGACGCCTTCTGCGGCATCGGCGCGACCCCGACCGAGGCACCAGTCCTGGAGATCACCCCGACCGAGCTCGCGGCGAAGCTCGCGCGACAGGACGACTTCGTCCTGCTCGACGTACGCGATCCCCACGAGTACGCGATCGCCAGCATCCCCGGGGCGCGCCTCGTCCCGCTGGGAACGTTCGGCGATGCCATCTCGTCGCTCGATCGCGCGACCGACATCGTGATCCACTGCCGCAGCGGCGCACGCAGCGCGAAGGCCGTCCGACAGCTGCAAGCCGCGGGCTTCACCCGCGTCTGGAACGTGGTGGGCGGCATCCTCCGCTGGGCCGACGATGTCGACCCGTCGGTGGCCAAGTACTAGCGCTGCCCCACGACGTACCGCTCGGCACCACGTCTTTTCGTTCCACAGCACTCGGCGCCCCGCCCCCCTCGCTGGGAGGCGGGGCGTCTTGTTAGGTTTCGCGACCATGCCCGCCTGCCGACTCTCGCTCACGCGCCAGCGTCTCCTCGACTCCATCCGATGACGGCGCGCAAGAAGCCCCCGTCGGCGAAACGGGTGGCGACGAAGGCGGCGAGCACGGTGGCGACGAAGCATCGCGCGACACGCCCACAACGCGCGACGCAGCGCGCGGTCACGCTCCCTCCCCCTGCCGTCGCCCGCGACTTCTCCCAGCGGCTGCGCACCTGGTTCCGCCGTCATGGGCGCGACCTGCCGTGGCGTCGCACCCGCGATCCGTACCGTATCCTCGTCTCGGAGCTCATGCTCCAGCAGACGCAGGTCTCGCGCGTGGTCGATTTCTATCACCGGTTCCTCGACCGCTTCCCCACGCTCCACCACCTGGCCGAGTCGCCGCAGGAGCACGTCCTCGAGGCCTGGGCAGGCCTCGGCTACTACGCCCGCGCCCGCAACCTGCACGCGCTCGCGCGACACGTGACGCGCGATGGCGATGGAGCGCTCCCATGCGACCCGGGCGAGCTGCGCGCGCTCCCTGGCGTCGGGGCCTACACCGCGGGAGCTGTCGCCTCATTCGCGTTCGAGGCGCGGGCCGAGCTGGTCGACACGAACGTGGCCCGCGTGCTGGCGCGTGTCTTTGCCCCCAGGCGCAATCCCAAGCGACCGCGCGACCTCGCGCAGCTCTGGCGCATTGCCGAAGCGGTCCTCCCCGCGCGCGGCAACACCGCGTGGACGCACAACCAGGCGATCATGGAATTGGGGGCGCTCGTCTGCACGGCGCGCGTGCGCCACTGCGCCCGATGCCCCGTGCAACGCGTCTGCGCCACGCGGCAAGCCGAACGCGCGGCCGAGACCTCAGCGCGGTAGCGAGACGCCTCGCGCGATTCCGCACCCGCCAGATGCACAGCGGGGGAGGCGCGATGAGCGCCTCCCCCATGTGCGTGTGCCGCTGCCTAACGCCGTCGATCGACTAGAACTTGCCGACCTTCTTGCTGAGGTCCAGCGTCGGCACGTACGGGCGCTCGTCGTAGCCCGTGTAGATCTGGCGCGGACGGGCGATCTTCTGCTCCTTGTCCAGCAGCATCTCTTCCCACTGCGACAGCCAGCCGGCCACGCGCGGAATCGCGAACAGTACGGTGAAGTAGTCGGTGGGGAACTTCATCGCACGGTAGATGAGCCCCGTGTAGAAGTCCACGTTGGGGTAGAGCTTGCGCGAGATGAAGTAGTCGTCGGAGAGTGCGATGCGCTCCAGCTCCATCGCGATCTCCAGGTCCTTGTCCATCCCGACCGAGGCGAAGACCTCGTCGGCGAGCTTCTTCACGATCTTGGCGCGCGGGTCGTAGCTCTTGTAGACGCGGTGCCCGAAGCCCATCAGGCGCCCCTTCCCCTGCTTCACGCTCTCCACGAAGGCCGGGACGTTCTTCAGTTCACCGATCTCGCTGATCATGCGCAGCACCTGCTCGTTGGCGCCGCCGTGCAGCGGGCCGTACAACGCCGAAATGCCGGCAGCCACGGCGCTGAACGGATCCACGTGCGACGAGCCCACCGCGCGCACCGCGTTCGTCGAGCAATTCTGCTCGTGATCGGCGTGCAGGATGAAGAGGATCTCGATCGCCTTGGCGAAGACCGGATTGGCTTCGTAGCGCGGCTCCGACATGCGCGCGATCATCGACAGGAAGTTCTCGCTGTACGACAGATCGTTGTCAGGATAGATGAAGGGGAGCCCCTTCACGTGCCGGTACGCGAAGGCCGCGATCGTCGGCACCTTGGCCAGCAGGCGGATGATCGAGATGTCGCGCTGGCGCTTGTCGAAGATGTCCTTCGCCTCCGGGTAGAACGACGAGAGCGCCGCGACACCGGCCACCATCATCGACATCGGGTGCGCATCATAGCGAAACCCCTCGAGGAAGCGCTTGATGTTCTCGTGCACGTAGGTGTGGAACGTGATGTCCTTCACCCACTCGTCGTACTGCGGCTGCGTCGGCAGCTCCCCGTTGCGCAGCAGGTACGCCACCTCGAGGAAGCTTGCCTTCTCCGCCAGCTGCTCGATGGGATAGCCGCGATAGCGGAGGATCCCCTTGTCGCCATCGATGAACGTGATCGAGCTGCGGCACGATGCGGTGTTCATGAACGCCGGATCGTACCCCATCAGGCCGAAGTCATCCGCATCGACCTTGATCTGCTTCAGGTCGCTCGTGCGGATCGTCCCGTCGACGATCGGGACCGAATAGCTCTTGCCCGTCCGCGAGTCGCGGATCTCGAGGGCATCGGTGCTGGCCTGGGGCGCCTGTGACGTCGCCGTCGTGCTCATTTCCCGGTTCTCCGCTGATGTCACTACGAGGATTGGTGAACGTGCCTGCGACACGCCATCACTCGAATGATCGGCGACGCCTGTCCGGCGTACAGCGCCGGCGCGCCGGCGACCTTTCGTGCGGTGGCCTCTAAGCTAGTCGAATGCATCACCACTCAACATTGCCGAGCGGCGTGCGCTGCGCTTTCTTCGCTCGCGTGGCGTGGCGTGGCCTCCCGCAACCGCGCGGGGAGCACACGCACCGTCGCCGCTACTCACGCTGACTCTCGTCCACCGCGGAGCGCCACATCTCCACTTCGGCCGCCGACCTCACACGTCTCGCCCTGATCGTCGTCGCTGCCGCCGCCGGGGGGGCCGTCAACTCCGTCGCCGGAGGCGGGACGCTGCTCACCTTCCCCGCCCTCATCGGCCTCGGCGTCCCCGCCCTGACCGCCAACGCCACCAGCACCGTGGCGCTCTGGCCCGGCGCCGTCGGCAGCATGCTGGGCTACCTCGGCGAGCTGCGGGGCGCGCGCGCCTGGGCCGTCCGCTTCGCCATTCCGTCGCTGGCCGGGGGGCTGGCGGGGGCTCTCCTCTTGCTCGTCACACCGGCCGACCGCTTCGACGCCCTCGTGCCGTGGCTCGTGCTCGGCGCGACCGGGCTGTTCCTCATTCAGCGTCCCGCGATGCGATGGTTGCGGGCACACGCGCCGTCCGCCCATCACGGCGGTTCGGAGCCGCCCGACCCCGCCTTGGTCCCGCCCCCTCCGGCGGCGCTCGCCTACCAGTTCCTCGTCGGGGTCTACGGCGGCTACTTCGGGGCAGGGATCGGCATCCTCATGCTCGCCGCGCTCGGCTTCATGGGGTTCACCAACATCCACCGGATGAACGGGCTCAAGAACTGGGGCGGACTGTGCGCGAACTTCATGGCGGCCGCCACCTTCGCCTTCAGCGGCCTCGTCGACTGGCCCGTGGCCCTCGCCATGGCCCTCGGCGCGGCGATCGGCGGCTACGGCGGCTCGCGCCTCGCCCAGCGCGTCGCCCAGGAACGCGTACGGCAGCTGATCATCGCCATCGGCTTCGCCAGCGCCATCTGGCTCTTCGTCAACCGGCTCTCCTGACCGCGCCCCCCGCCTGTGACCTGGCGCACCACGCCGGCCACGGTCGCCACGGGGATGGTCGCGCCGACGCAGCCCGGACATCGGACGCTGCGGAAAAGTGCGTCGTGCGCCGATACTCAATTCACACGGATCTGTCGATCCACGAAGGCACCCGCGTGTCTCCCGATTCCATCTCCGCCAGGCGCAGCGTCGTATCTCTCCCGGCACATGAGCGTGTTGTCCTTCTTCGGCGGCAAGTCCGCACGCAACGGTAACAGTGCGCCGCCCACTCCGGCGCCAGCTGCGCCCGAGCCGGAAGACAATAGCGCGATCTCCAAGGAAACGGGGATCGTCCTCGACGCCCTCGGTGGACTGTTGCAGACGTACGGCAAGTACGCCTTCGACACCGACTTCCGGAACGGCGACGACATCCGGCGCCTGGTGCACGGCTGGATGCTGCACGCGACCATGGGATCGCCGCGTCCCGACCACCCGGCCGACCGCCCGTCCGCCGGTGTCTTCTATCGCGACTGGAAGGGGCTTTCCCAATTCGTTGGCGAGACGAGGCGCGACGAGAGCAAGTACGTCACGCGCGCGCTCGACGACATGCGCTCGGTGGTGTGGGCCTTCGTCGCCGCCATCCATCAGGTGGTGGTGGAAGAGCACGAGGAATCGCGGATCGCCGGCGATCACCTCGGGCGCATGCGGGTCGCCGTCGACAGCAACTCGACGGACCTGATCAAGCGCGAGGCGCTCGCCGTGGTGTCGGTGATGGAGCAGCTCATGGCGCACCGCAAGGAGCGGCAGCGCCAGCAGTTTGCCGTGTTGGCCGACAAGCTGAAGAATCTCGGGCGCGAACTCGAGGACGCTCGTCGCGAGAGCGCCCTCGACCCGCTCACCGGACTCGCCAACCGCAAGGCGTTCGACGAGTACATCTCGCGCAGCATCGAGCTGCATTCCCTGCTGGGGCAGCCGGCGTCGCTGATGATGATCGACGTCGACAATTTCAAGGGGATCAACGACCAGTTCGGCCACCCGGCCGGTGACACGGCGCTCCGTCAGGTCGCCAACGTCCTGTCCAAGACCTTCCTCCGTCGCGTCGACTTCGTCTGTCGATACGGCGGCGACGAGTTCGCGGTGATCCTGCAGGAGACGGCGATCGGGAATGCGCAGTTGCTGGCCGAGCGCCTGCGCCGTCAGGTGCAGGAGCTGCGCCCCATCGAACTCCCGCCGCCGCCGGCTGGCGAGCCGGTCGATCCCGACGCCCCGGCGGCGCCGCTGCTCACCCTCTCCATCGGCGTCGCCGAACTGTCGGTGGGCGACGACGCGTCGGCGTGGGTCAAGCGCGCCGACGGCGCGCTGTACCAGTCCAAGCGCGCCGGGCGTGATACGGTCTCCGCCGCGCCAGGTGCAACGGGCGTCGCCGCACCGGCAGTCGCGCGCTAGCCCGACGTCAGGCGGCGTGCCGCGAGCACGCCGTCTGCTGCACCATGTCGGTCTGTGGGGGCTGAGTTCGCCGCTCGTGGCACCACGTCATCGGGAGCGCTCCGAGCACGCGACGCGCATGCCCACTCCCGTTCATCGGCGACGCCCCGCTACGTCGCGCGCCCGAGGCGCTCCACGATCGCCCATTCCTCTGCCGTGAGCGGCGTGATCGAGAGGCGGCTCCCGCGCTGCAGCAGCTCCATCGCCTCGAGCCCCGCCACCTCACGGAGCGCCGGAAGCGCGACCGGCTGCAACGCGCACACCGCCTGCACGTCGACCATCATCCACGTGGGGGCCGCCGGGTCGCTCTTCGGGTCGTAGTGCGCATCGGCCGCGTCGAAGGCCGTGTGATCGGGATACGCCGCGCGCGCCACACGGGCAATGCCGACGATCGACGGTGGCTCGGCATTCGAGTGGTAGATGAAGACCAGGTCGCCCACGCGCATGTGGTCGCGCATGAAGTTGCGCACCTGGAAGTTCCGCACACCGTCCCAGTACGTCGTCTGGCGCGGCGCCGCGAGCAGGTCGTCGAACGAGAACACCTCGGGTTCGGTCTTGAAGAGCCAGTGCCTCACCCCTTCGCCCACGCGCGGTAGCGCATAGCGGTGAAAGCGTTCGGCGAGCGGCGCCGGCACCGGTGCGCTGCTCGGCTTCGCCCCCTTGGTCCCCTTGGCGGTGCTGCCGCTCGCCGCCGTTCGCGGTGCGGCCGCCTTCACCGACGGCGTCGACTTCACCGACTTTGTTGCCTTCGCCGCACTCGTCGCCCTCCCCCCCTGCTTCCCCCGGCTCGCTGAGGACGATGGTCGACCGCGCCCCGCGCCACTTGCTCCAGATGCCATGTGCTTCCTCCGTGGGGCGTACGCCCCTTCGTGACGAGCGCCCTCCGTCGGCTGCAATGCCGGTGGAGGGCGCGGGAAATGTGTCAGGTCGCGTCAGGCCAGCTCACCAATAGTCGACGGCTGCTCGTCGGCGCTGCTCGCCGAGGCGTCGGCGACCATCCGTGCGATGGCGGCTAGACCGCGATCCCCGTGCGCGACGCCTTGAGCATCAGCTCGGCGAACAGGTCCACCTCGTCGAGCGTGCTGTAGATGCTCGGCGTCACCCGCAGCCCGTGGAACTCGGGATGCACGATGGCCACCGTCATCACCTTGTGCTTGTGCCAGAGCCACTGCTGCAACTTGGGCGTCTCGATCCCCTCGATGTTGACCAAGGCAATCGCGCACGACTGCGTGTCGTCCAGCGGCGTGAGCACGTGGAAGCGCGAGTTTTCCGCCAGCAGGCGCTTGGCCCAGCGATCGCGAAGATACCGCAGGCGCGCCGCCTTGCGCTCCATCCCGATCCCGCGGTTGAAGGCCACCGCCAGCGAAATCGCGTTGTGGTTGGCCGCCGGATGCGTCCCGATCTCTTCGTACTTGCGGATGTTCTCGTCCTGCGAGGCCGCGGCGCCCATCATCGGCCAGAGCGACTTGATCTTGTTCCGGCGCACATAGAGGAAGCCCGTCCCGATCGGCGCGTGCAGCCACTTGTGCAGCGAGGTGCCGTAGTAGTCAGCGTCCAGGTCGTCGCGCGTGAAGGGAAAATGCGCGAAGGCGTGCGCGCCGTCGATGAAGACCTCGATCCCCTTTTCGCGCGCCATCTGCACGATCTTCTTCACCGGGAGGATCTGCCCGGTGAGGTTGGTGATGTGCGTGACCTCGATGACGCGCGTGCGCGGCGTGATGGCGGCGCGGAACTGGTCGACGATGTAGTCGTCCGACGGCGGCGGCACCTTGAACGAGATCTGCTTGAGGACGATCCCGTCGCGGCGTACGCGCTGCTCCCACGTCGTGATCATCCGCCCGTAGTTCTGGTTCGTGACAATCACCTCGTCGCCCTTCTTGAGGTCGAGCCCGAGGATCATCGTCTCGTTGGCCTCGGAGGCGTTGCGGGTGATCGCCATCTCCTCCGGGTCGCAGCCGAACATCTTCGCCAGGTCGCGACGCACCGTCTCCACACGGGGTTCCAGCACCTGCCACATGTGGTCGACCGGGATCTGGTTCGAGAACCGGATGTCCCGCAGCATCATGTCGATCACGTGCGACGGTGCCGGACTGACTCCACCGTTGTTGAGGTTCACCAGCGTCCGGTCGTCGTCGAATGCCATCTGGATCTGCGACCAGTACGCCTCGTCCTCGGCGGCCGCGAGCGCCGACTTGTCGCGCACCAGGTCCTCGGCGCGAAACAGGGTCGAGAAGGCCGACGCCCTAAGGGTCGGAAGCGCGACGCCTGCGCGCATCATCGACGACATGAAAGCCCGGCGGTCGGTCATGCTGCCCTCGTGGCGAGGTGGGAGGTACGGCGAGAGCCACAAAGCTGCGGCGCGCCCGCGCATCCGTCCAGAGTGCGCCGCCGCGGAGAACGCGGAACACAGGCCGGCGCACGGTCAGTACCCTCGCAACCTCAGCGCCGTCCGCTCCTTCGCGCGCCCCGGCGAATGGGACGCGGCGCCAGCACTACATGCGCGCCGGCTGGGGGAGTTCGAGGATGAAGTGGAAGCGTGTCCCCTTCTCCAACTCCGTATCCACACCAAGCGCGCCGCCCATCGCGCCGACGAGCTTCTGGCAGATCGAGAGTCCGAGCCCGGCGCTCGAGAAGGCGTAGTCGCCCGGAACCTGCCGCTGACGGAAGGCCTCGAAGAGGTTGTTCATCACGTGCGGCGGGATCCCGCGCCCGGTGTCGCGCACGGAAAACTCGACGCGTGTGCGATCGAGCTCCTTGCACGAGACGTCGACCGAGCCGGTGTTGGTGAACTTGATCGCGTTCGTCGCCAGGTTGAGCAGGACGCGATTGAGCGCTGCAGGATGTCCGATGCGCACATCAGCTGTCGGCCCCGTGCAACGCATCGACAGTCGCTTCTCTTCGGCCATCGGTCGCAGGATGTCGAGGATCGACTGCAACACATCGGAGACGGAGAAGGCGATCGGCTGCTGATCCATCAGCGTGGTGCCGCCGCGCGCGAGTTCGATCACGTCGCCCGCCAGCGTACTCAGCCCGAAGGCGGCACTGTAGATCAACCCCAACTGGCGCTGTTGGATCGGCGCCAGCTCACCACCCGCACCGGCCCGCAGGCGTTCGGCGAGGATCAGGATGGAGCCCAACGGCGAGCGCATGTCGTGCGCCATCTCCACGACGAGCTGTTGCGCATCGTTGCCCGTCAGCCGCGCGGCAAACCGATGCGCGGCGTCCACGTCGAGCTCCTCCTGCACCCATTCAAAGGCGCGCAGCACGCGCACGACTTCTTCCGACTCGGCACGCACATCGGGAGACTCCGCCTGCACCAGGAAGGCACGACGCAGACGCTCGAGCAGCCGGCGAGCCGGCACGAACGCCGGCAGGCGGGCCAAGTCGCCCTTCTGGTCGGCGACCGTGCGCCGCAACGACTCGAGCACGACGGACAGGGCAGCGCGCACATCCACCGCCGACGACGCCACGTGCTCGGCAGGCTCCCACGAAGCCGCGACCTCGGCAGCGGCAGCCGTCAGGGCGCGCCACGTGGCGCCCCGGATGCCCGACTCCACCGGGGGCGCTGGCGGCATCGCAGCCTCACTCCCTGATGTAGTCCCGCTCCCGCGTCCCTTACCTCGTTTCCCCGCCTGAGTCTTCACCGGCTGCTGTAAGAGGGTGACCTGCGAGGTCATTCGTCCAGCGGGGCGCTCATGTCGTCGCGCCGGAAGCCGTGCTTCTCCATCAAACGGTAGAGCGTCGTGCGATCGATGTTGGCCAGACGCGCAGCCTTGGACATGTTCGAACCGGCCCGTGCGATGAGCTGCCCGAGATACTCCTTCTCGAAATGCGCGATCAGCTTGTCCTTGGCCACGTGGAACGGCTCGTTCATCACGTTGGGCGGGAAGCCGCCCTGCGCCGGCTCGGTGCCGATATCGTCGTAGATCGGCACATCGTCCGGCAGGACGAGGTGACCCGACTCCGTGAGCACCGCCATCTGCTCGATCACGTTCTGCAGCTCGCGCACATTGCCGCGCCACGGACGCGAACGCAGGAACTCGATCGCCGACTCGGACACACGCGGCTGCGCCTCGCCCGTTCCGCGATGCCGCTCCCAGTAGTGCGTGAGGAAGTGGTTCGTGAGGAGCGGGATATCCTCCGGACGCTTGCGAAGCGGTGGCAGATGAATCGGCACGACGCGCAGACGATACAGCAGATCCTCGCGCAGTGTCCCCTTCGCCACGCACTCCTGCGGCGTTCGGTTGGTCGCCGAGAGGAAGCGCACGTCCACGACGGCGTCCTCTTTCTCACTGCCGACTCGCCGCACCACGCCGTCCTGAATCACGCGCAGGAGCTTGGCCTGCAGCGGGAGCGACATCTCGGTCAGTTCATCCAGGAACAGGGTGCCGCCGTTCGCAATCTCCAGCAATCCGGGTTTGTCACGATCCGCCCCGGTAAAGGCGCCCTTCCGGTGTCCGAAGAGTTCCGACTCCAGCAGACCTTCCGGGAGCGCCGCGCAGTTGATCGGCACCATCGGACGCGAGGCTCGGCGGGAATGGGCGTGAATGAACTGGGCGATGACCTCCTTCCCGGTTCCGCTCTCTCCCATGATCATCACCGACGCATCGGTGCTCGCGACCTTTCGCGCCAGCTCGACGGCCTTTCGGAATGCGGGGGAGACGCCGAGCAGGGTGATCTTGTCGCTGTTGCCACTCTGCTTGGAGAGCTGCACCCGAAGGTCGCGCGTTTCGCGGGCGACCATGACGGCATGCGACGCGCGACCGACGAGCACCTGGAGGTGCGTCGCGGAGAACGGCTTGGGGAGGTAGTCCCACGCCCCCGCCCGCAACGCCTCGATGCTCGTCGTGACGCTCGGGTTGCCGGTCATCACGACGACGATGGTGTCCTTCGAGGCCTCGAGTGTGGCCTTGAGGATCTCCATCCCCGACACCGGCGTCATATAGAGATCGACCAGCACGATGTCGAAACGCCGCCGCTTCACGAGGTCGATCGCTTCGTCGCCCCGCCCCAGCGTCGTGACGTTGAATCCGTCCATCTGGAGGACGCTGGCGCACCCTTCGCGGAGGGTACGGTCGTCGTCCACGATGAGCAGGCTCAGGTTGGCTTTGACCTCAGGGGAGATCGAGAGGGGGTCGCGGGGCTCGCCCTCGGCCGCGTTCCCTCGTTCGCCTTCACGCAACGGTGCACCAGTGGCCATCGATTTCAACCTGATCCGGGTCCAAAGCCGAGGTAACGGTGCGACACACCGGGTGGGAGCGTCTCCCCGCCTCCCCGGGTACTACCGCAGGTGATAACCTGTAGTAGCGGCTCCGCAGCATGTCCGCTGCAGTGTCCCACCGCGTTAAATACGATTCAGAGTTGCAGAGGTCAAGCTACACCCGGGCGTGGAGACAACACCTAATGTTCGTCACAATCCACATGCGTGTTGTGTCACATCTACAGGGCGACCTACAAGGACGCCTAGCCAACCCGGCCGTCACGGTGCGGAACCATGGGCCCGGATTTGCGTTCTCATGGCCGGCGGCCCTGCACCGACCGGGGCCCTGCCGCATCAGGTGCGCCCTTTTTGCGGTATAGTCGTCTACAGATCGTCGCTATCTAAACGAAGACCTCGCTGACATGTCCGCCAATCTCGTCCCTTCCCCAGTCACTAACGCGTCCCCGGCGCGTCCGGAGACCTTCTCCCAGATGCCGCAGTGGGGGGGGCCGCCCTCGGCGCCTCCGGCTGAGGGGGGGATTGGTGAGATCGTCTCGCGATCCCTCGCCGCCATCAAGCGCTACCGGTGGCTGATCCTCGTGGTCATCACGGTCGGCGTCGGCGCGGGGTTCCTGCTCACGCGATTCGTCTCCCCGATGTATGTGGTGCAGGCGAAGGTGTGGATTCAGGACAACTCGGGCGGCCGCGGTCCGGTCAACGCCCCGGGGATCCTCAAGTCCGACCAGGCGTGGGTCGAGCTCGCTCGGTCGTTCTCGGTGCTGGACAAGGTCGTCTCACGGCTCGCGCTTCACGTCGTCCCGGAGACCGAGGCCGACACCGCCGTCGTGCGCACGCTCATGCCCTCCGACAAGCTGAGGAGCGGTGTGTACCGCCTCGAGGTCGATGGTTCGGGGGCGCGATACACCCTGTTCCGCATTCCCGACACCGATTCCGAGAAGGAAGAGGTCATCGAGAAGGGTGCCGTCGGTGACTCGATCGGGCGTGCCGTCGGCTTCCAGTGGCAGCCGGCGAGTGCCCTGCTTGGACGCGACCGCACGGTCAAGTTCGAGGTGCTGACCCCGCGCGAGGCATCCGTGGCGCTCGCCACCAACCTCGACGTCACCATTCCGTTCAACTCGAACCTCCTGCTCTTCCAGCTCAAGGGAAAGAGCTCGGTTCTCCTGGCCACCACGATCAACGTCCTGGTCAGCCAGTTCATTTCGGAAGCAGAGCGCCTCAAGAAGGCCGGGCTCGAAGTGTCCTCGACCACCATCGAGGAGCAGCTCAAGCTCGCGTCATCACAGCTCAACGCCGCGCAGGCGGCCTACGAGGCGTTCAAGATCAACGCGATCGTGCAGCCGACGGAAAACGTCGCCGTCTCCCCTGGGGTGACCGGCACGCTGAACCCCGTGATGGGGCAGTTCTTCTCGGACAAGACGACGCTCGACCAGACCAAGCGCGATCGCGAGGCCCTGCAACGCATCATTGATGATTCCAAGGGCCGAGGGGGACGCCTTTCCATTGAGTCCTTGCGCGGCTTCCCGCAGCTCATGGGGTCCAACCCGCAGCTCAGCCAGGCGCTGCAGGAACTCGACGTGGCGCAGGCCGGCCTTCGCAAGCTCGAGGAGACGTACACCGACCAGCACCAGCTGGTGAAGGACAAGAAGACGCAGATCGAACGGCTCGAGACGCAGACCATCCCGCAGCTCATCACCTCTTCCTACGCGGAGCTCAAGAGCCGCGAGATCGAGATGCAGCGCCGCGTCGACGGCGCGTCGGTCGAGATCAAGCGCATCCCCACCCGCACGATCCAGGAAATGCAGCTGAAGCGCGAGGTGGACATTGCCTCGTCGATGTACGCCGACCTCGCCGGACGCGCGGTCTCGGCGCGGCTCGCCGAGCGCAGCGCGATGTCCGACGTCGGCGTGCTCGACACGGCGGTTGCGCCGCGCTTCCCAACGAGCGACACGTCGCTCAGCATCTTCTTCCTCGCCGTCGCGGTCAGCATTGGTGCGGGGCTCGGTCTCGCGCTGCTGCTCGACCGCCTCGACAAGCGCTTCCGGTACCCCGAACAGGCAACGCACGAACTCGGGCTCGATATCGTCGGTGCGATCCCGTCGTACAACAACCCGCGCAGCGCGACGGCCCGCCTCGAGGAAGCCACGCAGCTCGTGGAGGCCTTCCGCAGCATCGCCCTCTCCGTGCGGACGTCGTTCGACGGCACGGGTCCGGTGCAGCTGACGATCACGAGCCCCGGGCCGGGCGACGGCAAGTCGTTCACCTCGGCCAACCTCGCCTCCGCGCTCGCCGACAGCGGCTTCCGCACGGTGATCGTCGATGGCGACATCCGCCGCGGTGAGTTGCATGCGGTCTTCGGCGACTTGAAGCAGACGCCGGGACTCGTGGACTTCCTGGCCGACGAGGCGACGCTCGAGCAGGTCGTGCTCCCGACGCAGCATCACGCGAACCTCTTCGTCGTCCCATGTGGCAAGCGTCGCAAGCACGGACCGGAGCTCCTCGCGTCGGAGCGCATGCGCATCCTGCTCGACGACCTGCGCTCGCGCTTTGACGCCATCATCGTGGACAGCGCGCCGCTCGGCGCCGGCATCGACGCCTTCGCGTTAGGCGCCGCCACCGGCTCCATGCTCATCGTGCTGCGCGCCGGCGAGACCGACCGCAAGCTGGCGCAGGCCAAGCTCACCGTCCTCGATCGCATGCCGGTGCGCATCATTGGCGCGATCCTCAACGACGTCGGCGTGATGCCGCAGTTCAAGTACTACCACTACCTCGAAGGCTACTACGGCATCGACGAACCCGAGCCCAGCAGCGCGGCGTTGTTGGGCGCCGGCGGCGACAGCCGACGCGGCTGAGCGGGTAGCCAGGACACGAGCGAACGGCGCCGATGACGGCGCCGTTCTGCATTGTGGGATCCGCCGACTTCCCACGAGTCCGATGGGGGCGCGACCGTGGGCGCATCGCCCGCTGACGCACGACGCGCCGGCGACCTGACGTCGCCGGCGCGTCCCCTCATCCGGTGCGGCCGACCGTTCGCGGCGCGCCGGTCAGCGGCACCGCTGGATCATGGAATGAACGGGACCGCGAGCAGGTCGTGTGTCTTGGAGCCGTCCACCGCCTCGGCGCCGCGCGCCTGACGAAGAGCGCTCGCCGCCCGCAGCAACAGTTCGACAGCATCAAACGACGACTGGGCGAAATCCGAGACGGCGCAATAGCCCGCTCGCACCTTGAGATGCCGCGCCACCCCGTCGACCACCGCGGGGGTCGACTCCAGTTCATGCTGCAGTCGTTCGACAAACCTCAGCGCCCCACCCTGATCCATGGCCGGAGCGATGATCGCGAACTCGCCGCGACCGAGACGGCCGATCGCATCCGACGAGCGCGCCGTGCGTCGAAAGACCTCGGACACATGTTCGGCGAGCCGGACATCGAGCTCGTGCGGTTCGCCGTTCACCCCATCCTCGGCGATGGAACCCACCGCGACACACGCCAACGGCGACCGGCGGCGGCTCGCGTCCGCCCCGATCTCCCGGGCGCGTCGCGCCAACCCGCGCACGTTGTACAATCCCGTCCCGTCGTCGATCAACGAC
Organism: Gemmatimonadota bacterium; assembly: GCA_016719105.1. NCBI lineage: Bacteria > Pseudomonadati > Gemmatimonadota > Gemmatimonadota bacterium. Next base: position 205,060 of record JADKAQ010000002.1, on the reverse strand, counting down.
TCCTCGCGCGATCGATCGATCTCGCGACGCGCACGCACGAAGAGCTGCAGCTTGAGCAGAAGCGCTTCGGCATCGATCGGCTGGCTCAGGAACTCCCACGCGCCAGCGCGATACGCCTCCAGACGTTGGGCGCGGGAGGCGGGTCCGGCGGTCGTCACCACGATGGGGGTCGACCGCGGAAACTCGACATCGTCGCGCAGGCGCTGACAGATCTCGATACCGGAGATGTCGGGCATCCCCGCATCGGCGATCACCACGTCCGGTCGGAGTCGACGGGCCAACTCCAGCGCCTGACGCCCGGTGAAAGCGCGCGCCGACGCGAAGCCCTGAGCGCCAAGTACGGTCTCGAGCGATCGCGCCGACCACTCCTGGTCGTTGGCCAGGAGCACGAGCGGCGGCGGAGAATCGTCAGTTCGCGGATTGGCCATCGGCGTTGCGCACTTCCGAGGATCGGGTTCCGGCCTCGGCAAGTACCAGAAAGCGCTGGTCAGGTCGAGTGGTCACGCGCATACATGCAGGAGTCGTGCAGAGGGCGCCCAAAACGCCGAATCGGCCGAATCCGGCTTCCGGATCTACCAATCCGTGTACACGACCGCTCTTCATGATGCGCACGCGCAACAGTTCGCGCCAGCTCGCGACGACTGACGCTCGCCCCACCGTGTCGATTGTCGGCAATTCTCCCAGGTTCGCCGCGCTGATCGCGCGAGGAACGCATCGGCAACGCGATGTGTACCGTCGAGTTGGGACGAGATCGTCGATCAGTCGTCCATCTTGCGGAGTGCGGTGTCGCAGTTCGCCGCGTGCAGGCCACACCCTGCACGCCGAATCGATCAGGGGGCGAACGGTGCGATTTGGCGAATCGGCATTCGGGGGTGAGACACCCTGCGGTGCGGGCGCTACAATCATGGAGGTGACCGTGACAGATCGTTGCGGCGCCTTCACCTCATTCTGACGAACGAGGACTTCCCTGCGGGGGGAGCCTTGGTCGTACGTGTTAGCACGAAGGGTGCAGACTGGTGACTCGCGTATGAGAATCCTATCCATGACTCGCCGCACTGCGGCGCTCGCGTATGCAGGACTGATCGTCCTCGCCAGCCTGCTGGCCTTTTCGGCCGCTCCCGCTGGAGCCCAGGGATCCCTGGGTGAGGGGCGCCGTCAGGCCAAGCGCTCCGAACTCGAGCAGGCCGCGAAGGCCACCGAGCAGGCGGCCATTGTCGCCCCCGACGCCAAGACCCGCGAGCGGCTGGTCGCTGAGGCGGGGGGGATTCGACAGCGCCTGCGCAACGGCGATTTCCTTCCCGGGGACCGGATCTACCTCGTGGTCGTCGGCGACTCGGCGCTCACCGACACCTTCACCGTGCGGGGCGACCGACGGCTTTCCCTTCCGAATATCCCGGACATCTCGCTCGCCGGCGTACTCGATTCGGAATTGGGGACGCACCTCACGGCAGAACTTTCGAAATTCCTCAAGAGTCCGGCGGTCACCGCGCAGGCGATGGTTCGACTCACCCTGACGGGTGGCATCGCTCGCAACGGCTTCCAGACCTTCCCGACTGATCAGGCCGTCACCGATGTGATCATGTCATCGGGCGGATTCGGCCAGAACGCCAAGTTCGAAGACACCGAGGTCAAGCGGTCGGGCAAGGTCATCATCAACAAGAAGGAGTTCCAGGACGCGATCCGAACGGGACGAACGGTCGGAGATCTCGCCCTGCGCGACGGCGATGAGATCTTCATGCCGGTCGTGCAGACGACGGGTGGGCGTTCGCAGGGCATCGTGCGAGTTCTGGCGGTGGCAGGGCCGCTCCTCTGGATCATTCGCATCTTCGTTCGCAACAACAATCCGTAAACCCCTTGCTCTCGATGGATGTCAGGCTTGAGCCGACAGCGTATGGAGTCGACTGTGCAGCAGTTCGCCGGTGATCGTCCAGTGCGGATCCCCACTCCGTCCCGTCGCCCGGTGCGACCCAAGGATGGCCGAGAGGCCGCCGCTGGCGTCGAGCGTCCTCGCTCGGTGACCGCTGCGTCGTCGCACGTGCGTCGCGAGGATCTGGATGATGTCATTCCCGCGGAACGCTCCGAGCGCCTCAATCGCTTCGTGAACGCAACGTTGGCGGGGGCGGCGCTGCTGCTCATCGCCCCGATTCTGGTGCTGATCGCGATTGCGATCCGCCTCACGTCGCGCGGGCCCATCATCTACGCACAGGCGCGCGTCGGACTGGATCGCCGCTGGCGCGATACGCTCGCCCTGCGCGACCGCCGAAGTGAGGATCTTGGTGGCCAGGTGTTCACGATCTTCAAGTTCCGCACGATGCGCGTGGATGCCGAGCGTTTTTCGGGTGCCGTCTGGGCGCAGGAGAACGACCCGCGCGTCACGACGTTAGGGCGCTACCTGCGCCAGTTCCGGCTCGATGAACTCCCGCAACTCTGGAACATCGTGCGCGGCGACATGAACATCGTCGGTCCGCGCCCTGAGCGTCCGAGCATCGTCGCGCGCCTGCGCGAAATGATCCCCGAGTATCGCGCGCGCCATCGCGTGAAGCCCGGGCTCACCGGCCTGGCGCAGATCAACCAGCACTACGACCAGAACCTGGACGATGTGCGCGGCAAGATCCGCTGGGATCTGGAGTACATTCGCACCCAGAGCCTCTGGCTCGACATCATGATCATGCTCAAAACGGTTCCGTCGGTGCTGCTCAAGTTCCGCGGCTGGTAGTCACGACCGATCGAGCCACCAGCATACGAGAAGGGCGCGCTTCTGAGTGAAGCGCGCCCTTCGTCGTTGCGGGGTCGAACGTCGACGGAGTCGGGTGACCGTTCCAGCGCGCGAGGTGCTGGTGGCCCGCAGGCACCAGCGCCCCGCCGCGCCTGACGATCAGGTGCCCGCCGGCTCTTCGTCGGGGGTACCGGCCGCTCCCGCCATCCGCGGGGCGGGGCCATCGGCCAGCGACACGTTCGCACGCTCCGACGGGTGCAACGGAAGCGGCTTGCGCCACACCTTTCCCTTCACGAGCGCCTGCGCCAACGGCATGGGTTGGTACACGATGCTCGACCACATGAAGACTTCCGTGGTGCAGTAGCACTCCTTGCGCTCGATCTGGCCGCGCAGGGCACGGGCCTCCGGGGAGTTCCAGATCTCGGGGAAGGTCTTGTTGCGAAGGTTGCCGATCGGCTTGTGGATCTCGCAGACGCCCACGTCGCCGTTGGCATACACCACGCCGGAGATGCGCCCCGCCTTGCAGGGGACCACCTGGCGCTCCTGCTTGACCGTCTCGACCTTGGCCCACTGCAGCATCGGCTCGACGAGCGACCCGCTTCGCCCCTCCTCGCGCGGGAGCCAGAGGCGCTGGATGTACTCATACAGCTCCTCGTACTGACGAAGGCTCGGCCCCTTGAGCGTGGGGTTTTTCCGGTCGCCGCGGATGATGGCCAGATTGTGGTGCTCCATCTGCGGGCAGCGCTCGTACAGGTACGTCGTGAGACGGCGGATCTCGTCCATGTTGACGTCGGTCGCCGTCGAGATGGAGTGGATCCGGAGGCGCGAATCGGTCTTCTGGAGCTCGACGAGCGCGTCGTAGGTCTCCATCGCCTTACGGAAGGCGTTCTTGGCACCGCGGAACTTGTCGTGGAACTCAGGCATCCCGTCCAGCGACAGCTCCACCGCAAAGAGGTCGAGCGTCGGCTCCTTGAGGACTTCCTTGAGCGCCGCGATCGTGCGCTCGGTGTAGTACCCGTTGCTCGGGACGTACACCTGCTTGACCCCGTTCGTGCGGATGAACTTCCGGACGATGTCGGCGAACTCCTTCCGCAGGAACGGCTCGCCCCCGGACAGGTTCAGGTTCTCGATGTGGCCGAGCGAATCCGACAGCGCGAAGATCTCCTCCGCCGACATGTCGTCGCGCTTGTTCAGGCTGGTCCAGTAGAAACAGTGTTCGCACTTCATGTTGCAAATACTGTTGATGAACAGGACCAGAAACGGCGGCGACGGGAGATCGCGGTAAGAGTAGCTGGTCAGGCGCGCGTGTCTCGCCAGTCGTGAAATCGGGTTCATTCCGCTTCTCGCAGTGAATGGAGGGAGGGCGAAGGCGTCGTTGCGCCCTGCTCGCCTCGGGCTCGGCAAGGGTCCGGTTGCAATCCATGTGCCTTGGGTCCCCTTTCTACAGCAGGGGGCCTCCCTATGAGGCGTCGATCACCCGTCCGAGTTCCTCGCCCGGCTGAATCGGCCCTCGCAGGTACCCAAAGGCCTCGCCAGCGGCCCATGCGTATAAAAACGCAACAGTCAGCGGAAGGGCACGAAGAAATGCCCCCCGATCCTCGCCGGACGCCGCCTTGGCGATGCGGAAAAGGAGGATCAGCGGTAGGACCGGGGTCATGGCGATGAGGGGGAGACGCAACGCCTTGGGGTTTTCGGTCAACCGTGCCCGCGCGTAGTCCCAGCCATGCTCGTACCGGTTCTTGAGGAATTCGGCGAACCGATACGAGTGGTCGTGAATGATCCGCGCCTCGGGAGCGAAGGTCAGTGTACGTCCCTCGGCGGCGAGGCGGTCGTGCACCACGTTCTCCCAAGCCCCGGCGCTGCACCACTCGGCGATGCGCGGCACGTCGCGCCGCCGATACGCCATGTTGGCCATGGTGAGGAGCGGCACCAGCACGCTGGTGGCCGGGCGCGCGTAGCTGTAGAAGCCGTAGTCGGAGAGATAGGCCGCCCACGCCACGGCATTGCTCCCCACGCGGTTCTGCATCCCCCCGCCGACGATGTCGACGCCGTCGCGGGCGTGTTTGAAGAGATGCTCGAGCCATCCGTCGCCCGCCACCAGGTGATCTTCGGTGATGGCGACGGGATCGCCGGTGGCGGCTGCAAGGCCCATCCCGCGCAGCCTCGGGATTCCCGCTCCCGGTGGGCTCCACACGATGGTAGCATCCCCCAGTCGTTCGCGGACCAGCGCCTCCTGCGCGAGCGGGGCCGAGCGAGCGATCACCAGCTGGGCCCCCGTGCGCTTCCGCTCGGGCTCGAGCGCTTCGACCGCACGCCAGAGCAGATCGAGACGCCCCGCCGACGCGATGACGACGGAGGGACGTGCCGCAGGATCGACGGAGGGCAAACGGGTGACACTCACGACGGAGGGGGCGACGTGGAGGGGGACTTCGGTCGGGGCCAACGACGAAGATAAGGGCACCAACGCAGGATGGCGCCGGACTTGCCATCCCGTGACGCCGGTCCACCGTTGCACAATGCACGCCTCGCGCCCCACACCCGTTGCCTAGCTCGCACAGCAGCTCACCAGAGGGACACGACGCGCACCAGTCGGTGTCGCGGAGCTTCGTATCGCTGGGGGCCGGCGAGGCCGCGGCACGCCTCTTCGCCTTTGCCGTCACCATGTACGCCGCTCGCGTGCTGGGGGCGGAGGGATTTGGCGTCGTCGCCTTCGCGACGGCGGCTGTCCTGTACCTCTCGCGCATCGTGGACGCGGGGATCGACTTCGGGCTGGGGGTCCACGAAGTCGCCGCCAATCCCACGCAGCTCCCGGTGGTCGTCCCCTCCATCGTCACCATGCGGATGGCGCTGGCCGCCGCCTGCATCACGCTGTTTGGGCTGGGTGCGTGGATCGTCCTCCCGTCGCCCGAAGGGGCGATGGTGGCGCTCTACAGCCTGACGCTCATTCCGCTGGCGTTGGGGACGCGCTGGGTGCTGATCGGCTTCCAGCAGGCCGCTCCCGTGGCGCTCGTGCGCGCCGCGGGCGAACTCCTGGCGCTGGTCATCGTCCTGCTCACCGTGCGCGGCGTCGACGACCTGCACCAGATGCCGATCGCGCAGCTCGCCGGCGACACGGTGGCCTGCGTGGGGTTCGCCCTGCTGCTGCGCCGAGTGGGACTTCGTTTCGCCTTCGGCTGGCGTCCGGCCGAGATCCGGCGCCTGATGGTGCGCGCGATCCCGCTGGTCGGGAGCACGGTCCTGGGACTCGTCGTCTTCAACGCCGACCTGTTCTTCCTGCGTCTCTTTCGCAACGCCGAGATGGTCGGGCTGTACGCCGCGGCCTACACGGCGATCAGCTTCCTGCTCAACCTCGGGGTCACGTACTCGATGAGCCTCCTGCCGCCGCTCACGCGGCTGGCGGGGGAGCCGGCGCAGGAGCGGCAGCTCTACCTGGCGTCGTTCGCGAAGGTATTCGCGCTGGCGCTGCCGATTGCGGCTGGCGGGGCGATGCTCTCGCGCCCGCTGGTGGTGACGCTGTTCGGCGCCCCGTTCGCCGCCGCCGCGCCGATCCTCGCGGTGCTCCTGGGCTCCATGGTGATCTCGGTGGTGCGCGATGTATCGGTCGTCGCCCTCATGGCCCGCAAGCGCGAGGATCTCTTGCTGCACACCGTCTGGGCATCGGCGGGGGCGAGCATCGTCCTCAACATCCTCCTGGTGCCGTCACTGGGGATGATGGGCGCAGCGCTGGCGACCGTCCTCACGGAGTTCGTGCGCATGCTGCTGGCGGTGGGCTTCGCCAAGCGCCTTGGCTTCCCGCTTCCGCCCGTGATGCGGGCGTGGCGTCCGGCGGTGGCCACGGGGGCGATGGTCGGGGCGTTGCAACTGCTCCCCTTCACGTCGCCCTGGGTGGCGATCCCGGTGGGTGGCGCGTGCTACGCCCTCGCCTTGATCCTCACCGGGGGACTGCGCCTCTCCCGCGCGCAGGGGATCCAGCTGGTCGTCTGACCCACCGCTGCCCCGCGTGTGTCCCGCGCGATTACCGGAAGGCGATGCGGTTGTAGACCAGGCCAATCACCCGCCCGAGCGCGTACCCGAGCACGAAGGCGTACACGAAGCCGACCAGCGCCCCGACCACGGTGACGCTGTAGCCGGGGAAGAAGACCGAGAGCAGCCGCAGATGCTGCCCGGGGTTTGGCCCCGACTTGACCACCAGGAAGAGGGTGGCCAGGAGGAGCCCGCCGCCGAGCACGAGCCCGAAGGCGATGCCCCATGCCCTCGCGTTGAGCGCGATCACCGAACGCTGCACGTCGCGCTCGGAAGAAGAAGCCATGGTCGACACAATCGTTAGGGCTAGATGTGGTCCAGGAACTCGCGGGTTTCCTGCAGTTCGGCGCGCGTGCGAATCGAGAAGGCAGTGATCGCCAGCGCCATGTTTCGACAGAAGGCCACGAACCACCCGGCCACGAAGCACACGAGGAAGCCCCAGCCGCCGCCGATGAGCACCCCACCCCAGCTCACCGAATAGCCGGTGAAGTAGGTCGCCAGCAACTCCAGCGGGAAGCCTTGCGCGCGCGGGACGAGCAGGACGAATCCGGTGATCATCACCATGGCCAGCGCCCCCGCCACTCCGGTCGCCACGCCGAACGCCGCCTTGTGCAGCGGCGCAAACGCCAGCTCGAGCGCCGGCAGGATGCGCTCCTCCGTCGTCGAGCGAGCCGACTGGCTCGCCACGACCTGCAAGTGCGTTCGCCGTTCAGCGGACTTGCTTGGCATGATCTCCCCGCGGGTCTTGACGGTTACTCGGCGTCTGCTGTCCACGAGCTCCGACGATGCTTGGATGGAACGGGGGGCCACCGCTGCACCCCCACCTCGGCGAAGGCCTCGACCGTGGGATTGGGGAGCGGCGGTCCTACGATCTGATGCAGGAAGAGCCCGATCCCGAACGAGATCCCGTTCAGAATGTAGTACAAGAGATGCATCGGGATCACGCGCAGCGCAAAGATCGGCCCGCGCACCCGTGCGAAGAAGCCGAACATCCGCGCGTTGATCGCCAGCACCGCCATCGGCCCGAGCAGGGCGATACCCGCGATGAGCGGGGACCGTTCCCAGGCGGCGATCAGGAGCAGGAGTGCCCCCAGCCAGACGAGCACCGTGTTCAGCTTCTCCGTCCACTTGAGGCTGAGTTCACGCGACGACATCACCGTCTTCTTGTGGGCGATCAGTCGCGCCCAGGGGATGCCGCGGTCGCGCAGGTCGGTGCGCACGACGCCCGAAAAGGTCCAGTGCTTGAGATGCGTGACCTGGATATCGGGGATCAGGAGGATCTTGTAACCGAGCTGGCGAAGACGCCCCCCGAGCTCGATGTCCTCGATCTGCGGGCGGGCGAAGTGCCACTCGTCGTACATCCCCGCCTCCTCGAACGCCGCCCGACGTACCGCACCCGCGCCGGCCCAGAAGGTCTCGGCCTCACCCGCGTTGCGCTGGTGCACGTAGTGATGCAGCAGGTTGCGGTACTGCGACACGAAGCTCTCCGCCGCCGGGTCCAGGTCGTACGACCCGAACACGGCGCCCAACTCGGGATGCTCCTGCATGACTTCGACGAAGCGACGAATCGTGTCGCGGTGGACAACGACGTCGGAATCGAAGAACATGACGATCTCGCCGCGCGAGACCTCGAAACCGCGATTGCGCGCGTAGGCCGGGCCGTGTGGCGTCCCGGGAATGCGCACGACGGTGTCCGCATAACGAGCCGCCACGGCTGGCGTATCATCTCCGCTGGCATCGTCGACCACGATGAGTTCCCAGCGCTCGCGCGGGTAGTCGCTCGCCATGAGCGCGTCGAGCACGCGCGGCAGCAGGTGCGCGGCGCGGTGCGCCGGCATCACGATCGAACAGAAGGGGCGCACCTCGCTCATGCGGCCCTCCCGACGCCCTGCACGAGGCGTCGTACGCGTCGCGCCTGCGCACGAAGCCAGAGACGCCCGCGAAACGCGGTCGTCCCCCATGCCTCGAGCTGGCCAGGGTCGCGGAAGTAGTACATGTCGAGTCTCGGAAGAAGCGCGCGGTCGTCGTCGCGATGCAGCGCGCGAAGTTCAGTCGTACAGGCGAGCGCGTAGACGTCGCGCACGACCGACGCCGAGGTGTCATCCACGGCGCCGTACGGATAGGCAAAGCTGCTCGGGCGCATCCCACCCTCGGCCATCATGCGTTCGACGCAGCCGGCGACCTCGTCCTCCAGCGCCGCGCCACGCACGCGCGTGAGGTCGCGGTGACGCCGCGTGTGCGCCCCGAGGGTGATGCCGCGCTCCGCGAGCCGTCGCAGCGTGGGCCAGGACATCAGGGGAAGCGTGGGGATTCCCGGCGACGCCGCTCCCCCCCACTCGTTCGTGCGTCCCACGTGTTCGGGGACGACAAAGACGGTGGTGGGGAGCGCATGCTCGACCAGGAGGTCGGCACACTCGGTCGCGAAGTTCTCGAAGCCATCGTCGAAGGTGATCGCGACCGCATCCATCCGGTCGTCGGCCTTCACCAGTTCGTCGAGCGGAAGGACGCGGACCGCTCCCGACGCGAGCCATCTCACATGCGCGCGAAACGCCGAGGGGCTCACCGAAATCGGTGAGCCGGACTCGTCGATCGAGTGGTATGTGAGGATCGCGCGCATCAGGCGTTAGTGACGGACCGCACCAGTGGGGGCACGCCCAGCGGCGTGCGCAATCATCCGCGCGCGCTGGTCGGCCACGACATCGCGAATGATCTCTTCAAGAGACGTGCGCGGGCGAAAGCCCGTCACGCGCTCCAGCTTGGTCACATCGGGGACGCGCCGCATCATGTCCTCGAACCCAGCGGCGTAGGCCTCGCTGTAAGGAACCAGCCTGATCTCCGAGGCGCTTCCGGCCGCGTCGCGCACCTGCTCGGCGAGCGCCCGGATGCTGACTTCATGGGTCGCGCCGACGTTGAAGACCTCGCCGATCGCCTCGGGGGCGGCCATGAGGCGCAGCAGCGCCTCGACCGCATCGCGCACATGGCCGAAGCAACGGGACTGTTCGCCAGAGCCGTAGACGGTGATGGGTTCGTTGCGCAGCGCCTGGGCGGCGAAGCTGGGGAGCACCATGCCGTACTGCCCGGTCTGGCGCGGCCCCACCGTGTTGAAGAAGCGCGTGACGATGACGGGCACCCCCTGTTCCCGCAGGTAGGCGAGCGCGAGCCATTCGTCGAGCGCCTTGGAGCACGCGTACGCCCAGCGCGAGTGCGTCGTGGGGCCGAGCTGCAGGTCCTGGTCTTCGCGGAAGGGGAACGTCGTCGACTTGCCGTACACCTCGGATGTCGACGCCACCATCACCAGCTTCTTCTTGCGAGCGGCAGCGCCAAGGACGACCTCGGTGGCACGCACGTTGGTCTCGATGGTGTGGACGGGCTTCTCGACGATGAGCTTGACGCCCACGGCCGCCGCCAGGTGCACGGTGACGTCGGCGCTGTCGACCAGTTCGGCGACGAGCGGGACATCGAGGGCCGAGCCGATGCGGTACGCGAAGCCCTCGCGCCCCACGAGGTGCTCGATGTTCTCCATGCTCCCGGTCGACAGGTCGTCGAGGACCTGGACACGGTCGCCACGATCGAGGAGACGTTCCGCGAGGTGGGAGCCAATGAACCCACACCCACCGGTAATGAGGACCTTCACGCGACCTCCAGCTGTGCTAGTGCGTCCAGGACGCGGGTATTCGCACGGCGCGCCGCGGCGCGCCGGACGATGTCGAGATACTGCGGAATGACGACGTGCTCGGACCAGCGATCGGCGTACGCGCGGTAGCCCGCACGCGACAGCTGCGCACGATACGCGCCGTCCTGCTGGAGGCGGCGCATGGCGGCGAGCAGTTCGCCCTGGGTCTCGAAGAGCTCCCCACCGCCGGACTGCTCGACGATCTCGGGAAAGGGGCCCAACCGGCGCGCCAGCACCGGCGTTCCCTGGCGGAACGACTCGATGAGGACGATGCCGAAGGTCTCGAAGCAGAGCGACGGGACCACGAGGGCGAGCGCATGTTGATAGTAGTCCCGCAGGTCGTCGGGCGCGACCCGACCCAGGAACTTGACGTTAGGCATCCCCTCGGCGAGCTGACGCAGCGACTCCATGTAGTTGCCGTCGCCGGCAATGAGGAGGTCGGCGTCGGGAAAGTCGCGGAAGACGGGAATGACGTCCTGCAGCCCCTTGATGAGCTCGAGGCGACCGACGAAGAAGAAGTAGGGGCGCGGATGTGGCGACGCCCCGGTGGCCACCGGGACGTGCGCCGTCTCGGGATCGGGGAGAAAGTACGGGAGGACTTCCATTTCCCGCTCCAACCCGAACTCGCGATGCTTGCGGCGCGAGAACTCGCTCATGGCGATGACGGTGTCGACGTGCGACAGCTCGCGCTCGAGGAGCCCCGTGCTGCGCCACAGTTGCGGCGGGCGCTTGTAGTTGAGCGCGCACTTCACGCACTCGCGCCCGGTGCAGAGCTCGCGCCCGTGGCGCCAGAGCACGTGCATCGGACAGACGAGCCAGTGTTCGTGCGCCATGTACAACGTGACCGCGTCGCCGCCGTAGCGCAGCACGCCCGGGCCACCGAGGAGCGAGACGTTGTGGAAGTTCACGACGTCGAAGTTCCCCTCGCGCGCAATGCGCTTGAGGCGCGCACCATTCACCACGGGCTGCCCGAGCTGCTGCGTGAGGACGGCCGAGACCATCGGAATCCGGGAGCGGAGCCGGATGACCTCGACCCCCTGATCGTCATCGTGATCGGGGACGTCGGGCTCGGGGACGGCGCGCAGGAGGTTGTAGGCGTCCGCGTCGTGCACCACGGTGACGTGGTGCCCGCGCTTGACGAGCCCGCGCGAGAGTCGCTGGATGCCGATGCCGTCTCCCCCGAAGTTGTACGGGGGATAGAACGTGGTCATCATGAGGAAGCGGAGCGCGCTCATGCGGCCGCCTCCTGGATGGCGTCGAGCGCGGCGCGCGCCCCGGCCTCCCACGTGAGCAGTCGCGTGCGCCGCAACGCCTCGGCGCCTAACGACGCGCGCAACGCGGGGTCGTCCGCGAGGCGGCGCATCGCGTCGGTGAGGGCGGGAAGGTCGCCCGGCACCACGAAGATCCCGCCACCGGCCAGCAACTCGGGGAGCGGGCTTTCGGTGGTCGCGATGACCGGCGCTCCGCACGCGGCCGCCTCCACTGCCGGGAGGCCGAACCCTTCGCACTCCGACGGGAGGATGGCGGCGATCGCCCCGGCGTGCAGCTGACGGAGGCGTTCGTCGGGGACAAAACCGGTCCAGTGCACGAGCGCCGTGGTCCCGCACTCGTCAATGAGGTGGCGCAGGCGGCCGGATTCGCCGTGGAAGACGTCGCCGGTGGTGGTCCCGACCAGGAGGAGGTGCGGCGGAACGGGCGCGCCCTTCGCGATGGCCGCGTGGGCGCGGATGATCAGGTCGATGCGCTTGTGCGGATTGAAGCCCCCGACGTACGTGAACCACCCCGCCCCGTCGGGGACACCCACGTCGCGCGCCGCGGCACGACTCTCGGCGATCGGCACCGGGTGGTACGCCTCGGCCGGCGCTTCGACCGCGACGCGCAGGCGTTGCGGCGAAATGCCAAGCACGCGCTGCAGGTCGCGGCGCGAGTACTCGGACACGGTCAGCACGACGTCGGCCTGGGCGATCGCCAGCTTCACCTTGAGCTTCCAGAACAGGCGCGCGCGCGCCGACGGCAGCGTGAGGTGCGGAAAGCGTTCGGCAATGGCGTCGTGAATCGTGACCACCGCGCGCATCCCGAGCGGGAGCGGGAAGTAGGTGTAGACCGAGGGCGAGAAGAAGACGTCGGGGGCCGCGGTGCGCACCGCGCGGGTGAGGCGCAGCATGTCGGGGACGCTGCGCGCCCCGTCCGCGGCCGCCGCCAGCGTCGGCGAGGCGTCGAGGGCGACCTCGATGCACTCGACGTTAGGCGCGTCAAGCGGGAAGGCGTCGAATGCACGCCGGTCGCCGAAGCAGAGGAACGTGTGCTCCGGCGCCAGGGTGACCATGGCCTGCATCAATTCTCGCGCGAACCGACCGTAGCCGCGCGCGTTCGCCCAGCAAGTGGCGTCGACCCCGATGCGCACTCCGCGCTCACGCGACACCGGCGCGCGGCAACGCCGTCGACGTCGGGGGGGCGCCCTTGGAGGTGTCCGGCTCGAGCTTCTGCTCTTCGTGGTACTCGTAGTCGGTGTTCACGGCCCACACGTCGTGCTGGGCCCCGCGCATGTTGGCAATCGCCATCATCGCGGTCAGCATCGAGTGGTCTGCGTTGTTGTACTTGTGCATCCCGTTCCGCCCCACGGTGTGGAGGTTGGGGATGGCGTCGATGTACGACCGCGCCGTGTTGAGGTGTTCGGCGTAGACCGAATCGTAGACGGGGTAGGCCTTGGGCTGCCGGACGACGGTGCCGTCGAAGACCTTGGACGGGTCGACGAGGCCCAGGGCCGCGAGTTCCTTCTTGGCCAGCTCGATGAGGTCCTCATCCTTGCTGGTCCACAGGCCGTCGCCCTCGAAGCAGAAGTACTCGAGACCAAGGCACGTGGTCCCGGCGCCCGGGACCATCGCCTTGCTCCAGTTGTTGAAGTTCTGGATGCGACCGACCTTCACCCCCGGCGTGTGGATGTAGATCCAGTTGTCGGGGAAGAGGTTGTCCTGGCTGATCATCACCGCGACGGTGAGGAAATCGCGATAGTTGAGGCCATCGCCTCCGGCGAGGATCTCGGCCGGCGGGGCGGGGTCGAACGAGCGCACGAGATGCTTGATGGGCATCGTGCTGATGAAGTGATTCCCCTCGATGCGACGCTCGCCCACCGGCGTCTTGACGCGCACGGCGACGACCTTCCCGTCCTTCATCTCGAGCGACGACACTTCGTGCTTGAGCAGCACCTGCCCGCCCATCTCCTCGATCTTCTGCGCCGCGGTCTCCCACATCTGCCCCGGGCCAAAGCGCGGGTACTGGAACTCATTGATCAGCGTCTTGATCGAATCGCTCCGGCGCTGCAACGACGCGGCATTGAGGATTGCCTTCGCCAGCGAAAGCCCCTGGATGCGCTGCGCCGCCCACTCGGCGCGAATCTCGTTGCAGGGAATGCCCCACACTTTCTCAGTGTAGGTCTTGAAGAAGATCTCGAAGAGACGCTTCCCGAACCGGTTGGTGACCCACTGCTCCAGGTTCTCCTCGACCGGGTTGGGGAACAGGTGCCACCGCAGGTAGCTGGTGACACAGAGGATCGTGTTCCAGATCCCGAGGCCGAAGAGCGCGTTCTTGGCCTTGAGGGGATAGTCGAAGTACTTCCCGATGTAGTGGATGCGGGAGAGGCGCGGCACGCTGATGAACTCCGGCCCGAGGATCTCCTTCCAGAGGTCCTCGACCGGGGTGATCTTCGTGAAGAAGCGATGCCCGCCGATGTCGAATCGGAATCCCTTGTAGCGCGCGGTGCGCGAGATGCCGCCGACGATGTCATCGGCCTCGAGGACCGTCACCGGCACGCCGTCCTTGGCCAGTAGGTAGCCGGCCGTAAGCCCGGCGGGACCGCCGCCAATGATGACGACCCGGTCCCCGGCCTGGAGCTGTGCTACGCGACGCGGTGAATTCTCAGCTGTCCCGCTCAAGCTATCGCACCTTCGAGAGAGAGTTCCCTGCCCCAGCGAGTGTCCCCATGGCTTCACCAGCTGCCCAGGCGACGACGAAGAAAACGAGGAGTGGCAACGACCAGACCAGCGCTCCCAGATACCGCCGCTTGGTGATCACTCTCGAGACGGTCCGGACGAACAGGACCGGCGGAAGAGCCAGCGAAGACAGCAGGAGTAGAATCTTCCTTGCAAAGCCCGCGCCTTGGGCGCGGTCCGCAGCGTACGACCGTGAGTAGAGGAAGCGCTGTGAGAGGTACAACCCCAGCGAGTAGTGCATCCGGTGGCTGACGACGATGTCCGGACGGCACGTCAGCGGGATTCCATCGGCACGCATGGCATCATGCAACCGATTCTCCCATCCGCCTGCCTCCACGATCGCGCGATACCGGTCCAGCAGCGTCCGAGGGTAGACGATGTTGTTTCCGGGAAGCCACGAAGAAGCGCCCGCAGGAAGGGGGGGCATACAGGCGCTGTACTCACAGAGGAAAGCAGCCCAGTCGACGATGGTTCCGGTCGCGCCGTTGTCGACCGGCCCCCCAACCACGGGGGTCGACGCCGATTGGGCGCCCAGTAGCGCGCGCGCCCACCCCGATGGGACGATGACGTGGTCCTCGATGACCGCGACCGAGGGGGCCGTCGCCGCTCGAAAGGCGAGGGCGCGCATCTGGGGAATCGAGGTGTCGACCGCGACATCGATCAGTCGCACGCGCCCGAATTCGCGGGACAGCTCCCGTCCGGCCTCCACGCCCAGCCGGTTCACCACCAGAACCTCAATCTCGACGTCCTGGCGCTGCCGCTCGAGCGCTTCGAGGGTGGCGCGGAGCGCCTCGCCCCCGTTGACCGCCGGTACGACGACCGAGAGCTCGGCCGACGCCACCTACATCTCGCGGGCGCGCGCGACGGCTGGCTCGCCGGTGGCGTGCAGGTGCGCGGCGCTCTCGCCGTGCATCGCCTGCGCCACCCAGTCGCGACGCGACGGGGCGGCCGCGTACGTCCGGGCCACCGGACGCTGCCGGCGGCGCTCCGATGCTGCGCTCGACTCCTCGTCACGCACCGGCTTGGCCGTCGTCTCGCGCTCCACGAACGGCAACTCCTCCGTCGTCACGACCACGCGCTCGAAGGCGCTCAGCCACGAGGTGTCGCTGACGTCGCCATCGATGCGCACCGCCACGATATCGCCGGCCGCGCGACTGATGCCGATCTCCCGGCGTTCCGACAGCGACGACGCCGCAGGCGCCTCGAGGAAGAGCACGCTCGGATACGCCGTGTCGAATGAGACCGAATCGTCGGGGCACTTGGCCCGCACGACGATGATCTCGGCATCCAGACGGCGGCACGGGGAAGCAATGCAGGCGAGGGCACGCTCGAGATCGGTGCAGTCGCCCTGCGAGAGAATCACGACGGACAGGGAGGCGCCCTGCGTGTTGCGGCGTGCGCCTGACTCTGCTCGGTCCATCTCGTTGCCTTCCGTGACCCGTTCCACGTGTCGACTCCGTCAGTCGATTGCTGGCTCGCGAGGGGGCGA
The DNA here is from genome assembly GCA_016719105.1 of Gemmatimonadota bacterium. NCBI lineage: Bacteria > Pseudomonadati > Gemmatimonadota > Gemmatimonadota bacterium. The sequence continues at coordinate 189,170 of JADKAQ010000002.1, read as the reverse complement.
GCCGACCTGGTGCTCCTCGCCTCGACGCGCATGGCGTCTGGTGAGTGCCAGATCACAGTGCAATCCCATTGCCGGAAGCGCTGGCACATGCCAGATGAATGGGCTGGAGTCGCAACTCATTGATTTGTAACAACTAAGACAGCACCAACCTCGACAATACGAATGGACGGGCTCGGTCGCGGGTCCCTCCGCATGTAGACGCATCGCCACACGGGCACTGTCGATGTGGGATGGCCGCCACGAAGCGGCGATTTCTTCCTATTTCACCCACGACGGTGTCGGGCATTCCCCGCGCGACGATCAACCGACCAGTTCGGCGATTCGGACCGCGTTGGCCATCAAAGAGAAGGTGATGTTCTTGGCCGGGAGCCACGGGAATCCGGCGCCATCGACGACGTGGAGACCCGACATCCCGCGCACCGAACCGTCGACCCGGCAGCTGTGCTCCAACTCGTCGCCGGTCATCGGAAGGGTCCCGGCGTAGTGCACGCTCGACCCTCGTGCGAGGACCTGCACCATCCCCTTCGGCGCGATGCACCCCAGCTCCCGCAAGGCGCGACGCGTCGTGTCGACGGCGCGCTCGGTCTGACGAAGGTCGTGTGCGTCGTCCCCGTACTCGAGGACCAGCTTGGGTGCCGAGCCCACTCGCTGCTCCAGACGGGCGCGGTTGACCTCGCGCCTGGTGTCGGAGAGCCAGACGTTGGCCACACCCAGCGCCGCGCGCATCCGGCGAAAGACGCGCTGCGAGGTCGCGAGATCGAAGGGGAGTGGGGCGACGATCGGGTGCACCGCCGCCGCCTTGAGCGCGGTGATCTGGCCGTGCACGTCGTGTCGCCAATCGCCCGTATCGATCGCCATCGCGAGCATGTGGAACTGGTAGCTCGCCGTTTCGACGCGCGCCCCCAGCCGCCTCAGATTCACGAAGGGGACCATCACGTGCCGGTTGTCCATGAGCCCCGGGAGCGATGGGTCGGTTTCGCCCCGCGCGACGAGCGTCTCGAGGTAGATCTGCGAGGAGGCCAGCGCCCCCGCCGCGAGGAACACCCGCTCCGAGCGGATCTCGGTCTCGCTCCCACCATCCACCGGCACCGCGACCACCCCCAGCGCGCGGTTCTGCGCGTCGAGGAGAACGCGACGCACGTGCACCCCGGGGCGATAGGTGAATCGCGGATGCGTCAGCAACTCGGCGAGCGTCAGGCTTGGGCGATACAACGCCCCTCGCGGACACCCCCAGAGGCAGCGCCCGAGTTCCCCGCACGCCTGCCGCCCGCCGTGATCCCGAGACAACACGGCGACGCGCGAGCGCCCGAGGTGGAAACCCAGGGCATTGATCCGGTCGCGACGCTGCGAGTACCGCTCGGCGAGCCAGGCGGAGTGCGCGTCGGGCTCGAGCGGGGCAAGATACGGCGCCGTGAGCGGCGAGTATCGCTGCAAGTCGTCGGGCGCACCGGTGACGCCGATGCGACGTGCGACCGTCGCGTAGTGCGGGCGCATGGCGTCCCCGTCGAAGGGGAAGTCGCCGAACTCCTCGTCGCGCAGCTCGTACGAGCCCCCCGTCCATGCCTCGGCGAGTCCGCCGCGAGCGTAGGAGAGCATCGGGTGGAATCCACGTTCCACGACCTCCTCGCCGGGCGAGCGCCGAAAGACGTACGCTTTGCTGGGCGGAAAGCCGTACGGTTTGGCGTGGGCCGAGGGGTAGACGACGGCCTCGCCGCGACGGCCGAGGAAGTAGGCGCCGTCGTCGTCCAGCTCCTCCTTGAGCGCGGCGAACGAGGCCGCCGGCTGCGGAGGGAGCGGACGCTCGAATCCCACGTCGAGGAGCGTGACGTCGTGCCCGCGCTCCAGCATCGACTGTGCGAAGTGAACGCCCGTCGCCCCGGAGCCCACCACAAGGATGCTAGCCATGTCGCGACGTGGCCGGAGAACGCGCGAGCGTCAGGTGGACCGGGAGGATGACCAAAACAGCGGCCACGGAGGTCACTCCCCACCGAACACCTAACGCGACCAGTGAAACCCACGCCGCAACGGCGCTCGACGCAACGGCGGTGTCGAAGGCGGCGTGTGTCTGGGGCATCGATTCGAGCACGGCCAGCGCGAGCACGAGCTTGCGGCGCAACACGCCAAACGGGCGCGTGCGTCGGGCGTAGCAGTCCGCGAGCGCGCAACGCAGCGCCCCTCCCTGCGCCAACGCGAGCAGCCAGGCGTCGAATCGGTCGTCGGGGGCCGACGACAGCGAGGCATGGCACCGCACGTATGCCTCGGCCAACCGCCGGTCGTCCGACGGTGCGCCGAGGTAGCGGGCGAAGACGCCGAACTCACGCGCGAGCGTGCGCTCATGCTCGCCGTCGAGCGCGCCCTCAGGGGGCCTGCGGTCGTCGCGCGCCCCTGGATCAGGCACGGGCCCCCGTAAGGGCGAGCATCGCGTCGACGCCGAGCGGATCGGGAAGCAGTCGCGACACGGTGGGATGCGCCGCCGCCGTCGCGTCGTTCACAAAGGAGGCGAGCTGTCCTGCGGACACCGGGAGGCGGGAACCCACAACGGGCTCCACGGCGCCGAGCAGCTGGCGCAGCATTCCGAGCGGGACCGAGAACGGCGTGCGCGGCGGCAGGCCGCGCGCACTTCGGACGCGCGCGAGGAGTGCGCGCATGGTGAGTCGATCGCCCCCGCCCACCTCCATGGGCGACGACCCGACAGGGAGATCGGCGGCCAAGGCCACGAGGAAGGTCGCGAGATCGTCGACGTGGATCGGCTGCACCTGCACCTCGCCGCTCCCGAGCACGATCGGAGCGCCACCGGTTGCGAGACCGGTGAGGGCGCGTTCGATGGGACTTTCGGGACCGAAGATCATCGTGGGCCTGACGATCGAACACGGAATTCCGCTCGCCGTCACCAGCGCTTCGGCCTCGCGCTTGGCGTGCGCATAATGGTACCAGCGTTGATCGCGGAACGAGGCGGCGATCGAGCTGACGAAGATGAAGTGCGCAGCGCCGGCCGCCTTGGCCGCCGCCAGAACGCGGCGCGTCCCTTCGACATTCACCTCGCGCATCTGCTGGGGCGACGCCTTGCCGGTCGCGGCGGCGAGGTGCAGCACCACCGATCGACGCGTCAGCAGCCCGGCGGGAAGACCTTCGTGCGCGAGGTCGCAGGAGACGGCACGCCACTCCGGGCGCCAGTCAGGGGTGTTGGCGAGCGATTCCGGATGGCGTCCGACGGCGTGGACCGACGGGGCCGCAAGGCGCGCGAGCTGTCGAAGGACCCGACGGCCGAGCAGGCCGGTCGCCCCGGTGAGGACGACCGGCGGCAGCGTACCCGCCATCATGGACGGTCGGAGATCAGGGACGCCTGGGGACGGCGCGCGCAGTCGCGGCGCCGGGAGAGAACATCTCCTTCCACAGCTTGAGGCGCACGCGGCCGACCCCCTTGATGTCGTCCCATGCCGTCTTGACGATCTTCACGCGACTGTCGTCGTCCTCGAGCCACTGCACCGGGATGTCGGCAATGGTATAGCCCCGCTTCTCGGCGAGGACGAGCAGTTCGGTGTCGAAGAACCACCCCTGATCCTCGACCTGCGGGATCAAGTCGGCCATCGCCGCGCGGCTGATCGCCTTGAAGCCGCACTGCGCGTCGCTGAACGACGTCCACAGCACCGCCTTGATGAAGAGGTTGTAGCTGCGGGAAATGAACTCGCGCTTGAACGAGCGCGTCGTGCGAGAGTCCGGGAGGAGGCGCGATCCGGTGGCCAGATCGTAGCCGTCGACCACGATGGAATGCACCATCTTGGGGAGGGCGGCCAGCTCGGTCGAGAGGTCAACGTCGGTATAGCACATGACGTCGGCATCGCTCTGGCTCCACGACTGGCGCAGGGCGCGACCGCGACCGCGCTGCGGCAGCTGGAGGAAGCGAACGTCGTCGTGCGCGGCCGCCAGGTCCTTGGCCACACGGTCGGTGCCGTCGGTCGAGCCATTGTCCACGACCACGACACGCCAGCGGCAGGGCAGCGACTCGCTCAGGAACTGCCGCACGGTCGCAACGCTCTTTCCCAGAACGTGGGCCTCGTTCAACACCGGGATCACGACGTCGACGAGCAGATTTCGGTCCCACCCTCCGACTTCGTCAATCTGATAGACCGCCATCAGTTCGATCTCCTTGTGGTGCGTTCGAACGCCGCTCCATCCGCTGCGCCACCCATCGCCCGACGGATGCGCAGTAGCGCTGGCGTGGGTCGTTAAGCAAATGCCCGGCCACGAAACTTCTTGCCGCTTGGCTCGGCGACATCCCCGACCATGGCGAGAATCCGGCCACTGATTTCGGATCTCCTCGTTGCAGCTCATCGGGCCAAAAGCCGAATTCCTCTGCATGAATTGGCCAGCCTCGGCCGTTGCCGGGGGCGGATGGGGGCTCCGGCAGTCCCATTTTGACCGAATTCGCGGGTGGATGGGCGATGCGCGTGCGACGGCTGATGTGGTGATCGCGCCACACCTCAATTATTTACCCCTAGCCGAGCAGGACCGTCTCAGGGGACCGGAACTGGCGTCGACGGTCGGGCTGATGAGAGGGGGGAACTTTCACCCCCCTCCCCCGGCACCGGCCTTGCTGATGTGTCGATGCGTCACTGAAGTCGCGCGTGTCGGTTCGTCGAACACCCTCCGGTCGTGCCGGTCGCGCCTGCTCCCCCGCTCCGTTCCGTGTTCTCATCGATGCCCATGTTGCTCCGACGCCCCAATTCGCGCTCGCCCAAGCCGATTTCCGGAGCGTGCGCGCTCGCGTCGGCCGAGGGATTCCGGCGATGACGCTCTCGCCCACACCGGCGCCGAGCCGCTGGCAGGCCACCGACGGTAGGGGACATAGTGTCCATCACCTGCGCGCGACCTGCCGCGCGTGCAGCCAGTCGACCCTGCACCGAGTCCTGTCGCTGGGGGCGCAACCGCTGGCCAATGCGTTCCTGCGCGCTCCGACCGACGCCTCGCAGGAGGCGCGATTCCCGCTCGACCTCTATTTCTGCACGACGTGCTCGCTGGTGCAGCTGGCCGACGTGATCGACCCCGAAGTGCTCTTTGCCGAGTACATCTATGTGACGGGGACCTCGTCGACGATCGCGGCGCACAACAAGGAGTACGCGCGCACCGTGCACGACCGATTGCAGCTCGGCCGTGAGGACCTGGTCGTCGAGGTCGCGAGCAACGACGGATCGTTGTTGGGCTGCTTCAAGGAGTTCGGCGGACGGATCCTCGGCGTCGAGCCGGCGCGCAACATCGCGGCGCTCGCCGAATCGCGCGGGATTCCGACGGTCAACCGCTTCTTTGATGAGCGCGCGGGATCGGAGCTGCGCGCCTCGCATGGCAAGGCGCGCGCGGTGATCGGCAACAACGTGCTCGCCCATGTGGACGATACGCAGGGCTTCCTGCGGGGCGCTGCGACGCTGATCGATGACGACGGCGCGGTGATCGTCGAGGTTCCGTATGCGCGCGAGATGCTGCTGGGGACCGAGTACGACACGATCTATCACGAGCACCTGTGCTACTTCTCGGTGACCTCGCTCGCGCATCTGGCCGAGACGGTGGGGCTGGCCGTGGATGACGTGCAAGAGGTCCGGGTGCACGGTGGCTCGATCCGGGTCTGGTTCCGGAAGCGGAGCACGCACGGGGCACGCGCGCTGGAGATGATGGCAGAGGAGGCGTCGAACGGCTTGTCGACGCTGACGGCGTGGGAGGGGTTCGCCCGCCGCGCCTCGGAGCACCGTCGCGCATTGCGCATGATGCTGGAGGAGCTGCACGGTCGCGGAAAGGTGGTGGCCGGGTACGGCGCCCCCGCGAAGGGGAACACGATGCTGAACTACTGCGGCATCGACCCGACGCTCGTTCCCTATACGGTGGACCGGAATCCGCTCAAGGTCGGGACGTACACGCCGGGGATGCACATTCCGGTGCTCGACGCGAAGACGTTGCTGGAGCGGTCCCCCGACTACGTCCTGATCCTCGCGTGGAACTTCGCCGACGAGATCATGGAGCAGCAGCAGGCGTACCGGGATCGCGGGGGGCGCTTCATCGTCCCGATCCCGACACCGCGGATCGTCTGATCGCATGCGTGTCGTGATTCTCGCTGGCGGGAAGGGGACGAGACTGGCAGAGGAAACGTCCACGCGCCCGAAGCCGATGGTGGAGATTGGCGGGCGGCCGATCCTCTGGCACCTGATGCACTTCTTTGCCTCGCACGGGCACAAGGACTTCCTCGTGGCGTGCGGCTACAAGGGCGAGTACATCAAGCAGTACTTCCGCGACTTCGCGCTGCGCGAGAGCGACTTCTTCGTCGACCTGCGCGACGGTTCGCTGGACGTGGTGAACGGGTCGCGCCTGGACTGGAAGGTGGGGCTGGTCGACACGGGGCTGGAGACGATGACCGGCGGCCGCGTCCGTCGGCTGCAACGGTTCCTGCACGAGGGAGCGTTCTTCTGCACGTACGGCGACGGGCTCTCGGACGTCGACCTCGCGGCGCTGCTCGCCTTCCACAAGCGCCATGGCAAGCTGGCGACGGTCACGGCGGTGCGTCCGCCGGCACGCTTCGGCGGACTCTCGCTCGATGGCGACCAGGTGCACGCCTTCACCGAGAAGCCGCAGGCCGAGGGCGGGTGGATCAACGGCGGCTTCTTCATCTTCGAACCGAAGGTGCTCGACTACCTCGGCGACGATGAGACGATCCTCGAACGCGAGCCGCTCGAGCGGCTGGCGGGCGACGGTGAGCTCATGGCGTTCAAGCACGACGGCTTCTTCCAGCCGATGGACACGGTGCGCGAGCGCGACCTGCTGGAATCACTCTGGGCCAGCGGCCACGCGCCCTGGAAGAACTGGACATGACCTTCTGGAACGAACGCCGCGTCCTCGTGACCGGCGCCACGGGATTGTTGGGCTCGCACCTCGTCGCCGAACTGCTGCGCCGCAAGGCGTCGGTCGTGTGCCTCGTGCGCGACTGGGTGGCCGATAGCGAAGCGGTGACCTCGGGGACGCTGGGCAAGTGCCGCGTGGTACGTGGCGAGCTCGAAGACTACGAGACGACGCTGCGCGCGCTCAACGAGTACGAAATCGACACGGTGTTCCACCTCGGTGCGCAGACGATCGTGGGGACCGCCTCGCGGTCGCCGTTGTCGACCTTCGAGGCCAACATCAAGGGGACGTGGGTCCTGCTTGAGGCGGCGCGCCAGATGGCGGGGCGCGTGCAGCGCGTCATCGTGGCATCGAGCGACAAGGCGTATGGCGAGCACCCGGTGCTCCCCTACACCGAAGATGCGCCGCTCATCGGGCGCTACCCGTACGACGTCTCCAAGTCGTGCGCCGACCTGATCACGCTGTCGTACTTCCACTCGTACCGGCTGCCGGTCGCGGTCACGCGCTGCGGGAACCTGTACGGTGGCGGTGACCTCAACTTCAATCGCCTCATTCCGGGGACGATTCGCGCGGTGCTCAAGGGCGACTCGCCGGTGATCCGCAGCGACGGGACCTTCGTGCGCGACTACTTCTTCGTGCGCGATGCGGTGCAGGCGTATCTCGCGCTCGCCGAGCGGGTGCCCGAAGACGGCTTCATCGGCGAGGCGTTCAACTTCGGGACGGAGACGCCGCTGTCGGTGACGCAGATGGCGGGCGAGATCCTGCGCATCATGGGGCGTGAGGACCTGCAGCTGACGATCCTCAACCAGGCGTCCAACGAGATCTCGCGGCAGTACCTCGACTGTGCCAAGGCGCGCGCGCGCATGCAGTGGGCGCCCAACTGGACGCTCGACGATGCCTTGCGCGAGACCGTGGCCTGGTACCGCGACTACTTCCAGCGTCGGGAGACGTGAGCGGCGCGCGGATCTCCTCGCGTCCGTCGATCGCCTGGTGGGTTCTCGCCGCCGCGGCGGTCGCGGCGCTTGTCGTCCCGGGGTCGCTCGAGGGGCTCGCCCCTGAGCCGACCGCGGAGCATTTGCGGTTGGGCGCCTGGAGCCTCAAGGGGGCCCTGGTGCTGTTCGGCATCGGCGTGGTCGTCGTCGATCGCCTCACCTCGTGGTTCAACGCACGTCATCCCGCGCAGGCGACGCTGACGGCACCCTGGGATGGCGTCGAGCGCGTGGCGCTCGCGGCAGTGCTGATCGTCGCGCTGGCGCTGCGCCTCGTACACCTCGACGGCGGGCTCTGGATCGACGAGATCTCGACCCTGCTCACCTACGTCCGGCGCCCGATGCTGGAGACGTTCGTGGTGTACGACTCGCAGAACCAGCATCCGTTGTACACGCTGATGGCACAGGGGTCGATTGCGCTGTTCGGCGACACCCCGAGCGCCTTGCGCCTGCCGGCGGTGCTGCTCGGGGTGGCGAGCGTCGCGGCGTTCTACCGACTTGCGCGCCGCGTCGTCTCGCGGGAGGAGGCGCTGCTCGGCGCCGCGCTCCTGACCTGCTCGATGCACCATGTCTGGTTCTCGCAGAATGCGCGCGGTTATACCGGCCTCCTGGCGCTCTCGCTGGTCGCGACCGAGGCGCTGCTGCGCCTGGTGCGACGCGAGGGGAGCGTCCGTCAGCTGGCCTGGGTCTACGCCCTGAGCATGGGGCTGGCCACCTGGGTGCACCTGACGGGGGCGCTGATCGCGGTGGGGCATGCGGTGATCCTGCTCCTCCTGCTCGTCGCGCCCCGCCTGGTTGGCGCCCCGTCCACGCCGGGCACCGAGCGGGGCGATGCCACGCGCGACGTGGTCGTTCCCGGACTGGCGGCGATCGGGCTAGCCGCGCTGGTCTCGATTCTCCTGTATTCACCGGTCCTCCCCCAGCTTCCGGACGCGATCCTGAACGCCCCGCCGACCGTTCCCGTGGCGGAGGGGGCGGCTCCCGCGTCCATCGTGTGGAAGAACCCGCTCTGGTTCGTGACCGAGTTGATGGCGCGACTGGCGGCGGGGGTCCCGGGGGGGATGGTCGCCGTGGTCCTGGCGCTCGTCGTCCTGGCGGCCGGCGTGCTCTCGCTGCTCAAGGCACAGCGGCTGCTCCTGGCGCTCATGATCATGCCGATGGTCTCGACGATCGGGGTGATGATGGCGACCAAGCACAACTTGTGGCCCCGCTTCTTCTTCTTTGCCGCGGGGTTTGCGGTGCTGTTGGCCATGCGCGGCGGCTTCGCGCTGGTGGGGTGGGGGGCGTCGGCGGTGCGTCGCGAGGCGATGCCGCTGGCGCGTCGCGTGGCCATCGCCGGGGCATCGGCGGTGGTCGTGGCCAGTGCCTTCACGGTCCCGCGCGCCTGGGGGCCCAAGCAGGATTTCACGGCCGCGGCGGACTTCCTGCGGCAGCGGTCGGTGCCCGGGGACGCGGTGGTGACGTTAGGCGTGACGAACGAACCGATCCGGCACTACCTCGGCGTCGCCGCCGATTCGCTGGAGCGGGTGGAGGAATTGCAGCAAGTGGAAGCCGCGCACGCGCGCACCTGGGTGGTGGTCACCTTCCCGGTGTTGTTCGAGGCGCGGCAGGCCGACGTGGCCGAATGGTTGCGTGGCCGCTACGACACTGCCGCGGTGTTTCCGGGGAGTGTCGGGGGTGGAGCTATCGTCGTTCTCGTCCGGGACAAGTCACGTGCCTGATCACGCATTGCAGGGTTCACTTCAGGGCTCCGTCGTCGAGATCGTCGACACGTCATTCCCCGCCGCGCCGCGCCAGGTGTCGGTGGTGATTCCTGCGTACAACGAAGGGCCGCACGTCGCCGACCAGGTGCGCGACGTCGATGCGGTCATGCAGAAGAGCGGGTGGACGTACGAGATCATCGTCGTGGACGACGGATCGAAGGACGACACGTCGGCCAACGCCGCGAAGACGCCGGCGCGCGTGCTGCGTCGCGCGCGCAACCAGGGCTATGGCGCCGCGCTCAAGCTTGGCATCCGCCACGCGCAGTACGACTGGATCCTGATCACCGATGCCGACGGGACGTATCCGGTCGCCGCGATCCCCGAGATCCTGGCGCGCGCCGAGGTGAACGACATGGTCGTCGGCGCGCGCGTGGGGGCCGAAGTCAGCATTCCGTGGGAGCGTCGTCCCGCCAAGTGGTTCCTCAAGAAGCTGGCGAGCTACCTGGCCGAGCGTGACCTGGTGGACATCAACTCCGGGCTGCGCCTCATGCGCAAGAAGCTGGTGGAGCGGTACGAGTTCCTCCTGCCGCAGGGCTTCTCGTTCACGACGACGATCACGCTGTCGTGTGCGTGCAACGGACACGCGATGGAGTACGTCCCGATCGACTACGCGGCGCGCCTGGGGAACTCGAAGATCCGCGCGCGGCACGCGTACGACTTCACGCTCCTGATCGTGCGGACGATCGTGTACTTCAATCCGCTCAAGGTCTTCCTCCCGGTGGGGGCCGCGCTCTTTGTCGCGGGGCTGGCGAAGCTCGGCTACGACATCTACAAGGACAACCTCTCCGAGAGCGCCGTGCTGGCGTTCCTCGGGGCGATGCTGGTGTGGGCGGTCGGGCTGCTGGCCGACCAGAACCAGCGCATTTCGCAGAAGCGATGAAGGGACGTACCAAGGCCGCCGTCAGCATCGGGCTGCTCGCCCTCCTCTTCTGGGTCCTCCCCTGGGCCCAGCTCGAGGAGGCGTTCCGGCGCCTGTCGCTGCGCGTGTGGCTGGGACTCCTGGCCGGCTTCATCGCCGGACACCTGCTGGGCGTGGTGAAGTGGCGGACCGTAGTGAACGCGGGGCGGGCCAAGCTGGGCTTTCGCGATGCGGTCATGTGCTACGGGGCCGGGCTCTTCACCAACCTGTGCCTGCCGACGATCGTCGGCGGCGACATCCTGCGCCTGACGATGGCGTCGAAGATCACGCGCAACCCGGCGGCGGTGGCGTTAGGCGGGGTGACCGACCGCCTGTCGGACATCCTGGCGCTGGGGATCCTGCTGGCGCTGGGGCTCCTGCTGTCGACCGACCAGCTGCCCGGGTTGTGGGGGCAGGTGATCACGGTGGTCGTGGTGGTGGGGGCGGTACTGGCGATGGCTGGGCTCCCGTTCGTGCTGCAGCGCCCGCTCAAGTCGTGGCCGCGCAAGTGGCGGCGTCCCATCGGGCGGTTGCTGGTGGCGCTGCGCCATTCGTGGAAGACCCCCTCGGCGCTGGCGACGGCGCTCACGCTCTCGCTGGCGATCCAGGGGGGCTTCGTCCTGCTGAACGTCGCGCTCGGGCGCGCGATCGGGATCGACCTCGACGTCTCCGTCTGGCTCATCGCCTGGCCGGCGGCGAAGGTGGCCGGGTTGCTGCCGATCAGCCTTGGTGGGCTGGCGGTGCGCGAGGCCTCGCTGGCCGCCCTGCTTCTCCCCTTTGGAGTCCCGGCCGCCACCGGTGTGGCGGCGTCGCTCATCTGGCAGACGGTGCTGATCGGCGGTGGACTGGCGGGCGGTGCCACCTGGGTGGCCCTCCGTCCCTCGAACGGCAACTCCGACTCGTTCTCCGCCAATCCGAAGGTTCACGCCCAGAATGTCTGATCCGCGCATCCTCATCCTCGGCGCCGGCCCTGCCGGACTCGGGGCGGCGCTGCAGCTGCACCGTCGCGGTCGCGGCCACGCGACCGTCATCGAGCAACACGCCATCCCCGGCGGCAACGCCTCGAGCTTCCCGTTTGGCGGTCAGCGCCTCGACTACGGGAGCCACCGCCTGCATCCGTCGAGCGATCCCGACATCCTGGCCGACATCAAGGGGTTGTTGGGCGACGACCTGCTGGACCGACCGCGGCACGGGCGCATTCGCCTGCGCGGCAAGTGGATCCACTTCCCGCTCAAGCCGGCCGACCTGCTGCTGCGCCTGGACAAGGGGTTCGCCATTTCGTCGAGCGTGGACATGGCGCGCAAGGCGTTGGGGCTGACGGGGACGCCTGACGACAACTTCGCCGGCGTGTTGTGGAACAGCCTCGGACCCACGATCTGCCGCGACTTCTACTTCCCGTACGCGCGCAAGATCTGGGGGCTGGAGCCGGAGAAGCTCTCGGCCGTGCAGGCGCGCAAGCGCGTGAAGGCGTCGTCGTTCGGCGGATTGATGAAGAAGGTCTTTGGCGCGCTCCCCGGACTCAAGAAGCCGGGGACTGGGCGCTTCTTCTATCCGCGCCAGGGGTTCGGACAGATCTGCGACGCGTATGCGGCCGCCGCGCAGCAGCAGGGGGCATCGATCCTCTACTCGCATCGCGTGGAGCAGGTCATCCCGCCGTCGACCGATCGGGCTCCGTGGACCGTGCTGGCCAGGGGCGAGCACGGGACCGAGCAGCTGCAAGGTGACTACCTCTGGTCGACCATTCCGATCACGGCGGTCGCGAGCGCGTACCAGGGGGAGATCCCGGCGTCGGTCCCGGCGGCCGCGGCGGCGATCCGCTACCGCGCGATGATCCTCGTGTACGTGCAGCTCGACGTGGAGCAGTTCACGGAATACGACGCACACTACCTCCCCGAAGCCGGGGTGAAGATCACACGCCTGTCGGAGCCCAAGAACTACCGCGACGCGGTCCCGCCTACCGGCAAGACGGTGTTGTGCGCGGAGCTGCCGTGCGAGGTGGACGACGAGGTGTGGCGCCTGGATGATGCGGCGCTGGGGCGCCTGGTGGCGGCGGACCTGCAGACGGTGGGGCTGCCGCTCGCACGGCCGCCCATCGCGGTGTTCACGCGCCGCCTCAAGCAGGCGTACCCGATCTACCTCACGGGCTACCAGGAGCACTTCGACGCGCTCGACCGGTGGGCCGACTCGCTGCCACGCTTCCTGACCTACGGGCGCCAGGGGCTCTTTGCCCACGACAACACGCACCACGCGCTGCGCATGGCGTACGCCGCGGTGGAGTGCATGGGCGCCGCCGGATTCGACGAGGGGCGGTGGCGCGAGTACCGCCGGGACTTCGAGACGCATGTCGTCGAGGACTGATCGCGTCATGTCCACGACTCCGGCCTCGAGCACCCCGGCACGCGCCGCGACGCCCCGGACCCCGGGGATCCAGTGGCGCCTGTTCCTCACGTGCTGGGTGATCTTCTGCCTGCACTTCGCGACCGACTTCGTGCGCGAGCACTTCCTCGTCACGAGCATCGTCGACGACCGCTCGTTCGACCTGGGGCGGTACTACGAGATGCACCCGGACATCTTCCGGAATCCGCCGGAGGCCCCGCACGGCGGGGTGCACCACGGCGCCAATCCCGGGATGTCGATGATCGGCGCGATTCCGTACGCGCTGTTCAAGCCGTTGGTCGACGTGGTGGTCGAGAAGGAGCTGGCGGGACGCAAGGGGCTGGCCGGGGACGACGCGGCGTACAAGGACTCCCGCGCCAAGCGCATGGAGTTCTACCGTCGCGCCCGCGAATTGGGCGTCGATGTTCGCTTCGGCTTGTTAGGCTTCATCACGATGGTCTTCTGCATGGCCCCGCTCTCCGCGCTGAGCGCAGTGATCGTCATGCGGCTCCTGATGGGGATGGGCTGGAGCGAACGCGCCAGCCTCTGGCTGTCGTTCGCCTACGCGTTCTGTACGCCGATCCTGTTCCGCACCGCGTACCTCAACCAGAACATCGGGATCGGGCTGTTCGGGATCATGGGGCTGGCCGTGCTCTGGGATCCGCTGCGCACCGCGTCGCAGCGCTGGTCGTGGCGCATGCGCCTGATGGCGTCGGGTTTCCTGGGAGGCGTCTGCTTCCTCTCGGACTACAGCGGTGCCATCACGTGCGGGCTGATCGGGGTGTATGCCGTGTGGCGGGCGATGGAGGAGCGCGGGTGGGGCGACGTCATTCCCACGGGGCTGTGGTACACGCTCGGCGCGCTCCCCCCGATCGTCATGCTCTGGTTCTACCAGTGGGCATCGTTCGGCAACGCCTTCCTGCCGCCGCAAAACTGGATGCCGCCGGTGGAGTGGATCGAGGTGGGCTACAAGGGCGTGGGAGGGCCGCAGCCGGATCTCTTCTGGATGCTGCTCGCCGACACGCGCTTCGGACTCTTCACCACCTCGCCCTTCCTCCTGCTGGCGTTGGCGTGGCCGTTCTACGCCTGGCGCGGACAGACGCGGCTGCCGCGTCGTGAAGCGCTGCTGTGCGCGGCCATCACGTTGGCGTACGTGGTCTTCTTCAGTGCGGTGCAGTACACGCGGCTGCAGTGGGTGACAGGGATCCGCTATCTCATGCCGGTGATCCCGTTCCTCTTCCTGCTGGCGGTGGATGTCGTGCGCGTCGTGCCGCGCACCGTGGCGGCGGTCGCGCTGGCCGCCGGCTTCCTCGTGGACTGGTCGCTGGCCATGACGCGCAGTCAGGCCGGCGTGCTGCAGGCGATCAACACGGTACTGCACGAGGGGCTCTCGCTCCCGGTCGTGACGACACTCTCGAAGATGACGGCGAGCTACCTTCCGTTCCGATTGACGGCATGGCCGCTGTACGTCGTCGCCGCACTCATGGTCCTGGCCATCTGGACCATTCGGCGTCCCGGGCGCCAGGCGTTCGCGAAGCACCTTTCGGCCGCGTAGCCCACGCGCGGTCCTTGACCGACCACCCGCAGCCCTTCCCGTGCTGACACCGGCGCTCCCCAAGGCATCCGCACTCTCGTCAGGCGAACGCCAGACGATGAATCGGTTCGAGGTCAAGTACCTCGTACCGACGCGGAGCGTGCCGGAGCTCCTGGAGGAGTTTGCCCCGTACACCAAGCCCGACGCGCACTCGCCGGAGTGGGGCTACACGATCAGCTCCGTGTACTGGGACACGCCGGACTTCCAGTTCTTCTGGGAGAAGGTCGAGGGGGTGAAGTACCGCCGGAAGCTGCGCTTTCGCCGGTACGGCACGTCGACGGACGTCTTTGTGGAGATCAAGCAGCGCGAGGACCGGACGCTGCAGAAGCGCCGCCTGCGCTGGCCACTCGAGCAGGTGATCGCGGCCTTCGGCGACGGTGCGAGCCGCGTGAACTGGGCGCTGGTGGAGGGCGACCCGGTGGCGACCGAGGCGGCGCTGATGATCGAGCGACTGCGCCTCGCGCCGCGCATGGCGATTCGCTACCGGCGCCGCGCGCTCTTCGGGCAGTTCGACCCCGAGTTGCGCATCACGTTCGATGGGCGGATCCAGTACCACCCGACCGACTTCTCGCTGTCGCGCCCGTTCGAGGAGGGGCGCTACGTGATCGACCCGCGCGTGACGGTCCTCGAGTTCAAGTACGACCACCGCGCCCCCATCTGGCTCACCAAGGCCATTTGCCGGCGCGGGCTCAAGATCGTCCGCATGTCGAAGTACTGCTCGGCGGTCGACCAGTACTATTACGGCGGCCAGAACACCTAACGCACGCTCAACGCTCGCTCAACGCACACTCAACGGGCCCCCGGGCCCTGCCCTACCCCACACACGGAGAACCCCTTTGGACGAGTTCCTGCGCCAGGGAGCGCCGACCGGCAACACCTTCGGGCTCGTGGAAGTGTTCGTGGCCCTCGGGCTGAGCTTCGTGCTCTGCCTGATGCTCGCGTACTTCTACCGCCAGTCGCACCGCGGCCTCTCCTACTCGGTGTCGCTGGTGCACGCGATGGTGCTGCTCGGCGTCACCGTCTCGATCATCATGCTGATCATCGGCAGCAACATCGCCCGCGCGTTCACGCTGGTGGGGGCGCTGTCGATCATCCGCTTCCGCAACCCCGTCAAGGACTCCCGCGACGTCGCCTTCATCTTCATGGCGATGGCGATCGGGATGGCGGTGGGGACCGGCTTCTACACCACCGCGGTGGTCTACACCTTCTTTGCCTGTGGCGCGGCCTACGGTATGGCGCGCTTCGGCATCGGGAGCTCGACGCGCAAGGAGCAGCTGCTCAAGGTGCACGTCCCCGCGTCGCTCGACTACGGCAAGGCGTTCAACGAGCTGTTCTACCGCTCGCTGCGCGAGTACTCGCTGCTGAGCGTGGAGACGCTGCGCGACGGGACGCTGGTCGAGCTGATGTACTCGGTGGAGTTCAAGCCGGGCACATCGGATTCGGCGTTCGTCGATGAGCTGCGCAAGGTGTCGGGCGGTGGCCAGGTCGCGCTCCTCACGGGGCGGGAGAACATCGACGTCTGATGACGCAGGTGGTGGAGTCGGTCGCAACGCCGTCGTGGGTCCTCTTCTTCCGTCGCCACGAGCGACGGCTGGCGGCGCTGTGGCTGGTCTTCACCTTCTGCTGCGTCGCCGGGACGCTCGTGCGCCCGGTGCGCGTGCGCGTCCTCACGACCATGGCCTCGCTGGTGGACCGCTGGGATGGGCGCTGGAACCGGCGCCTCGCCGCGGGGGTCGCGCTGTACCAGCGCGGTGACTACGAAGGGGCGGTCACCTACCTCTCGCGACTGGACCGCATCTTTCCGGCGCGCTCCAACCGTCACGGGCGCGACAAGGAACGCGAGTACCTGCTGCGCCTCCTGGCGCTGAGCTACGAGAAGTCCGGGCGGACCACGCGCGCGATGGCGACGTGGGAGCGGCTCGTCGCCTTCGACTCGCTCAACTACGAGAACCACTTCGGCTACGCCCAGGCGGCCGAACGCTTGCTGAGCGGGTGGGCGCTGGCCGAAGAGGCGCGCAATGGCTACGCCGCGACGCTCGGCACGTATCCCGCGCACCTCCCCGCTGTGCGCGGCTACATCGACTACTACATGGATCGCGGCGAGTTCCAGCCGGTGGTGGCCGCGTGGGAAGCATACCTCGACGCCTTCTTCCCGCAGCGCGTCACCGTCACGTTAGGCGACACCGCGATCAGCGTGCTCGTTCCCACGGACGGGCGTGCGCACGACGTGGAGGTCGCCTTCGCGCGCCCCGTCGACGGCGCGGACTCCCTGCGCATCCGCACCGGCGGCTTCGCCATCGCCCTGGACTCGGCGGCGGTGCTGACCGCGTCGCGCGTCGGCACGCCGGGTGGACGCGCGCGCCACTCACTCGATGTGGGGGCCACGGTGGCCCCGGACATGGCGCGCGACACGATCGCCTGGCTCCCCAATGACACCACGGCAGCGCTCACGCTCCCGGTGGCGTCGATCGATGGACCGATCACCCGCGTGCAGCTGCGCGTGCGCCTCTTCAAGCCGGCGGACGCGGCGCTGTGGGGGATCGTCGCCAAGAGCTATCGCAACCTGCTGGCGTGGCCCGCGCTCGCCGCCTCGCGTGAACGGACCGCCGTCTTTGCATCTGACGACGCGGCCGATCGCCTGTACGCCTCGCCGCGCTGGCTGCCGCCGGGCCTGCCGCCGGACGCGCCATGAGGACCCCACGAGGAACCCCATGAGCGCGCCCTCCTCGCCAGACGTCCGGCTCCCCGCGAATACGGCGGGTGCACGCACCGCGGCCGGTGCTCGCCCGTCGCTGCTCCGGCGCGCGTGGGAGGGGCTGCGCTTTCGCGACGCCCTGCTCCTCTCGATCCTCCCGCTCACCGGCCTCGTCTTCCTGTATGGCGCGGCGGTGCGGGACTATGCGAACAGCAAGGACTACGACGACTACTTCGCCAACGGTCGCTCCATCCTCTCGCTGTTTGGCGCGCGGGTCGACGGCGTGCGATCGCTCCCACAGAGCCTGCGACTCCGCGACCGCCTCTCGCCCGACGACGCCGCCCCCGGCGTGATTCGCCTCGAGCTTCCCGCCGAGCGGTGGGACTCGATGGAGGTGGACGCCGACGGAAAGTGGGGGGAGTGGCTCGATGCCGACCTCCGCTACGGCAAGTCGCTCATCGGCGCGCGTATCCGCAAGCGCGGCGACAACAGCGTGCATTGGCTCACCGAGAAGCGCAGCATGACGGTGCGCACGCCGCGCGACGACTTTTACAAGCGCTTCCGCCAGTTTGGCCTCTCGGCCAAGGATGTCGTTCCCTCGTACCTGGCCAACCGCCTGTCGCAGGAGTTCGGGCTCCTCGCCCCCTCCACCGACCTGACGGCGCTCTACCTCAACAACCGCTTCTACGGGACGTATCGCTTTGTCGAGGTGGTCGACGAGTCGTTCCTCCGGCCCTTCAACCGGATGCCGGGGAACATCTTCAGCGGCGACGCCGCCGAGCGTGGCTCGTACTACAAGGGGCAGAACCGCAACATCTTCGAGAACGTCATCCCCTGGAAACGCGCGTCGGCCAACGACCGCGTGACCTCGGCCGGGACCGGGCAGCTGCGCCTGCTGCTCGAGGACGTCGCCGGGACGACGTTCGCCGACCACGAACGACTGATGCGTCGCGTGGATCGTGGCGAGTTCGCGCGACTCTTCTCCTACCAGTTCCTCGTCGGTGACCCGTACCACGACGACGCGGTTCACAACCAGCTGATCTACGAGGATCCGTCGACGCAGTTGCTGCACCCCATTCCGTGGGACACGCGCCTGCTCGACCTCTCGGTACCGCAGCACCCGGTGAACCCGTGGTACCAGGCGTTGATGCGCGACCCGTTCGTGCTCGACTCGGTGATGCGCGACGTGGCCGGCCGCGTGCGCGACGACGCGATCCTGTCGCGCGCCGACACGCTCGTGCGGTCGGCGGAGCGGCGCTATGCATCGTACCTCGCGTACGACCGGCTGCGGGGAGAGTTGATCCCGAGTGTGGGGAGCGCCGACGAATCGATGCGCCTCCTGCACAAGAATGCCTCGATCCTGCGCCGCCGGATGCAATCGGACTCCGTGGTGTTCGCGGCGACCGCGTCGGCCGAGGGGATGGTGCTCGACTTCGAGACGCGCGGCTGGGTTGGCGCCGACCTCGTGGCCTTCGCCGTGGATGCGGCGCCCACCGGCGCGGTGTCGCTTCGTCTCGACCGCAACCTCAACGGAGCGCTCGACGCGGGCGACCCGGCGGTGGCGGTGACCGTCGCACGCGAGGGAACTGGCGCACGGCTGCAGCTGTCGAGCGCCGTCACGCTCTACCCGGGGTGGGAGCCCGCGGGGAAGGAAGTGTTGCGCGGGCACATGCCCTATCGCCTCTTCCTGTCGGGCGTCGCCCCGTCGACCGCGCTCACGCCCGTGCTGGTGAATCGCGCCACGGGAAGCGCGTCGGCGCTGGGCGCCTGGGAATCCGGGGCGCTGGTGCGCGAGGGGACGGCGTGGCATCCCTGGCGCTTCACCGAGCGCCGCCCCACGACACACCGCCTCGCCGGCGACGTGCGCCTCGCGCAGACGCTCGTCATCCCGGCGGGCGACACGCTCGTGATCGAACCGGGGACGACCATTCGGCTGGCGCCTGACCAGTCGCTGGTGTCCCACGGGCGCGTGCTGGCGGTGGGGACCGAGTCACGTCCCATTCGCATCATGCCCGAGCAGGCCGGCGTCCCGTGGGGGACGTTCTCGCTGCAGGGGCATGGTGCCGACAGCAGCCTGCTGCACTGGGTCGAGGTGGCGCAGGGGGGAGGCGCCATCGTCGATCGTGTCGAGTACATCGGGATGTTCAACATCCATCGCGCCGACGGCGTGGTGATCGAGCACTCGACGTTCCGCGACAACCTGCGCAGCGACGACACGTTCCACGCGCTGCACTCTCGCTTCTACCTGCGCCACTCGTCGGTGCTGCGTGCCAATTCCGACGCGATCGACCTCGACATTTCCAGCGGGGAGCTGGTGAACAACGTGATCGAGAACTCCGGCGGCGATGGCATCGACCTGATGTCGTCCACGCCGCGCATCATCGGCAACCGTGTGAGCGGTTCCGGCGACAAGGGGATCTCGATCGGCGAGGCGAGCACGCCGTTCGTCTTCAACAACGACGTCTTCCGTTGCAGCATCGGGATCGAGGTGAAGGACCGCTCGGATCCCATTCTTCTGCACAACCGCGTCGTCGACAACAGGACCGGGCTGCGCGAGCGCCGCAAGAACTGGCGCTACGGCGGGGGTGGGTGGTCGACGGTGGCACAAACGATCTTCAGCGGCAACAAGGTGCCGCGCGTGCGCGACGAGTTCTCGCGCCTCACGCTGGCGAGCGTCGCGGGGCTCGACTCGGCCGGCAGCGCCACCGTCGCGGAGACCGGCGACCTGTCCTGGCTGTACCGGATGGAGGGGGTGCAGCCACCGTCCGGTGCAACGCCGGGGCTCCTCAGTGCGTGGAGCGCGGCGTCGCCGATCCTTCCCATCGACGAGCAGACGTTCACCGACAACTTCGCCGACGTGTCGGGTGGGTGGATCGGCAGCGGTGGGACCTCGCGCGTCGAGAAGCGGCGCGACGCCCTGATCGTGGAGGCCCAACGCGCGGCCGGTTCGGTCGCGCGCCCCGTCCGCTGGTCGCTGCCTAACGGCGGGACGCTCATCCTGGAAGTGGCCGGTCGCGACCTGGGGCGCTCGCGCGTCGTGGTGCGCGGTGCGGGCCGCGATGTCATCGCCCCGATCACCGTGGGGCGCGACCCCGAGACCGCGCGCTTCGTGACGGTGGAACTCCCCGCGGGCTCGTATCGCCAGGTGTCCATCGAGTTGTCGCCCGTCCCGGGGCTCACCAGCGTCGATGAGGCGACCGGACTCACCGTGCCGCGCGGCGGTCGACTCGACCTGCGCGGCTACCGGGTCGTTCCCGCCGGGTCGGGCTCCCTTCCTGCCTCCAGGATCCCATGAGACGCTCGCATCGTTGGCTCGCCGCGCTGCTCTGCTCGGTCACCGCAACGCCGGCCGCAGCGCAGGTCCCGGCCGCCAACCCGTTCGCCGTGCCGGCGTCCGTGCCGGCCCCCAAGGTCTCGGGCTCGTACTCGTTCGTCGTGCTCGGGCACCTGCGCGGTGACGCCAAGGGGCCGAATGCCAAGATGCCGGAACTCGTGGCGGAGGTGCGCAAGCTTCGCCCCGCCTTCCTCGTCCTCACCGGCGACGCGATCTGGGGCGACATCGACGCCACGCCCATCGATCCCGCGTCGTTGCACCGCCAGTGGGATTACATCGACTCGTCGCTGGCGACCGTTGGTGTCCCGGTGTATCGCGTGCCGGGCAACCACGACATCAGTGATCTGGTCAGCCGTGACGTGTACCGGCAGCGCTATGGTCTGCCGCCGCAGGCCGTGACGGTCGGTGACGCGCGGCTCCTGCTCCTCTCGAGTGCGTGGATCCCGGCCGACGGCGACACCCGTCGCATGCCCTACACGCGCACAACGGACCTGGATGCCACGCACAAGGCGTGGCTCAAGACCGAGCTGGCGAAGCCCGGCTTCGCGCACACCTTCGTCTTCATGCACCACCTGCTCTGGTGGGAGCCGGACAGCAGCGCGTGGTGGCGCGAGTTGCACCCGGCGCTCGCGCGCGCCGGTGTCGACGCCGTCTTCTCGGGCGATTACGGCCCGCTCAAGTTCTCGACGATGACGCGGGACAGCGTGCAGTACTTCCAGAGCTCCATCGAGGACAACGTCTCGACGGGGATCCAACGCATGCGCCTGGCGAGCCGCATCCTGTCCAGCAACTTCGACAACTATCTCGAGGTCCACGTGGACGGCCCCGCGGTGGAGGTCGAGGTGCACACGGTGGCCGAGGTCTCGTCCGGGCAGTTCACCCCGCAGCGATATGCGATCGTGAATGAGCCGCTCCCGCCACCGCCGCTCTGGAATCGCCTGCTGACGCACGTGGGGCGCAAGCGTCTCGCCGCGGCCGCGGCGGGAGTCCTGGTGCTCTTCGGCATCGGGGTGCTCCTCGGGCGCGCGTCCCGACGCCCCGCCTAACGACTTGCCCCGCCTTCCGGCGGGGCGCTCCCGCGAACCATCGACAAACGCCCGGCACCTGTTGCCGGGCGTTTCGCGCAGGCACCCCGGTCGTCTCGTCCGGGGGCGATGCTCAGGTACGGTGGCACGAATCATGGACATGAGCGGCGCGTGGTCGTTCGTGGCATCGTCACTTCGCGCGTGGGTGTTGGGCGGATCCGCCACTCAACCGCCCGCATGACCCGCACTACACGTTTTTCGGGGCTTCCTGTGATGATTCGTACCCGGGCTGGAACGGTCATGATGGCCGGCATCGCCCTCGCTGTAGCGTCGCCTGTGGCTTCGGCTCAACGGGCCGACGCCCCGGCGCGACTCGCCGTCGTCGGTGTCACACTGATCGACGGGACGGGGGCTGCCGCTCGCCCCGGGACGACGATCTTGATTGCCAACGGCCGCATCACGGCCATCGGCCCCACGGGGCGCGTCGCGATCCCCGCCGGGACCACGCGCATCGACGGCGCCGGGCGATACGTCATCCCCGGGCTGTGGGACATGCATGTGCACCTGACGGCACGCGCGTCGGACCGATTCTCCAACGGTCGCCCCAACTACATGGCGGCCGCCGACTACTTCTTCCCGTACTTCCTCGCCAGCGGCATCACCGGGATTCGAGACATGTCCGGGCAGCTGGCCGACCTGAAGGAGATGCGTCGCCGGGTCACCGCGGGGCAGCTGGATGGCCCGCGCATGCTGGTGACCGGCCACAAGATCGGCGATCGCGAACCGGTGGTCCCCCATGGGCCCAAGGGCTACCCGAACGAAGCCGCCGTCCGCAAGGCTGTCCAGCTCCTGCGCGACAACGGCGCCGACTTCGTGAAGCTCGAGGAGCTGCGCCCCGACCTGTATCCGGCGCTCTTCACCGCCGCCCGTCAGGCGCAACTTCCGGTCGTCGGGCACGTCCCCCCGAACCTGGGGCTGACGCGCGCCTCCGACCTCGGCATTCGCTCGGTCGAGCACCTCATGGACGTCATGCTGTCGGCGTCGCGCGACAGCGCCGCGCTGCGCGACGAGGCGCTCGACGGACCGTCGCTGTGGGATCGCGTGCTCATTCGCATGCACCGCCGCCAGCAGTGGGAGGTGTTCCGCCGGCAGATCGAGCACGCCACGCACTCAGGACGACGCCACCACCGCGGCGCTGCTGCGCAAGCTCGCCAGCAACAACACCTGGATGGTCCCGACGCTCGTCGCCAATCGCGACATCATGCGCATGCGACCGGACACCGGGATCGCGCGCTGGAGCACGGCGCTCCTTCCCGCGGAGTTCCGCACGCAACCCAAGTCGTGGTGGAACAACGACCAGGCGCTGGCGCGGGAACAGTTCGGTCGTCAGATGCAACTGGTGGCCCAGATGCAGCGCGCGGGCGTGAAGCTGCTCGCGGGAACCGACGCCCCGGGGACCTCGCGACTGCCCGGAGAGAGCCTGGTCGAGGAGCTCGAACTCATGGTGCAGGCAGGGCTGACCAACGCCCAGGCGCTCGCGACGGCAACGCGCCACCCCGCCGAGTTCAGCGGCCTGGCCGACAGCGTCGGCACGCTCGCCGTCGGAAAGGTCGCCGACTTCGTCCTGCTCGACGCCAACCCGCTCGATCGCATCGGCAACCTGCGCCAGGTCGCCGGCGTCGCGGTCGGTGGCCGCTACCGCACGCGCCCGCAGCTCACCACCATGGTGGCGAGTGCCGAAGCGCTGCGCGTGACGTGGGACGGGCGCTACCTCGCACGCAAGCAGGCGAAGGAGAGCGAGATGCTGGCGCGGGCGCGGACCGGGACCAAGCGGCCGACGCTGGCGGGAGCTATCGAGTAGCGCGCTCGGCGAGGCGCTCGCGGACCCGCGCCAGCCCGATCGGCAGCGACGGCTCCGGGCGCCAGCCCGTCAGCGCCAGCAGGCGCGCGATCGACACGGGCTCGTGTGCCATCTCCTCGGCACGCACGGGGACGGCGCCGAATTGCAGCTGTGACGACGCCACGCCGAGCACCTCGGCCGCGATCTGCGCGAACTCCCGCACCGTGGTGAGCACGCCGGTCGCGAGATTCCCCACCTCGCCCGCTCGCGTCGGTGCATCGGCGAGGCAAAGCAGCCCGTCGGCCACGTCTTCCACGTATGCGAAGTCGCGACGCTGCAGCCCCTCGGTCAGGGGGAGCGTACGCCCGTCCTGGCGCGCCTCGATGATCGACGGCAGGAGACGCCCGGCGTGCTCCCCCAGTCCGTACACGGTGAAGAGACGCGCCGTCATCACACGTGCCCCTGCCCGCTCCCCCACCTCGGCCACCGCGTCGGTTCCCGCCAGCTTCGTCCGGCCGTAGAGCGTCGTTGGTGCGGGAACGGTGTCCTCGCATAGGTCGCCGGTCGCCGTCCCGTACTCCAACGCCGACCCCACGTGCGCACCGGCGCGCTCCGATTCGGCCGCCCACTCGGCGAGCCAACGTGGCAGTGTCGCGTTGACCAGCGACGCCGTCTCCTCATCCCGCTCCCCCCGATCGACTCCGTAGCCCGCCAGGTTGAGGATGAGCGACGGCGCGAAGTCGTCGAGCTGAGGCCGCAGCGACTCCGGTTCACGCGCATCGACGGCGGCGAAGCGTCGACCACCGTCGGCGCCACCGGTGCCGGCGTACGCGGCGACCAGCGCCCCAACATCCCGGCCGAGCAGGAGCGATTGATCCCCACGCCTGTTCACCGCCTCGGCGACCCAGCGCCCGATGAAGCCAGTCGCGCCGAGGATCGCGACGCGCCCGGGGATGGGCGCTGGGGGATCGAGAGGAGCCATCACCTTTGCTGGTTCTGCGGATGCCACGGGGGGCGGGGGTTCGTTCCCCCAAGGAGACGCCGAGCGCCCACGTCATGCAACCCCGGGAAGCACGGATCGTGCAGATTGGTGACGGTAGATCGATTGCGAGGCTGGCCGGTGCGGCGTCTGTCTCGGTTACCGCACGCCGCCGCACCGATCGCTGGGCGCCTCGCGCCTCGCCGCCCCGAACACCGACCCCCGTTTCGTGTCCTCCGTCGCTTCGCTGAATTCCACGCCCACCTCGTCCTCGGCAGTGCCGGCCCTGACGCGCGGCCGCATCGTGTCGCTCGGCGTGTGGGGCCGGCTTCCTGTCTGGAGTGGGCGAAGGCATCGCCCACGCAGCCGCGCGCGGCGTGCCCACGATCCAGTCGCCGTACAAGGTCTCGCTGGACGTGCTCTGGCTCGCCCCGCTCGTGAACGCGGTGATCTTCGGGGTCATCGCACTCGTCCTGTCGCTCGTGGCGCCTGCGCTGCGGCGGCGACTGGGGGGCAAGGTCGACGTACTGTTGGTCGGGACGCTCGTCTTCGGCGCGGTCGCCGTTCCTGCGATTACGCTCAAGGTGCTGTATTTCCCAAGCGCCCTGATGCTCGCGCTTGGCGCCGCCGTCATCGTGACCCGAGCCAACGCGCCGCGCTTCATCGCCGCATCGGCGACGCTATCGCGACGCGCGATCGCACTCCCGGTGCTGGTGGCGTGCATCGCCCTGGCCATCAAGGGCGGGGTCCGTCTTCGGGAGGGCCGTGTGGTCGGCGCGCTTCCAGCCGCCGTCGCCGGCGCCCGGAATGTCGTGATCCTCGTCCTGGACACCGTGCGGCGCGACCGATTTGCCCGCGCGGGACAGGAGAGCCTTACTCCCAACATCGACCGCTTCGCCTCGCAAGGCACCTGGTACGCGAATGCCTGGTCGACGACCTCGTGGTCGCTGCCGTCGCAGGCGTCGATCCTCACAGGCCAGCACACGTTCACGCACGGTGCCGACTGGCCCGGCATCGGGATGAGTCGCGCCGTGAGCACGCTCCCGGAATTCCTTGGCGCACGCGGGTACGCCACCGGCGCCTTCTCGGGCAACGTCGCGTGGATCGTTCCCGAGCACCTGGGGCGCGGCTTTGCGCGGTTTGACGCCTATCGCCCCATCGACATCATCCGCCGCCTCGCCGCGTACCGCGTCGCCCAGCCGGTGATCGAAGCGTTCGGCTATCGCGACTCGGGATACGGCAAGCAGGCTCCCACGGTGCGCGCGCAGTTCCTCGACTTCATCGACGATCATCGCGACCGTCCCTTCTTCGCGTACATCTGCCTGATGGACGTGAATCAGGCGATGCACCGCCGCAAGCTCTCGCATCCGGCCTGGACGCCGGAGCCACCGGCGAGCGAGATCATGGGCGAGTACGATCGCGCGTTGCGACAGGCCGATGGCGAAGTGGAAACGCTGCTCGAGGCGCTGCGCACGCGAGGAGTGCTCGACAACACGATCGTCGCCATCGTCTCCGATCACGGCGAGTCGTTTGGCGCCGCGCAAACCGACGACCACGATCCCGTCGGGCATGGCACCAGCCTGTATCCCGAGCAGACGCGCGTCCCGATGTGGGTGGTGCTCCCGAAGGGCGAGCGCGCTGCGGCCACGGTCGACCAGCCGGTGAGCATTCGCGCGATCGCCGCCACCATCACGCAGTCGCTCGGCCTCGCCGACGCCGGCGTCTTCGGCACGTCGCTCCCGGTGGCGCGCGCCGGCGGCGCCGCGCCGGTTCGCGACCCCGGCGCCTCGGCGCTGATCACGCTGCGCTACGACGGGCGCCACGACGACGCGATCGTGCGCGAGCCGCTGTTCCTCTTCCGAAAGGGGAGCGAACCGGGGAAGCCGACGGAGTTCTACGACCTGTCGTCCGACCCGTTGACCAAGCGCGCGCTGCCGCCGGACGCACGAAGCGCAGCACTCCTCGCGCACATGGACGCGCAGCTCCCGCCGGCACCCAAGCCCTAGGTCGACCAACTCGTCAGAGCTGGGGTCAGAGCTCGGGTCAGAGCTGGGGTCAGAGCACTGTAGATCAGGGCACGCTCGCCGCGCTCAGCACTCGCGTGCCGCAGCCGCAAACACCGAGCGCCCAAATGCAACACGCGTCGTCCACTCAGGGTGGGCGACGCGTGTGACGCCGAGGCGGCGCGTATCAGGTCAGCGACGCGCGCGTCGTCGGCTCGGGAGCGGTGAGCGTGGGCGATGCGCCCACGCGGCGACGCCAGGCGGAGAACTCGCCGGAGAATCGGAAGCGTAGGAGCGCCGCGAAGAATTCCCAGCAGGTCGTCGCCTTCACGTGCGACAGCCCGTTGCCGCGCATGCGCGCAAAGCAGTTGTACTCGAGCACGCGAACGCCCAGGTAGTTCGCCTTGATCATGATCTCCGGGTCCAGCAGCCACTGCTTCGACGTCAGCTCCATGCGCAGGATCACCTCGCGCGGCATGAGCTTCGGGAGCCCGTTGATGTCCATCGACTGTACCCCCGGAAAGAGCGACCGGAAGAACAGGTTGTAGGCGATGGAGACGACCTTGCGCGACGGCCCGTCCATCCGAAACCGGCGGCGTGCCTTGGCCAGCACCGGGAGCCCCGACGCGACCGCGTCCTCGAACAGTCGCACCGCATCCTCGGCGTCGACCTGGCCATCGGCCGGGATCACCCCGACCCACGGCGCCACGCAGGCCGGAATCCCGGAGAGAATCCCGGAGCCGTACCCGACGTTCTTCTCCACGCGCACCGGCGTGATCTGCGGGTGTTCCTGCGCGAGCTGCCGGATGATCTCACCGGTCCGGTCGCGCGAGCCGTTGTCGACCACGACGAGTTGCAGCGGGATCCCGGCATTGCCGAACGCGCCGAGGACCCGCCGGATCGTCTGCCCGACGATGGCCTCCTCGTTGTAGGCCGGCATTACGAAGGACACGGCGGGAAAGCCCGCGGGGCCCGATCCACTGGCGCGTTCGCTCACGAAAGTCTCATTGGCTAGCCCAAACGGCGGCCGGGCGGACGTCCACGGGGGGCGACCGAGCGGCGTGAACAACGATTCGACGGTCCAAATCTGCAAGGCGAGTGCCCGGCGCGGCGCACCGCCCCCCTCCGAACCGAGGCGCTACGGGCTCCGAGGGGCCGGGGCCGACGGATCCGGAGCAGCCGACTGCGGCGCTGTCGAGGTCGACCGTGGCTCCAGCACCACGACTTCGGACAGGAGGTTGAGCGGCCACCAGGTCTGGACCCCTGCCACCCCGGAATCCGCCGCACGATCTGGTAGTTCTCGAGAATCGCCGCCTTCACGCCGGACCCCGGTCATGAAAGTCGTACGGGGTCTGGTCGGTGTCGATCACCCTTGCGAGGATCCGGGTGTATCGACGCTCCCTGATCCGCTGGATAGTCTCGGCGAGGGCGGGGCGGTTGATGAAGCTCTGGTTGTTCGTCACGTGGAGCGTCACCGGCGAGGAGCGGTCCTTCATGACGATCCCCGCCTTGAGGTACGGCCACGATCCGTTGTCGAGCAGGACGCTGTCCGGGTTCATCCCCGCGAATTCCTTGTCGACGTCGGCAATGTAGCGCGCCAGGTCTGGGGAGACGTCGTTGCGCGGGAGTCGGACCACGCCCAGCCCCCCCATCACGGCCAGGACCACCGCCGCCGCGGCCGCCGGAGCGACCAACGACTGCCACCCGCCATTGGTTGGAACCGGCCACGCGTCCCGCGCGACGACCAGGAACCAGGCGGTGGCCAGCATCATCGCCGGCCCCATGTGATTGGCCGTCCAGCCAAGGCCGCTGGTGTACGTCGTAAGCGCGAACAACGCCCCGGTCATGAGCCAGAGCGCAGTCGCGCCGCGGGAGCGTCCCGGCAGGACGAACCGCACCAGGGCGAGCAGGCCGAAGGTGAGGTACAGTCCGGCCCAGATGAGGTGCAGGATGCTGCGCGCCAGCGAAACCTGCTTGTCGCCGAGGGCGCCGAAGATCCAGTAGCGGAAATTCTCCCCGAGGACGAGCACCGCCCCGCCCATCACGGCGACGCCGAGAATCCCAGCGACCACCGCCCAGAGGATGACCCAGCGCTTGTCGGTCGATCCCTCGAACCAGAGGTAGATCGCGAAGAGCCCCGCCCACATGAGCTGGTTCTGCTTGACCAGGAAGCCAAGCGCGGGGAGGAGGGCCATGGCGACGAGGTGCCACCGGCGCGCCCCGCGGGCGTGCGACACCGCGATCCACGCCGCGGTCATCGAGATCAGCATCGCCAGCCCATCGTTATGCAACGAGTGGACGAAGTTGTTGAATCGCGGGTCGAGCGCCACGAGGAAGAGCAGCGCGGTGCAGCTGACGATCCAGAGCCCGCGTCCGCCGCGACGCACTTCCGGGATCAGGAGCTGCGACAGGCCATCGGCGACGAGCCCCGCCACGAGCGCGGCAAGCAAGACGTAGCTGAACTGCACGTAGCGCAGGAACGGAATGTCGGTCCCGTGCCCAAAGGCGGCGCCGATCGTATACGTGAGGATCTGCGTCCCCGGCGTGTACGGGTACGAGTTGTTGTCCGCCACCGGCGTATACAGCGGGAGCCCTTCGCGATACTTGATGATGTCGGTGAGGAACGGGCTCTCGGCAAAGCTCAGCAGGTCGACCGGGATGCGGAGATAGAACGAAACCTGGTAGAGCGCGGCCAGGGCGAGCGCCACTGCACCAAGGGCGAGCAGGGCGACCGACCAGGTGGCGCGCTGCGAGCGTGGCGTCCCGGTGTTCGAGGTGGTCATGGAGGGGGGTAGGGCGTGTACCGGCACCTGCCGGGGAGTGCGTACTACTGACGAGCGGCAGGGGGCGCCTGTCTCGCGAACGCGACGCGTCGCAGGATCTGCGCCACCTCACGACCGAGCAACGCGGCGACCGGCCCGTGGCATGGTTACTGCCATTTTCCCCCTCGGACCGGCGCTTATGGCGGGCATCGGCCATCGAACGGAGAACGGATGATCAACCCTGGATCGCGCCTGGCGCGACTGGCTTCTATCGGGCGGGGCTCGGCGCTGGCCGGACTTGCCCTTTCGCTGGGATTTAGCCGCCCGGTGGCGGCGCAGGACAGCGCCAATCGCTTCACCTTTGCCGTCGTCGGCCACATGCGCGGGAACAGCGATCCCGAGCTGTATCCGCGCCTCGATGAGGTGGTCGCGGAGCTCAAGCGCCTCAAGCCCGACCTCCTGTTCCTCACCGGAGACATCATCTGGGGATCGATTCCCAAGGCGCTCACCGACCGCAAGGCGGTCATCGCGCAATGGGAAAAGGTCGACGCGAAGCTCGCCCCGCTCGGGATCCCGATTTACCGCGTTCCCGGCAACCACGACATCCACGACCCGGTCACGCGCGACGTCTTCTTCGAGAGGTACGGCGCGCTCCCGCGCGCGGTGGATTTCCGTGGCTCGCGCTTCCTGCTGCTCAACACGACGTTCACGCCCACGGGGAACGCCCCGGTTCCCTCGGCGCAGAAGCTCACGAAGACGCTGCGCCTCGACTCGTTGCAGCGGCAGTTCGTGCAGGACGCGCTCACCCAGTCGCCAGCGACCAACACCTTCCTCGTCATGCACCACGTGCTCTGGTTCGAGGAGGACGACCCGTGGTGGGCCGAGGTGCACCCGTCGCTGGTGAAGCGCGGGGTGCGCGGGGTCTTCTCCGGCGACCTGGGGCCGGCGATGTACACGCACCTGGTTCGCGACAGCATCGACTACTTCCGCGCGACGCTCAATGCGATGGTCGACAAGCCGACGGCGGCCGCGACTCCGGTCTCGCTCATCCGCACGGTGCAGTTCGAGAGCTTCGTGTTCGGCGAGGTGGACGGCGCCTCGGTGCGCTATCAGGTCCCGACGGTGGGGGCGCTGAGCTCCGACGCCTTCTCCCCCGCTCGCTGGCGCCAGGCCTTCGGACCCGGGCGCGATCCGGGGAAGCTCTACGACCCCTCGGCCTACCGGGCCCCGGCGGTCGACGAGGAGTCGGAGGGGCCCACAAAGTCGAAGGCCGCGGGGCCCCCACCCTCGCCCACCATCGTGCAGCGCCTGTGGAGCGCGGTGGGCAGTCCCAAGCGTCTGGCGGCACTATTCCTGCTCCTCGCCGTTGTCTTTGCCGGCGGCTTTGTGGCCGGCCGCGCGCGTTCGGCTTCCGCCGCGCGTTCCACCTGACCCGATCCATCCCGACCGAATAGGAGCATCGCGTGGAGCAATTCCTGGCGACCCAGACGGGCAAGATTCCCGTCCTGGGGTTCTTGATCAACTTGCTGCTGACAGCGGGCCTCAGCTTCGTCCTGGGACGGCTGTACATCGCCTTTGGTGCGTCGCCCTCCAACCGGCGGGCCTTCGCGCGCAACTTCGTGCTGCTGGGCATGACGACGATGGTGATCATCACCATCGTGAAGTCCTCGCTCGCCCTGTCGTTAGGCCTCGTCGGGGCGCTCTCGATCGTGCGCTTCCGCGCCGCCATCAAGGAGCCCGAGGAGCTGACCTACCTCTTCCTGGTCATCTCGCTGGGGCTCGGCTTCGGCGCCGACCAGGTCTGGGTCACCCTCATCGCCTTCGCCGTGGTGGCGGTGGTCTTGATCGCCAAGCGCAAGTTCGAGCGCACCGATGAAGTCCGCCACTTGCACCTCACGGTGTCGTCGGCGCAGCCAGCCGGGTTGACGCTCGCCGCGCTCGTCGGGACGCTCGAGAAGCACAGCAACGACCTGCACCTCACGCGCTTCGACGAGGGGGCCAACCTGCTCGAAGCCTCGTTCAAGCTCGACTTCGACGACTACAAGAAGCTGGAACAGGCCACTTCCGACATTCGCGCGCTGAATGCGGGGGCCAAGGTCACGTTCCTGAATCTCGAGGACCTGGGAAACTGACGTGAAGATCAAGTCGCGCGAAGGCGAAACGCGGCGCAAGGCGATCGGCACCCTGCGATCCACGGCCTCCCGCCGGTGGGTCGCGATCGGGTATACGCTGGTCGTCTTCGTCGCCGGTGTGGCGGCCCATCGCCTGGGCGTGCTGCGCGGGGCGATCGACCTGTTGTCCCCCCGCACCATCACCACCATCACGCGGCGCGTGCAGGGGCTCACGACCACCCCCGAGCGCCTGATCATCGACATCAAGCACAAGGATTTCATGAACCTGGCGCACCAGCGCGAAGTCGCGCTCAAGCGCCAGGTCCTCATCGTCTCCGACGCCGACGTGGTCAACGCCAACGTGCGCTTCGCCGGGAAGACCATCCCGGTGAAGCTGCGCCTCAAGGGCGACCTGACCGATCACCTCGAAGGGGACAAGTGGTCGTTCCGCATCATCGCGCGGTCGGACAGCACGATCCTGGGGATGAAGCAGTTCTCGCTGCAGCACCCACAAACGCGCGACTTCATCAACGAGAAGCGCTATCACGAGGCGATGCGTCGTGAGGGGCTCCTCGCGCTGCGCTACGACTTCGTCGACGTCACGATCAACGGCAAGGATCTCGGCCTGTATGCCCTCGAAGAGGTGTTCGAGACGCGATTGGTCGAGAACAACGAGCGCAAGGACGGCCCCATCCTCCGATTCAACGAGGACGTGCTCTGGGGCGAGCTCGCGCGACAGGAGTCGGTCGCGCCGCGCGACCGCGGCTTCGTCGCCGGCTCCGGCGGCTACTTCTCGGCCGACATCGACGCCTTCCAGACCTCCAAGTGGTTGGCGACGCCGGCCGGGCGCGACCAGTTCCTCACCGCTATCCAGCTTCTCTCGTCGTTCCGCACCGGCAAGGTGACGGTGGCCGAGGCGTTCGACATCAAGAAGCTCGCGACGTTCTTTGCGCTGAGCGACTTGTTCAGCGCCTGGCATGGCGTGGGCAACTGGCCCAACGCGCGCTTCTACTACAACCCGATCACCTCGCGCCTCGAGCCGGTCTCGTTCGACGCGTACAACCGCACCACTCCGGCCAAGCCGGGGCTGCTCGCGCTGCAGGCGATCGACGAACGCCGCGACCCCACGTCGCGTCGCTACATCTCGCAGTTCTTCGCCGACACCGCCTTCTATCGCCTGTACGTCTCGGAGCTGGAGCGCGTGAGTGCGGCCGGCTACGTCGACGAGATGCAGCGCGCGCTCGCGCCCAAGCTCGACCCGTCGCTGAAGATGCTGCGGCGCGAGTTTCCGGAGCTGGAGATCGACTGGCAGTCGGTGCGCCGCGCCGCGGAGTTCATCCGCATCGCGTTGCATCCGCCGCAGGCGGTGCAGACGTACCTGCGCACCGCCGCACCGGGCGAGCTCGTGATGGACGTCGCCAACATGCAGGCGCTGCCGCTGCGGATCATCGGACTCGCCCGCGACACGACCGTCCTGCCGTCCACGCCGCAGTTGCTCGGCGGCAAGGACGACAGCCAGCCCATGCAGTTCACCACCATCCGCTTCCCGGTTCCGCGCGGCTTCACCTGGCCTAACGACACGCTCGAGACGCCGCTCCGCGTACGCTACCAGGTGGTGGGGAGCCAGCAGATCGACGAGGCGCCCGCGATGGCCTGGTCGCACGAAGGGCTCGGCGTCGCGCAGCTCCGCGTGAACGCCATTCGCCTGGCGCCCAACGCGGCGTCCTTCCCCTTCATCAGGATCGATGACACCGAGCGCCGCATCGCGATCCTGCCGGGGAGCTGGCGCGTGGACCGCGACCTGGTCTTCCCGTCGGGCTATCGCGTCTTCGCCGGTCCGGGAACGCGCCTCGACATCGTCAACAAGGCCAACGTCCTGTCGTGGTCGGCCGTCGACCTGCGTGGTGAGCAGGACAAGCCGATCGTCATCGAGTCGTCGGACCGCACCGGCCAGGGCTTCATCGTACTGCAGGCGGGTGAGATGTCCACGCTCGACTACGTCCAGTTCTTCGGGCTCTCCAACGCCAAGCAGAGCGGATGGGAGATGACCGGCGCCGTGGAGTTCTACGAGAGCCCGGTGACGATTCGGAACTCGCGCTTCTCGAAGAACCGATCCGAGGACGCCCTGCACATCATGCGCGCCGCATTCGTGCTCGACGGCGTGGTCTTCGACAGCACGCAGGCCGACGCCCTCGACATCGACTTCGGCAAGGGGCCGATCCGCAACTCCCGCTTCCTCGACGTCGGCAACGACGGCATCGACGCCTCGGGGAGCGTGGTGGAGGTGGAGGACGTGCAGGTGAAGGGCGCCGGCGACAAGGGGATCAGCGCGGGCGAAGGGAGCACGCTCACCGCCAAGCGCATCGACGTGCGCGACGCCGCCATCGGCATCGCGTCGAAGGACCGCTCGCACATGATGATCAGCGACGCGCACATCATCGGCGGGCAGGTCGGCGTCACGGCCTATCGCAAGAAGTCGGAGTACGGCCCTGGGATCATCGAGTTCACCACGCTCGAGATCAAGGGACAGAAGGTCGCCTACCTCATCGAACAGGGCTCGTCGCTCAAGATCGACGGTCGCGCCATGCCGGCCGACCTCACCAACGTAGCCGACAAGTTGTATGGCGCTGAGTTTGGCAAAGCCAGTCGTTGATCCGCTCGCGACGTCGGGGCGATACGAGCGCAAGCTCCTCGTCACCGACATCTCGCGCGCGAACATCGAGCACCTGGTGCGGCTGCATCCCGCGCAGTTCTCGGAGATCTACACGCAGCGCTACGTCAACAACTGCTACTTCGACACGCCGGAGCTCCGGCTCCTGTGGGACGCGGTGCAGGGGCACAGCCATCGCCTGAAGGTGCGCGCGCGTTGGTATGGTGACCTGTTCGGCGACGTCGCGCGCCCAGTGCTCGAACTCAAGCGCAAGCGCGGGATGGTGGGGACCAAGGAATCGCGGGCGCTCCCACCGATGGCCTTCAACGCCGAAAGCGAGGTAGGGACGCTCGCCCACTGGCTGGGCGACGTGGAGCCGCCGGCATCGATCGCGTCCATCACGGATGCGCTGCGCCCCACGCTCGTGAACCGCTACTCGCGGCGCTACTTCCAGTCCGCCGACCGCCGCTTTCGCCTGACGATCGACTCGGAGTGCGAGTACTACAGCGCCGAAGCGCCACGTCACCGCGCCTGCCGCCTGCTGGTCGACGACATCACGACCATCGTCGAGATCAAGTACGCCGTGAAGGACGACGACGCCGCCTCGTTCATCAGCAACGCCTTCCCATTCCTGATCACCAAGAGCTCCAAGTACGTGACCGGGATGCAGCGGCTCGGCTATCGCTGACCCCGCGGCCGGCCGCACGACCGCACGTCTCGTCCACCACGGGCGCCGCCAGCTGCAGCGGCGCCCGTTCGTTCATCCACCGCGCCGCACGGCGACGAGCTGGTGATCGGCGCCAACCCGAAGCGGTCGGCGCACGGTGAACTCCCCGATCGTCAGGGGCGGGCGAGGACTTCAGCGGCGGTGAGCGGCCCCGCCTGCACGCGAAACGCCCCGCCCGTGAGCGACGGTCCGTCCACGATCCACACCGCACGCCCGGGATACGCAGCCAGCAATTGCGCGCGCTCGGCCGCACCGCGGTCCCACGCATAGACGGGGCGCTCGGGATCGCCGAGGGGGACGGCGTTGTAGACGGCCGCCGAGTGGTAGTCCGGGTGGCGATTGCCGCGCACCAGCACGAGCGCCGCTCCAAAGTCGCGTTGCGCCTCGAGGGTGCGGATGTCGGGGCGCATGCCACGGTAGTGGTAGTACTTGTCCACGGCGCGCCACGGCCCGAAGGTGACCACGGCGAGGCAAGTGAGCACGAGCGCCGGCTCGAGCATCCCGGCGCGCGCACCGCGGGCACGAAGCGCCGCATCGACCCCTTCGATCCCCCGCGCCACCAGCACCAGCACCGGGACGATGATGAGGAACCAATAGCGGGCGCCGAAGTCCGGGCCGCCGGAGAACCAGTACAGGTTCTCCGCCGCCACCAGCGCGACGACCGTCACGATCATCCCCCAATCGGCGCCACGCTTGCCTGACGAGGTGAGGAACCACCACGCCAGGACGAGCGAGCCGCACCCCCACCCCAGCAACTCGGTGTTCACCTGGAACAGGTTCATGTTCGAGTTGATGAGCACGTCGAGCGGGCCGTGCCCGGGGAACGGGTCGAGGCCGCGCCACCCGAAGTCGCGATTGGCGCCGAAGCCAAGGTCGTTGCTCCCCTTCC
The DNA here is from genome assembly GCA_016719105.1 of Gemmatimonadota bacterium. NCBI lineage: Bacteria > Pseudomonadati > Gemmatimonadota > Gemmatimonadota bacterium. Next base: position 153,656 of record JADKAQ010000002.1, on the reverse strand, counting down.
CGAACAGCCGGTCGAAGTAGAGCATCACCGGGAACTTGCGCATGTCGCCGGTGAGCGCGCGGTTGTACACGAGGTTGAGGGCCCCGATGGCCGCCGCCGACACGGTCATCACCGCCGAAGGAACGAGCGGGAGCCCGCGCCACCGGGCGCCTAACGACCAGAGGCCGAGCAGCCCGGCGACGATCGCGGCGTCGAGCGGGCGGATGAGGCTCATCATCCCGAGCGCCAGGCCGCTGGCCACCCCCCAGGCGAGCGTGCCGTTGGCGCGCAGGCGCGCGACCCCGGCGGCCGCAAGCAACATGCAGGTGAGCGTGAAGGTGTGCGACATCAGGCTCATGGCCATGAACTGCGACCATGGCGACGCCGCCAGCAGCAAGACCACGAGGCGGGCCGTGCGCAACGGGAAGAGCGCCCGCAGGACGACATACGCCAGCAGGATGTTCGCCCCCGCGAGCAGCGGGTTCACCAACCACTCCGCGCCCAGCCGCACCCCGATGGCGAGCATGGCCGGCCACCCCGGCGGGAAGATCGAGTACCACCCCCGGTCGTCCAGCGTCATGAGGTCGAGGCTGAAGGCCTCGGGGACGGGTGGGGCCGGCAGGGCGAGCACCCCCTGCGCCAGATAGCGCGCCTGGACGAGGTAGGCCACCTCATCCGGGATGTGCGGATGCCGCTCGTAGACGATCATCGTCAGCAGCAGCGCCACGGCCGAAGCCACCGCCGCCGTGACCAGCGCGAAACGATCGATGCCGCCCGGGGCCGGATCCGTCGCCGCATCGCCAAGCACGCGGCTCGACGCCGAGCGAAAGGCCTCACGCCAGTGCGAAGGCCACGCCGCCACCGCCAACGCGACCGTCGCCAGCTGCATGAGCTGGGCAGCTCCAGCGAGCACCAGTTCGAGCGCATACACGACCGGCTGGCGCGACAAGGTGGCGCTCGTGAGCACCACCGCACCCACGACGGCGGGGAGTCGCCAGCCCGGTGCGAGCGCGCGCCTCATGTCCTGCAGCGCCCCCCACCGCCCCGCGAGGGCCCGCAGCACGACGAGCCCCTGTACCACGAGGAGCCCGGCCGCGCCCCATTCCAGCGCCGACGAGGCGCCGAGCGGGACGAAGTGCTGATAGCCCACGGTGCGCCCCGCGCGCGTCAGGAGCAGGATCGAGAGCTGGCCGGCGAGCGCAAGCGCGATCCAGCCGAGCGCGGGCGCCGCGCTATCGGAGCGCTGGTTCATGCGCGCCGAGGGACGCGGCTGCGACAGGGGATCTTTCGAGGGGGAAATTGCATCGGTCGTGGTCGCTATCGGGCACGAAATATGCCACCCCCCCACCCACTGCGTCGCTGTCGGTAGGTCCGGTCGGCGCGGGTCACACCAGGCGCCAGTCCGACTGGCCGGCCTTCACGTGACGCATGACCGCTCGACGCGTTTCGTCAGGGATGGCGTCGCGTGGCACGCCCCGCACATCTGCACCAAGAGGCGATCGACGCTCGCGCCCTGCTCGCGCCTCGATCGCCCCTCGATCGCACCTCCCCCTCGTCCTCGCACCAGCACGCCCCGCGCAATCGACATGATTCCTGTGCTCAAGATGCTCCGGCCGCACCAGTGGGCGAAGAATCTCCTGCTGGTACTCCCGGCCGGCGCAGGACACGTCGCGCTCACCCCGTCGTTCCTGGCGCACCTGGCCGGTGGATTCGCGGCGATGTCGCTCATGGCCTCGTCGGTCTACATCGCCAACGACTGGCTGGACGTGGAGTCGGACCGACTGCATCCCCGCAAGCGGCATCGCCCGATCGCCTCGGGCAAGGTCTCGCTGCAGCAGGCGGCCATCGTCGCGATCCTGTGTGCGTCGACCGCGCTGGCGCTCGCCTGGTGGGTCTCGCCGCTCTTCCTCTACACGCTGATGGCGTACGCCGTCCTGACCAGCGCCTACTCGGCCTGGCTCAAGAAGGTGCTGCTCGTCGACGTCCTGGTGCTGGCCTGCCTGTACACGGTGCGCGTGGTGGGCGGTGCCGTGATTGCCGACGTGCGATTGAGCCGCTGGTTCCTCGCCTTCTCGATCTTCCTCTTCTTCTCGCTGGCGCTCGTCAAGCGCGTGCGCGAGTTGCGCGAGGTGCGCGCCGCCGGCGCCGATGAGAACCAGAGCCTGCCGGGACGCGCCTATCGCCCGGTGGACCAGAACGCACTCCTGAGTTTGGGTTCGGCAGCCACCATGGCGACCGCGCTCGTCTGGTGCCTGTACGTCACCAGCGAGGACGCCCTCCTGCTGTATGCGCGCCCCGACGCCCTCTGGCTCGGCCTCCCGCTCCTGATCTACTGGCAGGCCCGCGTCTGGATCTTTACCCTGCGCGATGCCATGCACGACGACCCGGTCGCCTTCGCGCTCCGCGACCGCGTGTCGTGGCTCACCGGGGCCTGCTTCATCCTCTCGCTCCTGCTGGCCTCCAAGTGACGCCGCTGGCCGCCGTCATCTTCGACCTCGACGGCACCCTGTACGACACGCGACGCATGCGGTTGGCGTTTCTCCCGCTGCTCGTATCGCGCGCCGTCCGGCGCCCGCTCGAGGCGATGCATGCGATCGCCATCCTCCGGCACTATCGGCACGCCCACGAGGCACTGCGCGGACGCCAGTCGACGTCACTCGCGGAGGACCAGTTGCGGCTGGCGGCAGAGCGCTCGGGGGAAGGCCTGGAGACGGTGCGCGCGGTGGTCGCGGACTGGTTCGAACGCGCCCCGCTCTCCGCCGTGCGCTCGGCGGCTCGCCCCGGTCTGGGGCAAGCGCTCGCCGCGATTCGTCGGCAGGGGCTGCGCACCGCCCTGCTCTCCGACTATCCCCCGATGGCCAAGCTCGAGGCGCTCGGCGTCGACCTCGCCTTCGATGCGATTGCGTGGGCGCAGCAGCCGGAGATCGGTGTGCTCAAGCCCAACCCCACCGGGCTGCGACACGTCATCGAACGCCTGCGGGTGCGGCCCGACGCGGCGCTCTATGTCGGCGACCGCCCCGACGTCGACGTCGGGGCCGCCCGCGCCGCCGGGTGCCGCGTGGCCCTGGTCGGCGAACGTGCGTCGCCCGCGGACGACATCCCGCACTTCGACGACCTCCGCGCGATCAGCGCCTGGCTCCTGCACAGCGCGACCTGACGATCCGACCCGCCGCGGCCACCGAGTGCCGCCGCGGAACCGGAGCGCTCACTTCTTCCCGGTCGCGGGGAGGCGCGAGCGCAACCAGGTCACCACCGAATCGCCAGCTGCACGATTGGCCGAGAGGTTCGTGCGCTCCTCTCCATCGCGCACCACGTCATAGAGCTCCTCCGACCCGTCACCGTTCCTGATCAGGTGCAACGAGTCACGGACGGCCGAGTGCAGGTCGCCAAAGCGCGACGGTCCTGGCGGGATCTTGCGGCGTCCCGCCACGCGCAACTCGGCGAGGATGTCGCTCCCGCGGAAGTCGGAACGCTGCCACGCCCCGGTGAGCGACACGCCAGGGAGCGACGGGGCCGCCGCGCTATCGGCGAGCGACAGGAGCGTGACGGGAAGGTCGCGCAGCGACACCGGCTGCCGCACGCGCACCCCGGCCGGGACCCTGCCCGGGAATCGAATGATCAACGGGACGCGAAGGAGCTGCTCGTACAGGCTGTTGCTGTGTCCCCAGATGCCGTGATCGCCCAGGTGCTCGCCATGGTCGCCAACGATCACGACGATCGTGCGATCGAGCGTTCCGCGTGCGCGCAGCGTGTCGGCCAACCGGCCGAGCTCCTGGTCGAGATAGGCGAGGGAACCGTCGTACAGGTCCTCCGGCGACTTTCCTTCACCGAACATCGTGCGAAAGCGCCCCGGCGGTTCGTAGGGCTCGTGCGGATCGAAGAAGTTGAGGAAGGCGAAGTATGGCTGATCGCTCGCGAGCCCTTCCCACGCCAGGAACTCGTCCACGACGCGCTCCGCCGGCTTGCGATCGCTGTAGAACGCCGGGTGCACCTGCAGGTTGAAGCGACGCAGTGCCGCCATGCGCCCCGACCACCGACGCGCCGCGCTCAGCTCCGACGCCAGCTCCGTCTGCAGCAACGAGGTGCTCAGCAGGACCTGCTTGAGCGAGACGAGATAGTCCTCGTACGTATGGAAGCCGCGCGCGAGCCCTGACTCCCAGGCCGTGTAGACATGATTCGCGACGAACCCCCCGGTGCGATAGCCGCGCGCCGCCATGCGTTCGGCCAGCACGGGGGTCGAGTCGTCGAGCGGGACGAACCAGGCGGCGGAGAGCTCCTTGGCGTCGACCCCGGTCATGAGCGATCCGTGCGACGGGAGCGTCCACGAGGTGGTGGCGAAGGCGTAGTCGAAGGTGACCCCCTCGGCGGCCAGCCTCGCCATGTTGGGCGACGTGGGACGCGCGTAGCCGTACAGGCTGAGATTCCGCGCCCGGACCGTGTCGAGGATGATGTACAGGACGTTGGGCGCCCCGTCCGCCGAAGCGGGAAGCGCGCGCCAGGCCGCGTCGTCGCGCCAGGCACGCATGCCACGCATGCCGACAGCGGTGAGCGCCAGCAGCGCAGCGACGGTCCCACCAGCGCTCCGGGCGAGCCGTGGCCAGCCGCTTCCCGCATCGCGTGCGGACTGGGCCGACCGTACGCCGATTCCGATGGCCACCAGAAGCGAGGCGATCGGGTGGATGCGCGGGAACAGGAGGGCGACCGAGAAGGCCGCGGCCGTCGCGTACAGGAAGACGACCGCCGCCTGTGGGACCCAACGTGGGCGAAGGGCGGCGAGGAGCGCGAGCGGGACGGCTAGGGCGCCGAAGACCAGGAGGTATCCGACCGGTGCCATCCATACCAGGTCGCGACTGGACCAGATGAACTGCCCCAGAAGGAGGCTCTTGGCCCCCATCACGAGCACGTGCCCTGCCCCGGCGAAGACGGCCGCGAGTCCGGCGACCCGGACGATTCGCAACGGCGACCGCCCCGCGTCAGTAGCGGGGGTCATCGGGAGATCGAATGGAGGTGCTGCACCCGCCGCGCGGGGGCCACCCACGCTCGCGAGGGCACGTCGGGCGGGAGGCTACGACTTCTTGGAGAACTTGGACAGCATGAAGCGCATCGCCCCAACCACACGCCGCCAGAACATCAGGAAGAAGCCGGCGATCGCCGCAAAGACCGAGGCGATCGGCATCAGTGAATCGGGGCCGATATACACGCGAGAGATCTCCAGTGGAGGCTTTGAAGCGACCCCACCCCTCAGATACCCACCCCCCGACGGTGCGCCGGGGGGCTGGATGGGGCGGGCATTCCTGACGGCGATGGTATTGCAAGATCAGGACTACCAAGTGACGACTTGGGCGCGCCCGGCGCAATGTTCCGCCGGGCGGGGGCCAACAGTCTGTCTGCGAGACACGATCCCGCGGGCCCGATTCTTACCATCGAATCCGCTGGCAAAGCCCGCTACGAAGACGATTCCCCCGATTTCCACCCTTATACAGGTAATGCAATGAGCAGAGGAGTCACCGTCTGGTTCACAGGTCTCTCGGGTTCCGGAAAGACCACCGTGGCGCGCCGCGTTCACGAAATGTTGCAGGAGCGCCACATCTTGTCGGAGCGCCTCGACGGCGACGTGGTGCGCCAGAGCCTCTGCCGTGATCTCGGCTTCTCCAAGGAGGATCGCGACAAGAACATCGAACGCGTCACCTTCGTCTCGCAGGTCCTCACGCGCAACGGCGTCGTCGTCCTGTCGTGCTTCATCTCGCCGTATGCCCGCATGCGCGACAACGCGCGCAAGGAAATCGGCGACTTCATCGAGGTGTTCGTCCGCACCCCGCTCGACGTCCTCGTCGGGCGCGACGTGAAGGGGATGTACAAGAAGGCGATGGCGGGGGAGATCCAGGGCTTCACGGGGGTCAACGACCCGTACGAGGAGCCGGCCAATCCCGAACTCGTCCTCGACACGGACAAGGAGTCGATCGAAGAGAGCGCGCTCAAGGTGATGCGCGTCCTCGAGGAAAAGGGCTATCTGGCCGGCGGCATTGCGGCTGACCGTGCCGAAGCGGCCAAGCGCGTCGAGCAGGGGAAGCGCGTCCCGGGGCCGATTGCGCCTCACGGCGGCACCCTCGTGGACCGCGAGCTCACGGGCGAGAAGCGCCTGCAGGCCATCGAGCACGCCAAGGAGCTGAAGCACTTCGACCTCGACGACCGCGAAGCGAGCGACCTGGAAATGATCGGCGTCGGCGCGCTGTCGCCGCTCGTCGGCTTCATGCGCAAGGCCGACTACGACACCGTGGTCGATTCGATGCGCCTGTCGGACGGGCTCGTGTGGGCGCTCCCGGTGACCAAGGCGGTCACGAAGGAGCAGGCCGCCACGATCAAGGTCGGCGAGGAGATCGCCCTGCGTGATCCCAATGGACAGCTGATGGGAATCATGCAGGTCACCGACATCTTCGAGTACGACAAGGCGCGCGAAGCGCAGCAGTGCTTCGGCACCACCGAGACCGCGCACCCCGGCGTGGCCCGCCTCATGGCGCAGGGCGACGTGCTGCTCGGCGGCCCGGTGCAGGTCATCAACCGTCCGGTGCACGAGCAGTTCAACGAGTACCGCCTCACCCCGCTGGAGACGCGCCAGCGCTTCGACGAGTTGGGGTGGAAGACCGTCGTCGGCTTCCAGACGCGCAACCCGGTGCACCGCGCCCACGAGTACCTGCAGAAGGTCGCGATGGAGATCGTCGACGGCCTCCTCCTGCACCCGCTCGTTGGGGCGACCAAGTCGGACGACGTCCCGGCCGACACGCGCATGAAGACGTACGAGGCCATCCTCGAGCATTACTACCCGAAGAACCGGGCGATGATGTCGGTCTTCCCGGCGGCGATGCGTTATGCCGGTCCGCGCGAGGCGCTCTGGCATGCCATCGCCCGCAAGAACTACGGCTGCACCCACTTCATCGTCGGGCGCGACCACGCCGGCGTGGGGAACTACTACGGCTCCTACGACGCGCAGGTCCTGATCGACAAGTTCCCGGCGCACGAACTCGGCATCACGCCGTTCAAGTTCGAGCACACGTTCTACTGCGCCACGTGCAACATGGCCTCCACGCGCACCTGCCCGCACGACAAGACGCACCACGTGATCCTCTCGGGGACCAAGGTGCGTGAGATGCTCACGGCGGGCGAACTGCCGCCGCCGGAGTTTACGCGTCCCGAACTCGCGCGCATCCTCATCGAGGCGTACAAGTCGGCCCAGTAGTCATGCTGAGCGACCGATTTGCCGACCTGCAGTTGCACTCCACCGCCTCCGACGGGTCCGATGCTCCGTCGGAGGTGGTACGTCGGGCCCACCAGCTGGGCTTTACCGCCATCGCCCTCACCGACCACGACACCTTGGGGGGGTGGCCGAGGCGATGGCGGCGGCATCGACGGTTAGGGATCGAAGTCATCCCCGCATGCGAGATCTCGACCCTCGATGACAACGAGCGGCAGGTGGACATGCTGGGCTTCGGGATCGCCTCGACGATGCCCCGTTCTCTCACATGCTCCACTCGCTGCGCGACGGACGGTTCGCCCCGCGCGTGGGGATGGTGCAGAAGCTCAACGAATTCGGCTACGCGGTCTCCTTCGACCGCGTGGTCGAGATTGCCGGCGGCACCGACAATATCGGTCGACCGCACGTGGCCAAGGCGATGGTCGAGGCGGGGATCGTCCCCGACGTGAAGTCGGCCTTCACCCCCGAGCTCATTCTCGACGGCGGGCGCTGCTACGTGCAGCGCGTGAAGGTCTCCCCCGAGCAGGCGATCCGCGCGATCCATGCGGCTGGCGGCGTGGCCGTCGCCGCTCATCCGGGGCGCACTAGGCTCACCGATGCCGAAGTCGCCCAGTTCGTCGGGCGGGGTTGGATGGCATCGAGGTCTTCTATCCGCAGCACGACGCGGAGCAGACGGCGCACTTCTCGGCGCTCGCCGAGCGACACGGTCTGCTCGTGACGGGCGGATCCGACGATCACGGCGACGTGAACGAGGGACGCCTGATGGGGCGCATCAAGCTCCACTATTCGTACGTGGAGCGGCTCAAGACCGCGATCGCGGGGCGGAGCTTCCCCGCCGGGCGCAGGTGAGCCAGGCACCGTCGATCTGCGGCAGACTGGGCGATCGCTCACCACCGCGGACTCTCTCCCCTCCACCGCATGGGCGCCTTCTCCCTCGAGTCCTCGAGCCGACCTGGCGACGTCGTCGCCTCGGCCAGCGGCTTTCCGCTGGCCGGAGGAACGGCGCGCGACTCCCGCCGGAACCTCCCAGCGCCCAAGCGGCACGTCGTGGAGGTCATCGGGCAACGCGCGCTCGTGGCGATCGGCGTCGCCGCCTCGCTCTGGATCTTCGTCGCACCCCCATCGCGGGCCTGAGTCACGAGGGCAAGCGGGCCTGCAGCGTCTTCGTGCTCTGCACCACGCTCTGGATCACCAACGCGCTTCCCGTTCGGCGTGACCGGGCTCCTGGCCGTCGCCGTGCTCGGCGCCGCGGGGGCCTTGAAGCCGAGCGAGCCTTTGCCGCCGTTTGGCAGCTCGGCCATCTTCTTCCTGATCGGCGTCTTCCTCATCGGCGGCGCGCTCATCGAGACTGGGCTGAGCAAGCGCTCGCGCTCCTCTTCCTGCGCCGCTTCGAATCGTCGCCCTTCGCCTTCGCCACCGGGATGATGCTGGCGGCGGCGTTCGGCACCATGTGGATGCCCAACCAGGCCACATCGGCGATGCTCTTCCCGATCGCGATGGAAGTCGCGGCAGGCCTGCGCCTGCGCCCGCTGAGAGCGACTACGCCAAGCCCTCTTCCTGTCGTTGGCGTGGGGAGCGATGATCGGGAGCAATACCTCGTTCCTCGGCAGCACTCGCGCGCGCTCGCACTGGGCATGCTCAAGAAGAACTACGGCACGGGCACCTTTGGCTTCAGTGGGTCGCGGCCGCGCCCCAGTCGTCGTCTCGGCGTTGCGGTCACGCCGCTCATCCTGCGGAGCGTGCTTCCCCCAGGAGCCGTGATTTCGGCTCGGCCCGGGCGATCGAGCGCGCGGTCAAGAACCTGGGCCCCAGGAAACGGCGCAATACTGGGCGTCGCGATCATCTCCGGGCTCACGATCGTCGCGTGGGTGAGCGTCGCCGGTCGCGCGGCTGGACCTCGCCGTCATCGCGCTGCTCGGGGCCGTCGCCCTGTTCGTCTTCGGCGCCCTGTCGTGGGAGACGGCCGAGCGACACGTCTACTGGAACATCGTGCTGATGTACGGAGGAGCCATTGCCCTGGGCGCCGCACTCGACAGGACCGGGGCGGCCAGCTGGCTGCTCCAGCTGGCACTGGACGGGTACTCGCCCGGCCCGCTCGTGACGATTTTCGGTGCCGCCGTTCTCGCGCTGCTCCTCTCCGAAGTCATGAGCAATGCGGCGGCCCTGGCAGTCGTCCTTCCGCTCGCCTTCACCCTCGCCAACCAATCTGGGGCGCTGCCGGTCGCGCCTCTCCTCGCCGTCTCGTCGAGGCGGGGCTCGACTTCACGCTCCCCTTGAGTACGGCCCCCCAATACGATCGTCTTCGCCTCCGGCTACCTTCAATGACCTCCGACTTCGTCAAGGCGGGCGGCTCATGACCGTCGCCTCGATCTTCATCCTCCTGGTGGCATCAGGCTCTGGTGGCCGCTCATCGGACTGGTATGACCCACAGCACCGGCGCGGTCGTCTGGTTCACCGGCCTCCCCTCGTCGGGGAAGTCGACGATCGCGCACGAGGTGTACCGACAGCTGCTCGACCGCGGCTTCGCGACCGAGCTGCTCGACGGCTCCGAGGTGCGCGAGAGCCTTTCGCGCGGGCTGGGCTTTTCGCGCGCCGATCGCGAGGAGAACGTGCGCCGCATCGGCTACGTGGCCAAGCTCCTCTCGCGCAACGGCGTGATCGCGATCTGTGCCGCCGTGTCGCCGTATCGGGCGACCCGCGATGAAGTGCGCCGCAACACGACCAACTTCCTCGAGGTGTACGTCGACTGCCCGGTGGAGGTCGCCGAGCAGCGCGGACCCGGACGGGATGTACGCCAGGCGCGGCGCGGCGAGATCGAGGAGTTCACCGGGATCAACGCGCCGTACGAACCGCCGGTGTCGCCCGAGGTGCACATCCACGCCGAGCACCGACTCGGTGGAGGACGGGGCGTGGAAGGTGCTCAGCACACTCGAACTGGTGGGCGTGATCCCGCGCGACTCGGCCCGTCCGCAGCTCACGAAGGAGGAAGAGCTCCTGCGCAAGCTGTCGAGCCAGGGGTACCTCTAGGTCGTGCAGCTGACGGATATCGCGCGCGTGGGGTCCGCGCGCCGCTCCGCCCCGCTCGAGGTCAGGCGACCTTGTAGTAGCTGCGGTACCACTCCACGAAGCGCCGCACCCCTTCGTCGATCGTCGTCTTCGGGGTGAAGCCCAGGTCGCGCTGCAGGTCGGAGGCGTCGGCGTAGGTGGCCGGGACGTCGCCGGGCTGCATGGGGAGCATCTGTAGCCTGGCGGTCATGCCGGAGTGCTTCTCGAGGACGCGGATCATGTCCATGAGACGCACCGGCGACTGGTTGCCGATGTTGTACAACCGGTAGGGGGCCGACGACGTGGCGGGGTCGGGATGGTTGCCATCCCACGCGGCATTGGGCGTCGCGGGATGGTCGATGGCGCGCACGAAGCCCTCGACGATGTCGTCGACGAAGGTAAAGTCGCGCTGCATCTCCCCGTTGTTGAAGACCGGGATCGTCTCCCGGCCAGCATCGCCTTGAGGAAGATGAAGAGCGCCATGTCCGGGCGCCCGTACGGTCCGTAGACCGTGAAGAAGCGAAGGCCGGTGCACGGGACGCCGAATAGCGACGCGTACGAGTGCGCCATGAGCTCGTCGGCTCGCTTGGTGGCGGCGTAGATCGTGAGCGGGTGGTCGGCGCCGCCGTGCACCGAGAACGGCATGCCGGTGTTGGCGCCGTACACCGAGCTGGTCGACGCATAGACGAGATGCGGAACCGTATGGTGCCGGCACCCCTCCAGGATGTTCAGGAACCCGTGGATGTTGCTCTTCACATACGCATGCGGGTTCTCGAGCGAGTACCGCACCCCGGCCTGCGCCGCCAGGTGCGCGACGGCGTCGAACCGGTAGCTCGTGAAGAGCTGGCGTATTCCGTCGTCATCTGCGAGGTCGAGGCGATGAAAGCCGAAACCGGGCTCGCGCTCGAGCTCCGCCAGTCGCGCATGCTTGAGGGTGGGGTCGTAGTACTCGTTGAGATTGTCGAGGCCGATGACCCGGTCGCCGCGCTGGAGAAGGCGCTGCGCCAGGTGGAATCCGATGAAGCCGGCCGCGCCGGTGACGAGAATGGTCTTCACTGCGTTTGATGGAGGAAGCCTGCTGGACTGCAGCCGTTGCGCCCAACCCTTGGTGGACGCCCGCGCACGACGGGACGTTTCACAATCAATGCCGCCGTGTCGCCCGGGTCCCGAAGTCCGTGTGACCGGACCATCTTTCGGCCCGCGCGCAGGACGCCACCACTCCCCGGTCTCGGGAAACCGGGGCTGCGCGCGGACCTTCGAGACGACATGACCGTTCTGTGGTTCTCACACTTCGTTCCGTGGCCGGCAACCGGCCACGGGGCGCTCGCGCGTTCGTTCCACCTGGTTCGCGAGGCGGCCAGTCGGCGTGAGCTGCATCTGCTCGCGCTCGCCCCGCCCTCCCCCACCGGTCCCCAGACCGAAGAGACGCTGGGCGCCGCGCGGGAAGGGCTGGAAAGATACTGCGCGAGCGTCACCCTCGTCGCCACGGCGCAAGGTGGGGGCCGGATGTCGCGGGCCGTGAGCGCGCTCGCCGGCTGGCCGTCGTCGCGCGCGTATTGGGAGCGCTGGTACTGGTCCCCGGAAGCGCAGTCGCAGTTGGTGGCGCTCCAGGAGCGCGTGCACCCGGACGTCGTGCACCTCGACACGGTCTTTCTTCGCCCCTACGTCGAGCAGCTGCAGGCGCCGTTCGTGCTGAACCACCACAACGTGGAGTCGCACCTGCTGGCGCGCCGGAGTGCCAACGGCAGTCGCGCGGCGCGCGCCTTCTACGCCCGCGAGGCGCGCAAGGTGACGGAGGCGGAGCGCGTGCTGTCGCTACATGCCGAGACGAACGTCATGGTTTCCGACACCGACGCCGAGCGACTGCAGTCCATCGTCCCGGGGGCGAGGACATGCGTGGTGGCCAACGGGGTCGACCTGGACTTCTTCCGCCTCCCTCCGGTCGCCGAAGCCAGTTCGCGTGAAGCGGTCTTCCTGGGCGGGATGGACTGGTTCCCCAACAAGGATGCGATGGAGTGGTTCGCCACCGACATCTGGCCGGCGCTCGCGGCGGCGCCGGGTGGCGTGCTCGACCGCATGACCGTCGTCGGGCGTGAGCCGGCCCCCCTGCTGCGCACGGCGGCCGCCGCCGACCCGCGCATCGACGTGACCGGCTTCGTCGACGACGTGCGCCCGTACGTGGCGCGCGCGGCGCTCTTCCTCTGTCCGATGCGTGTCGGGGGCGGAACGCGACTCAAGATCCTCGACGCGCTGGCGATGGGGCGCGTGCTCGTGTCGACCGCCGTCGGCGTCGAGGGGATCCCGATGCGCGAGGGCGAACACTACCTGCGCGCCGAGACGCCGCAGGAGTTCGTCGAACAGATGACGCGCGCCGCCGGCGACCCGGCGCTGCGGGACCGACTGGGGGCGGCCGGTCGCGCGCTGGTCGAGCGCGAGTACGGCTGGGCACCACTTGGCGATCGCCTCGACGCGGCGTACGCCTCGGCCGCGCGCGGGACGCGCGTCGCGACCTAACGAGTCGCGCCCGCCGCGCGCCGACGGGCGGCCACGACCGCTCGCAGCCGTTGCAGCTCCCGACGAGACGGGATCCGATTGGCCGGAGTCGACGCGTGCGGCTGCGGTCGGGGCTCCGCCTCGCCACGTGCGAGGGCGAGCGCCGTGCGGCAGATCAGCTGCAATCCCAGCGGGCGCAGGACCTCGCGCCAGACGCGGTCGGCGTACGCCACCGGATCACCGGCCGGGGCCGGGTCGAGGGGGCACGTCCCCTCCGCGTAGATTGCCCCTGCATCGAGCTCGGCGCTCACCTGGTGCACCGTGACCCCCACCTCGCGCTCGCCGGCCATCAGCTCCCAGAACGCCGGGGGTGCGCCGCGATAGGCTGGGAGCCGTCCGCGGTGCAGGTTGATGCTCCCCAGCCTCGGTATGTCGAAGGTCTCCGGCTTGAGGATGTTTGTCCCGTCGAGCACGGCCAGGTCGAGGTCGAGCGACCGCAGGAGCACCCGGCACGCCTCGGCGTTGAGCGACGCCACCTCGTGCTGCGGAACGCCCGGCACCGGGACCGGCGCGGGCCGAGCGCCGGTGGCCGCCCCCCCCGCTCGCGTCGCCGTGCGCCACACCGCAGCGGCAATACCCACGGCCCCATCGCGTCGCCAGGTGCGCTTCAACTTGTTCGTGAGCCCGGGGCGCGGCAGCGGCGCGCGCACCACGCCCACGACGGTCAGCTCGGGGATGGCCGTGAGCGCCGCCACGGTCTCCCACGCAAAGTCCTGGCAGGTGAGGATCGCTACGCGAAAGCCGCGGGGCCTGCACCGCGGCGTCCGGGCGCGGCGTCATGCCGCCACGCTCCAAAGCCCCGCAGCGCGCAACCGAAAGACGGCATCATCGGTGTCCCGGTCGCCCACGACGAGCCGGCGAAGGGCGAACGGTTGGAGATCGCGCCGGTTGATTCCCTCGATCGTCGAGACCGCCGCCGTTCCACCGTGGCGCCGCACCGCGTCGACCGCGCGCGCGTCGAAGTCGATGGCGCGGCCGTTGGGATAGGCGAAGGTGCGTGTGATGGCATCCACTTCCCGGGCCACCCGATCCATCGACATGCCGATCTCCGCCTCCACGTCGGCGTCAGGCAACCGCGAGACGATGGGATGCGTGACCGTGTGTCCTCCAAAGGTCAACAGCCGGGATCGCGCCGCGGCGCGCACCTCATCCCAGGTGAGCATCGCGAAGTCGAGGGCGTGACGCGCGAGCGACGACTGGACGCGCGCGTCATTCGCCACCTCCTCGCGGAGCTGCGAAAGGAGCGCCTCCCGATCGCCCGACGCCATGCGCTTGAGCGCCTCCTGTCCAGGCGCCACGGGGGCGCAGCGATCGGCGAGCCAGCGGGGCGCCCGCACCCAGCGGCTGCAACACGAGATCGAGCCAGGTCGTCCAGAGCAGGGCGCCGGAGTCGAGGTGCCCGGTGGTGAGGTAGATCGTCGCGGGGAGTCCAAGCGCCTGCAGCACCGGGAGGGCGAGCGTCGCGTTGGAGCGATAGCCGTCGTCGAAAGTGATGGCCGCCATGGGGCGGTGCCCTTCGCCTGCCGACAAGCGCGCCAGTGCCTCGTCGATGGGATACCGTCGTACGACGACCGCAACCAGCGCAGTTGCCGTTCCAGCGCCGACTGCGGCAGGAGCAGCCAGTGGCGACTCGCCGACTCGTCCGGGCGTATCCCGTGATAGCACACCACGAGCAGCGAGGGGACGCGCGCTCGCCGCGCCATGGCATCGACTCCGAGCCCGCACGCCGCGTGGGCGATGGCCCGACGCACGCCGCTCACGCGCGATACACCGAGGTGAGCCAGCCGTCGAGCACGAGGAGCGCATACAGCCGGTCGGCATGATCGCGCACGTGGTGCAGGTGCTCGTCGACCAGGCGCTGGATCCCCTCGGGGCGCAGCACGCCTAACGACCGCAGCGCTTCGGACTGCGGGAGCTCCATGAGCCGCGTGCGCATCCCCTCGCGCAGCCAGCGATGCACGGGCGGCGTGAAGCCCTGCTTGGGGCGCTCGAAGAGCGCCGGCGGGACGTAGCGCGCCAGCAACGTCCGCAGCACCGCCTTCCCGCCGCGCTCGTCGACCAGGAGCGCATCGGGGAGCGACAGGCCGAATCGCAGCACCTCCTGGTCCAGCAACGGGGCGCGCGCCTCCAACCCCACTCCCATCGTCGCCACGTCGACCTTGGCGTTGAGGCAATCCGCCAGGTACGTGCGCATGTCGACCCACCGCATGCGGCGGAGGGCGCTCCCCTCGGTGCGATCGAACAGCGCGATCATCCCCGACGGATCGATCGCCCCAGCGCGGTGCCGCTCGTACAGCGCACCGGCGTACAAGCTGCGCCGCTCGGCGGCGCCGAGCAGGGTACGAAGCGCGGCGTATCGCTGCGCATCGCTCCCCGGTTCGAGCGCGCGCAGGCCGCGCGACACGCGGCCGCGCTGCCGTGCGAAGGCGCTCCGTGCTCCGCCAGGCGCAATCAGCTGCGCCGCGGCCGAGGCGGCCCCGGCGGGGATCATGTTGCCCAGGCGGCGCACCTTGTGGAACGTCTGGTACCACGAGTAGCCGGCGAATCCTTCATCGCCCCCGTCACCACCCAGCGCCACCGTCACATGCTGCCGAGCGTACTGCGCCAGCACCGAGGTGGGGATCGCCGAGGAGTCGGCGAAGGGCTCGCCGAAGTGGCGGATGAGGGTGGGGAGCCGGTCGGTCGAGGCCGCGGGGGCGTCGATGATGGTGTGAGGCCCCGAGGTGCTCGGCCACGCGTGCCGCGAAGCCGCTCGTCCGACTCGACGTCGTCAAAGCGGATGGAGTAGGTGTGCAGCGTCGCGTCTTCCTGCATCGCCATCGCCGTCACGAGGCTCGAGTCGATCCCGCCGCTCAGGAAGATCCCGAGTGGGACATCGGCTCGCAGGCGGATGCGCGTCGCCTCGCGCAGCATAGGGAGCAGTGCGTCGGCCGCGTCGTCGAGCGATCCCTCGAAGGGGTCACGATCGGCGGCGAGGTCCCAGTACACGCGGCTGTGTGCGCCATGCTGGTCGAGCGTCATGACGACCGACGGCTCGAGCTTGTGGATCCCGGCAAAGATGGTGCGCGGCGCCGGGACCCAGCCGAGCGTGAGGTAGTCGTCCAGCGCCGCCATGTCGAGGGTGCGCGGGGCACCTAACGCGGCGTGTACGGCCTCCAGCGAGGAGGCGAAGTAGAAGATGCCATCGCGCACGGACCAGTAGAACGGCTTCTTCCCCACGCGATCGCGCGCCACCAGGAGCTGCTCGCTGCGATCCCAGGCGGCGAAGCAGAACATCCCGCGCAGGCGCTCCACACAGGCATCGCCCTCGCGGGCGATCAGGTGCAACAGCACCTCGGTGTCGGATTGCGTGCGGAAGGCACACCCATCGCGCTCGAGCTCGGCCCGCAATTCCTTGTAGTTGTAGATCTCGCCGTTGAAGACGAGGGCGAAACGCCCATCAGGCGAGAACTGCGGCTGGTCACCGGTCGCGAGGTCGATGATGGCCAGGCGTCGGTGCGCCATCATCACGCGCCCTGTGGGCGACGTCCACAACCCCTCGCCGTCGGGGCCGCGATGCGCGATGCACCGCGACATTTCCTCCACCACCTCGCGCCGCGGGGCGGCGGAGGGCGAGAGCGCGACGGCGCCCGCGATGCCACACATCAGCCGGCGACGGAGACGGCGTGCGCCCGCACGCGTGCATGAATGGCCTCGAGCGCGCGCACGCGTGACTCGAGCGAGAAGCGGGCGATGATCGCCTCGCGATCCTCGGCTACGCCGGGCGCCTCGCGTTCGGCGATCCCGCGCGCGATGGCGTCGGCCAGGGCGCGCGGATCCTCGGGTGGGACGATGATCCCGGCGCGCGCCCCTTCGAGCACGTCGGGCACCGCCCCCACGCGCGTCGAGACCGCGAAGCGGCCGTGCCGGAGCGCCTCGAGGAGCACATTGGGGAGCCCTTCGCTGCGTGACGGGATCACGAGCAGGTCGATGGCGCGATACAGCGCGCCCACGTCGTGGACCTGTCCGAGGAAGCGCACCTCGTCACCTAACGAGAGCGCCGCGGCCTGCGCCTCGAGCGCCGCCCGCTCCGGGCCGTCGCCCGCCAGGAACAACTCGAAGGGAACTCCCTCGGCCTTGAGCAACGCCGCGGCCTCGAGGAGGATGTCGACCCCCTTCTCGGGACTCAGGCGCCCGATCGCGGCAAGGCGCGGGACCGTCGGCGGCGGGAACAGCGGCGCGCCGCCCTGGGCCCCGGCCACCGCCCCTTCGTCCAGCACCGCGTTGAAGACCAGCTCCGCACGCGCGCCAAGGTCCTCGAACAGGGCGAGCTGCGGGCGCGACATCACGACGACCTGGTCGGCCGAGCGCAGGAGGCGACGGTCGAGCGCGTCGTAGAAGCGCACCTTCCAGTCCTCGGCCGTCGCGCCATGGTAGAAGCCCACCCAGCCGCCGGCGTACCAGCCTAACGCCCGCAACGACCGCACGATCGCCGAAGGGCGATAGCCGTGCGTCTGCACGACCGTCGCCCCGGCACGCGCGAAGGCCTCGCGCACGCGAGGGAGGACCGACATGTCGAGGCGCCCGGTCTCCTCGATCACCTCGCACGGCACGCCGCGCGCCTCGGCGTAGGCCACGAAGGGCGAGACCGGTCGTCCGGTGCGCCGGAAGGTGACGATACGGAAGGCGGTGCCGCGCGATCGCTGCAGGACCGCCTGCGCCACCAGCTGACGACCGGGGCCCGAGAGGATGACGGTGTCGATGACCGCCACGACGGAGGGGACCGCGCCAGCTGCAACGCCAGCGCGAACCTCGACACTACCTCCATCGCGCGGGCTCGCCCCGTGGCCGGGGCGCGCAGTGTCGATCACGGCGCGAACCGTCCGCGCTGTCCGGGCCACCCGGCGCGCGAGCGCCAGCCGCCGGCGGTGGCAGCCGGTCGGCGACCCGACTGGAGGGCGCCGGCGTACTGCGGCGCGGCAACCGGCTGCGCCGCCGGCACGGGCTGCAACTGCGGCGCCGATCCCATCGGCGCAGCGGCCCCACGATCCATCCCCGCCACGCGCCAGGCAAAGGCAATCAGCCCGAGCAAGCCGTAGAGGAGATAGAAGTAGGCGTGCGACAGGAACACGGCAGCCATCGCGAACGCCGCAATCGCTGCGACGTACTCCGGTCGGTTCAATCGTTCCCCCGACGCCGTGTCGCGAAATGACCGTCGCAATCTCCATCCCTTGTACAGCGCGATCAGGAGCATTCCGATGAACATGGATCCACCGGGGAGCCCGAGTTCGACCGTCGCCTGGTAGTAGGCGTTGTGCGCTGCCGACCATTTGCCGACTTTGCCATGCTCCTCGAGGTACTGTCCTTCCATGATCGGGAAGTTGGCGATCCCGACGCCCATGGCAGGGTGGCGCTGGATATAGATGTTGGCGCGTGCCCACACCTGTTTTCGACCGCTGTACTCGGTGTAGTTGTAGTCTTCCGTGCCGCTGACCAGGTCGATCATGCGCTTGCGAAACTTGTAGGGCGACACGTTCCAGATGAGCACCCCGCCGACGACAAAGAGGACGGCGTAGAGAAAGCGGCGCGACCCGCGCGACGCGATCAGGAAGACAAGCGCACCGAAGACAAGGGCAAGCGTCCCGCCGCGGGAGCCGTTCTTCACCACCCCGAGGGCCAGGATGGCCGAGGAGACGAACGCCAGCACGCGCCACAGCCCCTTTTTTTCCGTCTGCAGCAGGCCGGCGCCTAACAAGAACGTGATCGCCGCCATGGCGGAGTAGTCGTTGGAATCGAGGCCGCCGCCAAACGTGTAGAGACGCCCCCCCTCCATGACGCCGCCCGCAAACGCGACCAGCATGTGCGCGGCCATTCCATGCACGTACACGCGCTGCAGCCAACGCAGGTTGTCCTCGGTTGGTGCACACAGGAGCGGGGCGATGAGCACCGCGAGCTGTGTCACCACCGGCGTCGTGACCGAATCGACGGCGAGCCCGGGATACAGCGCGAACGGCACGCCGATCATCGCCCACACGTAGAAGGCGATCACGAGCTTCACCAACGGCTCCCGGAACGCCGCACGCCAGATATCCACCGGGGTGCGGGTAAACAGGTACCCCACCCCCAGGACGGACAGCAGGAGCGCAGGGCGGATCTTGGCGAGCAGCGGGACGAGCTCGTGGATGCGGACGGCGACGATGAGGATGAGCGCCATGGTGATCATGGGCGCCCGGACCTCGAAACGGCGGTAGAACTCCTCGGCGTACCCGGCCAGTCCAGGCCCTTGGGTCGTCGGGGCGTTCATCGCCATTGCGTTCGCTCGCTGTGCTCTCACCTGGATTCGTCCCGCTCGGAAGGTCGCCTACGCCGTCGTATCTGTGCCTCGGGCCTGCGGTTACAGGCATCGAACGTCATCTGCATTGCAAGATGGGTTCCGTCGCCCCCATCCCAATAAAGCCTCGGCTCATCACCCCGCCTTTCCGCCGCGCCGGTAGGCCAGATAGCGGTAAGACGTCGTGTAGAGCTGGTTGAACTGCTTGGAGCCCTGCAGATAGGTCCCACGCTGGATCGTCGCGAAGATCTGATCTGCGGCGTCCCGGTACCGCCCATCGCCCGTTTGCTGGTACAACCAGCCGTAGGTCGTGACGAACAGGCCGTTGAGGTCCGGGGCGCTCGACGGCCCCGAGTTGTTCCGACCGCAGCGGATCGACTGGTAGTTGAAGCTCCCGTCCGGGCGCCACTGCGTGGCCCACAACCAGTCCGCGTTCCGCCGTATGGAGGAGACGATGACGCTGTCCGCTCGGAAACGAGTATAGTAGCGAATCAGGACATCGTTCAGGATGCCGTTCATGTAGTTGATGCTGGACGTGCAGTAGCCGCCCCAGAGAAACGAGCCGTCCGGTCGCTGCGCCTTGAGGATCTGCGCCAGCATCAGCGGCAGGTCCCGTCCCCACCCTTTCGCGTACCCCGCCCCGGCGTCGCCGTTCTGGACCTCCCAGGCGAGCAGCGCCGCCGAAGCGAACGGGCCTGGATGCGACTCTCCATGTCCTGGTGATTCACCTTGCCGAGCGCGTTGCGACGGTAGTAGGAGCTCAGGATCTGCGCCGTCCGCTCGACCGCCTCCCGCGACCGCACATCGCCCGTGAGCAGGTAGTGCAGCGCCAGCCCCTCGAGCTGCGCCCAGTGATGCGAGCTGGTGTAGTTGTTCTTCTCGAGGTACTTGGTGCGATAGTCGAGCGCCATGAGCGTCGCGCGCTTCCAGTACTCGATGTTTCCGGTCCGCACCCACCAGGCGTAGTAGATCTGGACGCGATCGTAGTAGTTGCCCGCCGCCCAGTCGGCTCCGTTGCCGAGCCAGTGCTTGTTGGCCCATTGATCGAAGTCGCGCTCGTACTTGGTCCAGACCGCTCCCGCACGCCGGCTCTCGGCCACGGAGACCGTCTCGCCCACCAGGTCGGTCGAGATGAGATAGTCGGCGCTGGTCGGCAAGGCGACCGCTTCCGGATACGGCGGGATATCGAGCAGCTGGGCACGCCGTGGTCCCGTCGGGCTCCCCCCCCAAATCAACCAGGCCGTTACCCGGTCGCCCGGGCGCAGCACGGTTCGGAACTGCACCACGACCGACCGGAGCGAGCCATCGGCGTGCAACCCCGTCGTCCCGTCGATCGCCGCATCGACCGGCGCGCCATCCACGACCAGCCGCGCACCGCTCACGGCGTCCGGGCGTATTGCCCCCCGCCGCAACGGGATGGCACTCGAGACGAGCGCCTCGCCAGCCTGCCCGGTCAGCCGGGTCACGATCAGCGCGACGGAATCCGGCGTGGCGGAGGCTTTGCGCCCGTCCCCGCTCGGAGCGGTGGAGGGCATGGCGATCCCGCGCGAGATGGGGAGCGCCGAGCAGACGAGGAGCAGCGCGAGGCGGTAGGAAATCAGCGGGGTCGACATCGGGAACGTGAACACGGGGGTGAGAGGGCGGTCGCTCCTCAGCGGTGCATATTCTACACCGCACCGCCGCCGATCCCCTCGACCCTCGCCCGATCGCTCCGCCCGACCCCCCGTGGTCCCTTCCGGGGAGCGTCTCCCCCCGTCGCCCTTAGTACTACCGCCTATCGCCGGTAGAACAGGTACTTGTACGAGGCGGTGTATTCCTGGTTGAACTGCTTGTCGCCCGTCAGGTACGAGCGATTGACCCCTGAGGCGAAGATCGCGTCGGCCGCCTGCAGATAGGACGACTGCCCGGTCTGCTTGTACAGCCAGGAATAGGTGGTCACGTACAGCCCGTTCAAGTCGACCGACTGACCAGGGCCGGAGTTGTTCCGCGCGCAGAAGGCCGACTGATAGTTGAAGCTCTGGTCCTGCCGCCACTGGTTGGTCCACAGCCAGTCGGCGTTGGCCTGGATCGACGGGAGAATTCGCGGGTCGGCCGCGAATCGCTCGTGATAGCGGATCATCACGTCGTTGAGGAGCCCGTTCATGTAGTTGATGCTCGTGCGGCAGTAGCCGCCCCACTTGAAGGCGCGCGTGGAGTTCTGCGCCCGCAGGATCTGGCCGAGCATCAGCGGCAGGTGCGTGGCCCACGTGGACGGCGTGTAGGTCCCACCCCCGGGAGCCTGAATCTCCCAGGCAAGCAGCATCGCCTGCAGCGATCGCGCCTGGATTCGACTCTCCATGTCGATGTGATTTGTGTCCGCCAGAACCCCCTTTCGGTAGTAGGAGGCCAGCACGTCGGCGGTGCGCCCCACCGCTCGCTGCGAGGCGGGATCACCCGTGAGCCAGTAGTGATCGGCCAGCCCTTCCAGCTGCGACCAGTGGTGCGACGAAGCGTAGTTGTTGGGTTCCAGGTACTTCTGGCGATAGTTGACGGCGATCAGCGTCGCCCGACGCCAGAACTCGGGATTTCCCGTGCGTACCCACCAGGCGTAGTAGATCTGCACCCGGTCGTAGTAGTTGGTCGATGCCCAGTCGAAGCCGTACGTGGTCCAGTGCTTGTCGGCGAAGGTGACGAAGTCGTTTTCGTACTTGAGCCACGACGCGCCCATCGCCTTGCTCGTCGCCTGCGAAATCGTGGGGCCGACGAGTTCGGTGGCGATGAGGTAGGTCGGATCGGTCGGAAGCGCGACGGCGTCGGGCATCGACGGAATGGGCTGCGCCGACATGTGCTGTGAGCGCACCGTCCCCAATTGCAGCGTCGCCGCGATCCCCGTGGGCGGCACGTCGTACTGGAACTGCACGACGATCGAGCGCAACGAGCCATCCTTGTGCGCGCCGGCGGTGGGGGTCACCGAGATCGGCACCTCCACATCGTTGATCTTCACCAGCACGTTGACCAACCCTGAGACGGTCAGCATCCCGGGCATCAGCGGCACCGCGTTGCTGACGAGCACCGAACCGGCCCCCGCCGTCAGGCGCGAGACCATCAACGGCACCGACGTGGCGCTGACCGGGGGTGGGGGGGGCGGAACGACGACCGTGATGGCGGCCAGGGCGCTCACCGTCCCTGCGGTCGCCTTGATCCGAGCGCTTCCCGCGGCGAGTGCGTTCACCACCCCTGACGTCGAGATGCTCACCACCGTCGCGCCGCTGTCGACGCTCCAGGTGATGACCTCCCCCGTGATGACAGCCCCCGCCGAGTCCTTGGCAACGGCCACCGCCTGCGTCGCCTGACCGACCTGCAGCGTCGTGAGACCGATCGCGATGGCGAGGCTGGCGACGACGCTGCGGCGGCGGCGGGGGCGGGGCGGCGGCGATGGTGATCGTGACGGTCGAACTCACTGCACCGACGGCGCCGCGCACGACGCGGTCCCCGCCGCGAGCGCGCGGACCACGCCGGTGCTCGAGACGCTGGCGATGGTCGCGCCACTATCGATGGCCCAGACCACCACCTGCCCATCGACCACTGCACCGGATGAGTCCTTCGCGATCGCGCGACCCTCGGCCGACTCGCCGACCGTCAGCGAGGAATCGCTCAGCGAGATTGCCACCGAAGCGACGACGGGCGGTGGGGGCGGCGGGGGGGCGAGGACGACGACCGAGTCGCCTCCCGAGACGTTCTTGATCGTTGCACGGATCATCGCCGAGCCGGGGCCAACGGCTTTGACCATCCCCGAGTCGGAAACCAGGGCCACCGTCGTCTCGGTGGAGCTCCAGGTGAGCCCGTGGACAGCGACGGGATGCCCGGCGTCGTACACCGTTGCCGTCGCCTGAACCTCCGCCCCGATGGGAAGTTGCTTGGCCGGAAGTGCGATCGTGACCGCCACGGGGTCGTTGGTCGGTCCCGTGGAGAGCAGCGGGGGCTCGCCGTCACCGCCGCAGCCAACGGCCGCGCCGAGCGAGAGCGAGCACAACAGCTGAACGGCGGACCGCAGGATAGCGCGCATTCGACTCGTGACAGGGTCCTGCAGGACGGCCGCTGCAGGCAAGACAAGATCCCGTTGATGAGCCCCGCACGCAATGCCTGCGCGGGAGCGAGAGCAGAGTGCGAGCTCAGGCGCGAGCGCGCTGTGCCGTGCGGCACTTCCATCGACGACACCGACGCCTGAAGCCCCCCTGACATCACACAAAAAGCACAAAGCCTGCGCCCCGTGGTGGAGCGCAGGCCTTGAGTGCAGCGATTCGCTGTGCCTACTGCCGGTAGCTGAGGTACTTGTACGACGCGGTGTATTCCTCGTTGAACTGCTTGACGCCGCTGAGGTACGCCTTCTTGACGCCGCTGTCGAACATCAGGTCGGCCGCCTGCCGGTAGGTGGTCTGCCCGGTCTGCTTGTACAACCAGCTGAAGGTCGTGGCGAACAGGTTGTTCAGGTCGTGCGAAGCCGACGTGCTCGAACCATTCCGTGCGCAGTACGCTGACTGGTAGTTGAAGCTCTGGTCCGTGCGCCACTGGTTGGCCCACAGCCAATCCGCGTTGGCCTTGATCGACGGAAGGATGCGGCTATCGGCCTGGAAGCGCGTCGAGTAGCGGATCATCGCGTCGTTCAGGAGCCCGTTCATGTAGTTGATGCTCGTGCGGCAGTACCCGCCCCACATGTACGCGCCCTTGGTGTTCTGGGCCTTGAGGATCTGGCCAAGCATCAGGGGGAGGTGCGTCGCCCACGTGGTCGGGCCGTAGTTGGGCCCACCGGGCGCCTGGATTTCCCAGGCCAGGAGCATCGACTGCAGCGAGCGCGCCTGGATGCGGCTCTCCATGTCGATGTGGTTCGTGTCGTCCAGGACTCCCTTGCGGTAGTACGAGGCCAGCACGTCGGCGGTCTTGCCCACGGCCTTCTGCGACATGGCGTCGCCGGTGAGCCAGTAGTGATCGGTGAGCCCCTCGAGCTGCGACCAGTGGTGCGTCACGTTGTAGTTGTTGGGCTCGAGGTACTTGGTGCGGTAGTCGACGGCCGTCAGCGTGCCGCGGCGCCAGTACTCCGGGTTCCCTGTGCGCACCCACCAGGCGTAGTAGATCTGCGCGCGGTCGTAGTAGTTGGTGTTGGCCCAGTCGGAGCCGTAGAGCGCCCAGTGCTTGTCCGCGTACGTGATGAAGTCGTTCTCGTACTTGTTCCACGAGCCGCTCAACGCCTTGCTGGCGGCCTGCGTCACGGTCGGCCCGACGAGCTCCGTGGCGATCAGGTAGTTCGGATCGGTCGGGAGCGCCGCGGCCACCGGAGCCGACGGAATCGCGACGGCCGCCATGTTCTGCGAGCGCGCCGCACCCAGGTGCAACGTGGCCGCTACGCCGGTCGATGGCACGTTGTAGAGGAACTGCACGACCACGGAGCGCAGCGATCCGTCCTTGTGCGAACCGGCCGTCGCGGAGACCGCGATGGGGACCTCGACGTTGTTGATGCGCAGCAGGACGTTGCCCAGGCCGGTCGAGAAGAGCATGCCGGGCTGGAGCGGGATGCCGTTGGAGACGAGCACCGAGCCGGTGCCGGTCACGAGACGGGTCACCATCAGCGGCACCGCCGTCGTCCCGCTGGGCGGAGGCGTCGTGGGGGCCGCATTGACGGTGAGCGACGCGACGTTGCTCACGCCACCGACGGTCGCCATGATCTGTGCCGAGCCGGCCGACAGGGCGCTCACCAGGCCGGTCGAGTTCACGCTCGCGACCGCTGCACCTGACGAGATGCTCCAGGTCACGGGGTGACCGGAGACGACGGCGCCGTTGGCATCGCGCGCCACGGCCGTGGCCTGCCCGAGCTGGCCAACGGTAAGCGTCGAGAGATTGAGCGAGACCGAAACACTGGCCACGCTCACGGTCGACGCGGTCACCGACAGCGGGGCCGACCCCGTGATGCCGACGACGGTGGCGGAGATGTTCGCCGAGCCACCCAGGAGGGCGGTCACGTGGCCCGAGCCGTCGACCGACGCCACGGCGTTGTTCGACGACATCCAGGTGACCGTGAGACCCGACAGCGTGTTCCCGACCGAGTCGATCACCGTGGCCGTCGCGGTGGCGCTACCACCCACCGGCAGGGCGCTGTTGGAGAGTGCGACGAGGACCGTCTTGGGGCCGGTCGCGGTGACCGACTTCACGACGGTGATGCTGATGGTCGCGGTCACCGTGCCGCTGGTGGCCGAGAGGCTGGCCGTCCCGGCAGCGACGCCGGTGACGTAGCCGGTGGCGGACGACTTGGCGACGCTCGCGTTGGAGCTGGCCCAGGTCACCGTGCGACCGGCGAGCACGTTACCTAACGAATCGAACAGGGTGGCGACGACCTGCGTCCCCTGCCCCACGTTGATGGTGCTGCTGTTGGCCGTCAGGGTGATCTTGGCAACCGGGAGCGCGGTGGGCTGTGCGACCACGACGGTGGCGACACCGTCGGTGCCTCCCACCGTGGCGATGATCGCCGCCGAGCCGGCCCCGATGGCCGTCACGACACCGGCCGACGAGACGGAGGCAACGGCCGCGTTGCTGCTGCGCCAGCTCACCGGGAGACCGGTGATGATGGCCCCCTTCGACGACGTCACCGTGACGCTGCCGGCCGTCGTCTGGCCCGGGTTGAGCGCGGTGTTGGCGAGGGTGACGGCCACGTTGGCGACGAACGGTGCGGAGACGGTCACCACGTCGACCTTGGACTTGCCGCCCGAGGTGACGGTGACATTGACGGTCCCCGCCTTCAAGCCGATGACGGCGCCCTTGGGCGAGACATCGGCGACGGTCGGATCGGAAGTCGTATAGCTGAAGGTGCTCCCCGTCAGGACATTGCCGCTGGCGTCATACGCCTTGGCCGCGAGGGCGAGCGTGTCGTCGACGGCCACGGTGGCGGGCGCCGGCGTCACGGTGACCGAGGCGACAGGGACCTGCGTGACCTTGATTGGGGCGGAGGCGACGAGCGACCCCGCGGTTGCCTTGACGGTGGCCGTTCCGACCGCGAGGCCCGTGACGACGCCGGCCGCACTCACCGAGGCGAGGGCGGGCTGGACGCTGCTCCACGTAATGGAAGGCTGCGTCTTGAGGGCGACGCCGAGCTGGTCCTTGACCGTCGCGGTCAGCTTCGCGGTGGCGTTCAGCGGGACCGAGGCAGAGTCGGGCACGATGTCGATGCTCGTGGCCACCGGGACGATCACGGTCTGGTCCGCGTAGCCGACGATGGCGTCGACGATCGCGGAGATACGCGCCTTGCCGGCGGTGCGGGCGACGATCTTCCCCGTGGAATCCACGGTGGCGACCGACGGGTTGTTCGACTGCCAGGAGACGCGGCCGCCGACGACCGGCGCTCCGCCGGCGTCGAGGGCGATGACCTTGGCGACCTGCGTGCCGCCCACGGCGATCGAGCTGGCGGGGAGGGTGACCGCGACGGTCTGCGCGGGGCTCGAGCGAACGGTGATGGTGGCCGACGACGACTTGCCGCCGGTCGCTGCGGTGATGTAGGCGTAGCCGACCTTGTTGGCGGTGACCTGGCCGTTGCTGGCGACGCTGGCGATGGCCGGGGCGGAGCTGGTCCAGGTGATGGTGCGGGTCAGGATGCGGCCGGCGGCGTCCTTGACGGTGGCCTTGATCGTTTCCTTGATGCCGACGTTGAGGGTGGCCGACGACGGCGACAGGGAGATGGAGGCAACGGTCGTCGGGACGACGACGGCGTTGGCGACGGCGGTGTAGGCGCCGTAGCGAGCGACCAGGGTGACCTCGCCCTCGGCCAGGCCGACGAGGCGACCGACGGAGTCGATCGTCGCGACCTCGCGATCGGTCGACATCCACTCGACGTCCGACGCTTCCTGGCCGGCACCTAACGACTTGGCGATCTGTGCTTGCAGCTGCAGTTCATCGCCCTCGACGATCTGGATGAGGTCGGGGTTGATGACGAGCGGCGTTTCCTGCGCGCGGACCACGACGAAGCCGGTGTCGCTCGCGGCGCCCGACGTCGCCAGCACCGAGGCGCTCCCCGGGGCGATGGCCGTGACGACGCCGTTGGCGTCGATCTCGAGCAGGGTGGGCGTGAGGCTGCGCCAGGTGACGGGGAGGGAGACGACGTTGCCCGACTGGTCGAGGACGCGGGCGGCGAAGGCACGCGTGGTGCCTAACAAGATGGAGTCGCCGTTGGTCTGGACCTCGAGGGTGGCGGCGACGGGAGCAGCTGGCGGGGGCGTCGTGCTGCCCGGAGCTGATGGCGAATCGCCCGACGAGCAGGCGAAGGTTACGAGCGTACCCAGCGCAGCGGCGAACTGTGTCGCCTGCCGGCGGATCGATACTGCGGACATTCCCGGCCTCCAGAAAGTTCAGCGTTCGGTAGCCCAGCCAGCATGGCGATGTTGTATCGCTTTAGCTCTTCGGCTTTGCGTCCCCGTGTTTCCACGGGTTTGCCCTTCTCGCGACCGGCGTTTCCAGAAGTGGGGATGCCGGGCGACCCGAGGGATTCCGATCCGTCGCTGGGGGATCAGCCCTCGGTGGTAAGACGAGTCGCCCGCTCAAGCGTAACGAGCTAACTCATTGGTAAAGTGTCACTTAGCAAGCGCTCACGAGAGGGCGCACCACACACATTTGCGTCGCGTGGCATCACGGGGCGATGGTAGCGTGCATCACACAAATGACACCGCGGCCCCGGCGAGGGGCGCGGTGCGACGACCTTCACACGATTGTTGTGATCCAGTGTGACGTAGCGCGCAGAATCGTCAGCGCCACACGTCCCAGCGGCCGCGCGCCGCGTTATGCGCCGCGCGCAGCGCGGCGAACTGCAGGTGGAGCGCATCGACCAGCTGGATGGCGATCGCCCGCACGGGTCGCAGCAGCGTCATGCCGGCCAGGAGCAGGGCCCCTCCCGCCAGGCCGGCGGCCCCCTGCCAGGCCCATACCACGCCCGCCACGGCGAGCGCCGCCCCCGCGCCGCCCGCGAGCACCAGCCAGGGCGTCGTGAGGCGCAACAACTTGTGCGCGACGAACTGCGCCCACACCGGGTTGCGGCGCAGCTGCAACACTCCCGGGAGGAACGCACACACCTGGAAGACCCCGGTCAGCGTCCGCACCTTGCGCTGGAACTCCGCCGCCCGGGCCGGCGCGCGCTGCTCGTGCGCCACCGCCTCGGCACTCACCGCGATGCGGTGTCCGTCCAGCACCAGGCGCATCGGCGTGTACAGGTCGTCGAGGATCACCTGAGGCGGCAGCGGGGCCCACAGCGCACGGCGCATCGCCCACACCGCCCCCGTCACCCCAATCGAGGAATGCAGCGTGGCTTCGTCACGCCGCAGCCCCCGCTCCATCTGCCAGTACCAGCGCACCACCGCCGGCACCCCCGGCGGCAGCTCCAGCCATCCCGTCACCGCGCCGACCTCGGGTCGCGCCAGCGGCGCGACCAGCGCCGGGATCGTGGCCGGGGTGAAGCGCTGCGCCGTGTCGGCAAAGACCAGGATCGTCCCGCTCGCCGCCCGAACCCCGGCGTTCAGGTTGGCCCACTTGCCGCCAGGGGGATCGCCCACGACCACCCGGACGCGCGGATCGCCTAACGCGCCGTCCCCGTAGTCGCCCGGGTCGGAAGCGCCGTCGATGGCGACCACCACTTGCAGCTGGTCGGCCGGGTGCGCCGTGTCGAGGAGGTTGCGCACGCGTTCCGCCACCGCCGGCGCCGGCTCGCGCGTCGCCAGGATCACGCTCACGGAGGGGAGGGTCGACCAGGCAGGCAACACCCCCGGCGACCGCCGGCGGGAACGCCCCAGCCACCGGATGAGGGCGGGATACCCCCCCCACACGGCCACGGTGGCCAGGCCGCACACCACCGCGACCACGCCCCCCAACAAGACAGTCGGACTCATCGCCCTCCGTCGCGCGTCAGCGCGTCCCGGGCTGCGGCGATCTCCCCCCCGCCGTCACGACCGACCTCCCGCTCACGGCATCGCCTCTTCCAGCGCCCGCACGATGCGCTGGCTCGCCGCCCCATCCCACCCCTCCGGGGCTGCCTCACCCACGCCACGTCGCCCGCGCGCCAACGCCTCCCTCACCGACGCCACGACCCCGTCGCTGGTCGGCGGCCACGGCACCAGGCGATTGGTCCCCTCGGTGACCGTCACCGGTCGTTCGGTCTGCGCCCGCAGCGTGACGCACGGGACGCCCAGCACCGTCGTTTCCTCCTGCAGTCCGCCGGAATCGGTCACAACGACCGAAGCGGCGTCGGTCGCCGCCACCATCTCCAGGTAGCTGAGCGGCGCCATCACCGTGAGGCGCGCGAGCAGGGCGTCGAGCCCAAACGTCGCGAGGCGTGAGCGGGTGCGTGGGTGAATGGGGAGGATGACGTCGAGGTCGTGCGAGAGGCGCTCGAAGGCCTGCAGGATCCCGGCGAGCCGTTCCGGATCGTCGACGTTCGAGGGACGATGCAGCGTCGCCAGCACGTATGGACGCGCGGGGTGGCGCGCGAAGGCCGGGGCCGCCGCTCGCGCGCGTGGCAACGACGTGAGGAGCGAGTCGATCATCACGTTCCCCACGAACTGGCACCGATCGCTCCACAGCCCTTCGGCGCGCAGGTTGTCGACGACGTCGCGCGACGGCGTGAGGAGGAGGTCGGAGAGACGGTCGGTCACGACCCGGTTCACTTCCTCGGGCATGGCCCAGTCACCGCTGCGGAGGCCAGCCTCCACGTGCGCCAGGCGCGTCCCCAACTCGTGTCGTCGCTTGGAGACGACCAAGGCGACGGCGAGCGTCGAGTTCACGTCGCCCACCACGACATTCCAGTCGGGGCGCACCGCCTCGAGGACGGGATCGAAGCTCTCCATGATCCGCGCCGTCTGCGCGGCGTGCGAGCCGGAGCCGACGCCGAGGTGGTAGTCGGGGGTGTCGATCTCCAGCTCGCGCAGGAAGACCGCCGACATCGCCTCGTCATAGTGCTGCCCGGTATGCACGAAGACGGGGGCGTGCCCCCGCTCCCGCAGCGTCCGCAGGATCGGCGCGACCTTCATGAAGTTCGGGCGCGCCCCGGCGACGACTATCACCTTCATTCGTCCGCCTGCGAACAGGAGAACTGCGTCTCACGCAACGCGGTGGCGCGTGGGTGATCCATGGCTTCACGTCCGTGGTGCATCATGCCCGATCGTCTTTCCAACTGTCGAAGTTCTTGACGGTGCCTGCCCGTCCCCGCGGCGGGGCGGCGGTGGTTCCTGCCTGCGACGACGCCGCCGGGGGTGACGCAACGCACGCCCTCATGCTTGGCGCGAAAGGGGGGGCCGGAGAGCCGGATGCCCGTCGCGCCGCCTGCGGAACATAACCGGGGAGCGCACGATGCATGTTGCGCGCCCGCACGGCGATACGGCCGTTCCACGAACAGCTGTCGGCCTCCATCTTGCCGAGTGATGGGCAGGCCATCTCGGCATACCCCCTCATCCATTGGGAGCGTACCATCCGTCGTCCGACGTCCCTGCTTGCGATTGTCCTCGCTGCGGCAGCAATCGCCCTGCTCACGCTTCGGACGGGGGTCCCCCCGAACGCGACGGACGTCGTCCCGCCGTGGAGCTGCCTGGTGTGCGGCGGAGGGGGCGGTGCGGATGCACTGCTGAACGTGGCGCTCTTCATCCCCCTTGGCGCCGCGCTCGTCTCGGCCGGCCTGGGGGTGTCGCGTGCGTTGCTGGTCTCGCTGGTGGCATCGACGCTGATCGAGGTCGCACAGGCGACGATCGTCGATTACCGGTATCCTGCGCTGGGGGACGTCGTCTGGAATTCGCTGGGAGGGGTGACCGGAGCGCTGGGCATCACCCGGTGGCGCCAGCTCCTGCTTCCGGACCCTCGTCGGGCGGCGCGGCAGGCCTGGCGCGCGCTGGTGGGGGCCGCCGTCGTCGTGGCGATCACGGTCTTCGCGTTCCGGCCGATCGTCCCCATGGGACATTATCGGATACGGGAGTTCGACCGATGCGTCCCCCCCGTCGTCGACCGCGGACCGTGGCTCACCGACTTCAGGTACGGAGACGTGCTGGTTAGGCGGGGCGACGCCGTACCGGCGGCGACATTGCGCGACGAGTGGGATGGAGGCCAGCTGCGTGTGACGGGGCGCACCAATCCCGGATCGTGCGAGGACATTCTATCGCTAGTATCTTCCGCGTCTGGCGTGCCTGACGAGGTCGCGGGGATGAGTCGCGGCCTGACGAGCGTCAGCTTTCGCGTGCGGCTTCGCGCGATCGACCTGCGGCTTCGTCAGCCGTGGGTGAGCGTGCCGCTCGACTACGTCGCGCTGTACGGCTCGGCATCGGCACCGGTGGAGGGGAGGTACGGGAGGGGGCGGCTGTCGGTCGGATACGACGGACGGAATGGGCAGCATCGTTCGGAGATGCTGGTCTCAGCGGGATTGGGATGGGCGCTGCTGTATCCGTTCGCCGATGCGCTACGCCTCAAGTCGTCGTGGATGAACTTCGTGTGGATCTGCCTCCTGACCCTGCCGATCGGCTATTTCATGTTTGCCTCACTGATGGGGGGCGTCCCCCGTGCTCACGAGACACCGCGCCACGGGACGCGGGGCGTCGTCGCACGCGTGGCGCTGGTGGCCGCGGTGATGGCACTGTCGGGGATCGTGGCGGTGGGGCACGTCGTGCCGCTGGAGATTGCGGCGGCGCTCTGCGGGATGATCGTGGGCGCTGGCATCCATCAAGTGGTGCGCGGCGTCGCCGAGACGTGGAGCGCGGCCGCGTGAGCATCACATACCATTTCAATGAACGCGGGCACGGAGGGGGGCGATGACCGCCGCTGCTCCCCGTGCTCTGGATGCCGGCGCCCTGTCTCCGACGCCGCGACGCATCGAGATGGTCGTACCGTCGCTCGTCACCGCGGGGATGGAGATGGTCGTGGCGACGCTCATACGCGCGCTCGCGCGCCGCGGACACGAGGTCGGGGTGACGTGCACGCATGAGATCGGCGCGATCGGCGAGCAGCTGCAATCCGAGGGTGTGTCGGTCGCGCTCGTCCCGGCCCCCGGGGTGCTGACGAACTTCTGGCCGCGCGACCTGGCCCGTTGGTTTGCCAGCCGTCGACCGGACATCGTGCATGTGCACAGCGGCGTATGGCTCAAGGCCGCGCGGGCGGCGCGCCTGGCGGGGGGGATCCCCGTGGTGCATACGGTCCACGGGCTGCTCGATGAAGAACCGTGGCACGAGCGCCCCATCAAACGTGCCGCGGCACAGCGGACGGCGGCGATCGTCACCGTCTCGGAGGCGTTGCGGCGCGACCTGCTCGGGCGCGTCGGGGTCACCGATCCGGCCCCACAGGTGATCCTCAACGGGATCGACACGCATCGTTTCGCCCCCGGGGCGCACTCGACGGTGCTCCGCCGCCAGATGGCGGTGGACGATGCCGCGCTGGTGATCGGGCACGTGGGGCGCATGGCCCCGGTGAAGAACCAGCGACTGCTGCTACAGGCCTTCGCCCGGGTCGCACCCACCCATCCCACCGCGCACCTGGCCCTGATCGGCGACGGGGAGCTGCGGGGCGAGCTCGAGGCGCTGGTGGATGCGTTAGGCATCCGCGCGCGCGTGTGCTTCGCCGGCGAGCATCGCGAGGTGGCGCCGCTGGTGGCCGACCTCGACATCTTCGTCCTCTGCTCCTTCTCCGAGGGCACCTCCATCAGCCTGCTCGAGGCCCTGGCGTCGGGCATTCCGTGCGTGGCCACCGCGGTCGGCGGCAACGTGGCCGTGCTGGATCAGGGGGCGGCCGGGCGGCTCGTCCCGTCCGATGATGTGGAGGCGCTCGCGCGCGCCCTCGACGAGCTGCTCGCGGCGCCCGCGCTTCGACACGACCTGGGGCGGCGCGCACGGGAGCGGGCGCTCGATGCCTACAGCGAAGCAGCGATGACGCGCGCGTACGAAGCCGTGTACGAACGCGCGCTGGCGGCTCG
This sequence comes from Gemmatimonadota bacterium, assembly GCA_016719105.1. Lineage (NCBI taxonomy): Bacteria > Pseudomonadati > Gemmatimonadota > Gemmatimonadota bacterium. The sequence goes on along the minus strand of JADKAQ010000002.1, from coordinate 120,575 downwards.
TCATGCCCTCTGAGTCTGGCGGCCACGTGGTGCAGCCGCGCGCCGACGCGCGCCTTCCGGTAGGCGCACCCATCAAGGGAGCGGTCAACGCGGCCTTCACCGTGCTCGCCCTTCCCTGCGTCGCCTGGTACCACCTGTGGGCGTCCGTCGCTCCGTCGCGCGCTGACGTGACGATGCAGGGTGTCAGCCAGCTCCTGGGACTCGTGCCCGGGGTGATCGGGGGCTTTGTCCGGCGCGCCTTCTATCGCCGCACGCTGCGCCGCTGCGGCGCCGAGGTCAGCATCGGCTTCGGGACGATCATCGCCACGCCGGACGTCGAGATCGGCGAGGGCGTGTACATCGGGCCGTTCTGCAACATCGGCCATGCCTCGATCGGTGACGACACGCTGCTGGGGTCCAACGTCACGCTGCTGGGCGGAACCCGTCAGCATGGGATCGCGCGACTCGACATTCCCATGCGCCACCAGCCTGGCGAGTACCGTCGCATCAGCGTGGGCCGTGACGTCTGGATCGGGAATGGGGCGATCGTCGCCGACGACGTCGGCGAGCAATCCGTCGTCGGGGCCGGGGCAGTCGTGACCAAGCCGCTCGCGCCCCGCTCGGTCGCCGTCGGCAACCCCGCGCGCGTGATCGCCGAGCGTGGATCGAGCGAGGGGGGCGCGTGAAACCTAAGCGGCCGATGCGGGTCCTCCTGCTCACGCGATTCTACGCGCCGTCCCCCGAGGTCGGGGCCTTGCGCCCGGCGAAGCTCGCGGCGGCGCTCCGGGCGGCAGGGCATGAGGTGACCGTCGTGACGGCGACCCCTGCGGCGGCGGGTCTGGGGGGCGAGTCGTTGCGCGAGATCGTGCGCATTTCGCCGCACCCGAGCCCGCGCGAATGGCTGCTGCGCACCAAGGCACTGGTGACGGGGACGGCGCGCACCGACGAGCGCAGTACCACGTCGACGACGACGCTGTCGTCGGCGCCGGCCCACAGCGGGCTGCTGGCACGGGCGCGTTCGCTCCTGCTCTCCTTCGCTTGGCTCCCCGACGACCAGCAGGGGTTGATCCTCCCGATGGTCAACGCCGTGGTCGAGGCAGCCAACGATCGACGCTACGACGTGCTGGTGTCCACGGCGCCGCCGTTCTCCACGCACCTGGCGGCGCTCGTCGCCAGCACCATCACCGGCATTCCGTGGGTCTGCGAGTTCCGCGATCCGTGGATCTACGCGGGGTCCGCGACCAGCGACATGCACCCGTACGCGAGCGCCGTGAACCGCTGGCTGGAACGACTGTGCCTGAAGCGCAGCGCGCAGGTCGTGGCCGTGACCGAACAGACCGGGGCGCTCCTCGCCGCTCGGCGCTCGGCGCTTTCACGTCCGGCACCGGTGGTGATCCTCAACGGAATCGACCGACTGGAATCACACGAGGCCGCGACGCGGATCGCAGGACCGGTGCGCGTGCTCCACGCCGGGAACCTGTACGCCGGCCGTGACCCGCGTCCCTTCCTGCACGCCGTCGCCCGACTGCGGCGCGCGGGTGCGCTCCCGTCGACAGGGGTGCAGGTCGACTTCGTGGGCGAGGCCGAACGTTACGACGGGATCTCGATGCAGTCGCTCGTCGACGACCTGGAGCTGACGTCGATCGTACGCCTGCGCGGGCGCATCCCGCATCAGGAGTCGCTCGCGATGCAGCACGCCGCCGACGTGTTGCTGCTGCTCGCGCAGCGCCAGCCCATCCAGGTTCCCAACAAGCTGTACGAGTACTTGGGCGCCGCCCGGCCGATCGTCGCCTTCGTCGATGAAAAGGGCGAGAGCGCTTCGATGCTGCGCCGGGCGAACGGGCACTTCGTCGTCACCGAGGACACGCCGGACATCGACGCCGTCGTGCGGGCCGCGCTGGAGGCGCCGATCAACAACTGGCGACCGGCCGATCGCGCCCTGCTGGAGACGTGGACGACGGAGGTCCAGTTCGCCCACTACGAGGCGCTGCTCTCGCGGCAGTTCGGCGGCCCTGCCTGACGAGACGGCGGGATGCCGGTGGCCGCGCGGCGAGCGGCGGTGCCACACAAACGGGGCGCCGACATGCCGGTGACCTAACGAGCGGCGAATCGCGCCGTCGTCACCTGGGTGGACCGCCGATTCCGCGCTGCAGGTCGGCGCAGGCGTTGGCCGCTGCCGGCGCCGGTGCGGACAGCAGCCGGTACATGCGCCCGGTGGGCTCGAAGACGCGCTCGATCGCAAGGTACTGGCAATTGCGCAGCAGCTTCGGGACGACGCTGCTCACCTCGGACTCGGTGAGGCGCGTCAGGACGATGTACTCGATGCGCTCGTTCCTGAGGTAGGCGCGGAAGTCCTCGTCCGAGAAGCGGAGCGGCATCTGCGCGTGCTGCACCGTGCGCCCGGTGTGATAGGCGAAGGCGGTCTCGCGCTCGACCAGGTAGCGCGCGGTCGTGGGCAGTGAATCGCGTGCGTAGGTGACCGCGGCAAAGAAGGCGCGCTGGTCGGCGTTGTAGCAGCCGTCCGACGTCCACATGGCCTGGCGATCGCAGCGGAGCCCCTGTTGGGCGTTGGCCACGACTTGCGGCACGCCAGCCGAGACCACGATGGCGACGAGTGCGACCGCGAGGGGTTCGCTGAGCCGCGCCATCGGTTTCCACAGGCGCCGCATCTCGAGGGCCCCGAGCACAAAGCCGAGGAGGATGAGCGGCTGCAACGGGACGAAGAACCGCCGCGGCGCCCAGGGCCAGACCGAGAGCAGGGCGCAATATGCGAGCACGTACAGGATCGCAGCCGGGAGGAGTCGCCAGTAGGCCGCGGCGCCGAAGGCGCCGAGGACGAGCGTCACGAGCAGCCAGGCGACGTTGTCGACGACCGTCCCCTCGAGCGTGGGAAACGGGAGCCCCGACGGGATGAGATCCGTGAGCTGCAATCGTACGCGCAGGGCCACCTTGCGGGCCATCACGACCACCGGTGAAGCCGTCCCGCTCCCCACCGACTTGTCCTGCGTCACCTGCGCCGCGTCGGCGACGTACGAGCGCCCGACCACCCCTTCGTGATTGAACAGCGTCCAGGCAAGCCAGCCCCCCACGAGAACGCCGGTGAGCGTGGCAAGCAGGGCCGCCGAGCGCCACCGACGCTGCAGGAGCCAGGCGCCGACCACCCCGGCCAGCAGGGTGAGGCCGATCGTTCGCGTGAGCGCCGCGGCCAGGGCTGCGAGCGCCGCCAGGAAAAGGAAGCGCCGGTCGTCGCCCGAGGCCCGCGCCCGCTGCAAGGCCCACAGGCAGAGGATGGTCCAGAAGAGGAATGCCGCTTCGGACATCACCCGTCCGGCCGAGAGGATGGTGAACGGGTTGCAGGCCGCCGCGGCGAGGACGAGCACCGCCAGCCGCAACGGCAGCAGGCGCCTGGCGAGGTCGAAGAACAGGGCGAGCGCCCCGGTCATCAGTGCGGTCACCAGGAGAAAGCGCGCCGTCTCGCTGCCGCCGGTGACGAACTGCGTGAGGCCCAACAGCGCGGGCCAGAGCGGTGGATACTGGCCGTGCCGCGGGGCGCCGACCTTGAAGAGCTCGCGATACGAGAAGTGCGTGAGCTGGTCGCCGAGCAGCATGTACAGCGCGTCGTCATTGCTGTGCGTGACGCCGGGCGTGCGCGTCACCCAGGCCACGGTGGCGAATCCCCCCAGGATCAGCGCCACCGCGAGCACGGTGACCAGCGAGAGCGACGCCGGCGCGACCGAGGCCCGTGGCGTCGGTTCGGCGTGCATCTCGGCTGCTGAGGGAGTCGCGACGCGCATGCTACAGGGTGTCGTAGACCGAACTCAGGGCACCCGCGCAGATCCGCGTATCGAAGGTCGCCAGGATATGCGCGCGGTACTCCAGCCCCTCGCGGGTCATCGTCTCGGGCTCGTCGTAGTAGCGCTGCAGGCGCTCGACGAGTGCCATGGGATCGCGCTCGGGGACGAGACGATCGGCGTAGGGGCCGAACGTGTATGGAATGTCGGAGTGTCGCGTGGCGACGGTGGGCATCCCGGTCGCCATCATCTGTCCCATCACGGCGGGGGACCCTTCGGCATCCCCATCCTCGGCGGTGACGCTGGGGACGACGAAGACATGCGACGCGAGTCCGACGTCGATGAGCTTCTCGAAGCTGAGCCACTTGTGCTGCGTGCACACGGAGTCGAGTCCGTACTTGGCCAGCAGGGAGAAGATCTCCTCCTTGGTCTGCTGGTCGCCGGGACGTCCAGCGGCATCGCCAACGAGGGTCAGCGTCAACGGGACGCCGCGCGTCTTGAGGACGTGAGCGGCTTCGATGAGATAGCGCGCCCCCTTCTTTTCGCGGAAGGTCCCGGCAAAGAGGATGCGAAGGGGCTCCCCGGGAGCGCGTACGCGCGGTTGGTTGCGCAGCGCAACGGCGTCGACGCCGAGCGGGTGAATGACGATTTTCTCTGCCGGGCAGCCGATCGCTTCGAGTCCGGCGGACATGGCGGGGCCGAGCGAGAGGACCTTCGAGGCGCGCTTGAAAACCCACTGGTAGTTGCGAACCCAGACGGGGTCTCGCCCCAGCAGGTAGACGTCGGCGCCGTAGTAGGAGACGACCCAGGGGAGGTCGAGCGAGTGCACGAGCCGCCGGTCCTCGGTCGCGACGTACCCCAGATGCGAGTGGAAGACCTTGGCCTGCAGGCGTCGCAGGCGCGAGGCATCGGGGGGGAAGAGCGACGTCTTGTTGAGGCGATTCCAGATGCGGGGCCCGAGACGGGCAGGGTCGAGCAGGATGGCATCGAGTTCGGGGAACTCGGCGCGGTTCTCGAGCACATCGCAGATGACCACGGGGCGATGCCGCGGGACGAATCGCATGTGGTCGTAGAACCAGTTCATGGTTCGACCGACGAAGCGATCGATGCGCTGCAGGGCGACGGGCGCGGCGGAGGGCAATGTCGTGGTCATTATCGGTATGCGACTTATCCCGATTCGGATGTCAAGGATCGTGCCACCCACAAGGTGAGGCCATGCACCGACCCGTGACAGTTCGGAGGGGGGATCGTCGGTCGTCGCAGGGCGGCCGAAGAGAGGCCGGCGGGCTCGTGTGGGGTGGTCCACTGCGTGGGCGCTCGCTGGCCCGCGGCTTGCTCCCGTTGGCTGGAAAACATGGCAGATCTCGTCTCTGAATCGCCCCCACCGGTCAGCGCTCCTCCGCCGGCGGCCGGCCTTGATCGTTCGCTGCTTCGCGGCATCGCCTGGACCGGCGGCGCGAAGTGGGCCACGCAGCTGCTCGGCTGGTCGAGTACCCTGCTCGTGGCGAATCTGCTGGGGCCCGATCCATATGGATTGATCGGGATGGCGTCGGTCTTCCTTGGCCTGGTGAGCACGCTCACGGAGTTCGGCCTCGGGACGGCGATCATCAGCCTGCGGAAGCTCAGCGCGGAGCAGAACCGCCAGCTCAACACCATCGCCCTCGCGCTTGGGGTCGTGGGGGCGTTGCTGACGTGTGCCGCCGCCTGGCCGCTGGGATGGATCTATCGGGAGAAACAGCTGCCGATGATCATCGTGGCGATGAGTTCAACGTTCGTGCTGTCGGCGCTGCGCATCGTCCCGACGGCACAGCTGCAACGTGACCTGCTCTTTCGCCGCCTGGCCATCCTCGAGACGCTCCAGAGCGTCGTGTTTGCGATCGCCAACGTGGTCTTCGCCCTGCTCGGATTCGGGGTGTGGACGCTGGTGATTGGCGCGGTGGTGAGCCAGACGGTTGGCACGATCCTGACATGGATGGCGCGCCCGGAGCGATTTGCGTGGCCGCGACGCGACAGTCTCGGCGGCGCGCTACAGTTCAGCTCCCACGTCCTGATCAGCCGCCTGGCCTGGTACCTGTACACAAACGCCGACTTTGCGGTGGCCGGGTTGGTGTTCGGCAAGTCGGTGCTGGGGGCCTACACGCTGGCCTGGCAGTTCGCCAGCATCCCGATCGACAAGATCAGCGCGATGATTGCGCGGGTGACGCCGGCCTACTTCGCCGCGGCGCAGGACGACAACCGCACCATGCGGGGGATCCTGCTCAACATCACGGAAGGGCTGGCGTTCCTCACGCTCCCGGCGACGTTCGGGCTGGCGCTGGTCGCCCCGGAGTTCGTGCGACTCATCCTCGGCCCGGAGTGGTCGGCGGCGATCGTTCCGTTGCAGCTGCTGTCGATCTACGCGTCGTACCGGTCGCTGGTCACCGTCCTCCCCCAGGTCCTGACGGTGAAGGGGGACACGAAGTGGACGATGTGGCTCGGCGTGTGGACGGCGGTCGCGCTCCCCATCGGCTTCCTCATCGGGAGTCGCTTTGGTCCGGCGGGGATCGCGGCCGCGTGGATCATCGTGTATCCGATCTTCACGATCCCGCTGTACAAGCGCACGTTCGCGGCGATCCAGCTGGAACGGGGACCGTACCTGCACGTGCTCTGGCCGTCGCTGCGTGGGGCGCTGGCGATGGCGGCCGCCGTGCTGGCCGCGCGCATCCTCCTGCCGCAGGGGATGCCGAATGCGTGGCGCACCGGTGCGCTGGTGGCCATCGGGGTGGTGGTGTACGGTGCGGTGACCGTCTATCCGCAGTTGGGGCGCATGAAGCGCCTGCTGGCGAGCGTGCGCGGTACAGGGGGCGGCGCCGCGGCCGATGCGGCGGCGGTGGCCGCGGCGACGGAGCGTGACGACGCGGCGACGGCGTGACGTGAGGATCGCTAGCGCCGCCCGACGCGGCTGGCGGGGCTAGACGACGCGGCCCGGTGGTCGCGGTTCCACGTACTCCACGAGCCGTCCCGACCGAAAGAGGACGAAGGCGACGCGGCGCTCGAAGGCGGCGGCATACACCGGCGGGCAGGTGACCTGCGCCCCCTGCGCGCGCGCCGCGGCCACGACGGCCTCGATGGTCCCGTCGCCGTCCTCGAGCTCGTAGCAGACATGATCGAGCCCGCCGCCGCGGGCGATGCGGCCGGCGAGCGGCGAGTCCTCTACGGTGGTGAGCGGGGCAACGATCTCCCACACGTCCCCACTCGCCCGCTCACGGTAAAACTGCACCACCACGCGCTGGATCGGGTCGGCGATCGCCTCCGTCAGCGGCTCGCACTCCGCGCCAAAGCGGCGCTGCAGCGTGGCCAGGTCACGCCCGACGAACCCCAAGTGATGCAGGCGCACGATCAGGCGCCTCCGGCCGCGGCCTGCCCGGCCCCTGCCGTCGACGTGCCCCCGGCCGAGCCTAACGCGCCGGCGGCGTCCTCCGCGTTGACCGACCTTGCGTGATACAACGTTGGGGAGACCTCGGCAAATCGGGCGCGCGTGACGACGACATCGCCGCTCGTCTCGGGCACGTCGCCGAAGATGGCCGCGAACTCGACCGACGGACCGTTGCGCGGCGTCCGCACGAAGTCGAGGGTGAGGCGATCGACGCCGAGCCGTTCGAACAGGATGTCCATCGTGGCGTGCTCGATGCGACGTGCGAAGGCCCGGCAGCTGAGCACCCACGACTCGATGCGCGCCCCATCCCCGTCACGCGCCCCGGTGACGATGGCGATCTTGCCGAGCGGCCCGAACTTATCCTCGTACGACACAGTGGCCAGGAACGCGCCTGGGCGTTCGAGGGCATGGTGCCACTCGGCCTCTCCGTATCGCCGCCCGTTGATGTTGAACTGGTTGGTCTTGTTCACCAGTTCGAAGGCGCGGGCGTCGGAGGTGTCGGTGTTGATGGTGACGGTGAGCCGGGCGCCTAACGACCCGAGGAAGGCCTCGACGTCGTCGGCGTCCTGCCCCTCGACCGCCTCGCGGAGCACGGCGGCGTTGCGGATGCTCTCGGCGCGCAGGAGGTCCTCGGCGCGCACGGCGTCGCGACCGAACATCGCCGTGAGCCGCTCGAGCAGCGCCACCACCTCGGCGGGGTTGTCGGGCTGGAAGCGCAGCCCCTCGACCCCGGGATGCGCCGCGGTCACCTCGGCCAGCTCGAGCGGGCTGTCGTCGACGAAGACGACGCTGTCGGCGCCGATATTCCAGACGCGCAGGATCTCCGCGACCTCCACCGACTTGCGCCCCCAGCCCGCGCGCACCGGATAGAGGCGATCGGTAGGTACCACGAAGTCGGTCCGCTTGAACGCCTCCTGCACGAACGCGGGGTCGTTCTTGGTGGCCACGGCCACCAGCACGCCCGACGCCATGAGGTTGGCGAGGACCTGCTGATAGAGCATGTGCACCTGCGCGCCCTGCTCCAGCGTCCAGCTCACGCCGTCGATGCCGACTTCGCCGAGGATGCCACGCCAGAGCGTGTCATCGAGGTCGGTGATGAGTCCCTTCCGGGGCGGCGCGGGCCACAGGGCGTGGGCGAGCGCGGCGGCGACGCGCGAGGCGTGCTCGCGCTTGTAGGGAAAGCCCGCATGCAGCTCCGAGGCCACGTCTCGGCCGTCAGGCGCAACGCCGGCAGCCGCAACGTCGGCCACCCGGACGCGGGGGAGCGCACCGACCGTCGCCGCGAAGGCGGCGACGATGGCGTGCAGCTTGAGTCGCGTGGCCCCGACCACGTGCGACGGGTCGAGGAAGTACGGCGGGAGGGGGAGCGTCGGGAGGGCGACGGCCACCGGCGCGACCTCGGCCAGGGCCGCGATGCGTCGCTGCAGGCGCGTCAGCGACTCCTCCGCGCTGGCCAGGAGTTCGGCCGACGCCTCGGCGTTCGTCAGCGTGCCGCGCCCGCGCATCCCGAGCCGCGGATCGATATCGGCCCACTCGATGACGAGAGCGACGCCGTCGGGGCGGGCCGCGGTGGCGCGTTCGAGATTGCCGGGAAGGTCGCCGAAGCGCCCGGAGGAGACCCGCACGTTGGCCCCCGCCACGCGCTCGCGCAGTTCGGCGTGGAAGAAGGTCTCGAGGGCGAGCGGGGTGAATCCGGTCGCCAGTATGAAGTCGCGCGTCGGACGGTCGGGATCGGACGGCGCGTTGATGATGCGAAGGGCGTCGAGTAGCTTCATCGTCAGGTCAGGCTAATCAGATGCAACTTGGAGGTTTACCTTGCCGGAATCGATCGCGGAGCGTGTCAGGAAGGTCATGGCGCTGACATTCAACGTTGCTCCGGATTCAATCGCCGATACTGCGCAGCAGTCCGACGTCGCGGGGTGGGACTCGATCGGGCACGCCAACCTCGTGTTCGGCCTGGAAGAAGAGTTCGAGGTACATCTCTCCGACGACGTGATGCCGACGCTGCGTTCGTTTCCCGTCATCGTCGCGCACTTCCAGCAGCAGCTGTCGTAACCTCGTGCGGGGACGGGTGTGTCGGGGCCATCGCCCCGGCACCGTCGGTCAGACCGTCCCCACGCGCCGCGCGGGATTCCCCATGACGAGGGAATTGGGTGGCACGGAGCTCATGACCACCGAGTTGGCCCCGATCACGGAGTTCTCGCCGACCGTGACCCCCGGGTAGATCATCGCCCGGCGCCCGATCCAGACATTGCGTTCGATCACGACCGGCTTCACCGACTCGTCGGGGGCCGGTTCGCCGCGTTCGCGCGCGGCCGGGTCTGACGGGTGGCCGCTGACGTCGAAGACGACGACGTCGGGCGCCATCTGGCAGTACTCGTGGATGGTGATCGACCGCCCGGCGACGAAGGCGCAGTTGTGCCCGATGTGCGAGTGCGATCCGATGGAGATCACCGGGTCATCCGAATAGCGGCTGCCGAAGGTGAACGACGCCTTCCCGTGGATGGCGACGTCGTCGCCGATCTCGATGCGACCGGCCCCCTGCACCCACTGCACGAACGGGCCGCAGCGGACACGCTGGCCGACCTTGGAGCAGGACGCCTTGAAGAGCGGTTCGCAGACGAAGACGCGAAAGACGAAGTAGTACGCCTGCCGGAGCGCGAGAAAGACGTAGAGGACCGGGCGGACGAGGAGCCGCGGGGTCGGAAGCGTGAAGTCGATCACCCCGCGATAGAGCCACCGCAGGAATTTCCCCTGCGGGGTGTCGGCCATCGCGAGGCGACGCAGTAGAATCGATGCCATTGGCGAAAGGTGCGAAGAAACGCAGCGTGGTCCAAGCTGTAGGACCGACGAGGGGCCCCCTCGTGACGGCACAGGGGTTCCGCCTCGCCTCGGGCACTTTCCGTGCCCCGGACCTCCGCGGCCCGGGGCGGTTCCGTGATGAGGTTCACAACTTGCATTGACGGTCTCGACCGTCCGGGAGAGAACGGGAGATGCGAGCGGTGCGCGGCGCCAAACGAGCGGGGGGACCGGGATGCTGAGGGCCGGAACGCGATACGAGTGGGCCCCGAAGGTGGCGCTCGTCGTCGCCCTCGCACATGCCGTGGCCGCCTGGTCGCTTCGCGCCCCCGGCTTTGCCTGGGGTGAGGACGATGCCGCCTACCTCCTGCTTGCGCAGGAGCTGCGGCACTTCTCGTATCGGGAGGTGCAGGACGTGCTGGCGCCGATGCACGCCCGCTTCCCCCCCCTCTTTCCCGTCCTGTTGGCCATCGTCGGGGCCCCCTTCGGCGACAACCTCGACGTCCTCATCGCCTTCGTCGCGCTCTGCTCGGCCGGGGCGCTGCTCCTGTTCTACGATGGGACGCGGCGCGTACTGGGTGACACCGTAGCGCTGCCGGCCGCACTCCTCTTGGCGATCAACCCGGCGATGCTCTGGATGGGCGGGAACCTCATGGCCGAGGCTCCCTTCGTCCTGTTGACGATGCTGGCGCTCTGGGCGCTGGCCCGAGAGGACGAGTCGCCCCGGTTTGCGTTGCTGGCAGGAATCGCGGTGTACCTCGCGGCGCTCACGCGGACCGCCGGGGTGGTCTTCGTGGTGGCGATCTTCGGCTACTGGGTGGCCCGAAAGCGCTACCGCCGGGCCGCGCTCTTCAGCAGCGTTGGGGGTTCTGACGATCGGTGCGTGGCTCGCGTGGACCTTTGCCCAGCCCGATCCCGACACGCGGCGCCTGTACATCGCCGATCTCGGGCTGCGCGGGCGGGACGCCGGGCTGCACTTCGTGCGCGACATGGCGGGACGCATGGTACCGCGCGTGAAGGTGATGCTCACCAACTACATCCCCACCGCGCTGTCGGTCCAGACCGTCGCGGGGACCGCGGTGGACAACGCGGGGTGGCTCGCGGCCACGCTCGCGCTCGGGGGGGCGGGGGTGGTCGTGCTGTGGCGGCGATGGATGGGGGTGATCGCCTTCCTCGTGCCGTACCTGCTCCTCCTTCTTGTCTGGCGCTTCCAGGCGGGGCGCTTCCTGACGCCGATCGTCCCGCTGTTGCTCCTGATGGTGCTGGGAGGGGCCGCGTGGGTGAGCGATCGGTATGTGCCGAAGGCGAGAGGGGGGCTGCTGACCGCACTCACGCTCCTGCTGACGGGCGGAGCGCTGGTACGCGACGTGGAACGCGCCGCGACGGTTCGTGCCTGCGACCGCCGCAATTCGATCGACTCGCCAGCCTGCTTTTCCGAACCGGAGCGGGAAGCGCTCCAGCTGGCGCGCTGGGTGCGCGACTCGACCGCCCCCGGAGACGTCTTCTTCGTTTCGAAGGAGCGTGCGTTCTTCGTACATTCCGGTCGGCGGTCGATCAACCAGGACCGGGGGCTGCGCGAGCCGCCCGATTCGCTCGCCGCGTACCTTCGCGCTCGACAGGTGCGCTACGCGGTGGTGACGCCGGTTGGCGTGTATGCGAGGGAGCACAACGCACTGCTCGCTCGGGCGTGCCGCGACTTTGCCGTGGTGCGGCAGTTTGCCGGTTCGTCGGCGCTCCTGCGCGTGCGCGATGCCGGCGAAGCTGACGACGGCGGGGCAACGTGCCGGACCATGGCGCGATGGCGACCGAGGGACGGTCGTGCAGGCGGAGCGCGCGCACGACCGAACGATTCACCCGAGGGTAAGGGATGAGCCTGGCCGCGTCACCCGCCGTTTCAACCACCATGAGCGCTGCGCCGGGCGTTGCAGCCGACGCCGTGCCCGCCGCTACGCGCGCGCCCGGTGGCGCAGCGCGCGTGGCAGGCGCTGGGGGTGGACGCCCGCGCGCGCCTCATCGAGCGCTTTCGCCAGGCGCTGTACGAGCGACGCGCGGAGGTCGCAGAGCTGATCGCGCGAGAGAACGGGAAGCCGGCCTCCGAGGCGACGATGACCGAGGTGGCGACCTCGCTGGACCTCGCCCGCTTCTACCTGCGCCTCGCCCCCGACCTCCTGGCGCCGCGACGCCTCACCTCCGCCACGCTGGCGCTCTGGCGCAAGCGGATCACGATCGCGCAGGAGCCGCACGGTGTGGTCGCGGTGATCTCGCCGTGGAACTATCCGTTCATGCTCCCGGCCGGCGTCGTGGTGCCGGCGCTATTGGCGGGCAATGCGGTGGTCCTCAAGCCCTCCGAACTCACCCCGTCGTGCGGGGCGCTGCTGGCGGAGCTGCTGCACGCGGCCGGCGTCCCCACCGATGTGCTGCAGGTGCTGCAGGGGGACGGGGCGGTCGGCGCCGCGCTGGTGCAGTCCGACATCGACAAGGTCTTCTTTACCGGCTCGGTGGCGACGGGACGCAAGGTGGGGCATGCCTGTGCCGAGCGGTTCATCCCCTGCGCGCTGGAGCTCGGGGGGAGCGACCCGGCGATTGTCTGCGACGACGCCGACGTCGAGCATGCGGCGAGCGGGATCACCTGGGGGCGGTTCTCCAACGGCGGGCAGACGTGCGTGGCCCCCAAGCGCGTGTACGTGGCGGCCCCTGTGTACGATCGCTTCGTGGCCGCGATGCAGCAGCGCGTGCGGTCGCTGCAGCTCAAGGGCGCCGGCACCGCATCGTTTGATGTGGGGCCGCTGATCCAACCCTCGCAGTCGACGACGCTGGCCGCCCAGGGGGACGACGCGACGGCGCGCGGGGCGCGCGCATGGCGTGCGGCCGGGACGCATCCAGAGGGAGTCTTTCCACCGACGTTGCTGCTCGACGTCCCGCCAGCTGCACGGGCCCTGTGCGAGGAGACGTTCGGTCCGTTGCTTCCCATCGTGCGGGTCCGCGACGACGCCGAGGCGATCGCGCTGGCGAATTCCACGCCGTTCGGGTTGAGCGCCAGCGTCTGGAGTCGCAACCGCGCGCGCGCCCGTGCCATCGCCGCGCAGCTGCAGGCGGGGACCGTGGTGATCAACGACGTGACGCTGGTGGCCGGGATTGCGGAGGTGCCGCACGGCGGCATGAAGGCGAGCGGCGCCGGGCGCGCGCACGGGGCGATGGGGCTCGAGGAATGCGTGCGAACGCGCACCGTGGTCGACGACCTGTTCACGAGTTGGCGCCAGGCCTGGTGGTTCGGGTACGGCGCCGATTCGGCGGCGCGGGGCGACGCGTATGTGCGGCTCGCGCATGGGCCGTCGATCCTGGCGCGGCTGTCGGGGGTATCGAAGACGCTCCAGCTGCTCTTTCGCCCGGAACGCCCGATCTGACGCCTGCGATTCGCCGCGCTCCAGCGTCTTGGGCTGGCCGTGCGCGCTTGAAGCCACCCGCGCGTTCCGCGAGAATTCACCGTGCCCTCGTTTCTCCTCGCCCTCGACGCCGTCCGGCGCGCCCTCAGTCTGGGGCTGTTTGCCATCGGTGCAGCACTCGCCGTCGTCTGCTTCGTGGACTGGCTGGTGCGCACGCGCCGCCTGAATCCATTCGGCAAGGTCGCGCGCTTCTTTCGCGAGAGCGTGGAGCCCTTGATGGCGCCGATCGAGCGGCAGATCGTGCGTGGTGGGGGCGTGCCCTCGAGCGCCCCGTGGTGGTCGCTGGGGGTCGTCGTCCTCGGCGGGATCGTCTTCCTCAGCCTGTTCGACTTCGTCCGCGGGCAGATCGGGGCGTTCTACTTCGCCTCCCAGAACGGGTCGCGCGGGATCCTGCGGATGCTGATCCAATGGACGTTCGCCATCCTGCGCTTCGCGCTCATCGTGCGCGTCATCTGTTCGTGGGTGCGCATCTCTCCCTACAGCCGCTGGGTGCGCTGGGCCTTCACGCTGTCGGAACCGATCCTACGGCCGTTGCGACAGATCGTGCCGACGTTGGGGATGATCGACATCACGCCGATCATCGCCTACCTGGTGCTGGGACTTCTCGAAGGGTTCCTGGTAGGGATGACGTGAGCGCGGTCACGGTGCAGGAGCGTGCGGGAGGGCGTACGCTTCTCGGTGCGCGTGCAGCCGCGTGCCTCGCGATCGGAAGTCGCGGGAATTCAGCAAGGAGCGCTCAAGGTGCGATTGCAGGCGCCGCCCGTGGACGGGGCGGCCAATGAGGCCCTCGTGGACTTTCTCGCCGATTCGCTCGACGTGCCCCGCCGGATGATCCGCATCGTGTCGGGGGAGTCGTCCCGATCGAAGGTCGTCGAGGCGCTGGGGGTGAGCGTCGCGGCGGTTGCACAGCTGGCCGGAGAGGGCTGACCGATGCTGATCCTGATCGGTTCCGACGACGCCCTGCTCGAGGGGCTGGCCCAACTGCTGGCCGGCGCTGGGCACAAGGTGAAGGTCGCCCACTCGGTGGAGGAAGCCGAGGAGTTGGCTCGACAGGCCGCTCCCTTGCTGGTCGTGATCGACCGTGAGTCGGTGGCCGCCGACAGCGGCGAGGCGGCGTCGCGGATCCCGCTCGCGTCGGGCGGGGCCTTCGTCCTGTATCGGACGACGAGCGACCAGGTGGGGAACCTGGCGTTGGCGCATGGCATCGCCCGGCAGACGTTGGCCGACCTCGCGTTGCCGCTCGAGCGGCAGCGGCTGGCGGCGCTGGCGCAGTACGTCAAGGCACGGGCACGCGAGAGTGGGCGCGTGCGCTTCGACACCCCGCCGGCGCGCCGCGCACCGTAGGCAGCGCGGGCCCTGGCGATGAACGGCGCGGGCGCTTCGCGAGCGCCGTGCGCTTGTCCGGCGGGCCTCAGCGCGCTATTCCTCCATGCACCTCGGGGGCGCGCATTCGGGTGACGGGCGCACCAGCGGGGTGACAATCGATGGATCGTGGCGATTTCCCGGCAACTTGCGGCCACGTAAAACATTCCGCTAAAGCGCCCGCCCGGCGCACCACTGCCCGGGCATTTTTTTATGCAGAGGAACCCGGTGTCCCACACGGCCAACGCCTTCCACCTCCCCGTCCGATCCGGCTACCTGGACGCGCTCGCGCGCGGGGTGCTGGTCTACGACGGCGCGATGGGGACGAACATCCAGCGTTACCACCTGACCGCCGAGGATTACGGCGGGAAGTCGCTGGAAGGGTGCAACGATCATCTGGTGCTCACGCGCCCGGACGTGATCCAGTCGATCCACGAGTCGTTCCTGGCGGTGGGGAGCGATGTGGTCGAGACGTGCACCTTCCAGTCGACCCCGCGGCGGCTGGAGGAGTGGGGGCTCGGGGACAAGGTGCAGGCGATCAACGTGGCGGCGGCGCGGCTGGCGCGCGCGGCGTGCGACACGTACGCGACGCCGGAGCGCCCGCGCTTCGTCGCGGCGTCGATCGGGCCCACGGGGATGCTGCCGTCGAGCAGCGACCCGGCGCTCTCGAACGTGACGTTCGAGGCGTTGAGCGAGGACTACTACACGCAGGCGAAGTACCTGATCGAGGGCGGGGTCGACGTGCTGCTCGTGGAGACGTCGCAGGACATCCTCGAGGTGAAGGCGGCGCTGGCCGGCTTTGCGCGGCTCTTTCGCGAGTTGGGCTACCGCATCCCGGTGCAGGCGCAGATCACGCTGGACACGAGCGGGCGCATGCTGCTGGGGACGGACATTGCCAGCGCGATGACGACGCTCGAGTCGTTAGGCGCGGACGTGATCGGGCTCAACTGCTCGACCGGGCCGGAGCACATGCGCGAGCCGGTGCGCTACCTGTCGCAGCACGCGACGCGGCCGGTGTCGGTGATTCCCAACGCGGGGTTGCCGTTGAACACGGGGACGGGGGACGCGGTGTATCCCCTGGAGCCGGCGGCGATGGCCGAGATGCTGGGGGAGTTCGTGCGCGACTTCGGCGTGCGGATCGTGGGGGGGTGCTGCGGGACGACGCCGGAGCACCTGCAGGCGATCTGTGCGGCGGTGGACGCGTTGGGGGTGCGGGCGGGAGCGGGGGACGGCGAGCGGGGGGCCCCCCCCAACAACAACGCTAGCGCCACGCACGCCGACTCCCGTCATCATTCCATTCCCGGCGGTGCCAATTCCCTGCACCGCGCGCACCACGCCGTCCCGCGCGCCTCGTCGGCGATGCGGGCCATCACCCTGCACCAGTCGCCGCCCCCGCTCCTCGTGGGCGAGCGCGTCAACGCGCAGGGGTCGCGCAAGGTCAAGCGGTTGCTCCTGGCGGACGACTACGAGGGGATCCTCGAGGTCGCGCGCGAGCAGGCGGAGTCCGGCGCCCACGTGCTGGACGTCTGCGTGGCCCTCACCGAGCGCGGCGACGAAGCCGCGCAGATGGCGACCGTCACCAAGCTCCTCTCGATGTCGGTCGAGACGCCGATCATGGTCGACTCCACCGAGGCGAGCGTGATCCAGGCGGCGCTGGAACACATCCCGGGGCGCGCGATCATCAACTCCATCAACATGGAGAACGGGCGCGCGCGCATCGACTCCGTCGTCCCCATGGCGATCACGCACGGCGCCGCACTCGTCGCGCTCACCATCGATGAAGTCGGGATGGCCAAGACGCGCGAGCGGAAGCTCGAGGTGGCGCGCGCGATCCACGACATCGTCGTCGGCGAGTACGAGATGCAGTCGTCGGATCTCATCTTCGACGCGCTGACCTTCACCCTCGCCACCGGTGACGCCGAGTGGATCGATTCGGCGCACGAGACGATCGAGGGGATTCGCCTCATCAAGCGGGAGCTGCCGGGAGTCCTGACGATCCTCGGTGTGTCGAACGTCTCCTTCGGCCTCGCCCCCGAGGCGCGCGCCGTGCTCAACTCGGTCTTCCTGCACCACTGTGTGCAGGCGGGACTCGACGCGGCGATCGTGAACCCGGCGCACGTGACGCCGTACGCGGAGATCTCGACGGAAGAACGGCAGCTGGCGGACGACCTGGTCTTCAACAAGCGCGCGGATGCACTGCAGCGCTTCATCGAATACTTCGAGAAGTCGGGACGACGGGAAGACGAGAAGACGAGTGAGCGCGCCGATCCGACCGAAGGGATGACCCCGGAGCAGCGGGTGCACTGGATGGTGGTGCACCGCAAGAAGGAGGGGATCGAGGGGGCGCTCGATGCGGCGGGGGTACGCGAGCGGCCGGTGCAGGTGCTCAACGAGGTGCTGCTGCCGGCCATGAAGGAGGTCGGCGACAAGTTCGGCGCCGGGGAGCTCATCCTCCCGTTCGTGCTGCAATCCGCCGAGGTGATGAAGAAGGCGGTCAAGCATCTCGAGTCGTTCCTCGAGAAGCAGGAGGGATACACCAAGGGGCGCGTGGTGCTCGCCACGGTGTACGGCGACGTGCACGACATCGGCAAGTCGCTGGTGAACACGATCCTCTCCAACAACGGCTACACCGTGTACGACCTGGGGAAGCAGGTCCCGGTCAACACGATCATCGAAAAGGCGATCGAGGTGAACGCCGACGCCATCGGGCTCTCGGCGCTCCTCGTGAGCACGTCCAAACAGATGCCGATGTGCGTGCAGGAGCTCGACCGGCGCGGGGTGCAGGTGCCGGTGCTGATCGGCGGGGCGGCGATCAACCGGCGCTTCGGGCGCCGGGCGCTCTTCGTCGACGGCGAGCGGCCGTACGAGTCCGGCGTCTTCTACTGCAAGGACGCCTTCGAGGGATTGGAGACGATGGACCGGCTGCAGGACCCGTCCACGCGGCGCGATTTCATGGACCGGGCGCTGGCCGACGCGCGGTCCGACGTCTTCCTCAATACCGCGGTCGGCAAGGACATGGCGCGCGGCGATTCGGCTGGCGCGCGCAGCGCCGTCTCGGCCGATCACGCGGTGCCGGAGGCGCCCTTCCTCGGGACGCGCATCCTGCGCGACATCCCGTTAGGCGAGGTCTTCGACCTGCTGGACCTCGACGAGCTGTATCGCCTGCAGTGGGGGGCGCGCGGATCGGGCGATGCGTACCGGGAGACGGTGCGCTCGGAGTTCGAGCCCGCGCTGGCGCGCCTCAAGGAGGAGGCGGTGCGCGAGGGGTGGCTCGTCCCGCAGGCGGCCTACGGCTATTTCCCCGTGCAGTCGCAGGGGAACGACGTCATCGTCTACGACCCCGACGCGTGGGACGCCGACGGCGGGTCGCTGCGCGAGATCGCGCGCTTCCACTTCCCGCGCCAGGAGGGACGGGAGCGGTTGTGCCTGGCGGACTACTTCCGGTCGGTGGAGTCGGGGGACGTCGACGTGATCGGGTTGCAGGTGGTGACGGTCGGTGACGAGGCGACGCGTCGCTTCGAGGCGTTGCAGGCGAAGGGGGAATACAGCGAGGCGTTCTATTCACATGGGCTGGCGGTGGAGGCCGCAGAAGCGACCGCCGAGTGGCTGCACCGTCGGATTCGCGCCGAGCTGGGGGTACCAGCGGGGCGCGGGAAGCGCTACTCGTGGGGGTACGGGGCGTGCCCGGACCTGGACGACCACGACACGGTCTTTCGGCTCCTCCCGGCCGATGCGTTAGGCATGCTGCTCACCAGCGCACGCCAGCTCATCCCCGAGCAATCCACGGCGGCGCTGATCGTCCATCACCCCGAGGCGAAGTACTACGCCGTGCGGGGCGAAGGGAGCGAGCGCACCGAGGCTCCGGCCACGGCGGTGCAACCATGAGCGCCCCGATCGGGACCGACGCCGTGGTATCGAATGGCACGCGCACGCGCGAGCGACTCCTGGCGCGCCTGACGGACCCGGATGCGGTGATCGTCTTCGACGGCGCGATGGGGACGATGCTCTACCAGCGCGGCGTCTTCATCAACCAGTGCTACGACGAACTCTCGCTGCGTGCGCCCGACCTGGTACGCGGGGTCCACGAGGAGTACGTGAAGGCGGGGGCCGAGGTGCTGGAGACGAACTCGTTCGGCGCCAACCGGTTCAAGCTGGCGCACTTCGGGCTGGAGCGAGAGGTCGCATCGATCAACGGTGCCGCCGCGCGCGTGGCGCGCGAGGCGGCGGGCGATGCGGCGCTGGTCGCGGGCGCCGTCGGCCCGTTAGGCGTGCGCCTCGAGCCGTATGGCCCGACGAGCCTGGAGGAGGCGCGCGCAGCGTTCGAGGAGCAGATCGCGGCGTTGCGCGACGGCGGGGTCGACTGCCTCATCCTCGAGACCTTCGCCGACCTGGACGAGGTGACGCAGGCGGTGCTGGCCGCCCGCGCGGTGGCCCCTGCCCTCCCGCTCATCGCCCAGATGACGGTGGACGTGGAGGGCGTCACGGTCTTCGGCGTGACACCGGAGGACGTGGCGCGCTCACTCGATGCGTTAGGCGCCGACGTGATCGGGCTCAACTGCTCGGTGGGGCCGCAGATCATCCTCGAGGCGATCGAACGCATGGCCGCGGTCACGCGTCGCAAGCTGAGCGCGATGCCCAACGCCGGCATGCCGCGCGAGGTCGGGGGGCGCAAGATGTACATGGCGAGCCCCGAGTACATGGCGACGTACGCGCGCCACCTGCTGCAGGCCGGCGCCAAGGTCATCGGCGGATGTTGCGGCACGACGCCGGCGCACATCCATGCGATGGTGGAGGGGATTCGACCGCTCGTGCCTCGCTCTTCGCGAGACGGGAGACGGGAGACGGGAGACGGGAGTGCGCTCGCGAGGGGCGAGCGCGGGGTCGTGCGGCATGCAGGGGTGACACCAGTACCACTGGCGGACCGGTCAAACTGGGGACGCAAGCTCGTCTCCGGGGAGTTTGTCTCGTCGGTGGAGATCGTGCCGCCGCGCGGCGTGGATGCGACGCGCATGCTCGAGGACGTGCGGGCGCTCAAGGTGGCTGGCGTAGACGCGGTGAACGTCCCCGACGGGCCGCGCGCGCAGAGCCGGATGGGGGCGATGATGACGTCGCTCCTCATCGAGCAGCAGGTCGGCATCGAGGCGGTGTGCCACTATGCCTGCCGCGACCGCAACCTCCTGGGGATGCTCTCCGACCTGCTGGGGGGGGCGGCCATGGGGCTGCACAACCTCCTGCTCGTGACGGGCGACCCGCCAAAAATGGGGCCGTACCCCGACGCAACGGCGGTCTTCGACATCGACTCGATCGGGCTCACGAACCTCGTGCGCAACCTCAATCGCGGGCTCGATCCCGGCGGCAACCCGATCGGCGCCCCGACACGCTACACCATCGGCGTCGGCGTGAACCCGGCGGCGATCGACCCGTCCGTGGAGCGCGAACGCTTCGACTACAAGGTGGAAGCGGGGGCCGAGTTCGCGATCACGCAGCCGGTCTTCGACCCCCGCCAGCTCGAGCGCTTCCTGCGCGAGATCGGGGGGGCGCACATCCCGATCGTGGCCGGCATCTGGCCACTGGTCTCGTTGCGCAACGCCGAGTTCCTGGCCAACGAGGTGCCCGGAGTCGTGGTGCCTGACGAGATCCTCGAACGGATGCGCGTGGCCAACCGGCAGTCGGCGGAGCACGCGGTCGCCGAGGGGATCGCCATCGCGCGCGAGATGCTGGCCCTCGTGCGGAGCGAGGTCCAGGGGGTGCAGGTCTCGGCCCCCTTCGGCAAGGTCGCGCTGGCGCTGGGGGTGCTCGAATAGCCCGGGGAGCCCCCGTTTCGCCCGGTTCACCGCCGGGCAGTCATCGTGAGTTCATTCAATCCGGTTAGGATCTACTGCACCGGTGAGCTATCGTCTCGCCGCGCGACAGTCACCCCGCCCCGGGACCTCCCGAATGCGACTCCTGTTCGTTGAAGACGACACACGAATCGCCGAATCGGCCGCGACGTACCTGCGAAAGACCGGCTTTGCCGTCGATGTAGCGCCGTCGGGCGAGGATGCCATGCGCCTCGCGGCGATGAACGAATACGACGTGGCGGTGCTGGATATCCGCCTGCCGGGGATCGACGGGCTGGAGGTGTGCCGCCGTCTGCGGGCGTCGGGGTCGGCGATCCGCATCCTGATGGCCACGGCGCGCGACACGGTCGAGGACCGGATTGCCGGTCTCGACCTCGGCGCCGACGACTACGTGGTCAAGCCGTACGTGCTGGCCGAGTTGGAGGCACGCGTGCGCGCCCTCCTGCGCCGCCCGGCGGTGGTCGTCCCCACGACGCTGCGGGTCGACCAGCTCGCCCTCGACACGGGGACGCGCATGGCCGAACGTAACGGGCGACAGATTTCGCTGACGAGCAAGGAGTTCGCCGTGCTCGAGTACCTCATGCGTCACGCTGGCGAGGTGGTGACGCGCGAGAAGATCAGCGCCCACGCCTGGGATGACAACTACGACCCCGCGAGCAACGTCATTGACGTCTACATTGCCCGGTTGCGAAAGAAGGTCGACGACCCTAACGAATCGCCGCTCCTGCACACGATTCGCGGGGCGGGCTATCGACTCGGGGAACCGCGACACGCACGCGCCCGGTGAGGCCTAGCCCCCGCATTCGCCGTCGCATGACGGCGTGGTACGCGGGGAGCGTCTTCGTCCTCCTCCTCCTGTCGGTCATCGCGATGCGCGGCATCGCGCGTCGCGCGCTCGCGGTGCAGCACGAAGACGCCGTCCAACGCAACATCGACCTGGTGCGCTCGTTCTTCCGGGCCGAGCTGTCGGAGTACCATCAGGTCGACGCCACGCTGCTGCACATCGCGGGCGAGCTGGTCTTCGCCGGGATGGGGCTCGAGTTCCTCCGCCCCGATTCGTCGAACTTCGCGCAGGCCCGGCTTCCGAGCGCGCGCGCCATGCCGCGCCCTCCGGTGCGCACGTATGTGGCCGCGCTGGAGCCGGCCCTCGCGCCGGGGTGGAAGTTGCGGCTGCGCGTCAGCGTGGCCGACCTGGCGATGGCGCAGCGGCGGATCGACCAGGCGACGCTCGTGGCCCTCCCGCTCGCGGTGGCGCTGGCGGCGTTGGCGGGGTGGCTCGTCACCGGGCGTGCGCTGCGCCCGGTGGGGATGATGGCGGCCGCCGCCGAACAGATCGACGCGACCTCGCCGACCGGGCGACTCCCCATCGCCGACGAGCACGATGAGCTGGGACGGTTGGGGCGACGCTTCAACGCCCTGCTCGACCGGCTCGACTCGGCGCTCGCGCAACAGCGGCGATTCCTCGCCGATGCCGCGCACGAATTGCGCACGCCGATGGCTCGCATGCTGGGCGAGTCCGAGACGCGACTCGCCCTCCCGCCGTCGCCTGACGACCGACAGTCGGTTGAACGAATCCACGAGGACCTGCGACATGCCTCGTCGCTCGTCGACGAGTTGATGCAGCTGGCCCGGGCCGACGCCGGGAGCGTGGATGCGGTGCTGCAGCCGTGCTATCTGGACGACGTGGTGAGCGATGCGCTGTCGCCGTGGCACGCGGAGGCGCGGCGACGGGGGATCACGCTGGAGGTCGCGGCGCTCGACGAGGCCCCGGCGCGCCTCGATGTGCGGCTGACGGGGCGCATGCTGGGGGTGTTGCTGCATAACGCCCTGCACTACACGCCGAGCGGCGGGCGCATCGAAGTTCGCGTGAGCAGCGACAAGGGGCACACCATCCTCGACGTGGACGATTCGGGGATCGGGATTCCCCCCGCGGAGCGCGAACACGTATTCGAGCGCTTCTTTCGCGGCGAAGCCGCTCGGCAGCGTGCCCCGGAGGGGAGCGGCCTGGGGCTGGCGATTGCGCAGTGGATCGCGCATCAGCATGGCGCGCGCATCTCCGTCGGCGAGAGTGTGCTGGGGGGGGCGCGCTTTCGCGTGAGCTTCCCGGCTGGCGCCGCTGTTTAGCGAACCCTTAGCGTCGACTGTGATCGGGGTCCCTGACCGGGACTGAGCTGCCGCGTTAGGGTGTCAGGTTTCGGACCGTCAACTGCCCCCACCTGACGCTCGCACCATGCCGCCCGCGGCCCCCGTGAGTGACCGATCCCTGTCCACGACGCGCCGCGTCGTGGTACGCGCCGCGTGGCTGGGGCTCGCGACCGGAATGGTCGAGGGGATCGTGCCGCTGGTCCAGCATACGTGGTTCGGGCGGATGCGGATCTACGCACCCGCCCACATCGCGTGGATGTCGCCGCTCGCCGGGCTGGTGGTGTTTCTCGTCGTCGGCACGGTCCTGGCGACCGCGCTCCATCCGCTCCAGCGCCGGTCACCGGCGCGGGCGTTGCAGCTCGCGACGACGGCGCTGGCCTTCCTCGCGACCTGGTCGATCACCCTGCTGTTCCCGCAGCTCAGCCAGTGGGCGGCGCTGATCCTGGCCGCCGGCGTTGGCACGCAGGTGGGGCGCCTAACGAACGGCGAGGGGCTCGACCGGCTCGCCCGCCGCACGTTGGTCCCGCTGGGCGGCGCCGTCGCGGTGCTGGCCGCCACGATGATCCTCGTGCCGCGCGGGCGCGAAGCGCGGGCGATCGCGGCGCTCCCCGCACCGCCGAGCGACGCGCCGAACGTCCTGCTGCTCATCCTCGACACCGTGCGCGCGCAGAGCATGAGCCTGTATGGCGCGAGCGATCCGACGACCCCACGCCTGGATTCCCTCGCCCAATCGGCCGTGGTCTTCGAACGCGCGATCGCCACCGCGCCGTGGACGGTCCCGTCGCACGCCAGCATGCTCACGGGTCGCTATCCGCACGAACTCACCGTCGACTGGCTCACCCCGCTCGACGACACGACGACGACGCTCGCCCAGGTCCTGTCGAGGCACGGCTACGTGACCGGCGCCTTCATGGCCAACTACATGATGTCGACCGAGGTCAGGCTGGAGCGCGGATTCCAGCGGTATCGGGACTACGGCATCTCCGCCCGCCAGCTGCTCGTGAGTTCCGCAGTGCTCCGACGGCTGGCCTATTGGCCGCGGCTCCGCCGAGTGCTCGGTCGATACGATACGGTGAACCGGAAACGCGCCCCAGCTGCAAACGCGGAGCTGCTGGAGTGGCTCGACCAGCGCACCGCGCGGCGCCCCTTCTTCGCCGTCGTCAACTACATGGACGCGCACGAGGTCTATGCCCCACCGGCGCCGTTCCGCGGCCGCTTCGGCCCCGACTCGGTTCGCCGCAACGAGATGACACGGTACGGCCTCGGGGGGCTCGGCTTCCGGCTCGGCAAGGCCGCCATGACACCGTCACAGGTGCAAGGCGAATTGCACGCGTACGAGGAGTCGCTCGCTTCACTCGATCACGACCTCGGGGCCCTGCTCGACTCCCTGAAGGCGCGCGGGGTGCTCGACGAGACGGTCGTGATCGTCACGTCCGATCACGGCGAGCACTTCGGGGAACACAAGAAGTGGGAGCACGCGAACACGCTCTATCCGCAGCTGCTGCACGTCCCCCTGCTGGTCCGCGCTCCGGGTCGCGCGCCGGCCGGACTTCGCGTTCGGGACTTCGTGTCGCTGCGCGACGTCGCCGCGACCGTGCTGGCCATGGGACCAAAGTCCGCCGAGCTCCCCGGACGCACCCTGTCGCATCACTGGGACACCACAGCCGTCGGCAGCACGCGCCCTGTCAGTCCGATCCTCGCCTCGTTCTCCAGCGGCACGTGGACCCCCGAGTCGCCCGCCAGCACGACCCGTGGATGGCGGAGCGTCGTCCTGGGCGGCCAGTTGGTCATCGAGCAGGTGCGCACGCCGACGCACTTCGAGGTCTACGATCTCGAGGCCGACCCCGAGGGCACACGCGATCTGGCGAACGACGCCCGGGGTGAGGCCGCGATGCGTGCGGCCCGCGCGTTCCTTCAACCCGTGCTCTGGCAGTCGCAGGCGCCGTCGGTCCATCGCACGGCCGGAAGCATCGGCTCGCTGGAGCAGCGCTAGCCCGCTCCTCTCCGCATCGCGGCTACGCACCGGGGGCAGCGCCGGGTTTCCACAGCCGTAATCCCGGCCCGATCAACCGATCCCGCCCCGGGGCCCTGGCGCGCGGCCCTACCCGGGCGGCGCGGCCCGACGGCCCTGCCCAGCGCTCGGACCATGCCGAGCGTTGTCCTCCCGGTTAGAAAGTCTGAACGTCGTTCACAATCCGTTCATTGCCCGGGAGTAGGATGCGAGCCATGAGACTCGTCCTTGGCACGACCTGCGTCCTGCTCGCCTCCGCCTTGCCCCTCCACGGGCAGGATCGCGGGGCAGACGCCGCGCTCACGGTTCACCAGGCCGTGGCCATCGCCCGCGCCCGCGGCCCGCTCGCCGTGACGGCCCACGCCCGCCGCCTGGTGGCGCAGGGGCGCGCGCGCAACGACGGCGCCTTTCCCAACCCGACGCTGGAGTGGCGACGGGAGAACCTCACCAGCCCGCTGCAGCCCGACATCTTCGGCACGCTGCAGATCCCGCTCGACGTGACCGGACGGCGCTTCGCGGTGCGATCGGCAGGAGGCGAGCTGGTCGCGCGGGGGCGGGCCGATTCGAGCGCCGTCGCTCGGCAGCTCGAGGGTGACGTGATGCGCGCCTACTGGCGGGCGGCGCTCGGGAGCGAACTGCTCTCGGCGGCGACCGAGGAGCGCCAGGCGCGCGAGAACATCGCGAGCTTCGACGCCACGCGCTTCCGCGAGGGGGCGGTGGCCGAGGTGGCGGCGATTCGGACGCGGCTCGAAGCCGACCGCGCGCGCATCGCCGAAGCGACGGCGCGTATCGAGGCGGCGCGCTCGCGCAGCGATCTCGCCCGGGTGCTCGGGCTCCCCGAGGATTCGCTCCCCCCGCTGGCGCGCCTCGCCACGGCCACGGTCCCGGTCACGGCGCTCGACGAACCGACCGCACTGACGCGCGCGCTGGCACAGCGCCCCGACCTGGCCGCCTTTCGCCATGCGGCGAGCGAGGCGGAGCACCGGGCCGCCGCCGAGCGCCGGGGGATCGTCCCCGACCTGCAGCTCGTGACGGGCTACAAGGTGACGAGCGGCTACACCACCAAGGTGCTCGGCGTGATCGTACCGCTGCCGCTGTTTAGCCGGAACGAGGGGCTGCGCGAACGCACGAAGGGGGAATCGCTCGTGGCGCAGGCCGAGTTGCGGGATGCCGAACTGCGCGTGCGTGGCGAGGTGGTCGCGGCGCTGCGCGGTGTGGCGGCGATGCGCGAGGCGCTGGAGGCGGGGACTGCGGGGATCGACGCGCGGGCCGCCGAAGTCGCGCAGATCGCCGAGGGGGCGTACCGCGAGGGCGCCCTGTCGCTGATGGAACTGGTCGAGGCCCAACGCGCGCGCGCGGAATCGCGCGCCGCTGCCCTGCGCTGGACGGTGGAAATCCACCTGGCCACGCTCGAGCTCAATCGCGCCCTTGGGGCGCCGCTCCTGGAGAAGCCGTGATGCGTCCCCGTTTCGCACGAACCGTCCTCCTCGCCGTCGCCGTCGGCTGTTCCGGCCAGGGCGAGGGGGCAAGCATCCCGGCCACGGGCGACGCGGCGACGTCGGCTCCCGCCGACACGGCGCTGCTGTCGGCCGAGTCGGTCAAGATCGCCGGCTTCACGACGGGGGCGGTCACGCGCGCGGCGTGGCGCGACACCTGGCGCGCGCCGGGTCGCCTCACGCTCGACCAGGCGAGCACGGAACCGATCGGCTCGATCGTCGAGGGGCGCGTGGTGAAGGTCTACGCGATGCCGGGCGACCGCGTCCGAAAGGGCCAGCTGCTGGTGGCGATCCACAGCCACGAGATGATGGATGCGCGCGCGGCGCTGTCGCGCGCGAAGGCGGACCTCACGCGCGCCGACTCGGACCTGCGCGTGGCGCGGAGCGCCTCAGATCGCGGCGAGCGGCTGTACGGACTCAAGGCGCTGTCGCTGGCGGAACTCGAGAAGCTGCGCGGGATGCGCACCGACGCCGAGGCGACGCGCGAGAGTGCGGCCGCGGAGCTGGCGCGCGCCGAGGAGTTCCTGGAGCACCTGCTGGGCGACGGCCCCGAGGTGGCGGGGGTCGACCCGCACTGGGTGCTCGTGCGTGCCCCGCTGGATGGGCTGTTGATCACCCGCGAGGTGCAACCCGGCAACGTGGTCCTGGTGGGCGCCCCGCTGGTCACCGTCAGCCGCACGACGGCGCTCACGTTGGTACTGCAGGTCCCCGACGCGGCCTCCGCGGCGGCGCGCGTCGGAGCCCCGGTAAGCTTCACGGTGAGCGCGGCACCCAGCGAGCGCTTTCAGGCGACGGTGTCGCGGGTCTTCCCATCGGTCGATACGCTGACGCGCACGGTCGAGGTACACGCCGCGGTGAAGGACACGCGCTCGATCCTCAAGCCGGAGATGTTCGCGAATGCAGAGCTCTCGGGTGCGGCGGCCGGGCTGGTGTCGGTGGTCCCGTCGGGTGCGGTGCAGTCATTCGAGGGGGATACGGTCGTGATCGCCGCCGCGCCGCGTGGCGAGGGCATGCAGCTGCAGGCGATCCGCGTGCGTGTGGGGCGTCGCACCGGGACGCTGGCCGAGATCCTGAGCGGGGTCGACACCGGCACGGTCGTGATCGTGGGCGGGGCCTCGGTGGCGAAGGCCGAGATCCTGAAGCGGCGCGGAGGCTGAGCATGCAGAAGCTCATCGAGTTTTCGCTCCGCAACCGGCTGTTTGTCATCGGTGGCGTCCTGACGATCGTCGGGCTCGGGCTGTTCGCGCTGATGCGCGTCCCGTTCGATGCCTTCCCCGACCTCACGGGGACGCGCGTCGAGGTGATCACCGTCGCCCCGGGGATGGCGCCGGAAGATGTGGAGCGCCTCGTGACCTACCCGTTGGAGTCCTCGCTGATGGGGATCCAGGGGGCCGACCAGGTGCGCTCGGTGTCGAAGTTCGGGCTGTCGCTCATCACGGTCCCGTTCCCCGACAAGATGGACATCTACTTCGCGCGGACGCTGGTGCAGCAGCGGCTCAACGACGCGAAGGGATCGTTGCCGGCGGGGGTGGAGGCCACGTTAGGCCCCGTCTCGACGCCGATGGGCGAGTTGTACCAGTACGTGGTCACCAGCGACTCGCTCTCGCTCACCGAACTCAAGACGCTGCAGGAGTACACCATCCGCCCGCGCCTGCGCACCGTGCCCGGTGTGTCCGAGGTGAACACGTGGGGCGGGTACACGGAGCAGATCCAGGTCGAGGTGGACCCGACGCGCCTGACGGCGCGCCGCCTGACGATCGATGACGTGCATCGGGCGCTCGCCGACAACAACATGTCGTTCGGCGGCTCCTACCTCGAGACGGGGGGCGAGCGCTACACGCTGCGCGGCCTCGGGCGCGTGGACCGGGCGCGCGACATCGAGCAGATCGTGATTGCCTCCGCCAACGGGATGCCGGTGCGCGTGGCCGACGTGGCCGAGGTGAAGATCGGTGCGCTCCCGCGGCAGGGGGCCGTCACGAAGGACGGCGCCGGCGAAGTCGTGAGCGGGATGGTGCTCAAGCTCAAGGGGGCCGACTCCCGGCGCGTGATCAAGGCGGTGCGCGAGCGCATGGAGGAGATCCGCGCCGCGATTCCGGCCCACGTGGAGATCACCCCGTTCTACGACCAGACCGACCTGGTGGGGCGCACGACGCGGACGCTGGCGAAGAACCTGATCGAGGGAGGGCTCCTCGTCATCGCGGTGCTCTTCCTCTTCCTGCGCAACGTGCGGGCCTCGCTCATCGTCGCCTCGGTCATCCCGCTCTCGATGCTCATCGCCTTTGGCGGGATGTTCTTCTTCGGCTATTCGGCCAACCTGATGAGCCTCGGTGCGCTCGACTTCGGCCTCATCGTCGACGCGTCGGTGGTGATGGTGGAGAACTTCGTGCGACGCCTGGAGCACGGCCGGGAAAGCGAACGGTTCACGCTCTTCCGCTCGGCGGCGGTCGAGGTGGGGCGCCCGATCCTGTTCGGCATCGCCATCATCGTCGCGGTCTACATCCCGATCTTCACGCTCGACGGGATGGAAGGGCGCATGTTCAAGCCGATGGCCTTCACGGTGGTGACGGCGGTGCTCGGCTCGCTCCTGCTCGCGCTCACCTACATCCCGTCGATCAGTGGCTGGCTCCTGCACCATCACGAGGAGAAGCCGAGCCCGTTCTTCGAGTCGCTCAACCGGAAGTACGCGAATGGACTGGAGTGGATCCTGGCCCGCGGCTTCCAGATCGTCGGCGTGTCGGTCGTGCTCGTCGCCATTGCGGTGGCCTCGTTAGGATGGATCGGGACCGAGTTCATGCCCAAGCTCAACGAGGGATCGATCCTGATCACCTCGCGTCGTCTCCCGTCCATCTCGCTGGATGAGGCGACCCGGCTGTCGCAGCAGGCCGAGCGCATCATCCGGAAGTTCCCCGAAGTGGTGACGGTGGTGACCAAGGAAGGGCGCCCCGACCTCGCGACCGAGGCGATGGGGCTGTTCGAGGGGGACATGTACGTCATCCTCAAGCCGCAGGACGAGTGGACGACGGCGAAAGACCAGGACGGACTGGTCACCGTGTTCGACTCGGTGCTCGCGGTGATCCCCGGCCTCGAGATCTCGTTCACGCAGCCGCTGCAGATGCGACTGGATGAGGCCGAGAGCGGGATCAAGACGGACCTCGGCATCAAGGTCGTCAGCAACAACATCGAGCAGAACCAGCGCCTGGCCGCGCAGATGCTGTCGATCATCAGCACGATCCCCGGCAACGCCGACGCCGCCGTCGAGGTGAGCGAAGGGTCGGGACAGATCGCCATTCGCATCAAGCGCGACGCCCTGGCGCAGTACGGGCTGTCGGTCGCCGATGTGCAGCGTCCGGTCGAGCTGGCGATGGGGTCGCAGGTGGCGAGCGAACTGGTCGACGGGCCGCGGCGCATCGGGATGGTGGTGCGCTACCCCGACGCGCAGCGCAACGACATCTCGGCGCTGTCGCAGCTCACCATCCGCACCCCGTCCGGTGCGATGGTCCCCCTGACGGCGGTGGCGGAACTCGTCTCCACGACCGGGCCGGAACTCATCGGCCACGAGGACGGGCAGCGGCGAGCGCTCGTGCTCAGCAACGTGCGCGGGCGAGACCTGGGGAGCTTCGTGCAGGAGGTGCGTGCGCGCATCGCCCGCGAGGTGCAACTCCCCGCGGGGACCTTCCTCGAGTGGGGCGGGCAGTACGAGAACCAGCAACGGGCGATGGGGCGCCTCACCATCGTCGTTCCGGCGGCGCTCCTCCTCATCTACCTGCTGCTCTTCGCCTCGTTCCGCTCCATCACGCAGTCGTTCCTCGTCCTCACCAACGTGCCCTTCGCCCTCGTCGGCGGGATCGCGGTGCTCTGGCTGCGCGGGCTCAACCTCAACCTGTCGGCCAGCATCGGCTTCATCGCGCTGTTCGGCATCGCGGTGCTCAACGGCGTCGTGCTCGTCTCGCACATGAACGCGCTGCGTGCCGGCGGACTCCCGCTCGATCTCGCGGTGCGCCGCGGCGCTGCCGATCGTTTGCGCCCGGTGCTCATGACCGCGTTGGTGGCGAGCCTGGGCTTCGTCCCGATGGCGCTCTCGCACAGCCCGGGGAGCGAGGTGCAGCGTCCGCTGGCCAGCGTGGTCATCGGCGGGCTGATCACGAGCACCATCCTCACCCTCTTCGTCCTCCCCACGCTCTACCTCGCCCTCGAGAAGTGGCGCGTGCGTCGGAAGTCGACAGAGGAGGCCGGGTGGAACGAGCCGGTGGTCGCGGCCCTCCCCGGAACGGCGACGGGCGAGTACGGCGTGTAGCATCGCCGCACCTGGCCTGACCACGCCACCGATAGCGGGCGCCTTCCCAGGGAGGCGCCCGTCGTCGTATCAGGGATTCCGCGCGCTACATTATCGGGGCCCGATGGCGGCACCGAAACGCCCCGGCCGCGCCCACTCGACCGCAACACTCCCATGACCGCCCCACTTACGACGTTCTCCGAAGACGAGCTCCTGTTTCGCGACGCTGTCGCCGCCTTTGCCGACGAGGAAGTCCGCCCCCTGGTGGCGGAGATGGAGCGCAACGGCAAGGTCGACTCCTCGATCATCGCCAAGGTCTTCGAACTCGGCCTCATGGGGATCGAAGTCGACGAAGCGCACGGCGGTGCCGGCGGCTCGCTGATGATGGTCGCCCTCGCCGTCGAGGAGCTGAGCAAGGTCGACGCGTCGGCCGCAATCCTCGTCGACGTGCAGAACACGCTGGTCGAGTACCCGCTGCGCACCTACGGCACCGACGCGCAGAAGGCCGAGTACCTCACGCGACTCACCGCGGGGACCGTCGGGTCGTACGCGCTCTCCGAGGCAGGGTCCGGCTCCGACGCCTTCGCGCTCGCCACGCGCGCGGAGCGTGACGGCGACGACTGGGTCCTCAACGGACGCAAGCTGTGGATCACCAACGGCGCCGAGGCCGGGATCTACATCGTCTTTGCCAATGCCAACCCCACCGCCGGCTACAAGGGGATCACCGCCTTCATCGTCGAGCGCGAATTCCCCGGCTTTGCCGTGGGCAAGAAGGAAGACAAGCTCGGCATCCGTGCCTCGAGCACGGTCGAACTCCTGCTCGACAACTGCCGCGTCCCCAACGCCAACGTACTCGGCACGGTGGGACAGGGGTACAAGATCGCCATCGATACGCTCAACGTGGGGCGCATCGGGATTGGGGCGCAGATGATCGGGGTCGCGCAGGGAGCACTCGCCGCAGCGACTGCCTACCTGAAGGAACGCCGTCAGTTCGGCAAGGCACTCGCCGAGTTCCAAGGAATCCAGTTCCAGGTGGCGCAGGCGGCCACTGAAGTGGAGGCGGCGCGGCTCATGGTGTACAACGCCGCCCGCCTGAAGGACGCCGGGCACGACATCGCCCGCGAAGGGGCCATGGCCAAGCTCTTCTCGTCGCAGGTGTGCGAACGCACCACCTCGCTCTGCGTCGAGCTGCTCGGCGGGTACGGCTACACCAAGGATTACCCGGTCGAGAAGTTCTACCGTGACGCCAAGATCGGGACGATCTACGAAGGAACGTCCAACATGCAGCTGCAGACGATCGCCAAGGCCGTGCTGAAGTAGCCCACCCGTCCTGCCCCCATCATGCGACGACTCGCGTCACGCCCCGCCCCCCTCCTCGCGGCCCTCTCGCTCGCGGCGCTGTGCGCGTTGCCGCTGGCGGCGCAGGTCCCGCTCGCCGAACACGCCGCCCGCCGCGCCGCGCTCGCCGAGCAATTGGGCGACGGCGTCTTCGTCGCGCGGGGCGCGGTATCGCCGGTGCAGGACTACATGTCGTTCTTCCAGTCGCCCGGCTTTCTCTATCTCACGGGCTATCGCGAGGCCGACGCCACGCTGCTCATGACCCGCAAGGGGGACAACGTCCGCTGGACGCTCTTCGTGCAGGGGAAGAACCCGGCACAGGAAGTGTGGAGTGGAAAACGGAACGGCCCCACCCTCGCGGGTCAGCTCACCGGTCTCGCCGCTCGCCCGATCGGCGAGTTCCAGCCCGCGCTCGACTCGGCGCTCGACGGCGCCTCGACGCTGCGCGTCCTCGCCGACCTGTCGGAGGGGGGCGATACGCTGAACGGCGACGACCGCTTCGTGCGCGAGTTGCGGGCGGCTCGCCCCACGCTCTCCATCGCCAGCGCCAATACCGTGGTCGCCAAACTGCGCGGCACCAAGAGCGCGGCCGAGCTGGAGATCATTCGCAAGGCGGTCGCCGTCTCGATGGACGCGCATCGTGAGGCGATGCTCGCCGTGGAGCCGGGGATGAACGAGTTCGAGATCCAGGCGCTGGTGGAGTACATGTTCCGGCGCAACGGCGCCGACCGCCCGGCCTACGCCTCGATCGTCGGCTCCGGGGAGAACTCCACCACGCTGCACTACAACAAGGACGACCGCTTCGTGAAGGCGGGCGACATCATCGTGATGGACGTAGCGGCGCAGTACCAAGGCTACGCTGCGGACATCACGCGCTCGTTTCCGGTGAGCGGAACCTTCACGCCCGAGCAGCGCGCCGTGTACCAGGTCGTGCGCGACGCGCAGGCCGCCGCCGAGCGCAACATCAAGCCGGGGAAGCCGGCGCGCACGATGAGCGACTCTGCGCGCGCCGTGATCGCCGCCGGGCTCGCACGACTCGGCCTCATCGAGTCACCGGACGCCACGTACGACTGTGGCGAGGGGACGCAGCAGCGGCAGTGCTCGCAGGTAGGGCTCTACTACATGCACGGGCTGGGTCACGGCATCGGCCTCGAGGTGCACGATCCCGACCAGTACTACTACACGGGGATCGTGAACCCGGGGAGCGCCTTCACGATCGAGCCGGGGATCTACGTGCGAGGCAACCTGCTCGACATCCTCCCGAAGACGCCCCGCAACGCGCAGTTGGTGGCGGCCATCGGGGCCACGGTGCGCAAGTACGCCGACATCGGCGTGCGCATCGAGGACGACTATGTGGTGACGGAAGAGGGGGTCGAGTGGGTGAGCTGCGGCCTCCCGCGCGAGGCCGACGAGATCGAGGCGATGATGCGCGGGTCCTATCGCGGCGCGCCGGCGCGCGACGCGGCCAAGGTCGAGTGGTACAAGTCCGACAACGCGCGCCCCGCTCCCCGATACCAGCGCCCCAATGCGTGCGTGAAGATGTAGCTGTCGTTTCACCCGAACACCGAGTTCGCCATGCGATCGCCTTCGCTTCTCCTCTCGGTCCTGGCCGCGGCCGCGCTCGTTGGCGGTTCGCCGCTCGCCAGCACCCCACTGCAGGCCCAGGCACGCCGCGCCATCACCTGGGATGACAACGCTCGCCTGCGCGCCGTAGCCGATCCCCAGCTCTCCCCGGATGGCGCGCGCGTCCTCTACGCCGTGCGCACCACCGATGTGGAGGCCAACCGTCGACTCCCGGCGACCTACGTGATCCCGGTGGCGGGCGGGGCCCCGCGCCGCTGGCCCAACGATTCGGTGCCGGCCACCGAGGCGCGCTGGTCACCCGACGGGACGCGCGTGGCGTACATCGCCCAGGGGCAGTTGTGGGTCGCCGCCGCCGACGGGAGCGCGCCGCGCCGCCTGACGACGCTCAACGGCGGTGCATCGGGCCCGGTCTGGTCGCCCACCGGCGACCGCATCGCCTTCACGTCGTCGGTCTACCCCGATTGCGGCGACGACGCGTGCAACGCGGCGCGCGACAAGGCCAAGGACGCCAGCAAGGTCAAGGCGCGCGTCACCGAAACGCTGCTCTATCGCCACTGGACGAGCTGGGACGAGGGGGCGCGCTCGCACCTCTTCGTGGTTGCGCCTGACGGCAGCGCCCTGCAGGACCTCACCGCCGGGGCGCGCTATGACGTGCCGGTCCCGCCCTTCGGTGGCAGCGAAGGGTATGCCTTCGCCC
The DNA here is from genome assembly GCA_016719105.1 of Gemmatimonadota bacterium. Classification (NCBI taxonomy): domain Bacteria; kingdom Pseudomonadati; phylum Gemmatimonadota; species Gemmatimonadota bacterium. The sequence goes on along the minus strand of JADKAQ010000002.1, from coordinate 86,402 downwards.
CGGACGGACGCGAAGTGGCGTACACCGCCAAGGATGCCGGACGCGAGGACGCCTGGTCCACCGACGTCAACGTCTACACAGTGCCGGTGACCGGCGGCGCGCCGACCGTCATCACCGCCAGCAACAAGGGGGCCGACCAGAACCCGGTCTACTCGCCCGACGGCCGCTTCATCGCGTACGCCTCACAGGCGCGCGCCGGCTTCGAGGCCGACCGCTGGCGCCTCTTCCTGTACGACCGCGCGGCGCGCACCGCTCGCGAGGTCGCCCCCGCGTGGGACCGCAACGCCGAATCGTACTTCTTCACCCCTGACAGTCGAAGCGTGTTCGTCGGGACCGGCGATCACGGGCGCGACAAGCTCTTCCGCTTCGCCCTCACCGCGAGCGGCGTCGCCATCGGCGCCCCCACGGCCGAGATCACCGCCAACAACAACGTCGGCTTCACCCTCTCGCGCGACGGGCGCACGATGGCCTGGTTGCGCGATGCGGCGCACACGCCGGCCGAGGTCTGGGTGCGCGCCGAGATCCCGTCGCGCGAACCCGTGGGGCGCGAGCGCCAGCTCACGCACGAAAACGACGCCGCCATCGCCCAGCTGTCGCTCAACCCGGCCGAGGACTTCTGGTTCGCCGGTGCGTTAGGCGATTCGGTGCACGGCTTCGTCGTGAAGCCCCCCAACTTCGACCCGGCCAGGAAGTACCCGGTGGTCTTCCTCATCCACGGCGGCCCGCAGGGGGCGTGGCTCGACAACTGGGGCGGGCGCTGGAGCTTCCAGCTCTTTGCCTCGATCGGTGCCGCGGTGGTCGCCATCAACCCGCGCGGCTCGACGGGCTATGGGCAGGCCTTCACCGACGGCGTGACGAAGGACTGGGGAGGCAAGGCGTACGACGACCTCATGAAGGGGCTCGACGCCGCGCTGATGAAGAACCCGTGGATGGACGGGTCCCGCGTTGCGGCTGCCGGTGGCTCCTACGGCGGCTACATGGTCAACTGGATCGCCGGGCACACCGATCGCTTCAAGGCGCTCGTCTCGCACGCCGGCATCTTCAACCTCGAGAACATGTACGGCGCCACCGAGGAGATCTGGTTCACCGACTGGGAGTTCGGGGGCCCGTTCTGGCAGAAGAAGGCGATGGACGAGCAGTACCGCCGCTGGTCGCCGCACCTGTCGGCGCAGGACATGAAGACCCCGATGCTCGTGATCCATGGCGAGCAGGACTTCCGCGTCCCGTACTACGAAGGCGTATCGCTCTTCACCGCGCTCCAGCGGCAGGGGGTCCCGTCGCGCTTCCTGGTCTATCCCGACGAGGGGCACTGGATCCTCAAGCCGCAGAACTCGCGCCTGTGGTACAACGAGGTGCTGGGGTGGATCACCAAGTACGTCGCCCCCAAGGTGACGAGCTAGCCGCCCGATCCCGACAGATGCAACGCACGACGGGGGCGCCACCTGGCGCCCCCGTCGTCGTTTCCCCGCCGTGTCGTGGCGCGGGAGGCTACGGGTCGACCTTCCCCGTCATGATCCCGCGCCGCACGCGCCGCGCCTTGGGCGAGGCCGAGGGGTCGAAGATGATCCGCTGCGACGTGCTGATCGACATGCGCACCGCAATCGTCAGCGTGAGTTCACGTCCGCCTCGCTTCACCTTGAGCGGGATCTGCTGCCCTTCGGCCTTTCCGTACCGGGCGCGGAACTTCGTCCCGAACCCCTCGGCCACCGGGATCTCGCCCACGCTGATCAACTCGTCCCCCGACTTCACCCCGGCGGCCTCGGCGGCGCCACCCGGCTCCAGCTCAGTGACGACCACCGCCGTCCCCGCGGAGTCCATCGCCGTGAGTACGCCGATGCGCGGCTCGCGCAGCGTGTCGACCTTGAGCCTGAGCCCCGCCAGCGGCAACGTGGTGCCCCACGGGAACGGCTCGCGGCCGTCGATGTAGCGCGCGTTGAAGTCGGTGAAGCCCTTCCCCTTCGCGGCGCGCGTCACCGCCCCCCACCAGTCCTGGGCGGTGAACCCCTTCCCCGTCTTGTACGTCTTCTGGTACACCTCGCGCATCACGTCATCGAGCCCCGCCGCGTTGTCGCTGGCGTCGCGAATGAGGATGTCGAGCAGCAGCCCGGCGAGCGACCCCTTGGGATAGTAGAGGTACCCGGTCCCGTCGGTCGGGTGCATCCACGTGGAGAGCGACGCGTCCTCGAGCGCGACGGCGGGGGCCGCGGCGACCTCCTCGATCTTCCCGGTCGTCACCGCCAGGAAGTCGGTGGAGTCGATGACGCCGCCGCGCACCAATGCGAGATCGGCGTAGTAGTCGGTGATCCCCTCGCTCACCCAGAGCCACGTGGTGGGCTGCGCCCGATCGTAGCGGTACGGGACCATGTCGGTCGGGCGCATCCGCTTCACGTTCCACAGGTGAAAGATCTCGTGCGCCGTGATGGACGGGAATGCGGGGTTGCCGATGATGTACGGCGTGTAGATGCCGAGGTGCGAGTTGGCGTGCTCCAGCGCGCTCCCCCCCTGCGACGACGAGTCGAAGACGGTGAGGATCGTGTACGTGTCGTACGGCACGTCGCCCCCCATCGCGTCGATCATCGGCGGGAACATGCGTTGCACCTGCTCCCAGAAGGTGCGACGCTCGTCGCGCGCCAGCTGCCCCTCGGGATACGATGCCACGCGCACCCACTTGCCCTGCACCTGTTGCGAGTCGACATCGAACGCCCCGACGAAGAAGGGCATGTCGACCAGGTCGTGGTAGTTGCGCGCGCTGTAGCTGCGCGCCCCGCCCGCCGGCATGCCGGTCGTCACCTTCCACGTCGGCTCGGTCGTGACGGTCACCGTCGCGCCGAACGCCGGGTCACGCCCCTCGGGATAGAGGAAGAGGTTGGTCCCGTTGAAGAAGGCGAAGTCGTCGCGCGACCACGCCATCGCATTGTCCAGCGAGTCGGCACGATAGTCGAACGTGACCGTCACGGCCTTCGCGCCGGCAGGTGCAATGCGCCAGGTGTCGGCGTCGAGCTTGTCCCACGTGAGCGGCCTGCCGTCGGAGGTGGCCGCAAACTGGTGGACGTGGCGGGCGAAGAACGACAGCTCGTATGCCCCGGGGGTCCACGCCGGGAGCGAGAGCAGGACGGGCTCCCGCCCGGTGACCGCGAAACGCGTCGTGACCTTGAGGACCCGCTCGGCCGCCGTCGCCCTGGTGAAGGACACCTCGTACCGCAGGTCGCTCACCGGCGCCGAGATGTCGGCAGCCTTGGCGCCCCCCCGCTGGCCGGCGACCGGCGCCGACAGTGCGAGCGAAGCGAACGGAACGAGGAGCGGGGCTGCGGCGCGGCGCGACAGGAATCGCATGACGTCTGGGAAAGAAGTGCGGGAAAGCTAACCCACCCCGGTTGCGACGGTCGGGGGAGCGGTCATGAGCCGAGAACGCGCACGGTGCCGCGTGCTGATTCGGGGGAGCGACACCCGGCGTGTGCAAGTTCGGCGTCGGGCGACGTCTCCCTTCCAGACCGGCGGATCACCCGCCGGGCATCCCTCTCAGCCTCCTGGAGACGCACCATGTCGCGCCCGCTTCGCTCCCTCATCCCGCTCTCACTCGTCGCGGCCGCCCTGGTCGCCGCCTGCGGAGACCGTGCCTCGGGCCGTCAGGCGCTCCTCCCCAGCGAGTCGTCCCTCGCGAGCCCCGCCCCTGCCGCGGACATGGTCGCCGCCCCCGAGGCGATCGCGGCGCGCGGAATCTCGTCGGAGAAGGTGTCCGCCGAGGGTGGGGCGCAGGCGACGCTGGACCAGGCCACCGCCGCCCAGGGGGGAGCGGCGTCGGCGACGTCGATGATCATCCGCACCGGGACCGCCTCGGTGCAGGTCGACTCGCTCGAACTCGCCATCGCCGCCGTGCAGCGCATCGCCACCGCGTTAGGCGGATGGGTCGGCAACACCTCGCTGTCGGCCGGCGCCTACGAAGTGCGCAGCGCCACCATCGAGCTCAAGGTCCCCTCGGCGCGGTACGACGAGGCGCTGGCCGGGCTGCGCCCCATCGGCAAGGTCGAGACGGTCAACTCCACGGCCGAGGACGTCGGCGAGGAGTTCGTCGACCTGTCGGCCCGCACCGCGAATGCGCGCCGACTCGAGGAGCGCCTCGTGACGCTCCTGGCCACGCGCGCGGGCAAGCTGGAGGACGTCCTGAACGTCGAGCGCGAGCTGGCCCGTGTGCGTGAGGAGATCGAGCGCTACGAGGGGCGCCTGCGTTACCTCAAGACGCGCGTTGCCACCAGCACGCTCACCGTCACCGTGCACGAGCGCGCCCCGCTCGTGAGCCCCACCCCGGGGGAGAACATCCTCGGCGAGGCGTTCAAGGACGCGTGGCGCAACTTCGTCCGCTTCGTCGCCGCCTTCATCGCCTCGTTAGGGACTGTCATCCCGGTGGCCGTGCTCCTCGCCATCGGCGCGCTGGCCTGGCGCCGCTTCCGCCCGCGGCGCCTCGCCCCGGTGCTCCGCGCGAGCGAGACACAGTCGTAGGGCCAATCGGCGTCAGCTCGAACCCCATCTCGGGGATGACGGTTGCGACCGTGCTGATGACCGCACTCTTGTTCCTGGCGGTGGGGTGGACCGGGATCGAGCACCGCGTCCTCGCCCTGTCCATCGGCGGCGTGGTCTGCGTCTCGGCCGCCGTGGCGGCGGCGACGTCGCAGCATCTCAAGACCGGCTTCCTGGTCGGCGCCACCCCCAAGCGCCAGCAGATCGGCCTCGTCTTCGGCGCCGTGACCTCCGCGCTCCTCGTGGGCGGGATGATTCACTTCCTCAACGGCGCCAAGTCGACGATCGTGACGCGCGTCTTCCTCGCCATCGCCCTCGAAATCCTCGGCCTCCCGTCGCTCCCCATCGCGGTCGACGCGTACCTCCCCATCTCGACCTCGGCCACGATGTTCGTGGATAGGGTGCTGCGCTGGCTCATCGATCGCAAGCTGGGCCCCGAGGAGCGCGAGGAACCGGAGGCCGACAGCGGGCCTGGCGTCCTCTTCTCGTACGGACTCATCGCCGGCGGTGCCATCATGGGGGTCATCCTCGCCGCGCTCGCCGCCAAGCCGTTCGACGGCGCCTTCGACATGGAAGAGGCGATGGGGGCGTTAGGCGCCAACTCGCCGTTCGCGATGGCGGCGTACCTCGTCATGATCGCCGTGCCGCTGTTCCTCGTGGCAAGGCGCAAGCGGGCGTAGCGCCTCCCCTCCGGACCACGCACATTCCCTGCACCCGAGGGCGCGGCATTCCCGCGTCCCCCGTTTGCCTATTCCATGGTCATCCGATGACGCGCTCGCACCTGATCGCCGCCGCCCTCTGCGTCGCTGCACCCACGGTCCGCGCCCAGGCGCCCGACCTCATCGTCACCAACGCCCGCATCTACACGGTCGACCAGAACCGCCCGGTCGTCGATGCCATGGCGATTCGCGGCGGGCGCATCGTCGCCACCGGGCCGGCGCGCCTCATCACCGCGATGAAGGGGAGCAGCACGCAGGTCGTCGACCTGGACGGCAAGACGGTCATCCCGGGGATGATCGACGCGCACGTGCACCTGATGGGACTCGGGCAGGCATTGCAGACGGTCGACCTGCGCGGCACCACTTCGTACGACGAGATCATCGCCCGGGTGGCCGAGCGAGCGAAGGGGACGCCCGCGGGGCGGTGGATCATGGGCGTCGCGTGGGACCAGAACGATTGGGCCGACACTCGCTTACCCACGCACGACAAGTTGAGTGCCGCCGTTCCGGGGCACCCGGTCTTCCTCTTCCGTGTGGACGGGCACGCCGCCCTGCTCAACGCCGCGGCGATGAAGGCCGCGTCGATCACCGCCAGCAGCAAGGACCCGTTCGGCGGCCGCATCGAGCGCGCCGCCAACGGCGCCCCCACCGGCGTGCTGGTCGACGCGGCGATGTCGCTCGTGGAGAAGGTCATCCCACCGCCCTCGACGGACGAGCTGCGCGCCGCCGCGACGGCCGCCACGCAGGAGCTGAACCGCTGGGGGCTCACCAGCGTGCACGACGCCGGCGTGGGGAAGGAGTCGATCGACGTCTTCGAGGCGTTGGCGAAGGAAGGGAAGTTCCCGCTGCGCAACTACGTCATGATCGCCGGCGACAGCGCCAACCTGGCCTACTACTTCGGGCGCGGGCCGCAGTCCGGGCTCTACGACGGGCATCTCTGGATCAAGGCGATCAAGATGGTCGCCGACGGCGCGTTAGGCTCGCGCGGCGCCTCGCTCCTGGAACCGTACAGCGACGACGCCAAGACGACCGGCTTGACGCTCACCCCGGCCGGCGCGGTGCGCCGCGTGGGCGCCGAGGCGCTCCGTCGCGGCTTCCAGCTCAACGTGCACGCCATCGGCGACCGTGCCAACCGCACCGTGCTCAACGAGTTCGAGGCGGCCCTCTCCGCCGTCCCCTCGGCAGACCATCGCTTCCGTATCGAGCACGCGCAGATCATCCACCCCGATGACATTCCGCGCTTTGCGCAGTTGGGGGTGATCCCGTCGATGCAGGCCTCGCACCAGACGAGCGACATGTACTGGGCCGGCAATCGCCTGGGGCAGCAGCGCCTGCTCGGGGCGTACGCCTGGCGCTCGCTCCTCAACAGCGGCGTCATCATCCCCAACGGGAGCGACCTCCCGGTGGAGAAGTCCAACCCGCTCATCTCCTTCCATGCGTCGATCGCGCGGCAGGACGACAACAACTGGCCGGTGGGCGGCTGGTTCCCCGAGCAGCGCATGACGCGCGACGAGGCGCTCAAGTCGATGACGATCTGGGCCGCCTGGTCGGCGTTCATGGAGAAGGAGGTCGGGTCGCTCGAGGCCGGCAAGTATGCCGACTTCGTCGTGCTCGACCAGGACATCATGCGCATCGCCCCGGAACTCGTCCTCCAGACCAACGTGCTCTCGACCTGGGTGGCCGGCAAGCCGGTGTACCGCCGCGAAGCGCGCACGCACGTCCCCAATTGAGCATGAAGGCAGTCCGTCAGCTGCACTCCTCCCACTATCACGCGCCATGAACCCGATGATGCTGATTCGCCTGGCGATGACGACGGGCGTCCTGATGTTCGGCGGGATCACCTGGTTCATCCGCCGCGGCGGCGACGCCCCGACCTTCGATCCGGCCAACGCCAACACGCTGCTCTGGGCGGCACGCGCCGTCTGGGGCGCCTCGATGGCGGCCTGCATGATCCTCTTCTTCGCCCTGCGCAACGCGCGCCGTCCCGCCCAGGTGAAGACGCTCTCCCTCGTGGGCTGGGCGGCCGGCGAGGCGGTGGCGCTGATGGGCGGGGTGGTCTGGTTCCTCACCGGCAACACCCAGTGGTACTCGTTCGGCCTCGTCTACCTCGTGCTCACTTTCCTCGCCTTCCCTGCCCCGCGTGAGTGAGGCGCGCGTCGTCTCGCTCCTTCCCGCGGCCACGGAGATGATCGCGGCGCTGGGGGCGTGGGACCGACTGGTGGGCGTCACGCACGAGTGCGACCATCCGGCAGCGGCCTTGCACCTGCCGAAGGTCACCAGCAGCATCGTCGATCCCGGAGCCAGCGCCGCCGCGGTCGACCTTGCGGTGCGCGACGCCGTCGCCAGCGGCGCCGCCCTCTTCACTCTCGACGAGGCACGCCTGCGGGCGCTGCAGCCCTCGATCCTCGTCACCCAGGGACTCTGCGACGTCTGCGCGGTCGCCGAGGGAGACGTGTTCCGGCTGGCGGCGTCGCTCCCGGTCCCGGCGACCGTCGTTTCGTTAGGCGCGCGGACCCTGGACGAGGTGCTCGACTCCCTGCTCACCCTCGCCCACGCGCTGGACGCCGACGACGAAGGGGCCGAGCTGGTGGCCGGCCTGCGCGCCCGCATGCGCCGCGTGCACGAGACGCTCAAGGCCGCGCGCGCCCCGCGCCCGCGGGTCGCGGTGATCGAGTGGACCGACCCCCTCTACGTGGCGGGACACTGGGTCCCCGACATGGTGCGCCGAGCCGGTGGCATCGACGTCGCGGCAACCGCGGGCGAACACTCGTACCCACGACCGGTGGCGCAACTTCGCGACGCCGACCCGGAGGTACTCGTCTTTGCCCCGTGCGGGTATGGGCTCGCCCGAGCGTGTGACGAGGCGCGGCTCACGCTCGCACGCGACGAGTGGCGTTGGGCACGCGATCGCCGCGTCGTCGTCATGGACGGCAACGCCTTCACGTCGCGCCCCGGACCTCGCCTCATCGACGGAATCGAGATCATGGCTCGGCTCTTCAATCCCAAACTGTTCTCGCCGCTCCTCCCCGATCGCGGGGCGGCAATTTCGCCCGGGTAACGCGGGCGTGGCTCTTGCCCCTGCTCGTAGCTTTGTCGCTTCTCCAGCCTTCGACTCATGCTTTCTGCCGAATCCGTCGCATTCCTCAAGCGGCTGCTCGATACCCCAGGCCCCTCCGGCTTCGAGTCGGCCCCCGCGCGCCTGTGGCGCGAAACCGCCTCTGCCTTCGCCGAGGTCTCGGCCGACGTGATCGGCAACAGCATGGCCGAGGTGAAGGGGGGCAACGAGGTGACGATCATGCTCGCCGGCCACATCGACGAGATCGGGGTCATCGCCACCTGGGTCGATGACGGAGGGCTCGTCTACATCGCCCCTATCGGCGGCTGGGACACGCAGGTCCTCGTGGGGCAGCGTATCCGCTTCGCCGGGCGCAACGGCGACGTAGTCGGCGTCGTGGGCAAGAAGCCGATTCACCTGATGAAGCCCGATGAGCGCGAGAAGGCCTCGAAGATCACCGACCTCTGGGTCGACATCGGCGCCGCTTCCCGCGACGAGGCGCTGGCCGTGCTGAGCGTCGGCGATGCCGGGGTGATCGACTCCAGGACCATCGACCTCCCCAACCAGCGGATTGCGTCTCGGTCCATCGACAATCGCATCGGCGCGTTCGTCGTCTTCGAGGCGCTGCGTCGTTATGCGGCCCGGCCTGGCGCCGCACGCGTCGTCGCCGTGGCCACGGCGCAGGAGGAGATCGGGCTGCACGGGGGCGGCGCGCTCGTCGCGGCTTCGCGCATCAACCCGAAGATGGCGATCGCGGTCGACGTCACCTTCGCCACCGACCACCCGGGGCCGGAAAAGAAGGAGGTCGGGGAACACAAGCTGGGTGGGGGGCCGGTGCTCACACGCGGCTCGGTCAATTCCCCGGTGGTCTACGCGCTCCTGCGCGACACCGCCAACCGGCTGGCCATTCCGTTCTCGGTGCATGCGGCGGGTCGCGACACCAGCACCGACGCCGACTTCATCCACCTGGCGCGCGAAGGGGTGGCAACCGCGCTCGTCTCCGTCCCCAACCGCTACATGCATTCCCCCAACGAGATGGTCTCGCTGGAAGACCTGGATCGCGCGGCCGAACTGATCGCGGAGGCGTGCCGCAGCGTGTCGGGGGCGACGGACTTCACCGCCCGGTAGCGGCGGTCGCCGGCGAAACCTCGGCAGTGGCGCCCGCGTAGGGGACGGAGCATTTTGTATACAATTCCGCCCGCCATCCCTCCCGCCCCGCCACCATGCTTACCTCGCGCCTCCCGTTCGCCGGCGCCTGCCGAACCGGCTTCCTGTTCGCCGGGCTCTGCGTAGCCGCCACATTCACCCCCACCGCTACCGCCCACGCCCAGCGGGGCAACGGCGCCGGAGTCGGGAAGGCGATCGACTCGGTCGTGACGTCCTTCCTCAAGGAAGGGCAGGCCGCCGGCCTGTCGGTCGCGGTGGTGCGGGGCAAGGACACGCTCGCCCTCAAGGGATACGGCAAGGCCGACCTCGAGCTCGACGTCCCCACCCCGCGGCGCGCCGTCTACGAAATCGGCTCGGTCACCAAGCAGTTCACCTCCGTCGCCCTCCTGATGCTGCGCGACGAGGGGAAGCTCTCGCTGGACGACGACTTCACCAAGTACCTCCCCGACTACCCCACCAATGGGCGCCGCATCAGCGTCCGGCGTCTCCTCGATCACACCTCGGGGATCAAGGGGTACACCGAGATGCCGGAGTTCGGGCCGATGATGGTGCGCGACCTCCCCAAGGACTCGCTCGTCGCGCTCTTCGCCAAGGAGCCGTTCAACTTCGAGCCCGGCGAACGCGAGATCTACAACAACTCTGCCTATTTCCTCGCGGGGCTCATCATCGAGAAGGTCTCGGGGAAGTCGTACGCGGACTTCGTCAAGGAGCGCATCTTCGACAAGGTCGGGATGAAGGACTCCTACTACTGCTCCGAGTCGACGATCATCAAGGGCAAGGTGAAGGGCTACGACATGAGCCCGAAGGGGCTCGTGAACAAGGGCTTCATTCGCCACACCTACCCGTACGCCGCGGGCTCGTTATGCGCGACGGCCGGTGACCTGCTCGCCTGGAACCGCGCGCTGCACGGGGGCAAGGTGCTTCCTCCCTCGTCGTACCAGGAGCTGATCACCCCCTCGTCGCTCAACGACGGCACGAAGCTGCGCTACGCGCTCGGCATCGCGCTCCACGAGGTGCGCGGTCATCGCGTCATCGAGCACGGCGGCGGCATCAACGGCTTCCTCTCCGCCTCGAACTACTTCCCCGACGAGGATGCGGTCATCGTCGTCCTCTCCAACTCGACGGGCATCCCCGCCGACCCGGTTGTCGCCGCGATTGCCGACCGGGTGTTCGGCAAGAAGTCGCTCTCGTCGCAGCCGTACACCGCCGCGCTCAGCGACCTCACCGGCACCTACGCGGGGGTCGGGCGCGGAATGCAGCTCACGGTGAAGATCACCGCCGAGGGGCAGAAGCTGCTCGCCACGGTTCTCATGGGTCCCGACGCCAAGCCGGCCCCGTTGCGTTATGTCGGCAACGATACGTGGGACCTCGACGGGCAGCGGTTGACCTTCGTGCGCGACGGGGGGAAGGTCACCCGGCTCAAGGTCGACATGGTCTACGGTTACTCGCAGCTCGATCGGCAGCCCTGACACCGCCGGCCGGCCACTGGCGACACGCAGTTGCAGGAGATGGCACGAGAGGTCGCCGGCGCGCCGGCGACCTCTCGTGCCATGGAGCCCTAGCGTCCGGTGAGCGTCGTCCCCTGTGCGTGCGCCACGAGGGCGCGCTCGACGCTGCTGCGCACCTCGCGGTCCTTGTCGGTTTGCAGCCGACGGAGGACCGACAGGGCAGCCGGTGTCCCGGCATCACCCAGCGCATGGACCGCCGCCTGGCGGTAGGCCGAGGTCTTGCGATTGAGCAGCGTCCCCGGCTGCGCCGCCTGCGTCAGCGCCTCCACCGACGCGTCGGTCGGGTGCGCGCCTAACGCATGCAGCAGGGCATGCTGCAGCTCGGGATCGTCCTCCTTGTCGAGCGCCTGCAGCAGCGCCGGGACCGCGCGGGCCAGGCGCGCGGACGCCAAGCCATGCACCGCCTGCAACCGCACGCCGGCATTGGCATCGGTGAGCAGGTGCTGCACCGCATGCAGCCCTCGCGCCGTCCCCAGGCGCGACAGCGCCCCGACCGCGGCGCGGCGCACGCGGGAATCGGAGTGCTTGAGCGTCGTGATGAGCTGTGCGTCGCTCGACTGTACCCCCATCTCGCCCAGCAACTCGGCGGCGTTGCGGACCACGTACCACCGCTGGTCCTGCAGCAGGTGCACCAGCGGATCACCCGCGGCCTGGCAGCGAGGGATCATCGAACGATACGCGCGGCGTTCCGACGCCAGGGTCGCGGACACCATCAGCTCGAGCAACACCTCGGCCCCGACATCGCCGGCGCGCACGAACAACGGGACCAGTCCCTCGCGCAGGTCGCGACGCCGGGCCGCGAGTTGCGCCAGCCCGCGCAGGATCCCCGGCTTGCACAGCCGCCGGATGTGGATCAGGAAGGCGCGCTTCGCGTCGGCGTCGCTGACCTCCGGTTCGCGAGCAACGACGCGTTGCAGCAACGCCCCCGCCTCGACCCAATGCCCGTCGCGGGCGAAGTCCTCCACCAGCCGCGAGAGATCGTCGAGCAGCTGTGGCGCCGTCTCTTTCGTGAGGTCACCGGCCAAGCGCTGCACGACGTCGTCGATCCCCCGCCCCATCCCGTTGCGAGAGAACGCCGCCTCCACCATCCGATCCTCGTCTCCATCGCGCTCCCCCCCCGGCGTGGGGATCCGCTCCATCCCCGCGGCCGGCGTCGGCGACCCGATGCCGAGCTCGCGGACCTGTGCCGCCGCCGGCGACACCGGTCCGTCGATCGCCAGCATGCCGATCGCGGGGGTACGTGCCGGGGGAGCCGCCGGGATTCGCGAGGTCGCGATTGGCGTCGCGCGACGCACGAACCCCATGCGCCCGAGACGGAGCTCGATGCTCGTCAGGCGAAGCTCCTTCGCCCGGGCATCGAAGTTGGCCCCCTCGTCACCGTGCACGGGACGGCTCGCGAGGATCCGTGCCACCCCCAGGACGTCGGCTGCCCGCGTCTGCGGGGCAAAGTCGAACAACGCCACCGAGTGCCCCGCCATCCGCTTCGCCAGTTCGCTCAGCCACGGAACCTCAGCCGGCACTGGAACGAGCTGTGAGGCCGCGGCGATCGCGCGATGCAGCTCCGCCAACGACAGGACGCTCCCGTCCTCGCGCAACGCGCCAAGGGCCGCGCGCAGCGCCTGCTTCTGCTCATCGGTTGAGGAGGCCCGGTTGACCAGGAGCCAAACCAGCTGGGCGAAGGCCCGGGTGGAATCGAGGATCGACGACATGGAATGGGGCGAAGGGCAGGCGGAGTCCCTGTAGAGACTAGGACGCGCTAATACCTCTTGGCGAAACGACTTCGCCCACCTTGGTGCCCTACCTCCTTCCGCGGCCGACCCCCGGTGCTTGCCCCACGCAGCATCAGCCCCTCTCCCGCTGTTCGCCCCCTGTCACCACCGATATCCTTGCGATTGTCGCCACCCTTCGGGTGCCCATGACTCGCCGCTCGCTCCGCCCCGCCGCTCTTGCCGCCCTGATGGCGGCCACCCCGCTCGCGCTCGCGTGCCACGGCGCCGGCGTCCCGGCTCCGGCCCGGACGGCCCCCGATTCGGCGCGCCTGGCCGCCGATGTGCGCACCTTGGCCGGCGATGCCTTCGCCGGTCGCCTGACCGGAACGCCGGGCAACGACTCGGCGCGCGCCTGGATCGCAGACCGCTTCCGCGCGCTCGCCCTCGTGCCGCTCATCCGTCCGCAGCCCTGTCCTGCCGACTGCGCGCCGGGCTATGAACAGCGCTTCGTCGCGACGTCAGCCGTCGCCCGACGCGCCGGGCTGCCGAGCGAGATGCCCACCGGCAATGTGGTCGCCATGATCCCCGGTCGTGACCCCGCTCGGCGCGGGCAGGTCGTCGTGCTCGGGGCACACTTCGATCATCTCGGGCGAGCCGGCGTCAACGCACTCGACCCCGAGGCCCGCGACGCGATTCGCAACGGCGCCGACGACAATGCCTCCGGCGTCGCGACGATTCTCGAACTCGCGCGACTGCTCAAGGCACGCCCGCCGGCCCGTTCGGTGGCGATCGTCGCCTTTACCGGCGAGGAACTCGGGCTGCTCGGCTCCGCCTGGTTTGTCGACCATGCGCCGTTCGCACTCGACTCGGTCCAGGCGATGCTCAACTTCGACATGGTGGGACGTCTGCGCGACGACCGGCTGATGGTGTACGGCACCGCCACGGCGACCGAACTCGCCGCCATCGTGGACTCTGCCAACATCGCGCCGGCGTTCAGGATCGTCGCCATCGGCGATGGGACCGGGCCTTCCGACCACGCGTCGTTCTACCTCAAGAACCTCCCGGTCCTGCACTTCTTCACCGACCTGCACGACGACTACCATCGCGCCACCGACGACGCGGAACGGATCAACGCTGCCGGCATGGCACGCGTCGTCGGCCTGGCCGAGCGCATCACGCGCACGCTGGCCGACCGCCCGTCGCGCCTGACCTTCGTTCGTGGACCCGTGACCGCGTCGCGCATGGGGGCCACCACGCGCCGCGGTCCGCAACCGTACCTCGGCTCCGTCCCCGACATGGGGGCCGTGGAGACGAAGGGATTGCGGCTGTCGGCGATCCGCCCCGGGTCGCCAGCCGAGGCGGGAGGGCTCAAGGAAGGCGACGTGATCGTCGAGTTGGGGGGGAAGGCCGTCACCGACCTGTATACGTATACCGACGCGCTCTTCGCGTATGCCCCCGGCGATCAGGTGGAGATCGTCGTGCTGCGTGCCGGCGCCCGTGTCACGGTCCGGGTAACGCTCGGCCGACGACCCGGCTAACGGACGGATGTCGCTGCACGCCTGGACGTCGGCTCGCTACGTCGTCCCCCTCCCGCCCGGGCACCGCTTTCCGATCGAGAAGTACGAGCGCCTCCGCCAGCGTGTGCTGGCCGAGGGGCTCGTTGCGTCGGAGTGCTTGCACGAGCCGCCGCGCGTCACGCGTGCGCAGCTGCTCCGCGTTCACACCCCCGAGTACGTCGACCGCCTGACGAGTGGGACGATGACCGCGGCCGAGGTGCGGCGGCTCGGCTTCCCATGGTCGCCCGACCTCGTGGAGCGTTCGTTGCGCGCCGTGGGCGGGACGTGCCAGGCGGTGCGCACCGCGCTGGAACTCGGGGTCGCGATAAACCTCGCGGGGGGGACGCATCACGCCTTCGCCACGCACGGCGAGGGGTTCTGCGTCTTCAACGACGTCGCCGTGGCGATTCGAGAGGCGTTGGCCGCCGGACGCATCGCGCGCGCGGCGATCATCGACCTCGATGTGCACCAGGGCAACGGAACGCACGCGATCTTCGCCGACGAGCCACACGTCTTCACCTTCAGCATGCACGGCGGGAAGAACTACCCGTTCCACAAGGTGAACGGCGACCTGGACATCGAGCTCGACGACGGCACCGGCGACGACGAGTACCTCGCGCGGCTCCACGACGCGCTCCCGCGCGTCCTCGCCGGGGCCGCGCCCGACCTGGTGGTCTACCTCGCCGGGGCCGACCCACACGAGGGGGATCGACTCGGCCGACTCGCCCTCACCTTCGACGGACTCGCGCGGCGCGACGCCATGGTCCTGCAGGCGGCACGCGAGGTGGGGATTCCGGTCGCCATCACCATCGCCGGCGGCTACGGGCGCAACATCGATGACACCGTGGAGGTGCACTGCCGCACGGTACGCGTGGCCAGCGGCTACGCCTGACGCACCACGCCTGACGAGCGGCGTGGCGCGGACGAATCACACAGAATCGAGCACGTCTAGCGCCGCCGGCGCCCAAACTCGGCGATGCGCACATCGACATCGCGGTCGACATGGATGCCGAAGATCCCGTCGGTGGACTCGAGCTTGCCAGGGCCGATGACGAGCGCGCGCGGGAAGGTGGCCACTGCGGTCCCATTGATCAGGCAGGAGACGTTGGACTGATCGACGGACCACGAGATGGCGTTGCTCGCCTTTCCCGAGGCATCGGCGCGCCGGATCGCCCCGCTCGCCTTGCGCTCGACGAGCGTGTGCAGCTCGCCGCCGAAGCGGTGCTTCACGGAGAAGACGCCACTCCCGAAAACGGCACAGTAGAGATAGTTGTACTCCTTGCCATCGAGCGACGTCCCGCCGATGAACGGACCGTACGAGCCCGGCGGAGTGCTCGCGCGCCGCTGCGTGAAGCTCCCCCACACCGTGAAGGCGGCCGAGGCGGTATCCGCCGGGTTCCAGAGCGTGGCCGCGGGTCCACCCGTCACGTGCAACGCTGCGGAGTCGCCCTCGACCTTCACGTCGGCGAGCGTGCGCCCGGCCTTCTCCTCCTGCGGATCGAGCCGGGCCTTCCATCCGGTGGGGAGCGTCGCCACGGGAGCCGCCGCGGTCGACGACACCGCGGCTGGCCGCCGCGCCTGTGCCCGGGCCGTCGCCTGGGGTGCAGCGGCGATGGCGGCCATCACGACCACCGCCCGCACCGCGGTCATCGCTCCCCTCGCCGTCGTCGGTCGCACCACATGCCGCGCCACCGTCAGCGCCTCCTGCCGTCGCACTCGCCGCATCGATCCTCCCGTCGCGTCGATTCGTCGCCTGGCCCGCCGCGCGTCGCGCGTGCATGCCGACACGGCGCAGATTAGCGCGCTCCCCGGGTGACGGCCAGCGCCGCGGGAGGGGCGAGCGCGCTCGATGCCCCATAGTTTTGCCGCATGCCGCTCCCCATCCCTGCTCCCCGCATCGACGGCGCCACCGCCTCCACCGCCGTTCCACTCTATTGGTGCGCCTACGGCGCCGAGTCGTCGTCGCGACTGCTCGTGCTGCACGGCGGGCCCGGCGCGCACCACGAGTACCTCCTGCCGCAGATGCTCACGCTCGCCAGCCGGAGCGAACTGCTCTTCTACGACCAGCGCGGGGGCGGGCGCTCGCGCACCGACGATCCCACGCCGATCACCTGGCAGGTACATGTCGAGGATCTCGGACGGGTCGTGCAGGAGCTGGGCGTCCACCCGCTGACCCTCGTAGGCTACTCGTGGGGGGCGATGCTGGCGATCCTCTACACGCTCGAAGCAGCCAAGCGGCACACCCTCACGCCGCCGCACCGGCTCGTCCTCATCGATCCGGCCCCGTTGTCCCGACGCTGGCGCGACGAGTTCGAGGCCGAGTTCGTGCGACGACAGGGGGGGCCTGAGGTGGCGCGCCTGCGCGCCGAGCTGGCGGCGAGTGGGCTCAAGGAGACCGACCCGGCCGCCTATCGCCAGCGCACCTTCGAGCTGAGCGTCGCCGGGTACTTCTCGCACCCCGAGCGCGCCCGGGACCTGACCCCCTTTCGCGTCACCGGACGTGTGCAACAATCAGTTTGGGAGTCGCTCGGCGACTTCGACCTCATTCCCCTGCTGTCGGCCATCGACGTGCCGACACTTCTCGTGCACGGATGGGCGGACCCGATTCCCGTGGAATCGACGCTGGCCGCGGCGCGTGCCTTACGCGCCCGGTGCGTCGTCCTAGAGGCAAGCGGCCACGTTCCATACGTCGAGCAGCCTGATGCGCTCTTTGGCGCCATCGAGCAATTCCTGGAGGACACTTCCGAGAGCGCCGCCCTGGGGCGTTGACCATGACCGCACCGATCGAGCAGATCCACGTCACCACCGTCGAGATCGACGAACGCCGCTTCAATGTCTCCCTCTCGGTGGAGTTCGACGGGATCGAGCACGTCGGGCACCTCTGGTTCGAGGACGAGGAGTGGGATGACGACGGTCTTCGCGACCACGGCGCGATCCCGGGGCAGTCGCCCGAACAGGTGCTCTCCCACGCACGGCAGCTGAGCCAGGCCGAGTTGACGCTGCGCTTCCGGCGGGCCCAGAGCGACAAGCGCCGATTCCACGGCCTGCGTCGCGTCACCGACGATGTCCTGAACAACATCCGCTACCTCAACAAGGTGGCGACCTCGATGCGCGCCGGACTGCTCGATGTCGAAGAGGCCGCCGCGGAGATCGACGAGACCGAGAAGAAGCTCCACGACATGGTCGGACAGCTGCGCAACTACGCAGGCGTGACCGCCTGAGCTGACGACGTCCCCCGCCGCAGGGGGAACGGAGCGGACCTCGGGCGTATATTGGGCGCATGCTGTCGCCGCGCGCCGCCGCCCACGTGCTCGCCGAAATCGCCACGCTGCTCGAACTGCGTGGCGAATCGCGTCTCGCGTCTGGCGCCTACGAGACGGCCTCACGCGCCCTCTCCCTGCTCGCCGTCGACGACCTCACCCCGCTCCTGCGCACGGGCGACGTCGCCGTGCTTGGCCCCGTCGGCCCGGACGCCCTCGACGTCCTGCGCGACGTGGCCGAGACCGGCGATTCGCAGTTCCTGGAGCAGCTGCGAGAGAACACCCCCGAGGGCCTCCTCGAGATGCTCCGGGTCCCCGGCCTGGGAACGGCGAGGATCCACCGCATTCACGAGGGGCTTGGCATCGAGTCGCTGCACGAGCTCGAACAGGCGGCGCGCGACGGACGGCTCGCGTCGCTGCCGCACTTTGGCCAGCGCACCGCGGAGAAGGTGCTGCGCGGGATCGCGAACCTGCGGGAGAGCGGGGCGCGCGTGCTGTATCCACACGCGGCACTCGACGCCGAGCGACTGCTGGCCGCGGTGCGCGCGCACCCCGATGTGTTGCGCGCCGAGGTGGCCGGCTCGATCCGGCGCCGCTGCGAGACGATTGCAGACATCGACATCGTCGCCGCCGTCCGCGGCACGCCATCGCTCGTGGCCGCGGACTTCGCGCATGGGCGTGGCGTGCGCGAGGTGCTGGGGGGCGGCGCCCCGTCGCTCACCATCCGCTACGACGACGGGACGCGCCTCGACCTGCGCTGCGTGAGCGAGGAGCGCTTCGTCGTCGCCTGGTGGTGGGCCACCGGGTGTGCGTTGCACTGCGTGCGCGTCGCCGGTGCCGCCGCCGCGCGCGGGATCACCATCGGCAGCGACGCCGTCCGCGACGCCGACGGACGCGCGATCCCGATCGCCGACGAGGCGGCGCTGTACGCCGCGGCCGGATTGCCGTTCATCGCCCCGGAGCTGCGCGAAGCGTTAGGCGAGGTGGACGAGGCCCCCCGGCTCCCCGAACTCGTGCAGCTGTCGGACATCCGCGGTGTGCTGCACTGCCACTCGCACTACTCCGACGGTGCGGGGACGATCCGCGAGCTCGCCGCGGCGGCGCACGCGCGCGGCTGGCGCTACCTCGGCGTCAGCGATCACTCGCAGTCGGCGTTCTACGCCGGGGGGCTCTCGCGCGAGGCGATCCTGCGCCAGCACGACGAGATCGACGCCGTCAACGCCACCATGTCCGATTTCCGCGTGCTCAAGGGGATCGAAGCCGATATCCTCCCCTGCGGCCGCGTCGACTACGACGCGACGATCCTCGACCGCTTCGACTACGTCATCGCCTCGGTGCACTCGCGCTTCGGCATGAACGAGGGACAGATGACCGACCGCGTGCTCAAGGCGATGGACGACCCCCACGTCACGATCGTCGGACACCCCACCGGACGGCTCCTGCTCACGCGCGAGCCGTATGCGATCAACGTCTCGGCGCTCCTGGAAAAGGCGGGGGCCGTCGGCGTGGCGATCGAGCTGAACGCCGATCCGCATCGCCTCGACCTGGATTGGCGCCACCTGCGCGAGGCGCACGCGCGCGGCGCGCGCATCGAGATCGGCCCCGACGCCCATTCCGTCGCCGGGCTCGACCACGTGGCACTCGGCGTCGGCGTGGCGCGAAAGGGGTGGTTGTCGCGCGCCGACGTGCTCAACGCCGGCGACGCCGACGACGTGATCGCCTTCGCCAACGCGCGACGTCACGGCGCCAGCGCCACCGCGCGCTCGACCACTACGTCCACCGGGTTCACGCATGCCGGCTAGTCGTCGCCCACCAGCCACGCGGAGCCGCGCCGCGTCAGCCGCCACACCGGCACCGAGCGGGCGACCGACAGCGTTGAAGCCGTCCAACGATGGAAAGCAGGCGACCCCCATGCCCAAGCGGCTTCAGGGGCCTGTTGCGAAGGAAACGACCAACGTCACGGCGAAGGCGAAGGCGGCGGCGGCGGCGGCGGCGGCAACGGCAACGGCAACGGCGAAAGCGAACGCCGCGAAAAAGGGGAAGACCGCGGGGAAGAGCACGGGAGCCACGCAGCCACGGCCACGCACCGCCCTCCGCAACGCGACCCCCGAGGCCGCCGCGATCGTCTACCGCGAACTCCTCGCGCTCTATCCTGACGCGCACTGCGAGCTCGACTTTCACTCGCCGTATCAGCTCCTCGCCGCGACGATCCTCAGCGCGCAGTGCACCGACAAGCGCGTGAACATGACGACCCCCGAGCTCTTTCGCCGTTTCCCCACGCCGGCCGCCCTGGCGGCGGCGGCGCAGGGCGAAGTGGAGGAGATCGTCAAGAGCACCGGCTTCTTCCGTGCGAAGGCCAAGTCGCTCATCGGGATGGCCGGCGCCCTCACCGACCGCCACGGCGGCGAGGTCCCGCCACGGATGGAGGCGCTGGTCGTGCTCCCCGGCGTGGGACGCAAGACGGCGAACGTGGTCCTGGGGAATGCGTTCGGCATCAATGTCGGCGTCGTGGTCGATACGCACGTGGGACGCCTCGCGATCCGGCTCGGCCTAACGAGCGAGACCGACCCGCTCAAGGTGGAGTCGGCGCTCATGCAGCTCTTCCCCTCGGAGCAGTGGACGATGCTCTCGCACCTCCTCATCTGGCACGGGCGCCGCGTCTGCGACGCGCGGAAGCCCCGGTGTGGCGCCTGCACCCTCGCCCCGCGCTGCCCCTCCGCCCAGCTCCCCGCATAGCCGTCGGCCGAGACGATCCCCCGGGTGGCCCTGCACGGGGCGAGGCCGCCGCTCCCGGTTGGCGTTTCGGGCCAGCCCGTTACTTTGCAGGCAGTTCTCCCACCGTCCTGCCCTTCCGCCTTCCCGTCTTCCTCATGAAGTCCGCCACGATTGTCACCTCGAAGGGGACCCTCACGCTCGAGCTGTACGACGCCGAGGCCCCGATCACCGTCGCCAACTTCGAGAAGCTCGCCAACAGCGGCTTCTACGACGGGTCCAAGTTCCACCGCGTCATCCCGGAGTTCGTCGTGCAGGGCGGCGACCCGTACTCCAAGGGTGGAGAGCATGCCAAGGGCCCCGTGGGGACCGGCGGCCCGGGATGGAAGATCAAGTGCGAGACGGCGGGGAACCCGCACAAGCACGAGTTGGGCTCGCTCTCCATGGCGCACGCCGGAAAGGACACCGGCGGCTCGCAGTTCTTCATCGTGCTCAATCCCGACAACTGCCGCCACCTCAACGGCGTGCACACCGTCTTCGGGAAGGTCACCGCTGGCCTCGACATCCTGCCGACCATCAAGCAGAATGACGAGATGATTTCGGCCAAGGTCGACTAATCGCCCCCCTCGAGAGCCATCACATGTCCCACCACCAGTCGAGCGACAAGGGCGCCGCGTTCACCGGCCTCATTGTCACCTCCGTCGCGCTCTTCCTCCTCGCCTTCGGCATCGTGAAGTGGACGAACGCCAAGTTCGCCGGCCACGAGCCGGGCAAGGCGCCCGCGGCCGCGGAGCACTAGGACCCGGCAGCCGCGACCGCCGGACGAAGAGAAGGGCCCGGTTCGCTCATGCGACCCGGGCCCTTGCCTTACTCGACAGCTGCAGGACGTGACCGCGATCGGCGCCGCGGCCCGGACGTGCGGCGCCTATCGCGCGCGACGGCGCAACGTGACGCCGCCAGACCCGCTGTCGATCCGGATGCGCCCGCGTCCGTCGCCGATCGTCCCGGACAGGGCGTCGCGGTCGCGGCGCGTCACGGTCATGGCGACGTCGACGTCGATCCCGCCGCTCCCCGAGTCGATGTCGACCGCCGCCCCTAACGACTCGGGCACCTGGACCGTCACGGCCCCCGACCCCGCGTCGATCGTGAGCCGGTCGACGTCCGACAGGAGCCCCACCTCCACCGACCCGCTCCCGCTGTCGAGGGAGATGACCTTGGCACGCACGTCGGACAGGCGCACACGCCCGGACCCCGTATCCCCCCACAGCTCCTCGACGTCGATCCCGCTCCCCTTGAACGACCCCGACCCCGTGTCGAGGCGCAGCTCCCGCCCCTTCATCCCGGTCACTGTCGCCCCCCCGGAGCCGGAGTCGAGGATCACGCGCCCTTCGGCGTCGCTCACGTTCACCTCACCGGAGCCGGTGTCGAGCAGCAGCGCCCCCCGGGTGTGCGACGTCGTGACGTCGGCCGCCTGGACATCCACCGTGATATCGCCGTCGACGTTGGTGACCACCGCCTCGCCCGCCGCGAGGTGGACTTCGATCGACGTCCCCGTGGGAACCGCGACGCGGACGTCGGCATAGCCGCGGAATCCGCGCCCCGACGAGACGATCTCGACGCGATCGCCCCGCCCCCATCCGCCACGTCCGTCGCCGAACGTCCCGTCGCGCGCGACGTTGACCTGGGTACGCCCCCAGTTCCCCCAGCGCCCCCCGTTCCCCTTCTCGCCACTGCGGCGCTCGAAAACGATGCGATCGTCGGGGTAGATGACGCGCAGCGTCTCGCGCCCACCGATCTCGCCGGTTTCGACCTTGAGGCGTGCGCCGTCGCTCCCCTGTCGGTCGACCGTGACCGCCACCTCGCTCCCGCTCCCCCCTTCGAGGCGGATCGATCCCACCAGGTTGTAGATCGCGACCCGGCTCCCCTTGAGGAGCCGCCGCTCGCCGCCCTGCGCGAGGGCGAGGTCGCTCGCGAACAGCGTCGCGGCAACGGCGGCCGCCAGGAACGTCGGGAGCTTCATGCGCACGTTCATCGATCCCCCAGAAGCGTGAGTCCGGCGCCTTGTCCGATTGCGGGCGCCCGACCCTCTGACAGCGAGCGAATGCAGTTGGTTTGTGGAGGGAGAGGCGAGACGGACCCCCGATCGCGTCCATCTAAGCGAGATCTTCGCGTTGGGGCGGCTGCCGTGGTCGCCGCTAATAACTTACCGTCCAGTCACTAACATGGACTCTGCTCCCATGATCGCCCCCGACATGGCGCACGGCGCCGATCGCGCCGCCGCGCCGCCTGAGGCGCCCGCCTCCGTCGCCGTCCTCGCCGAATCGCCGGCGCCGCGCTGGCGTCGACTCCCGGAGGAACGCCCCCGCCAGCTCATCGAGGCCGCCTTCGAGGTCTTCAGCGACACTGGTCTCGAAGGGGCGCGCCTCGACGAGATCGCCCGCCGCGCCGGCGTCTCGAAGGGGACGATCTACCTCTACTTCACGAGCAAGGAGGAACTCTTCCGCGCGGTCGTCGAGGCCAAGGTCATCTCCGTGATCGAGGCCGCGGAGCAAGACGCCGAACGTCGCGCCCATGAAGAGCTCCCCGGGGTCGACGACCTGCGGCGCTACATGACGATGCAGTGGAACCACCTGCGCTCCCCGACCTACCTCGCGATGTACCGCCTGGTGCACGCCGAGCTGCATCACTTTCCCGACCTCATGCGCTTCTACGGCAACGAGGTCGTCGAACGGTCGTTGCGCCTGACGGCAAGCCTCATCGCCCGCGGCATCGCGCGCGGCGACTTCGTCGCCGCCGACCCGCTCGTCACCGCGCGACTCGTCACCTCCCTGCTCCTCACGCACGCCCTGTGGTACGAACGACGGACCCTGTTCGACTCGAGCATGAGCGACTGCGCCGATACCGTGCGCGACTCGGTCATCGAGTTCGCCCTGCGCAGCCTCGTCCCGCCTCACGGGGCCGCGACGCCCCCGACCGTCCCCGATGCCTGATTCTCGCTCCCCACGCGCCGCCCGGCGCAGGGGCCGTGACGCCACGCGCCTGGTCGTCACGCTCCTCCTGCCACTCGCAGCCGTCCCCTCCCTCGCCGCACAGGCACCGGCCGCGCGCCGCGTGTCGTTAGGTGATGTCGTCCGACTCGCCACCGAGCAGAACGCCGGCGTCGAGGTCGCGCACGCGCGAACCGCACAGGCCGCGGCGCGCATCCGCCTGCGCCGCGCCGACCTCCTGCCGAACATCTCCGCGTCCGCGGTCGAGGCCGGACGCACCTTCAACACGGCCACCTTGGGCTTCGCCTTCAGGGGCGCCGACGGCAGCTCCTTCTTCAATCCCGACGGTGAGGTCCTGGGGCCGGTGCTCAGCACCGACCTCCGCGCCCGCGTCTCGCAGGTCCTGTTCGACGCCGGCGCACTGGAGCGGCTGCGCGTGGCCCGCACCGCCGCCACCGCCGCCGGCACCGAAGCCGACGTGGCCGCGGAGCGAGCGGCCGGGCAGGCCGCCGCGGGCTACGTCCGCCTCCTGCGTGCCGACGCCCAGATCGCCGCCCGTCGCGCCGACTCCACGCTCGCCGCCGACCTGCTCGGCATCGCCCAGGACCAGCTCACGGCCGGCGTGGGAGTGGCGCTCGACGTGACGCGCGCCCGTTCGCAGGCCGCGCAGATCCGCGCCCAGCAGGTGGCCGCTCGCCTCGAGCGCGATCGCGCCGCGCTCGAGTTGTCGCGCATCCTCGGCCTCGCCCCGGACGAACGACTCATCGCCGCCGACTCGCTGGCCGCCCTCGCCCTCCCCGAAACGGCACCACGCGACCTCGACCTCGCCGTGGCGCAGCGCCCGGACATTCGCGCGCTCGACGCGCAACTCGTCACCGCCACGCAGGCCGAACGGGCCATCCGGCGCGACAAGCTTCCCACGCTGTCGGCCTTTGGAGATCACGGCCCCATCGCCGGCGACGGCACGTCGTACCTCCGCACCTATTCCTGGGGGGTGCAGCTCTCCGTCCCGATCTTCGCCGGCTTCCGCAACGAAGGACGCCTCGAGGAGCAGGCCGCGGCCCGGCACGAACTCGAGGTGCACCGTCGCGACCTCGCCCGTCAGGTCGGGCTCGACGTTCGCGGCGCACGCGACGAACTCGCCGCCACCCGCGAACAGCTCGACGCCGCCCGTGAGCGCGTCGCCCTCGCCGACCAGGAGCTCGCCCAGGCCCGCGAGCGCTTCCGGGCTGGGGTGTCGGGCAACGCCGATGTCGTCACCGCGTCGTTAGGGCTCAACGCCGCCCGCACGCTCGTGATCGATGCCCTCACCGCCTGGCACGTCGCGCGCATCTCGCTCGCCCGCGCCCAGGGAGATGCCCGCTCGCTTCGCTGACGCGACGATCCCGTCTCGCCAGCGCACCGCCCCCGTCGATCGTCACCGCCCTTTGCCATCGGTCATGTCCACTGCTGCCCCCCTCGAAGCGCCCCCCCCGTCAGCCCCCACGTCACCCGCCGCTGCGCGCGGCGCGACACGCCAGCGCATCGTGCTCGGCATCGTCGGTGTCGCCGCGATCGCCGGCATCGCTGCCGGGGTGCGTTCGTGGAGCTTCGGCCGCACCCACGCCTCCACCGACAACGCCCAAGTGGATGGGCACATCATCCCCGTGGTCAGCCGCGTCGGAGGCTTCGTGGCCGACATTCGCGTACGCGAGAACGAACGCGTGAAGGCCGGCGACACGCTCCTCGTGCTCGACGACAGCGAGTTCCGCGTGCGCCTCGCCCAGGCCGACGCCGACCTCGAGGCCGCGCGCGCCGTCGCCGGGAGCAAGGGCATCGCCGGGCAGTCCGAGACGGTCGTGCGCTCCGCGACCAGCCAGCGCGCCTCGGTCGAGGCGCAGGTCGCCGCCGCCCGCGCCAACCTGCAGAAGGCCCAGGCCGACCTCGGGCGCATGCAGGAGCTGGTCGCGAAGCAGATCGTCTCCCGACAGCAACTCGATGCCGCCGAGCTCGCGGTGCGCGCCTCGACCGCCAACCTGGAGTCGGCGGAGCGACAGGCGGCCGGCGCGAGTGCCGGCGTGGAGAATGCGCAGGTCGGCACGCGGCTGGCGCGCGCACGCCTTGCCTCGGCGCAGGCGGTGCGTGACAACGCCGCGTTGCAGCTGACGTACACGCGCATCGTCGCCCCGCGCGACGGTTACGTCTCGCGCAAGCAGGTCGAGGCCGGACAGCTCGTGCAGGCCGGCCAGCCCGTGCTCACGGTGGTCGACGACCAGGACACCTGGGTCTCCGCCAACTTCAAGGAAACGCAGTTGGCGTCGCTCCGCGTGGGGCAGCCGGCCGACTTCGACGTGGATGCGTACGAGGGCTGCGTGGCGACCGGGCGCGTCGAATCGCTCAGCGCCGCGACCGGCGCGAGGTTCGCCCTCATCCCGCCCGACAACGCCACCGGCAACTTCACCAAGGTCGTCCAGCGCGTCCCCGTGCGCATCGCCATCACCACGGGATGCGGCCCCGACCGCCCGCTGCGCCCCGGGATGTCGGTCACCGTCCACGTGAAGACCCGTTAGGCGGACATGAGCAGTGCCGCCCTCCCGTCTGCCGTCTCCCGTCTCCCGTCCGTCGCACGGGCGGATGCGGACGTGGACAAGTACAAACACAAGTACAAGATCGCCATCGCCGTGACGCTGGCGGCGGTGCTCGAGCTCATCGACACCTCGATCGTGAACGTGGCCATTCCCCACATGATGGGGAACCTGGGGGCCACGGTCGACGAGATCACGTGGGTCTCGGTCGGCTACATCGTGGCCAACGTCATCGTCATCCCGATGTCCGGGTGGCTCTCCGGCTTCTTCGGGCGCACGAAGTACCTGACCGGCTCCATCCTGCTCTTCGTGGTTGCCTCGTTCTTCTGCGGCGCCTCCACTTCGTTAGGGATGCTCGTGGGCTGGCGCGTGATCCAGGGGATCGGCGGCGGCGCCCTGCTCTCCACCGCACAGTCGACGCTCTTCGAGGCCTTCCCACCGGAGGAAGTCGCCGTGGGGCAGGCGATGTTCGGCATCGGGGTCATGGTCGGCCCCACCATCGGCCCGACGTTAGGTGGGTGGATCACCGACAATTACAACTGGCCCTGGATCTTCTACATCAACATCCCGCTCGGCATCCTCGCGGCCATCATGGTCGCGTCGTACGTCAAGGACTCCGAGCACCAGGAGCGCACGTCCACGATCGATGGCACCGGGATCTTCCTGCTCGCGCTCTGCATCGGATCGTTGCAGTGGATGCTCGAGCGAGGGGAACGCTACGATTGGTTCGAGTCGCGCTTCATCACCGTCCTCGCTGCCACGTCGCTCGTCTCTGGTGTCCTCCTCGTCTGGCGTGAGCTCACGATCGACGAGCCGGTGATCAACTTCCGCGTCCTCAAGAGCCGGCAACTCGCCGCCGGCGTCGCCTTTGCCGCGGCGCTGGGGCTCTCGCTGTACGGCGGCATCTTCGTCCTCCCGATCTTCCTGCAGCAGCTGCACGGGCTGACCGCATCGCAGACCGGCTTCCTGCTCCTCCCGGGGGCGCTCTCGTCGGCCTTCGTCATGGCCACGATGTCACGCTTGCGCGGCAAGGTCGACGCGCGCTACACCATCACCATCGGCGCCCTCGGCTTCCTCTGGTCGATGTGGCTCCTGTCGCGCCTCACGCTCGACAGCGGGACCGGCGACATCTTCTGGCCGCTCATCCTGCGCGGCCTCGCCCTGGGGCTGATCTTCGTCCCGCTCACCAACGCCTCGATGGCCGACCTGCACCCGCGCGACCTGGCGCAGGGGACGGGGCTGTTCAACCTCATGCGCCAGCTCGGCGGGTCGTTAGGCATCGCGATCATGGCGACGCTGCTCGGGCGCTGGACCACCGCGCAGCGGGCCGTCCTCACCGAGCACGTCGGCGCCACCGACCCCGAGACGCTCCAGCGCCTCGACCTGCTCACCCGCGGAGCCATGGCGCACGGCGCCAGCGCCCTCGACGCCAAGGCCCAGGCGGTTGCCATCCTCTCGCGGCAGATCGGCGTGCAGGCGTCGGTCATCGGCTTCTCCAAGGTGTACCTCCTGAACGGGATCCTCCTCGTGAGCGCCCTCCCCCTCCTGCTCGTCTGGCGCACCGGGCGTGCGCGCGGCGCCGGTGCCCCCCCGGCGCACTAGCCTCGCACCGGCGACCGGCTGGCGTCGACCGCAGGGAGCCGGCCCGTCGTGCGCGCAGGGGCGCGGGCGGGAGCCGGCGACACGTACACGACGCACGGCGGCCCGGTCCCCCTCCCTCCGGGGGGCGGTCGCTGAGCCACCGAGGCGCTAGAATTGTCGGTCCCCACTCCACGGGGCCCTTCGGGCCCAGCCGTCTCCCCCTTCCGTCTCCCCATGACGCTCCCCACGCGCGACGACGCGCTCGCCCTGATGCACGAATTCACCCCCAGCGAGTCGCTCCGGAAGCACATGTACTCGGTCGAAGCCGCGATGCGGGCCTACGCCACCGCGTGGGGCGAAGATGTGGAACGCTGGGGACTGGCCGGGCTGATGCACGACTTCGACTACGAACGCTGGCCCAACGCCGAGCATCTGGCCGACGCCGAGCACCCGGCCGAGGGGGTGCGCCTCCTGCGCTCGCGCGGCTATCCCGAAGACGTGCTGCAGGCGATCCTTGGGCACGCCCACTATTCGGGCGTCGCCCGGGAAACTCGCATGGCCAAGGCACTCTTTGCCGTCGACGAGCTCACGGGACTCATCACCGCCACCGCGCTGGTCAAGCCGAGCAAGAGCGTCCACGACGTCGATGCCCGGTCGGTGCTGAAGAAGATGAAGGACAAGGGCTTCGCCCGGGGCGTGAGTCGCGACGATGTCATTAACGGAGCGGCCGAACTGGGCGTCGAACTCGAGGCGCACATCCAGTTCGTCATCGGCGCCATGCAGGCCAAGGCGGCCGACCTGGGACTGGCGGGGACTCCGGCGACAGCCTGAAGCGCCCCGGCTCAACACTGCATCGACGCGACGCGTTCTACGGGAGACGACACTACGCTGAGAGACTGTGACGACTGCGTTCATCCCGACCCCGCTCGGCCCCACCGTGAGCATCCCGTCCCGCCGGATCATGTCCGACGCCGAACGGACTGATCGCGAGCGGGAGCACCTGCTGGTCGTGGCCGCGCAGCGAGGGGAGAACGAGTCCTTCGCTGCGCTCGTGCGCCTGCACCAACGGCGCGCGTACGCGGTCGCGCGGTCGATCGTCATCACGCACGAGGACGCGGAGGACGCGGTCCAGGAAGGATTCCTGCACGCCTACCGGGCGCTGCACCGCTTCCTGCCAGACCAGGCCTTCGGGGCCTGGCTGCACCGGATCGTGGCCAACGCGGCGCTCGACATCACCCGCCGCCGCAAGGTGCGCGATGCTGACTCGCTGGCCGACACGATCGCCTCGCCGTTCCGCGACCCGGCGGAGTCCGACGAGCTCCGGCGACGCCTCTCCACGGCGCTCGAGACGTTAGGCGATCGCCAGCGCAGCGTGATCGTCTTGCACGACCTGGAAGGCTACAAGCACGCAGAGATCGGCCGGATGCTGGGCATTCCCGAGGGAACGGCCCGTTCCGACCTTCATCATGCCCGCGCCAGGCTTCGCCAGGCGCTCGGCGAAATTCGGAGTCAGCTATGACCATCGTGCGCGGTGACAACCGCGAGAGGCAGGACGACGATTCGCGCGACGAGGACGTCGCCGGGGCGCTACGCCAGCTGTAT
Source organism: Gemmatimonadota bacterium (assembly GCA_016719105.1). NCBI lineage: Bacteria > Pseudomonadati > Gemmatimonadota > Gemmatimonadota bacterium. The sequence goes on along the minus strand of JADKAQ010000002.1, from coordinate 57,467 downwards.
GCAGCCCCCACCGACGATTCGTACTGGAACACGCTGGAACGCCGCATCATGCAGGCGGTGGCAGCAGAGCGCGCGCGGGAGTGGTGGTCGTACTTCCCGGGCTGGGTGCGTCTCGGCGTGTCTGCCGCCGCCGCCGCCGCCCTGGTCGCCGCCCTTGCCTCGTGGCACACGCGCACCACGCAGCAACGCATGGCGTTCGAGGAGCTCATGGGCGCGCAGAACGAGATTCCGCTCCTGACCGAGTCCGATCGCAGTGAACGCAGCGCCGAGCGCGAGGCGACGCTGCGCTACCTCATCCGGCACGACTGAGCCGCGCCGACATGAAGGACTCCAAGAACCTGGCCCTGATGTTCCTCCTCGGCGCCTTCCTCACGGGAGGGGTGCTGGGCTTCACGGCCAACGGCTACATGAAGCGTGACCAGGTGTGCACGAGTGGCAACGGTTCCACCAACCTGCTCGCCACGCTCTCCGAGCGCCTGCGCCTCTCCAGCGACCAGCAGCACACCGTCGATTCGATCCTCGATGACCGCAGCCGGCAGTATCGCGCCCTCACCGAACCGATTCGCCCGCAGGTCGATGCCATCAAGGAAAATGCCCGCGAACAGATCCGCCGAGTCCTCACCGAGGAACAAAAACGGGAGTTCCAGGCGCTCATCGAAGAGCTGAACGACTCAACGCGCACGAATCGAGACGAGTGAAATGATACGCAGGCTTTTCGCAGTTGTCCTCCTGACTCCATTGAGTCTCGGGGCCCAGGGCGTCGCCAGTGGCGGCGCCCGACCTGTTTCGCTGGAAGAGGCGGTGAAGCTCGCCCAGCAGAACGCCCCGGCAGCCATTCAGGCGCGCGGCCAGATCCGAACGTCCGACGCGGCGATTCGCTCCGTCTACGGCAGCTACCTTCCGTCGCTCTCCCTGAGCTACGGAAGCAACAAGCAGGGCGGCGAGACCTTCTTCCAGGGCCAACTCGTCCCGTTCCGCGGCGACCCGTGGAACTTCAGTCGCGGCCTCAACTCCAGCCTGGAACTCTTCGACGGCGGACGCCGACTGTTCAACCTGCGAAGCGCCCGCGCCAACCTCACCGCCGCCGAGTCCAACGAACGACTGCAGCAGTTCCGTGTGGCCCTCGATGTGAAGCAGCAGTACTTCAATGTGCTCGCGGCCCGTGAGTCCCGGGCGGCGGCGGAAGCGCAACTCGCCCAGAGTACCGAGCAGCTCAAGTCGGCCACGGCGCGCGTGCGGGCCGGCGCCGCCACGGTCTCCGACTCGCTTCGATCCATCATTCAGGTCGGCAACGCGCGTCTCGCCGTCCTGACCGCCGAGAACACGCTGCGGGTGGCCAACGCCAACCTCACGCGCCTTGTGGGGACAACGTTCGAGGTCACCGCGGCGGAGGTCGCCTCCGGCGAGATGCCGCGTGTGTCGATCGACTCGGCCGAACTGGCGAATGCCTTGGAGGGGGCGCCCTCCGTCCTGCAAGCCAAGGCCGAACTGGCCGCCGCCGGCGCCTCGCGCCGCGCCGCCAAGACGCCGTACCTCCCGACGCTGAGCGTCTCGTACAACCTCTCGGGGAGCCGCACCGACAAGTCGTTCGATATCACCGGCGGAGAGTATGCGCGCTCCAACGCGCTCCGCTTTCAGCTCTCCTATCCGGTCTTCAACGGGTTCACGCGAGAGGAAAACGTCACCCGCACCAGCGTCGCCGAGCGCAATGCCGAAGCCCAGCTTCGCGATGCGCGCCTCACCGCCCGGCAGCAGCTCACGCAGCTCATCGGGTCGCTCGGGCTGGCGCAGGAACGCGCGGCGATCCAGATCGCGTCAGTTACCGCGGCGGAGGAGGATCTTCGGGTCCAGAGCCAGCGTTATGCCTTGGGTTCGTCCACCCTGCTCGACATTCTCACCTCGCAGTCACAGCTCAACTCCGCCCGGTTCGCCCTTATTCAGGCGCGCTACGACGCCCGCCTCGCCAAGGCACAGATCGAGGCGATCGTCGGCCGCGACCTGCCGTAGCCGTTCGTAGCGCTGCCCATCGCCCCGCCTCGCTAACACCCGCCTTCCACGCACGTCCAACGCTCGAAGTGGACGCCCCCAACGAGAGAATTCTGGTGAAACGTTCGTCCCTTGTGCTGCTCGCGGTGATCGCCTCGGCGGCCTGCGCGAAGAAGGTGGAGCAGAAGCTGGCCATCACCACGGCCACCGTCGGCCTCCGCACCATCGTCCTCGACGCCACCGCCTCGGGAGCGGTCGAACCGATCAACGTCGTCGAGGTCAAGTCCAAGTCGTCGGGACAGATCACGAAGATGACGGTGGAAACCGGGTCGCAGGTCTCGACCGGCGAACTCCTCGTGCAGCTCGACACGCGCGATGTGCAGAACCAGTACGATCAGGCCGACGCGGATCTCAACGCGGCCGAGGCCAGGCTGCAGGTCTCCGAAGCGCAGAAGAAGCGCTCCGACGACCTGTTCCAGCAGCGCATCATCACCGCGCAGGAGAACGAGACGGCGCGCCTCGACTACGCCAACGCGCAAGCGGCGGTGATTCGCGCCCGGACCTCGCTCGACCTCGCCAAGCAGCGCCTCGAGGACGCGACGGTGCGCGCCCCTGTTGTCGGGACGATCATCGAAAAGACCGTCTCGCTCGGCCAGGTGATCACGTCGGCCACCAGCGCCTTCGGCGGCGGGACGACGCTCCTCAAGATGGCAGACCTGAGCAAGGTCCGCATGCGCGCCCTCTTCAACGAGACCGACATCGGGAGCGTGCAGCCGGGGCAGCAGGCGACCGTCACGGTCGACGCATATCCCGACCGCCCGTTCAAGGGGACCGTCGAGAAGATCGAGCCGCAGGCCGTCGTGCAGCAGAGCGTGACGATGTTCCCGGTGCTCATCAACCTCAACAACGCCGAGGGGCTGCTCAAGCCCGGGATGAACGGTGAGGCGTCGGTGCTGGTCGACCGTCGGGAGAACGTCGTCGCGGTCCCCAACGATGCCGTGCGCACGGTGCGCGAAGCGCCGATGCTCGCCAACCAGCTGGGCCTCGACCAGGACTCGGTGAGCGCGCAGATCCAGGCGCAGCTCGCCTCGATGGGTGGGATGGGTGGCATGGGGCGCGGCGATGCCGGCGGCAGCCAGCGTACGCAGATCCCGCGCGAGATGCGCCGCATGATGCCCGGCGAGGTCGACCTCGCACCGCAGCAAGGACGTCCGCAGCTCCCCGAGGTCACCGACGCCGACTGCAAGAAGGTGTCGGACGCCATGAAGGCCAAGCCCGACCTGGCGCAGCAGCTCGCCGGGCTGCGGCAGAAGATGCAGAGCGGTGAGATCGACTTCGCCGCCCTGCGCACCGAATCGCAGCGATTGTATGCCGCGTTAGGCGTGGATGCACAGGTCGCGCGCGCCTGCCAGATGCGCACCAGCGGTGGCGCCGCCAACGCCCCCCAGGGCGCGGGGCCATCGGCGGCCCGCGAGTCGGGCACGCCGCGCGCGTCAGGCGAGGCGCCGGCAAACGCGCCCGGTGGAGCCGCACGCGCGGCACAGGGGGGAGGGCGGAGCGCGCAGGCCGGGGCAGCCGTCCCCCAGCCGCAGGGCGAGTTCCCCATGCGCACGCGCTCGCGTCCGGGCGTCGTCTTCGTGAAGGGGAATGCCGGCTTCGAGGCGCGCGTGGTGCGCCTGGGGCTCGGCAACTTCGACTACACCGAGGTCCTCTCCGGCCTCAAGGAAGGCGATGAGGTCGCCCTCCTCGGCGCCGCCGCGATCCAGGTCGCGCGCGACTCGAGCAACGCCCGCTTCCGCCAGATGACCGGCGGCGGCATGCCCGGGATGCAGAAGACGCAGGAGAAGTCGGGGAGTGGGTCCACCGGCGGTAGCGCGCCCAAGCAGTAACCGGGAAGCCATCCATGCTCATCGGCGAAATCTTTCGTGTCGCGTTAGGCGCCCTGCGCGCCAACAAGCTCCGGTCGCTCCTCACCATGCTGGGGATCGTCATCGGCGTCGGGTCGGTCATCGCCATGATCGCCCTCGGCACCGGGGCCCAGCAGGCGGTGAAGGACCGTATCACGGCGTTGGGGACGACGCTCCTCACCGTGTCGCCGGGGCAGATGTTCGGCCGCGGCGGCATTTCGTCGATGGACGATCGCGCCAAGCTCGTGATGAAGGACGCGACTGCCCTCGAGGAGCGTGGCACCCTGTTCCTCGCCGTGCAGCCGGAGATGTCGCGGAACATGCAGGTGCAGTACATGAACAAGAACACGAACACCAGCATCACCGGCACAACGGCCAACTATCTGACGGTCCGCAAGTACGAGCTGCAGGCCGGGCGCATGTTCAGCTCGCAGGAAGACAACGCCAAGGCGCGTCTCGCCGTGGTCGGCCCGGAAGTCGTGAAGAACATGGGGCTCGAGTCGCCCTTCGCCATCCTCGACGAGCCGATCCGCATTCGCGGCATCCAGTTCACCGTCATCGGCGTCCTCAAGTCCAAGGGGCAGTCGCAGCCGTGGATGAACCCCGACGACCAGATCCTCATCCCGCTCAACACGGCGCGCTTTCGCGTCATCGGGAGCGATCGCATCCGCTCCGTCTCGGTCCTCGCCAAGAGCGAGGAACAGATCCCCGAGACGATGGCCGAGATCCAGAAGATCCTGCGCCGCGAGCACAAGCTGCGGCAGGGGCGCCCGGACGACTTCAGCATCCGCAACCAGTCCGACTTCCTCTCGACGTTTGCCGAGACGACCGTCGTCTTCACCTACCTGCTGGCCGGGATCGCCGCCGTGTCGCTGGTGGTGGGTGGCATCGGGATCATGAACATCATGCTCGTGTCGGTCACCGAACGCACGCGCGAGATCGGCGTGCGCAAGGCGTTAGGCGCGACCCGGTTCAACATCCTGTTCCAGTTCCTCATCGAGGCCGTCGTGCTGTGCCTGATGGGGGGCTTCATCGGCATCCTGCTGGGTGGGGGCGCGGCGACCTGGTTGAGCAGCGCGTTCCAGTGGAACACGCAGATCTCGACGCAGTCGATCATGCTCGCCTTCGGCTTCTCCGCGCTGGTCGGGATCGTGTTCGGCGTGTGGCCAGCGAGACGTGCCGCGAAGCTCGACCCGATCAGCGCGCTGCGCTACGAGTAGCCGCGCTCGCGTGGCATGAGCGGGGGGAGGCGCCGCGAGGCTGCCTCCCCCTTTTCGATCTCCCCGGGCGATACATCTTGCGATATATCGGAGGTGACGATATATCTTACGATACATCGTCACGATATATCGGAGGAACCATGTTTTTCGATTGCGGACCGTGTGATCCCCCGGGCTCGTCCCGCGGGCGTTGGAGCTTCGGACCCGACGTGTACGGCTTCGTCTGGGGGGGCTCCGGTGGACGCAAGCGCGGTGGACCGCGCGGCGGCCGGATCTTCGAGCAGGGGGACCTGAAGTACGTCATCCTGCAGCTCCTGGCCGAGAAGCCCCGCCACGGCTACGAGGTCATCAAGGAGCTCGAGGAGCGATTCGCCGGCGCATACGCCCCGAGTGCGGGGACCGTGTATCCCACCCTCTCTCTGCTGGAGGATCTGGGCTACGCCACGGTCACCCCCGAGGAAGGGGGGAAGAAGATCTACACCATCACCGACGAAGGGCGCCGCTACCTGGAAGAGAATCGGTCCGCGGTCGATGACATCTTCGAGCGCATCGCCGAGCTGGGCGCGTCGTTCCTGAGCGATGGCATGGTCGAGATCAACCGGGCCATGGGGACGGTCGGCAAGGCGACCTACGCCTCCGCTTCGCGCTACTTCCGTGACAAGGAGAAGGTCGCCAAGGTGCGCGAGATTCTCGAGCGGGCCGCGCGGGAGATCGACGAGATCGTCGGCGGCACAAGGGTCTAGGTCGCGCCTCGGCCAGCGGTGACATTCACGCTGGAAACTGGGACGACCGACACTAGATTGGACGACGGGTCGCGGTGACTGCCGTGACCCGTTTTTTCGTCGCCTTACTCGAGCGGACGACGAAGAGCGATCCATCCCCAGTGTCTCCGGCTTCGTGCCGCGGTCGACGCACCCACAATGAGCGCAGAATCCGCCCCCGCGTCATCCGCGGAGGGCGACAGTAAGAGCCAGGCCACACCGTCTCTTGCGTCGATGACCGCGACCGGGACGATGACCGCCGAGGCCCGCGTGCCGCTGCAGCGGCACCACGCCGAGTCCAACCCGACCGGCAAGCGACTCGGTATCCTCACCCTGACCGCGCTCGGAGTCGTCTACGGCGACATCGGGACGAGTCCGTTGTACGCCCTGCAGGAGTGCTTCAAGCCCGAGTACGGACTGCGACCCACTGCCGAGAACGTGTACGGCGTCCTGTCGCTGATCCTCTGGTCGCTCCTCCTGATCGTGGCGGTCAAGTACATCGTCTTCATCATGCGGGCCGACAACCGTGGCGAAGGCGGGGTCTTTGCCTTGCTCGCGCTGATCCTTGCAGGACGCAACAGGAAAGCTGCGCATGAAGGCGAAGCGCGCTCATCATCGCCTTGGGCCTGTTCGGCGCGGCGCTCCTCTACGGCGACGGAATCATCACCCCGGCCATCTCGGTCCTCGGCGCGATGGAAGGGCTCAAGGTCGGCGCGCCGGCGTTCGAGCGGTTCGTCGTCCCCGCCACGCTCGCCATCATCGCCGTCCTGTTCTTCTTCCAGAAACACGGGACCGCCAAGGTGGGCGTGGTCTTTGGCCTGATCATGCTCACCTGGTTCTTGACGCATTGCGACGCTTGGCGTCGCCGAGCATCCTGGACCAGCCGCGTGTCTTGTGGGACGATGAACCCGTGGCATGCCGTGGAGTTCTTCGTCGATCACCCCATGCGGTCGTTCGTGGTGCTTGGCGCCGTCGTCCTTGCGGTGACCGGGGCCGAGGCGCTCTACGCCGACATGGGGCATTTCGGCCGCAAGCGTCCGATCCGCCTCGCGTGGTTCGCCCTCGTCCTCCCGGCGCTCCTGCTCAATTACTTTGGGCAGGGGGCGCTCCTCCTTCGGGACCCGAAAGCGGTGGAGAACCCGTTCTATCTCCTTGCCCCGCAGTGGTTCCTGATCCCCCTGCTCGTCATCGCCACACTGGCGGCGATCGTCGCGTCGCAGGCGCTGATCTCAGGCGCGTTCTCGCTGACGCAGCAGGCGGTGCAGTTGGGCTACACGCCGCGCGTGACCATCGTGCACACCTCCAAGCAGGAGGCGGGGCAGATCTATATTCCCGAGATCAACGTCCTGCTGGCCGTCGGGACGCTCCTGCTCGTGGCGACGTTCCGGTCGTCCACCGCGTTAGGCGCCGCCTACGGCGTCGCGGTGACCGGGACGATGGCGATTACGAACATTTTGTTCTACGAAATGGCCCGGACGCGTGGAACTGGTCGCTGGAAAGGCCGGGATGCTCATCGTGTGCATTCCTGATGATCGACCTCGCCTTCCTTTGCGCCAACCTGCTCAAGGTCCCGCACGGCGGATGGGTCCCGCTGGTGATCGCACTCATGACCTTTCGTCCTGATGACGACGTGGAAGCGAGGGCGCGTGCTCCTGCGCACCAAGCTCCTGGACCGCACGCTCCCCATCGCGACCTTCGTGGAGAGCATCGGTCACGGCGGCCCGGTGCGCGTGCCGGGGACGGCGATCTTCATGACGTCGGAGTCGGAAGGGACGCCGGTCGTCCTCCTGCACCACCTCAAGCACAACAAGGTGCTGCACGAGAAGGTGATCCTGCTCTCGATCCTGGCCCAGCAAGTCCCCGAGGTCCCGAGCAACGAGCGGCTCACGGTGGAGCCGTTGCAGCACGGGATCTATCGCGTGAAGGCGGCGTACGGTTTCATGGAGACGCCGAACGTCGAGGACATCCGCGCCCGCCTGCTGGAGGCGGGGATCAAGACCAAGCGGATGGACACGACGTACTACCTGGGCCGAGAAGACCTGATCTGCGCCAATGGCGTCGGCATGGCCCGTTGGCGCAAGAAGCTGTTCTCCATCATGGCGCGGAACGCGCGCTCCGCCACGCAGTACTTCGGCATCCCGGCCAACCGCGTGGTCGAGTTGGGGACGCAGATCGAGTTCTAGCGGGGCCGACGGGCGGGGGGCGTCGCGCGTCAGAACGTCACGCGATAGAGCAGCGAGACGTTGCGCCCGGCGGCTGGGGCGAAGTCCTTGATGCGACTCGTGGCGTCCCGATAGAAGCGGTCCCCGAGGTTCTCGCCCCGCAGCATGAGTGTATGCACCTGCGCGCCGACCACCAGACGAACGCCCGCGTGCCCCTCGACAACGGTGAAGGGATCGGTCGGGATCTCGCCGTCGGTGACGCGTCGCTGTGCGAGGACGCGCCGCACCGCGGCCCCGAACTGCCAGCGACCGTCGTCCCATCGGGCCCCGCCACCGACGCGGGCCGGGGGCATGTAGGGGAGCGCCCCGCCGCGATCGTCCGAGGCGCGCAGCAGGTCGGCCGTCAGCGACGCGACCACTCGACGCGCGAGCGTACCCTCGACGCTCGCCTCCGCCCCGCGCAATCGTGCCTCGCGCTGCGAGATGGTGAATAGCGGGAGTGCCTTGGTCGCGCCCCCCGGCGATGCAATCACCGTGTCGCGCCCCGACGGATAGAGGCCGATCCATCCGTGGACGGCGGACGAGAAAAGCGCCACCTGCGCGCGCAGCGCACGCCGCTCCACGCGCACGACGGCGTCCACGCCGCGCGTGACCTCCACGTCCAACGACGGATTGCCGATCTCGAACGCGCCGGTTCCGGCGTGACCTGCGCGCGAGAAGAGTTCCTCTGGCGAGGGGACGCGCGTGGCGCGCGCGACATTCACGGCGATCGACGCATCGCGCGAGAGTGGGACCGACACCCCGCCCGACGCCGACACCGTGGTGAAACGGCGCGCGACGGCCGCGCCGAACTGCGTCGTGACGTCGCTCTCCGACGACACGCGCTCCACACGGAGGGCAAGCGGCATGCGCAGCCCAAACCGGCCGGCGAGCGGCGCGAGTTCCTGGAAGGCGAACAGCGCCAGCGCCCGATTGGCGTTGGGCGGGGTGAGCGCCTGCGCACCCGTGACGGCGTTGCGCCTGGCGAGGAACGACACGCCGACCGCACCATCGCGGAGGGGACCGGCGGCGCGCGTCCGCGCGAGCAGCTGCCCCTGCTGCGACCGCACCGCCAGCGCGGTCGCGACCTCGCCGGCGGCGCTACGCTCGTCGTGCGCATACGACTGCGCGCTCGCATCGAGGCGCAAGCGCGTGAAGCCCCCCCGCCCGGCACGCTCGGCGCGAACGCTCACTTCGTCGCGCGCCCCACGCAGGCGCACGCCATCAGCGGCCGCAGTACGCCACGGCAAGCCGTACTCGAAGTCGTAGCGGCGCAGCGCCACGCCGGCGAGCGCCTCATCACGAACGTGCGTGAGGGAGACGACCCCCTGCCGGTTGCGCATGCTCGTGTTGTCGAGCACGTCGCGCCCCCCGCCGACGCCCAGCGCCTGGTTGCCATGCGAGCGCCCGCCCGCCTTGAGCCGCAGCACGGTCGACGGGCCGAACGGTTGCGACACGTCGAGCAGTGCGCCTCCCCCCTCGCTGGCGCTCTGGGCGTTCACCGTGAGGCTCGACAGGCGCCCGGCGGGAACGGTGCGCGCGATGTCGTCGGACAGCACGTTCACCACACCGCCTAACGCGGCGCTCCCGTGGAGCAGTGCCGCCGGCCCCCGCACGATCTCGACTTCCCGCGCCGACAGCGGATCGATGGTCACACCGTGGTCGGGGGCGCTGGCCGCGAGGTCGCCCGCCCGCTGCCCGTCGTGCAGGACGACGATGCGCTCGCCCGTGAGCCCGCGAATGACCGGCATCGTGGCCGCCGGCCCCTGCGACCGGGCAGTCACGCCGGCGGTCCAGGAGAGCGTCTGCGTGAGCGTCGCCCCGAGCGAGCGCTCCAACTCGCGCGGGCCAAGGGTGGTGACCGGTTGCGTGACGGCCAGCGGATCACGACCGGTGGCGGTGGCACTTACGGTGACGCCGGCGAGTTCGAGCACGCTGCGTTGCAGGGCGATATCGACGTGCGCCGTATCGCCCGCCGGGACGGTGACCGCGCGACGAGCCGGTGCCAGGCCGGAGGCGCTGACGAACAACCGGCGGGTCCCGGCCGGGACGGCTCGCAGGACGTACCGCCCAAACCCGTCGGTGGTGACCGGCTCGCGCGGCACGTCGACGAGGAGAATCGTCGCATCGCGCACGGGAGTTCCGTTCGCCTCCCGTACCGTCCCGATGATCGTCCCGGTGACGGTCGCCCCCGGGGCGTCCGCACGAGTCTGCGCGCTGGCGCGCGTCGCCGTCCCCGTCGTGGCGAGCACCCACAGCGCGAGGCACCGCCACCACGACGACGGCGGCGGAGCAGCTGCGCCTCGCGTCCTTCCGGTCGACTCCCAAGGGTGCACCGACATTAGCCTCCACTCGTCTGTAATTTCGTAAAGACTAACTTATTGACGAGCCGGTGCTAATCAATACCCGCTTGTTCGGAGAAGGAAAGGGGCGGCCGATCTTTCGATCGGCCGCCCTGTTCGACGTTCCCCCAGCAGGTTGTCCCTCGCTCGGCGAGAAAGGCTAGACGCTGCGCACGGTCACCACCCGAGTCACGCCCTTGGGCGGAAGCGGGCCCGGCCTCGAGATCACCTCCCCGTCGTCGCCATCCTCCATCTCGACCCGCACCTTCGTGCGAGCGCGCGGGGCGAGTTCGAGGGCGCGCTCGATTGCCTCCCGCGTCCGATCACGGACCTCGGTGCGCATTCGAGGCGACAGCCGAAGCGTCGCGGTTCCTTCGCGGTCGCCGTCGAAGAAGTAGAACGACGGCGCGTCCGGCGGCATCGGCGGACGTGGAGCCATCGGCGCCATGGGGGCACCGGGCGGCAGCGGCGGAAGTGGCGGCACGGTCACGCCGAAGTCGCCACCACTCGCGTTGCCACCGATGATGAACATCTGCCGTCCGTTCCGGTCCACGTCGCGCGCGGCCGCCGTCTTCACCTTCACGGTGCGCGGCTGCCCGGCGCGATAGACGCGCAACTCCACCTCATCGCCGGCCTTCACCTTCTCCAGCTCGCGCGCCAGGCGGCGCACCTTGGCATTGCTCGAGGCCCAATCGCCCACGTCTTCACGCGCGACCCGCAGGTCGACGCCGTTGATCGACGCCAGGCGGTCGCCTTCCTCCAGTCCCGCATTCTCAGCCGGACCGTCGCTCGACAGGCTGGCGACCAGGATGCCTAACGTGTCGCGTTTGCTGCCGGTGCTGCCGAGCCCGATGCCGAGGCTGGCGCGATCGAGGTTGGCGCGCGCACTGCGCACGAACGTCGCCGTACGCGGCCGCAGTTCGTCGGCCGCGACCGTCTTGACCTTGAGCGCCATCGTCTTGCCGTCCCGCAGGAGACGAAGGTCGACGTCGTCCCCCGCCTTGCGGCGCGCCAACTCGCGTGTGAGGCGGCGCTGCGTGACGCCGCGCATCTCCTCGTCTTCGGCGTCTGCCGCGGCCAGCCGCAGATTCACGCCATTGATGGACACGATGCGGTCGCCCGCCTTGATGCCGGCCTTGTCCGCCGGACCTCCAGCGGTGACCTCATCCACGAGGATTCCCAGGGTGTCGATCGCCCCGCCCGCGGCGAGCGTGAGTCCGAGGCGCGGGCGATCGGGATCGTCGGGCATGGCCGACCGGAGCGTCCGCGTCATGATGCGCGGTTCGTCGCGCTCGGGAGTGGGGCGAGTCGTCGTCTGCGCCGCGAGCGAGGCGTTCACGCCCACGATCGCGAGCACGGCTGTCGAGAGGATTCGAGTACGCATGATCATCCGGGTTGCGTTCACCCGGTAGGTCACGGGTCGCCGCGCCGGGGGTTTACTCCGGGTGGCCGCCGACTAGCAGCGAGGGACGAACCGTTTCACCGCAGAGTCCCCGTCCTATCGCTTGCCAACCATCCGGGAGCCGAGGAACGGCGCGACGATGAAGGCGACGATCGAGAGCGCGACAAACCAGGTGGGGTGCGGAATCGCGCGGAAGTTCATGATGCCGCCCACCAGGAAGAACGCCCCCACGACGCCGGCATGCACGAGGGCGCGCGACGGCGCCATGCGCGCCGCGAGCGCCGCGCCTAACGTCGGCCCGATGAGATAGGCGACGAGGATGGGGAGGAAATGCGCCGTCGGCAGTGTGGGCATGGCCGCCTTCACCGCCTCGGCATCGTTTACGTCGAGCCCCGGTGGCGGCGGGACGAGGATATGGCCGAGTGCCTCGACGCCGACGGTGGCGATGCCGCCGACGAAGACGCCAGCGGCGACGGCGATGACGCTTCGGATGCCCGGCGGAGTCGTGGATGCCATGGATATGGTGTGGGGACGAGCAGGATGCCCGCCCCCACCGGCCATGTCAAGCACATCTCAGTAGACGCCGAGATCACGCGCGGAGGTCACCGGGGTGCGATAGCCTGCCTGTCGCATCTCGCGGAGCAGATCCGCGTCGGTGGCCCCCCAGTACAGTTGGTGGTAGAGCAGGAGCGATTTCGCGCGCGCCTGCGTGGCGAGCGCCGCGAGTTCAACGGTCGAGGTGTGCGCGTTGCGATGGTACTCCTGCCACTTGCCCGGGCGTGTCGCGAATCGCTCGGTCGAGTAGACCTCGTGCACCAGGAGGTCACAGCCGTTGCAAGCGTCGACGACCGCGCGACTGGCCTTGGTATCGCCGGAGATGACGATCACACGATCAGGGGTCTCGAAGCGGTATCCGAACGATTCCTTCCAGTCACCATGCGGAACCGCGAAGGCCTTCACCGTGACCTTCTCGTCCTTGAAGACGATTCCGGGGCGCACCACACTGGCCTGCACCTTGTAGCCCGTGAGGTTGGCATGCTCCCGGCCATCGATGCGCACCTTGATGTCCTCGCTGAAGGCGGAGACGAGGTGGTCGGTCATCTCCCGCACGCCGGTGGGACCAAAGACACGCAGCGGCCGTTCCCGCTCCAGGACCCATGGCGTGAAGATCAGGTCCGGCAGGCCGAGGGTGTGGTCGGAGTGCAAGTGCGACAGGAAGACGACGTCGAGCTTATCGGCCACGAGGGCGGCGACGCCGTTGCGCGCGGCCGCTGCGGCGCGGCGCACCACCCCCGGTCCTGCATCGACGAGGTAGGCGCGATCGTCGACCACCACGGCCACCGCCGGCCCCGACCGCTCGGGGTCGGCATTGGGGTTCCCGGTCCCGAGCATGACGACGCGGGTCCGTGGCGCCGTTGGTGTCGCCGTTCGCGCCGCCTTCGACGAATCCACCAGCGCCGTCTTCACCTGGGCGTTCGCCCGGGCGGGTACCGCCAGGAGCAACGGCAGCAGCGCCGCCCGCGACGCACAGCGGATGGCGGGTCGGATCATGGGAGTTCCCCCGTCAGGAGCTTCACGACGACGGTGGGATCGATGTTGCCTCCTGAGACGACCGCGACAACCGGGCCGTCGCCGGCGGCTGCAGTGAGCGCCGCGGCGACCGCCGCCGCCCCGGCGCCCTCGGCCAGCACGCGATTGCGCTCGAGCACCAGGCGCCACGCCGCGGCGACCTCGGCGAGCGAGACGACGATCGAACCCGTGAGCAGGGTCGACGCCAGCGGCCACATCTCGGCGAGCACCGTGCGTCCGCCGATGCCATCGACAAACGATGGGGTGTACGTGGTCGGCACCAGCTCGCCAGCCGCAAGGGCAGGGGCCAGTGGTGCCGCGGTGTCCACCTCCGCCGCATACACCTTCACGTGGGGAGCGAGCTGCCGGATCGCCGATGCAATGCCGCAACTGAGTCCGCCGCCACCGTAGGGGGCGACGATCGCGGCCACGTCGGGCACGTCCTCGAGGATCTCGAGCGCCACGGTCGCGTTCCCCGCCATTACCTCGGCGTCGGAGACCGGGTGAATGAAGCGCCCCGGGAACTCGGGCGATCCGCGATCGACGAGGAGCTGCCACCAGGCGTCGAAGGGGCGTCGCACGATGCGCCCGCCGAGTCGCTCGACGGCGCGCACCTTGGTGTCGGGAGCGTGGTCCGGGACGACGACGGTGCACGGGACCCCCATCTCGCGCGCACACCACGCCACGCCTTGCGCCATGTTCCCGGCACTGGCGGTCCAGACACCGTCGCCTAACGCCTCGCGCGGCAGGGCGCGCATGGCGTTCCCCGCCCCGCGCAGCTTGAACGACCCGATGGGCTGCAGATTCTCCAGCTTGAGGTGAATCGCGGGGCGCGGCGCGTCGTGATACAGGCGCACGAGCGGCGTGCGCACCACCATCCCGCGCAGGCGCTCGCGCGCGGCGGTAATGGCGTCGATGGGGATGATCGGCGGGAGCGTCATGTGGCGGGGCGCAGGCCGCCCAGCTCGATCCACGTTCCCGTGTCGGTGGCCACGGCACGCTCGTGGATGAAGCGCGCGCTTGCCACATCCTCCACCGCCAACCCTAACGACTTGAAGAGCGTACGCTCCCCGGGGCTGGTGCGGCCCTGCGCCCGCCCCACCAGCAACTCGCCGATCTCGCCACGAATGTGCCCGTTGTCGATCGCCCCCTCCTCGCGTGGGATGAGGAAGTCGCCCGCTTCGTTCATCGTCGACTCACGGCGATCGACGTAGAGCATCGACTGCACCACGGCATCGGTATCCAGTTCGCGCGCCGACGCGATGGAGGCTCCCACGGCGTTGATGTGTGCCCCGGGTGCCACCCACTCGCCCTGCAGGACGGGCTCGCGCGACGCCGTGACGGTGCAGATGATGTCGGCATCGCGCACCGCCGCCTCGGCCGTCGCGCAGATGGTGACCTCCACCCCCCGTTGTTCGCGCGCCCATCGTGCAAAGCTCTCGCAGCGCTGCGCGCCGCGGCTCCAGAGCGTGACGCGTCGCACGTCGCGCACCGCGCGCATGGCGTCGAGGTGCGTCATGGCCTGCACGCCAGCGCCGAGGATCGCGAGACGTGACGCGTCGGTGTTGGCGAGGAGGCGCGTGGCGAGTCCGGAGACAGCGGCGGTACGGATCGCGGTGACCGAGCTCGCATCGATGATCGCGAGCAGGCGACCGTGTGTGTCGTCGAAGTAGAGGATGACCCCCATGTGCGACTCGTACGGCGTCGCGTCGTTCCCCGGGAAGACGGTGATGACCTTGGCACCGATGGCATTGCCGAGCACCGCGGGCATGACAGCAAAGGCGTCGCGACCTGAATGGAGGCGCAGCACCTGGCGTAGCGGGAGGAGCGCATCGCCGCGCGTCGTGGCGGCGAGCGCGTCGGCCATGACGTCGATGCAGGACGGCATGGGGAGCAACCGCTCGACATCGGCGTGCGGGACAATCAGCGTGCGGGCGTCGGCCATGGTCCTGTTCGTGTGCGCGGGGCCAGGTGCAGAGTACGGGTCGAGTGACCCATGCGGTCAAACGGCAAGCGGGCGAGTTTGTCTCAAGAATCGCCAGTTCGGAAGGTGCCGATGCGCCCCCTTGCCATGTTCATGCGCGCCGCACATCATGCGCGCGCCAACTCTCCCGCCCCGCGACGTTGCGGGGCCCCCTCCTCCCTCCAGGAGTTGTCGCATGCGCTCTTCTCTAGCGCTCATCGCTTCACTCGCCGTGCTCGCCGCCTGCGCTGGCGGTGAACAGGCCGGCGACGCCACCGCCGACAGCGCGGCCCCCGCCACCGCGGCCGCCGCGCTCCCCCCCGAGGTCACGATCGTCGCCACCGACTTCGCGTACGAAGCGCCGGACACTGTATCCGGCGGCATGGTCACGCTCAAGCTCGTGAACAACGGCAAGACCCTCCATCACGTGCAGTTGCTGCGCCTGCTGGACGGCAAGAGCTTCACCGACCTCACCGAGGGGCTCAAGCACATGGCGCCCGGGTCGCCGCCACCGCCCTGGATCGAGGACGTCGTGGGTCCAAACTCGCCGGAGCCGGGGGCAACGTCGAGCCTCGTGCGTGACCTCACGCCGGGGAACTACGCGATCATCTGCTTCATCGACACGCCGGACCACGTCCCGCACGTCGCGAAGGGGATGATCAAGGCGTTGACGGTGGTCGCGCCAACCGGGGAGGTCGTGACCGCACCGACGAGCGATGTGACGGTGCAGATGACCGACTACGATTGGACGCTCTCCGCGCCGCTCACCGCCGGCAAGCACATGATTCGCCTGGAGAACCTGGCGCAGCAGTCGCACGAGATGTTCATCGCCAAGCTCGACTCCGGGAAGACGAAGGAAGACTTCCTGAAGTGGGGGATGACGTTCGCGGGCCCGCCGCCGGCGAAGGCGATGGGCGGGACCTCTGGCCAGAAGAAGGGCGACGTCGCCTTCGTCCCCGTCGACCTGGCGCCGGGGAACTACCTGTTCGTCTGCTTCCTCCCCGACGCCAAGGACGGGAAGCCGCACCTGGCGCACGGCATGATCAAGGAGTTCACGATCAGCTGACGGCCGGGGTGGGCGTCATCCGCCAGATGCAAGCGGGGCCCGGCGTGCGCCGGGCCCCGCTCGCTTGCCTGCCATGCCGCGCGTCAGACGACGAGGTTCAGCAGCCGCCCTGGGACGAAGATGACCTTCTTGACCTCGCCCGTGACGTACTTGGCGATGGCCGGATCGGCCAGCGCGGCCGCCAGCGCCTCGGCTTGCGTGATGTCGCGCGCCACGGCGAGCGTCCCGCGCAGCTTGCCGTTGACCTGCACCGCCAGCTGCACAGAATCCTCACGCGCCAGCTCCGCATCGAAGGCCGGCCACACGCTGTCGAAGACGCTCACGGTGTGGCCAAAGCGCTCCCACAGTTCCTCGGCCACGTGCGGAGCGAAGGGGGCGATCATCTGGACCACCGGCTCGACCTCCTGGCGATGCGGCGTGCGCTCACCCTTCCGCAGCGTGTTCATGTACTCCATCATCGCCGCGATCGCCGTGTTGTAGCTCAGCTTCGGGATGTCGCTCGTCACCTTGGCGATGGTCTGGTGGAGCTTGCGCACGACGGCCGCATCTGGGGTGCCCTCCTCGGTCGCCAGCGTTGCCGCCAGCCACAACCGGTCGAGGAATCGCTTGACGCCGATGATCCCTGCGTCGCGGAAGTCGCCCCCTTCCTCGTACGGGCCGAGGAACATGAGGTAGGTGCGGAACGAGTCCGCCCCCCACTGGTCGATGAAGGCGTCGGGGTTCACCACGTTGCCGCGGCTCTTCGACATCTTGGCCCCTTCGCGGATGATGAGGCCGTGGGCGCGGAACCTGGTGAAGGGTTCCTCGAAGTGCAGGTACCCCATGTCGTGCAGCACCATCGTGATGAAGCGCGAGTACAGCAGGTGCAACACCGCGTGCTCGTTGCCCCCGATGTACGAATTCACCGGCAGCCACTTCTTCGTGATCGCCGGATCGAACGGCACATCGTCGTGCCCCACGCTCGGGTAGCGCAGGAAGTACCAGGCGCTGTCGAGGAAGGTGTCGGAGACGTCGGTCTCGCGGCGCGCCTTGGCCCCGCACTGCGGGCAGGCGACGTGATACCACTCCGCGTGGCGCGCCAGCGGCGAGATCCCCGAGTCGTCGGGGCGGAAGTCGGGGATGTCGGGGAGGACGACCGGGAGGTCCTGCTCCGGCACGGGCTGCGGCCCGCACGCGTCGCAGTAGACGATCGGGATCGGCGGCCCCCAGTAGCGCTGCCGCGAGATGCACCAGTCATGCAACCGGTAGTTGGTCACCGGCGTCCCTGCCCCGCGCTCCGCGAGCCAGGCCGTCACCGCGCTCTTGCCCTCGGCGACCGGGAGCCCATCGAACTGCTCGGAGTTCACCAGGTGGCCGGCGGCATCGTCGGTGAACGCAGACTCGAGTGGCGTCGCGGCCGTGTCGTCCGGCGCCGCCACGACACGGACGATCGGGAGGTTGAAGACGGTCGCGAAATCGAAGTCGCGCTCGTCGTGCCCCGGGACCGCCATGATCGCCCCCGTACCGTATTCCATCAGCACGTAGTCGGCGATCCAGACCGGGACCTCCTTCCCAGTGGCCGGATTGATGGCGTGCGATCCGGTAAAGACGCCGGTCTTCTCCTTGGTCGTCTTGCGCGAGACGAGGTCCTGCTTGGCCGCACGGTCGCGATACGCCTGGACCTCGGCACGCTGGCCATCGGTCGCGAGCAGGTCGACCATCGGATGCTCCGGCGCGAGCACCATGTACGTCGCGCCGAAGATCGTGTCGGGGCGGGTCGTGAAGACGGTGATGTCGGAGATGTCGGCCGTGCTCCGCCCCGCCCCGCTCGCCCCGGCGACCGGGAAGCGCAGCCTCGCCCCCTCGCTTCTGCCGATCCAGTTGCGCTGCGCCGTCTTGGTGGTGTCGGACCAGTCGATCGTGTCGAGGTTGTGGAGCAGGCGTTCGGCGTAGTCGCTGATGCGGAAGAACCATTGCTCGAGCAGCCGCTGCTCGACGATGGTCCCGCACCGTTCACAGGCGCCGCCGACGACCTGCTCGTTGGCCAGCACCGTCTTGCAGCTGGGGCACCAGTTCACCGCCGCCTTCTTCTTGTAGGCCAACCCGCGCTTGTAGAGCTGCAGGAAGACCCACTGGGTCCAGCGGTAGTAGTCCGGCGCCGTGGTGTCGACCGACTTCCCCCAATCGACCATCAGTCCGGCGCGCTCGAGCTGGCGGCGGAAGTTGGCGATGTTCTTCGGAATGAGGCGCATCGGGTGCACCCCGACCTTGAGCGCGTAGTTCTCGGAGTGAATGCCGAACGCGTCGTAGCCGAGGGGCTCGAAGACCGTGTGCCCCTGCTGCCGATGAAATCGTCCATAGATGTCGTTCCCCGTGAAGGCGAAGAGGTTGCCCACATGGAGCCCCTCGGCCGACGGATAGGGGAACATCATCAGGGCGTAGAACGGACGCTCGCCCGAGGCCAGGTCGGTGGTGTTGGTCCCGCGTTCGCGCCACCGCTCACGCCACTTGGATTCGACGGCAGTGGGATCGTATCCGCCGGTGTCACCGGCGTTGGCGGGATGGGTCGGAGATGTCATGGTAAGTCTATGACACACGGCGCTTTACGCGCCGTTGTCGCGCGGGAGGACTGGGAGTGAGTCAATCTAGCGGGCCACAACAGGCAGACAAGCGCACCGCCGAGCACGCGGGGCGGCGCGCCGCGGTCGACCTGTCCAACGCCGCGCTCGTGGCTGGTCTCGTCGGGGCCGTGATGCTCTCGGCGTGCGCGTGGCTGATGCGCGGCGAACTGGCGCGCGCGGGGACGTGGACCCTGCTCGGTCTCCTGGGGGCGGCGATCGGTGGGGCGCTGGTCCTGGCGGCGCTCATCGTCGCGGCGATGGCCGCTCCGGCGGCGGGGGAGGGGGCGCGCAGCGTCATCGATGCGCTCGATGCGGCGACCCACAACGACTTCATCAACGCGACCCCCGAGCCGCAGCAAGGGCTCTTTGCCCCTATCGCGCGCAGCGTGCGGCAGGCGATGCAACACGTGCGCGACCTCCTGCTGTCGCTGCGCGAGCAGACGCGCGAGGTCGCATCGCGCTCGACCGACCTGGCGACGCAGGCGAGCGCCCTCCCATCGACGGCGCAGCGCACCGCCGAGCACCTCTCGTTGGCCGGTCATCGGCTGGTGGCGCTGGCCGAGTCGGCCGTCGCTGCGCAGGGCGACGCCGCGCGCACGCGCGAGGCCGCGCAGGCGCTGGCGCGCGAGCATCGCGCGGTCGTGGAACGCGGCGTGCGCTCGGCCGACGGGGTGCGCGACACCATCGATGACCTCACCGACAGCGCCGCGCGCGTGCAGGGCATCGCCGCCTCGCTGCACGGTTCGTTAGGCGACCTCGAGTCGTTGGCGCGGTCGGCCGACGAGATTCGCGAGTTCGCCGCGCTCGTGCGCAAGATGGCGCGCCAGTCCAAGCTGCTCGCCCTCAATGCCGCGATGGAGGCGGCCCGAGCGGGCGAGCAGGGGAGCGGCTTCGCGGTGGTGGCGGGCGAGGTGCGCCGGCTGGCCAAGAGTTCGACCGAGGCGGCCGAGCGCACGGAGGCGCTCGTGCACGACGTGCTTGCGCGCACCGAACGTTCGCGCCTGGGGGCCATGGAAGGGGGGGGCGTGCTCGAGGCGACGCACCAGCGCCTCACGCGCGCCATCATCTCCTTGCGCGAGCACGAGCGCGCGTGGCACGTCAGCGCAACGGCCAGCGCCGAGGACCCGCTGTCGGCGGGGCCGCTCGCCGATGCGCTGGCGACGCGACTCGACCAGTTCGTGGAGGAGTCGAGCGCGTTAGGCAGCGTAGTGCGCGAGGCGCACCTGGCGGCCGGGGCGCAGCTGGCCCGCACGCAGGATGTGGCGGCGCTGGCCGGGACCTTGGCGCGCGCCGCACAGAAGGGGGCAGTGCTGGCCGCGGCGCCGCGCCTGGACGCCCCGGCGATCATGACGGGCGAGGCGCCGCGCGGCGAGGCCGGCGACTCACGTGAGGCCGCGGCGCTGACGCCGTCGCGCCTCTCGCCGGCCTAACGAGCCGCCAACACCGCAGCGTCCGGCCGGCGATCGGACGCCCTCCCCCGACGCGAGCACCCGCTCGGCTCGTGGTGCCCCCGAGGCGGGCGCCCGTGGTGCGCCCGCGCGAATGCCGGCCGAGAATCGCTAGCTGTCCTTCGGCGTCGACGTGGGGCGCTCGCTGCGCTTGTAGAGGTAGGCGCAGGCCTCGAGACGGGCGCCGTTTGCGTCACAGACGGCAAACTGGCTCCCCTCGTACGCCGCGACGCCGGCGTACCGGCCGTCCTTGCTGACGGCGTAGAAGTTGAGGTCGAAGTAGGGGCGACCGCGCTCGTCGAGGAGGCGTGCCTCGGTCATCGCGATCACGCGCTCGACGACCTTGAGGAGTGCGGCCTCGGGCGACGCCCCGTTGCGCATCAGTTCGACGGCGAGGAACGCGCCGCACACCTTGATGTTTGCCTCGCCACGCCCGGTGGAGCCCGCCGCGCCTACGGTGTTGTCGCAGTACTGCCCGGCCCCGATGATCGGCGAATCGCCGACGCGCCCTGGCACCTTCCACGCCATCCCGCTCGTGGTGGTCACCGAAGAGAGGTCACCGCCGGCGTTTAACGCGTTCATGTTGATCGTGCCGGTGGTGAACTTGATCTTGACGTCGTCGTCGTGGTCGAGCCAGAAGTCGTTCTTGTTCAGGCGCGCCTTCCACCGCAACCAGTCCTGCCGGCTCTTCTCGGTGAGGAGGTTCTGCGTCTTGAACCCCATCTTGACCGCGAAGCGGCGCGCGTCCTGCCCCACCAGCATGATGTGGTCGGTGTAGTCCATCACCGCCTTGGCGACGAGCGACGGCGTGGCGATGTCCTCCAGGCACCCCACCGCGCCAGCGCGCCGGGTCGGTCCGTGCATGCACGACGCGTCGAGCTGCACGACGCCCTCTTCGTTAGGCAATCCCCCCAACCCGACCGACTGGTCGTCCGGATCCAGTTCCTGGATGTTCACGCCGGCGATGATCGCATCGAGTGTGTCGCCGCCAGCCACGATCTGGTCGTACGCGACCTTGACGCCACGGAGTCCGTTGGCGGAGGCGATCACGAGGGGGCGCGAGGCGGCGCCGACCAACGGGCGACCGGCAGCGGGAGTCGGGAGCGCGTCGCTGCGCGACGCCGGGATCGCGAGGGCGGCAGCGGTCGTCGCCGTGGTGGTGAGGAAATCTCGACGGGAAACAGTCATTGCAGGCGGAGTGAAGGAGATGCCCACGAAGGTAGGGCCGAGTCGCTTGGAAGACGAGAAGACGAGAAGACGAGAAGACGAGTGAGGTCAAGACCCTTGGGGGCGAGTCCATCGCTCCGAGGGTCCTTATCTCGTCCTCCCGTCTTCCCGTCTTCCCGTCTTCAGAATTCGAGCGACGCGAGATACTCGAAATCCCGCCGCGCGCTCGCCATCGAGTCCTTGGCCCCTTCCTGCTCGACGAAGAACGTCTTCCGCTCGATGTCCGTCACCGCCGCGAGCAACTGGTGGAGGTCGACGGTCCCCTTCCCCAATTCGGTGTCGCCGCTCCGATCGGGCACCACGTCCTTCAGGTGGAAGCTCCAGCAGCGATCGCCATACTTCGCCAGGAAGGCCATCGGGTCGCCACCCCCCATCGTCATGTTCCCCACGTCCAGCTGCAATCGCACGTACCGAGGATCGATGCGCTCCGCGAAGACCTCGAACGGCACGCGCCCCGCCAGCGGCCTCTGGTGCCCGGGTTCGTTGTGCATCATCAGCCAGATCCCGGCACGGCGCGCCACCTCGCCGGCCGCATTGAAGCGATCGGCCCACTCCTTCCAATCGTCGAGCGAACGCTCGGTGTCCACGGTGAAGCTGGGGACGACGAGTGCCTCGTGCCCGATGAGCCGCGCGATGTCGAGCGAGCGGGCCCATCCCACCAGGACGGCGGCGGGAGTGATGTGGGCCGACGTGGCGCGCAAGCCGGAGTTGGTCAGCGCGTCCCGCACCTGCTGCGGCGTGCGCCCGAAGTTCCCGAAGCTCCAGAGCAGCTCCACATCGGTGTAGCCCATGGCGCGCACCGCCGTCATGGTGCGTTCCGGGTCGCGGCGCATGGCATCGCGCACCGAGTACAGCTCCAACCCGATGCGCGTCAGTCGCCGGGCCCCGCCCGCTCCCTCGGGGGAGAGCGAGGCCGCCGCCCCTCCGGCCAAGGCTTGATCGATCCCGCCCCCAGCGGCGCCAGCCCCGAAGGCCGACGACGGTATGCCCCCCAGCCCCGCCACTCCAGCCGCCGTGGCGGCGCATCGTCCGACGAATCGTCGACGGTTCATAGCTCCCGTGGTTCCTCAGGTTCGCGTGATGCGGGCCGGCGACCGGCCGCCGGATAGCGCTCCGGCCGAGGTGCGCGTAGAGTGTCGAATCCCCGGCGATCGCTCGCCCGCGGCGTGGAACGTCACGCGCGAGGCGATGCCGAGACCGTATCACCTTCCTTGCGAGGCCGCAATGCGCGCGACACTCCCCTTCCTTCGCCTGACGAGCGCGCTGGTCCTGCTCGCCGGCGTGGCCCCCGCGGGGGCGCAAACGCGCCCCATGACACTCGACGATGTGCTGGAGCTGCGCAGCGTGGGGGCGGTGGCCCTCTCCCCCGATGGCGCGCGCATCGTGTACACCGTGAGCGCGTGGGAGCACCCCGCCGCGCGCGACACCAGCAAGGGCGACCGGCACGACATGCGCTCGCATGTGTGGATGGTGTCGCGCCAGGGCGGTGACCAGCGGCAGCTCACCTTTGGAGAGCGCGGCGAGAGCGCCCCGCAGTGGTCGCCCGACGGCAGCCGCATCTCCTTCATCGCGGCGCGCGGGACCGCGACCGGCGACGACGGGCCGCGCCCGCAACTCTGGATCCTCCCTGCAGCTGGCGGTGAAGCCTGGTCGCTCACCACGGCGCGCGACGGGGTCACCGGCTACGCCTGGTCGCCGGACGGCAGCCGCATCGCCTACCTCACCACGGATTCGCTCACGCGCGACGCCGAAGCCAAGCTCCGCCGCCGCGACGACCCCAAACCGTTCGAGGGGGACCTGCGCATGTCGCACGTCTGGGTCATCGACGTCGCCACCCGCAAGGCTACCAAGATCACCAGCGGCGACTTCACGGTACGTGGCGCCCCGACCTGGTCCCCCGACGGGACGCGCCTGGCGCTCCTGACCTCGCCGACGCCGATGATCCGCGACGAACGCCGCGAAGCGTGGCTCGTCACCGTCGCCTCGAAGGAGAAGGAGAAGGTCGTCCCCCCGGCCACGATGATCGCGCAGAGCACCCCCGTGTGGTCGCCCGACGGCAAGACGCTCGCCTTCGGCGTGCTCACCGAGACGTGGAAGGCGAACGGTGACGGCATCGCCCCGCGCTCGCTCAAGAACACGAACCTCGCGCTCTACGACGTCGCGACGCGCACCGCCCGCGAGGTATCGAGCAAGGCCTTCGACAACTCCGTCGGCGCCATGCGCTTCTCGGCCGACGGGGCGACCATCCTGTTCAACGCGCAGGAGCGCGTGTACGGCTCGATGTTCGCCTTCGACATCGCGTCGGGGCGCGTCACGCCGCTGACAAAGGAGACGATGGTGCGCGCCCCGTCGTTCTCCGCCGATGGACGCACCGCCGCCTTCGCGATGGATACCCCCACGTCGCCCGCCGAGGTGTACGTGAGCGATGACCGGTTCAGCAACCCGTTGCGCCTGACGACGACC
Source organism: Gemmatimonadota bacterium (assembly GCA_016719105.1). Classification (NCBI taxonomy): domain Bacteria; kingdom Pseudomonadati; phylum Gemmatimonadota; species Gemmatimonadota bacterium. The sequence goes on along the minus strand of JADKAQ010000002.1, from coordinate 33,312 downwards.
AATCCGCAGCTCGCCAGCATCTCCATGGGCGAGACCGAAGTCGTCACGTGGAAGAGCAGCGATGGCTGGAGCGTCGAGGGAGTCCTGCTCAAGCCGGTCGGCTATCGGCCCGGACAGAAGGTCCCGCTGCTCGTCGACGTGCACGGCGGTCCCACCGGCGCGCACACCAACGGCTTCAAGGCCAGTTGGGGGAACGCCGGGCAGTTCTGGGCCGGCCAGGGTTGGGCCGTGCTCTATCCCAATCCGCGCGGCTCGACCGGCTACGGCGAGAAGTTCATGCGCGGCAACATCAAGGACTGGGGGGGCGGCGACTATCGCGACATCATGACCGGCGTCGACGAACTCGTCAGGCGCGGCATCGCCGACTCGACGCGCCTCGCCGTCACGGGGTGGAGCTACGGCGGGTACATGACCGGGTGGGTCGTCTCACAGACCGGGCGCTTCAAGGCCGCCATGATGGGTGCCGGACTCGTGAACATGGAAAGCATGTACGGCACCACCGACATCCCCGGCTACATCGGCACCTTCTACGACGGCATGCCCCAGCTCGACGGGACGCTCAACAACAAGTCGCTGCAGTTCTATCGCTCACGCTCGGCCATCCAGTACTCGGACAAGGTGACGACGCCGCTGCTCATGCTGCACGGCGGTGCCGACGAGCGTGTCCCCATCGGCCAGCCCATGGAGTACTTCCGCAACCTCAAGGACCGCGGCAAGACGGCGGAACTGGTCTTCTATCCGCGCGAGGGACACGGGCTGGGCGAGTACTACCACCAGGCCGACAAGATGAAGCGCGAGTTCGAGTGGATCGCGCGCTTCACCTTGCAGCAGAAGGTGCTGCAGTAGGCGCCATCCCGGCGCAGGGCGCCGCCCCGGAGCCGACGACGCCTGGCGGAATCGCCGGCCGCGGCCGTTAGGCGCAAGGAGGCCCGGCGCCCGCAGCAGGCCGTCCACACGACCCGTGACGCCAATGGCGCACGGGTCGTTTGCTGTGCGTGTGTGGGGAGGTGGCTGGACGCCCGCCTCCCCCCCCGATAGTTCTCACCGCATGGCGCGCCACGCGCCCCTTTCGTTCCAGCCCCGATTCGCCCTCCCATGCAGATCTCCCGCATTCGCGAACAGCTGCGCGCCCTCCCCTACCTCGAGGGGCTGACCGATACCGCGCTCCACCAGCTCGCCCAGCTGGTGACGCTTGAACAGTTCGAGCCCGATGCCCCGCTCTTTTCCGAGGGGGAGCCGAGATCGCGCATGGCCTTCCTGATCAGCGGGAGCGTCCTGATCGAGAAGCTCCAGAACGGGCGCCCGACTCGGCTGTCGACGCTGGGCGCCGGCGAAGCGGTGGGCGAGGGGATCCTGCTCGACGAGACGCCGCACGGGACGTCGGCCAAGACTATCGAGAAGACGTCGGCCTTCATCCTCACCCGGTCGAGCATCCAGGTGATCGTGAAGGAGAATCCGACGCTGTATGCGGCGCTCGTCGGGCGGGCGGCGCGCGCGATCTCGCGCCGCCTGGCCGCCACCGACGCCACCATGGTCGGGCGCGGACGCCGGCTGGGCTTCGCCGGCGCGGCGACACGGACCGAGAAGGACCTGCTGGGATCGCGCGAGATCCCGTACGACGCGCTCTACGGGATCCAGACGCTCCGGGCGATGGAGAACTTCCCGATCACCGGGGTCGTGATTCGCGAGTTTCCGGCGTTGCTGGCCGCGCTGGCGGCGGTGAAGGAAGCGGCGGCCAAGGCCAACCTCGAGCTCGGGCTTCTGGACGAAGAGCGCTGCGCCGTGATCGTTCGCGCGTCCGACGAGGTGCGCCACGGACGCCATCACGAGCACTTCCTGGTCGACGTGATCCAGGGTGGGGCCGGGACCTCGACCAACATGAACGCGAACGAGGTCATCGCCAATCGGGCGCTCGAACTGCTGGGCGCCAAGCGCGGCGACTACGATCGCCTGCACCCCAACTCGCACGTCAACCTCTCGCAGTCGACCAACGACGTCTATCCGACGGCGGTGCGCCTGGCGCTGCACGGGGAGATCGAGAAGCTGCGCGAGTCGATGCGGACGCTGGCGCTGGCCTTCAAGGCCAAGGGGAGCGAGTTCGCCCCCTTCCTCAAGATGGGGCGCACGCAGATGCAGGACGCCGTCCCGATGACGCTGGGGCAGGAGTTCAGCGCCTTCGGCCACACGATCCTCGAGGACGTGGACCGATTGGGTGAGTCGCTCTCGCTCATTCGCGAGATCAGCATGGGCGCCACGGCGATCGGGACGGGGATCACCGCCCCAGCCGGCTACACCGAGTCGGTGCGGAAGCACCTGTCCGACGTGACGGGGCTGGAGCTGATCACTGCCCCGGATCTGGTGGAGGCAACGTCGGACACGGGGGCCTTCGTGCAGCTCTCGGGGGTCCTCAAGCGCTGCGCCACCAAGCTCTCCAAGATCTGCAACGACCTGCGCCTCCTGAGCTCGGGGCCGCGGACGGGCTTCGGGGAGATCAACCTTCCGCCGATGCAGCCTGGCTCGTCGATCATGCCGGGGAAGGTGAATCCGGTCATCCCCGAGGTGGTGAACCAGGTGTGCTTCGAGATCATCGGCGGCGACATGACGGTGACGATGGCCGCCGAGGCCGGTCAGCTGCAACTCAACGCCTTCGAGCCGGTGATCGCCTATCGCCTGCTGCGCGGAATCGACTCGCTGCGCAACGCCTGCGAGGTGCTACGGAGCCGGTGCGTCGAGGGGATCACCGCCAATCCCGACCGGATGAAGCGCTTCGTGGAGGAGTCGATCGGGATCGTGACTGCCCTGGTCCCGGTGCTGGGGTACGCGGTGGCGACGGAGATCGCGAAAGAGGCGCTGGAGAGTGGGCGCGGGGTCTATGACATCGTGCAGGCGCGCGGCCTCATGACGCGCGAGAAGCTGGACGAGGTGCTCAACCCGGCCGCGATGATCGGGACCTGAGGGGAGGCCGTGGCAGTCCAGCTGGATGGCGCGGGGCAGATCAAGCTCCAGACGCTCGACGACGCGATGGGGCAGCTGCAGCGCCTCCACGGGATCGTCGAGCGGTACGCCATGGCGGTCAAGACCCAGACTGATACCGGGGGGTTCCGCCAGCAGCTCATGCGGGCGGGGACGCCGCTCGTGGGGTTGCTCAAGCCGCAGTTCGGTGTCATCGCCGACGTGGTGACCTCGTTCCTGCTCATCTCCTCCCGCGGCGGGAGCGATCAGATGAAGGTGCGCGCCCTCCGAGAGAACGTGGGCCAGATCCGGGCGCAGCTCGAGATCGCGGTCACCAAGACCAAGGAGAAGCACGCGATTGCGGAGCCCAAGGATGACGCCCCGCCGGGGGGGCAGTAGCGGGGGGAGGGCCGTCGCGGGGGGCGCGAGGACCCGCAGGGACGCGCATACGGTCGTGCGTATGGACCGAACAGAGACCGGGGGGAAAAGGTCGAGCCCTTTTCCCTGATTTTCGGACGCGGATTCGGACCGACGAGTCGAATGGCTAGAACACGTTAACTCGTTGTGGGGCAAATACTCCCGGAGCTGTACGGCTTCTTGCGACGCCTCTGTAAGGCCGGTAGCTTGTCCGGACTCCACACCCCACCCATCCGGGTAGGGCTCGTGTCATTCGCCCCACATTCCCATCCGAATGCTCCGGAAACTCCGCACGCGTCGGGGGGCCGCGGTGATGTTGGCCGCTGTGACCCTTTTGGTGTTGGCCGCCTGCTCCGGCGGCAACTATCCAAACTCGACGTTCCTCCCCACGACGGACAACAACCGCGACGTCACCGCCCTCTGGAACAGAATGATGTTCTGGGGAACAGTGGTCTTCGTGATCGTGGAAGTGATTCTCGTCCTTACGATCATCAAATACCGGCGCCGCCCCGGGGGCCCCGAGCCCCGTCACGTGCACGGTAACACGCTGATGGAGATCACGTGGACGCTTGCACCTGCGCTGATTCTCGTCTTCATCGCCGTACCGACGGTGCGCACGATCTTCCGGACGCAGGCGCAGGCCCCGGCCGAGTCGCTGCAGGTGGAGGTGATCGGACACCAGTGGTGGTGGGAGTTCCGGTATCCCGAGTATGGGGTGACGACGGCGAACGAGCTGTACATCCCGCACGGACGCCCGGTGAACTTTGCGCTGCGCACCGCCGACGTGCTGCACTCGTTCTGGATCCCGGCGCTGGCCGGCAAGCGTGACCTGATCTCGAACAAGACGAACTATCTGTGGTTCACGCCGGACTCGACGGGCGAAGCGGCGTTCAATGGCAGTTGCAACGAGTACTGCGGGGCCAGTCACGCGAACATGAAGTTCCGCGTGTTCACGGTGGCGCCGGCCGACTTCGACACCTGGGCGAAGCACAACGCGGCCAACGCGGTCTTCCCGCCGCCAGTGCCGGCGGCCGACACCGCCGCGCCGCTGGTGCGTCCGGCGAGCAACCCCGCGCCACAGGGCGCGGCCCCGCAGCCGGCGCCGTCCGCTCCGGCAGCCGCAACTACGCCTTGGCAGTTCCCGAAGGACAAGATCCCACCGCACGTGATGCCGCAGACGCCGATTCCCGCGGGGCTGACGATTGCCGACGCGGCGATTGCGGCTGGCGACGCGCAGCGCGGCTTCACGACCTACTCGCGCTCGGCGTGCATCGGGTGCCACAAGATTCGCGGCAACCCGAGCTCGCTCGGCATCGTCGGCCCCGACCTCACGCACATCGGGTCGCGCTACACGATCGCCGGGGGCCTCTTCCCGAACGACCCGAAGCACCTGGCCCACTGGATCAAGAACGCGCGCGCCATGAAGCCCGGCTCGTTGATGCAGACGTTAGGCAAGGGCGAGCACGACCCCATCATGAACCTGACGGTGCAGGCCGGCGGATTGACCGATGACCAGATCGCCGACATCACCGCCTATCTGCTGAGCCTGAAGTAGCCCATCTCGTCCTCTCGTCTTCTCGTCCTCTCGTCTTCTCAAAGAATGGCTACTGTCGCCGCAAGTCCGACCTACGCCGCCAGTGCGACGCCGTCGCGCTCGAAGCTGATGAGTTGGCTCACGACCACCGACCACAAGGTGATCGGGACGTTGTACCTGCACACGTCCCTGTTCTTCTTCGTGCTCGGCGGGCTCGAGGCCATCCTGATGCGCTGGCAGCTGATGCGCCCGAACGGCTCCGTCCTCACGGCGGACCAGTTCAACCAGCTGTTCACGATGCACGGCACCACCATGGTCTTCCTGGCCGTGATGCCGCTGTCGGCCGCCTTCTTCAACTATCTCATCCCGCTGCAGATCGGCGCGCGCGACGTCGCCTTCCCGCGCCTCAATGCCTTCAGCTACTGGATCTTCCTGCTGGGCGGTGTGTTCATCACGCTGCCGATCTTCTTCTGGGTTGCCCCTGACGGTGGCTGGTTCGGCTACGCCCCGCTCTCCGGGCGCACCTACTCGCCGGGCCCCAACATGGATTTCTGGGTCCTCGGCATCCAGATCCTCGGCATCTCGTCGCTGGCCGCCTCGTTCAACTTCGCAACCACCGTCATCAACATGCGCGCGCCGGGGATGAACCTGATGCGCATGCCGATGTTCACGTGGATGTCGTTCGTCACCCAGTTCCTGATCATCCTGTCGTTCCCGGTCGTCACGATCGCCCTCGTCTTCCTGCAGTTCGACCGCTTCTTCGGTACGACGTTCTACCAGGTCTCGGCCGGCGCCGACCCGCTGCTCTGGCAGCACCTGTTCTGGATCTTTGGCCACCCCGAGGTCTACATCCTCATCCTCCCGGCCTTCGGCTTGGTGAGCGAGGTGCTCCCGACCAACTCCAAGAAGCCGCTCTTCGGTTACCCCGTGATGGCGTACTCCGGGATCCTCATCGGCTTCCTTGGCTTCGGCGTCTGGGCGCATCACATGTTCTCGGTGGGGATGGGCCCGATCGCCGATACGGTCTTCGGACTCACCACCATGCTCATCGCCATCCCGACCGGCGTGAAGATCTTCAACTGGATCTTCACCATGTGGGGAGGATCGGTCCGCTTCACCGCGGCGATGAAGTTCGCCATCGGCCTCATCGCCATGTTCACCATCGGCGGCATCTCGGGGATCACGCACGCCTCGCCGCCGTCCGACCTGCAGCAGACCGACACGTACTACATTGTCGCCCACTTCCACTACGTGCTGTTTGGCGGGGCGATCATGGGGATCTTCGCGGGGATCTATCACTATTTCCCCAAGATGTACGGCCGCAAGATGAACGAGACGTTGGGCACTTGGCACTTCTGGCTCAACCTCATCGCCATGAACCTCACCTTCTTCCCCATGCACTTCTCGGGGATGCTGGGGATGCCGCGCCGCATCTACACGTACGATGCCGGGCAGGGGTGGGAGCTGTTCAACATGATGTCGACGATCGGCGCATTCCTCCTTGCGCCGGCCACGTTGATCTTCATCTACAACTTCTTCTCGTCAAAGACGTCGGGTGAGCCGTGCGGGCCCAACCCGTGGGATGCGCCGACGCTGGAGTGGTCGATCCCGTCGCCGCCCCCCGAGTACAATTTCGCCAAGATCCCGATGGTGTCGTCGCGCTACCCGCTGTGGGACCTGACCCACCCGGAGCGCACATCCGAGATCCCGCACACCACCACCGGCTGGACCGAGGCGAGCCAGCAGACGGGCGAGCACGACATGGCGCCCATGCACATCGAGACGGAAACGCGCACGGCGAAGGAGCTCGGCATCCCCATGCCCTCCTCCACCATCAAGCCGTTCTTCGTGGCGTTAGGCATCATCGTGATGTTCTCCGGGCTCCTCTTCCTCCCCAAGGGAATGATGATCCCGGCCTTCGTGCTCATGCTCGGCGGGGCGGCCATGTGGATCGGCTTCCTTTACGCCTGGCTGACCACGCCGCTGGAGGAACACCACTAGCTGGGAGAGCCCGCGACGCTGCCTGCGGTCACTCGTCCTCTCGTCTTCCCGTCTTCCCGTCTTCCGCTCTCTCTCAATGTCTCATAGCGCAGAAGCAGCCAACGGCCACGGCCACCACTACACGACCACCGGTCTCGACAACCGGAAGATCGCCATCTGGGCGTTCATCGGGTCGGAGTGCATGCTGTTCGCCTCGCTCATCTCCACCTACCTGATCTACAAGGGGAAGAGCATCGTCGGTCCGTTCCCGCACCACGCGTGGACCGATCCCTCGTCAGGCAAGGTCTTCCCGGCGATCCTCAATATCCCGGTCACCTCGGCGTCGACCTTCGTCCTGCTCATGTCGTCGCTGGCGATGGTGCTGGCCCTGTCCGCGGTCGAGAACCGCGGCAAGCCGCTCCCCCCGGGGGCCGGCGCGTGGGACAAGATGCTCACGTCGTCCAAGCTCTGGCTGTGGATGACCTGCCTGCTCGGCGCCGGCTTCCTCGGCTTCCAGGCCTATGAGTTCACCTCGTTCGTGCACGAAGGGCTGACGATCCGTCGCAATCTCTTCGGCTCGTCGTTCTTCACCCTCACCGGCTTTCACGGCGCACACGTGACCGCCGGGGTGATCTGGCTGGGATCGCTCCTCGCCATCGACTACAAGCGAGGGCTGCAGCCGTCTGACGCCCTCGCCGTCGATATCGCCGCGCTCTACTGGCACTTCGTCGACGTCGTCTGGATCGCGATCTTCACCCTCCTCTACCTCATTCCGGACTGAGGCCCCTCATGGCGCACGACAACGCACACGCCGAGCACTACCACCCGACGTGGAAGGAGTACAAGTGGGTCGCGCTGATCCTTTTCCTCATCACGGTCGTCGAGGTCTGGGTCTATTACATCCCGGAACTGGTGCAATCGAAGGCCTTTGTCCCGGGGCTGCTGATCATGTCCGCGATCAAGTTCGCGATCGTCGTCATGTACTACATGCACCTCAAGTATGACCACAAGCTGTTCCGCGCCCTGTTCACCGGGCCGCTGGTGGTGGCCATCCTCACGCTGCTCGGGTTGCTCTTCCTCTTTTCGAAGATCGCGATCCGCATCGCCGGCGGCGGCTGAGGCGCAGAAGTTCGGTAGGGCAAGACACAAGCGGGCGGCTCCTCACCGGAGCCGCCCGCTTTCGTTGGTCGCACCACACCCTTGGTTCTTCGATAGTTCATCGCGCCCGCTCGCGAGGAGGGGGCGCGGGCCGACTCAGACTCCGCTGAGCGAGAGCGCCACGCGGCTGATGACGTGGCGGTGGCGACGGACGAGGTACGTCCCCATGGCAACCGAGGCCACCAGGTTCGCCGCGCCGATCTGGTACCACGCGATCTGCCGCAGCGCCGACGACTCCTGCACCATCACCGTGAGCCCCAGGCAGCCGATCTCCAGGGCCACGAAGAGGATCGCGAAGCCAGCCAGGATCGACGGTTCACGCTCGGCGGCATTGAAGATCGCCGAGAAGACCAGGCCGACCGCGATGAACGACAGGTAGTGAAAGATCGTGTACATGAGGATCGTCGCCGGGATCGAGGCCGGTGTCTCGACGCCGAAGAATCCCTGCAGCACCGACCCTAACGCGTAGGGAGTGAAGAGGAGGTGTCCGGCGATGACGTCGGCGATGAAGAACCAGACGACTACTGCGGTGGCGCCGAGCATCCCCACAACGATGCCCTCGCGACGTACACGTCCCTGCTCCATGTGTCCTCCTCCTGACGGTCGACGACGAGACGAACGAACCCGGGTGTTCTCCGCGTCGCCCAGCGCGGTGGGTCTCCTTCCCCGCTCGGTGCGCCGGGCGACACAGGCTGGCCGATACGCTGCTTGCGGGTGCGACTTTTCGCTTCGCCTTGCCGGGGGGCCGCCTCCCACCCGTTCGTGCAGGTGCCGGTGCGATGGCGTTGGGCGCGGTCGGAGCGCTGGAGCGTGGCGGTGTTCGAGCCAGCTGAGCCGCGGGCGGCCCTTCAGGGTAGCAGTTCATCCGCTGCGAGGCGATAGTATCCGGGGACGTTCCTGCGACTTTCTTTCTGGCCGAGCTGGCTTCACGCGTCATGACGGCAACCGTTCCACCGGGCTCGAGTACGACATCTCGCCCACCATCGGCACCCGCGTCCTCTACCGAAGCAGAGCCACTCGCACCGGCGCCTTCCGCTGGTCGTTTTCCCGCGCGCGAACGCCTCCTGTCGCTGGATGTCTTCCGCGGCATGACGGTCGCCGGGATGCTGCTGGTGAACAATCCCGGGAGCTGGGGGGCCATCTATCCGCCGCTGGGGCACGCGCCCTGGCACGGGTGGACGCCGACCGACCTGATCTTCCCCTTCTTCCTCTTCATCGTCGGTATCACGACGCACCTCTCGCTCGAGGCGCGGCGCGCGCGCGGTGACGATGAAGGGGCGATCGTGCGGCAGATCGTGAAGCGGGGGCTCTTGATCATCCTCTTCGGGCTGCTGCTCGCCGCCTTCCCCTTCTTCCCGCTGACCCGGATCACCGGAATGCGCTTCCCAGGAGTGCTGCAGCGCATCGGGGTCGCGTACCTGTGCGGCGGGCTCCTGACCCTGCGCAGCTCCCTCAAGAGCCAGGTCCTGCTGGTCGCCGTGCTCCTGTTCGGCTACTGGTTTGCGATGACGCTCATCCCGGTCCCCGGTCGTGGGATCGGCGCGCTGCTGCTCGACGACCCATCGGCGTCGCTGGCGGCCTACATCGATCGTGCGGTCTTCGGCTCGCACGTCTGGCGGTCGGCGAAGACCTGGGACCCGGAGGGGCTCCTCTCCACGGTCCCGGCGATCGGGACGGTGATCCTTGGCGTGATCACGGGACGGTGGCTCGCGTCTGGGAAACCGCTGCAGGAGCGACTGGTGGGGATGTTCGCGGTGGGGTCGTTATGCATGGTGGCCGGGCTGATGTGGCACTGGTCGTTCCCCATCAACAAGAGCCTCTGGACCAGCTCTTACGTGCTGTTCACCGCCGGGATGGGCGCCGTGGCATTGGCCACGTGCACCTGGGTGATCGATGTGTTAGGCCTAACGTGGTGGACACGCCCCTTTACATGGTTCGGCACGAACCCGATGATTGCCTTTGTGGGTTCGGGAATGATGGCCCGCCTGATATATTCGGTCATCACCGTGCCCCATGATGGTGAGCAGGCTCCAATCCAGCGAGTGATCTACGAAACGTTCTACGCGCCGTGGCTCGCGCCACGCAACGCGTCGTTGCTGTTCGCAGTCACCTTCGTCCTCCTGTGGGCTGGGATCCTCGGGGCGCTGCACCGGAAGCGAATTTTCTTCAAGGTCTGACGGGCTTCGCGCAGCGACCGCGCGGAGCGGGAGAGGCTCTCGACGACATGAGCACGCGCCCCTTCGCACGCTTCGCTGGCATCGCACGCTTCGCTGGCATCGCACGCTTCGCTGGCATCGCACGCCTCGCTGGCATCGCCCTTCGCACGGCGCGCTTCGCCTCGTTGGGGGGTGCCGCGACGCTGGCCGCCGCGCTGGCCTTCTCCCCGGCCCCACTCGCCGCCCGCACCCCGGGACAGACGAGGCACTCGTCAGGCGGCGCGGTGATCGCCGCTGGTGAGAGCGCGACCGCGCGCTCCGCCACGGGCGCTGCCAAGCGCGCCGCCACGAAGAAGCCCAGCGCGACCGCCGCCAAGGGGACCAAACCCAAGCGGTCGTCCGCGGCCAAGCAGTCGACTGCGGCCAAGCGACGCACGTCCGCGTCGGCGCGAACGAGCGCGGCACGCCGCCGCACCAGTCGGAGCGGCAAGTCCGCGCGTCGCGTGACGAAGGCCGTCCCGGTCCTCCGGCACACGACGCCGCGTGGAGAGATCGCCCTGGCCGCCGACCTGCAGACCCTGCTCGGCGCCCGGACCACAAACGGGGTGTGGGGGGTTGTCGTCTCGTCACTCTCGCGCGGCGACACGCTCTTCTCCTATCGCGCCGATGCCCCGATGCTCCCGGCGTCGACGTTCAAGCTCTTCACCACCGCGCTCGCCTTCGAGCGCCTGGGACCGAACCACCAGCTCACGACCGACATCCTGCGCGACGGGACGGTCGATGCCGACGGATCGCTGCGTGGGTCGCTGTATCTCAAGGGGGGCGGTGACCCCTCGATGTCGCCGCGCTACATGCCGGGAGGGCCCGACGCACCGATGCGCGCCCTCGCTCGCCTCGTCGCCGACGCGGGAATCAAGCGTGTGAGCGGCGACATCGTCGGCGATGCCGGCGCCTTCGACGCCAAGCGCATCCCCGACGGGTGGCTCTCGCGCTACCTCGACGACTCCTATGCCTCGCGCGTGTCGTCGCTGTCGCTCAACGAGAACCTGCTCAACGTCGTCATCGCCCCGGGGAAGTCGGGCGGAGCCGGTGTCGTGACATTGCAGCCGGCCACGGTCGCCTACAAGGTCGTCAACAATACGCGGACGTCTGGCGGGCGCACCGGTCGACTCGTCGTTTCGCGTACCCCGGACGGGACGATCATCGCGCGCGGAACCATCGGGTCGCGCTCCGAACCCAAGGTCTACCAGGTCGTCGTCGATGACCCGGCGATCTTCACGACCGGCGCCTTCCGCAAGGCACTCGAGCGCGAGGGGATCGAGGTCGACGGAGCCCTTCGCCTGGGCGAGACGCCGGTCAGCGCGACGCGCATCGCCATGTTTCGCTCGCCGCCGCTCTGGGCGCTGGCGAACGACATGAACCGCGAAAGCGTGAACCACATCGCCGAGCTCCTGCTACGCGGCGCGGCGCGTCCCGGATCGCCCGACGGTGTCGGGTCGGCCGAGCGGGCCAATGTCCTCATGCGGGACTTCCTCACCCTGCGGGTCGGGGCGCGTGGCGACGCGGTGAACGCGGCCGATGGGAGCGGACTTTCGACGCTCGATCGCATCACGCCGCGCGCGCTCGTCCAACTGCTCGGCTACGCCAACCGCGCCAGCTGGGGACGCGAGTTCCACCAGTCGCTCCCCGTGGCCGGACAGTCCGAGATGCTGCGCCGTCGCATGACAGCCACGCCGGCCTCAGGGAACCTGCACGCCAAGACCGGGACGACCAACGAAGTCATCGCCCTTGGTGGCTACGTGACGGCGCAGAACGGCGAGCTGCTCGCATTCTCGTTCCTGTACAACGGGCGCGACCGCTGGCATGCCCGCGAGACGATCGACGCCATGGGCGCCACACTGGCCGGGTGGAGCCGGTAGCGCTCCCCCATCAGCCTAACGACTCGTACGCAACACGCCCCGCGGAGCATCGGCTTCCGCGGGGCGTCGTCGTTCCAGGTCCGGCCGGCGCCGCAAGCGGCGCCGTGGCACACCGCTAGGAGCGCGTCTCCTCGATCTGCACGCCGCGCTTGCGCAGCTCGGCGATGTAGTCGGCGGCCGGCATGCTCTCGTCCGGGGTGTGGACGCCGGCGGCGATGCGCCCGCGCCCCTGGAAGAGCCCCGTGATAGCCAGCGAGTAGCCCGTCGTGCGCATCATCGCCGAAATCCCGTGCTGCTCGTCGAAACGATCCACGAGGTTCCAGGCGATCGTCACCGGCGATCCCCCCTTGGTCCCGCTCACAGTCACGCGCAGGGCGACCAGGTCGGGCTTCTTCTTCGTGAGGCGGGGCCCCATGACCGCGACCGCAACGTCGCGCGGCGACACCTTCACCCCCTTCACGTCGACTGGCTCGAGTTCCAGCAGCCCCAAGTCGCGAATCGCTTCCATGATCCTGGCGTGGCCAGGGTAGCGCAGCGTCTTGTACTCCATCGTGGGGATCTTTCCCTCATAGCGGAACGCCATGGTGGAGAGCCCGCCGGCGGTGTGGAAGGCCTCGAGGTCGCCCACCGGCGACGGAAACGAGACCGTCTCGAGTTCGGAGAGCGCCTTGACCTGCGTCCGCTTGCCGTCGCGCACGACCCACGAGAGCGTCGTGTAGTAGTCGAGCACACCCTCGAGCGAATAGACGATCTGGTAGTTGAGCGGCGGCTCGGGAAACTGCGGGAGCCCGCCCACGAAGATCTTCACCGTATCGACCGAGTCGAGCTGGTCGATGCCGTACTGGGCCAGGATGTTCACCATTCCCGGCGCAACGCCGCAGTCCGGGATGATCGAGACTCCCTTGGCCTTCGCGGCGTCGTGAAGCTTCTTCTGGTTGAAGACGATCTCGGTGTTGCCACCGAGGTCGCAGAAGTGCGCCCCGCCCTCAACGGCGAGGGCCGCGAGCGCCTCGTTGAAGTAGTACGGAATGGCACTCATCACGACCTGACAGTCGCGCATCTGGGCCAGCACGGCGTCGCGATCGCGGACGTCGAGCTTGGTCGGGATAAGGCGCCCGCCGACGTACGGGGTCAGAAAGGACGGAAGATGATCGACGCGGAGGTCGGCGATCCGGACCTCCTGCACGTCGGCGTTCTGTAAGAGATCGAAAGCGCAGGCCGAGCCCTGGAGGCCGGCGCCGAGGACGAGCATCCGCATGAAAAGTCGTGCTCCTGCGTGGTGAAGTAGGTGAGGGGTAAAGCTAACCGGACCGCCCGTCCTATCCGAGATCGGGGAAACCCCTTCCCGGGTCAGGGGCCGGTCCCGCGGGCCGCGCCGCGTCCGAGCGCGTGATCCGGACGCGCTGCCCGGCCTCGCCGCCCGGACGCGTGGCCCGTGGCCTCACCTGCGCATTCTGCGGGCCAACCCCGACCCGCCCCCAGGAACGGTCGTTACGGCGTGGCCTTGAGGCGCCCGAGCAGCGAGACGTCGGCGTCGAAGCGGACCGACCGGGGAGGGGTATCGACCTTGAGCGCCACCGGAATGGTCGCCACGCGCGCGGCGGGGATGGTCACGCGAACGCGCTGGACCTTGCCGCGCGCGTCCGTGACGTCCACGGCCACGTTGAGGCGATAGGGGGGAACCTGTGTCCCCTGCGACACGGTCAGCACCAGCGATTTGCGCACCTCGTCCCAGCGCCAGCCCACGGTGAGGTCGGCGACCCCGGGACGCTTCATCCACTGGTCGAAGAACCAATCGAGCTTGGCCCCGGAGGATCGCTCCATCTCCGCGACGAAGTCGCTGGTGAGGGCGTTGCCATGCCGGTACTTGGCGTAGTACGCACGAATGCCGCGGAAGAAGGCGCTGTCTCCCACCTCGCGCCGCAGCATGTGCAGCGTGAAGCCCGCCTTCTGGTAGACGAGCCCGTTGAGGACATACCGCAGGTCGCTCAACGACTCGTCGATGATGGGCTTTTCCATCGCCATCTTGTCGGCCAGCACCGACTCGCGCATGCGGCGCATGTCGTCGAGGAAGGCGCTGTCGCCGTGGGCACTCTCGCTCCACAGCGCGGCGAAATAGGTGGCGAAGCCCTCGGAGAGCCAGACGTGCGGCCATTCTCGCGTCGTCACCGCATCGCCGAACCACTGGTGTGCCGACTCGTGGGCGATGAGCCCCTCCGACATGGTACGGCCGCGGTAGATCTTGTCGGCGTAGAAGATGGCCGAGGCGTTCTCCATGCCGCCGTAGCGCGTCGAGCTCTGCACGTGGGCGAGCTTCTCGTACGGGAAGGGCCCCACGAGCCGCGAGTAGAGGGCCACGATGTCGCCGGCGCGGCCAAACGGGCCGGGCATGTAGCCCCGCACATCCGGGGTGATCCAGACGCTCTGCGGCACGCACCCCGGGAGCTCACCCAACCCGCACGCCGTGCGCCCGAGTTCGTAGGTCGCGAACGGGGCCACGCCGATCACCATCACCCCGGTGTACAGCGGGCGCACCGAGCGCCACCGCGTGAGGCGCAGTTCGGGGCGACCGCCGGCGGCCGGTTCGGGCGTCTCCTCCTGCAATTCACCGTTGGCCACCACGCGATAGGCGGCCGGCGCGCGCACCGTCCACTCGACGGTCGCCTTGTCCGACGGATGGTCGACCGTGGGGAGCCACTCGCGCGCCCGGTCGGGGAAGTGATCGGCGAAGGCGGTCCAGCTCCCCGACGAGTCGCGCCGCACGATGAGGCCATCGGTGGGGCGCCCATGCGCGCGCACCTCCACGCGCAGCGTGTCGCGCACGCCGGCCGGGAGCGGGATGCGGACGCTGGCGCTGTCGCGACGCGTCGTCACCACGGTGCCGTTCACCCGCGTCTCATCCACGCGCATAGCGGGACGCAGGTCGAGCACGAGCGAGTCGGCGCGCGCGGTGCGCGCGATCGTGACCACGCTCGCCACGCGCACCGTGTCGTCGAGCCCGCGCGGCGAGAAGTCGACGCGGAAGTCGTAGTGCAGGACGTCGATCCCCGGTCGGCTGCCCCCGGTGCGGCTCGGGCGCGGCTGCCCCTCGACGACGTTAGGCATGGGGATCGCGGCGGCGAGCGCCGACACGAGCGCGGCGAGCGCGAGTGCGGTCACGCGCCGTCCCTCGGCAGCGCAGCTCATCGCGTCACCCGGTACACGACGCCGGCCACGTCATCGGAGACGAGAACCGCGCCATCTCCGGCCACCAGCACGTCGACCGGTCGCCCCCAACGCTTGCCCGACGCCTCCTGCCACCCCACGATGAAGTCCTCGATCGCCACCGGCTTGCCGTCGCGCACGGTGAGGCGCACGACCTTGGCCCCGGTGGGGACGTCGCGGTTCCAGGAGCCGTGAAAGGCGACGAGGGCATCCCCGCGCAGCTCGGGGGCCAGCGCGGTCGCCTTGTCGAGGAAGGTGATGCCTAACGGGGCGGAGTGTGCCTGCATGGTGAAGGCCGGGGGAAGGGTCGTGTTGCAGCGCGCCTGGTCGCCGTACTCGGGATTGGGGATGCGATCGCCGTGACAATACGGCCACCCGAAGTGCCCGCCATCGCGGAGGATGTTGATCTCCTCGTACGGCAGGTCCTCGTGCGACGGCCGGAGGTTGTCACGCTCGTGCTGCGTGACCCAGATCGCCCCGGTGGTAGGGTGTACCGCCATCCCCACCGCGTTGCGCAGTCCGCTGGAGTAGACGCGCCCGTTCCTGCCATCGGCGTCGAAGCGCATCACCGCGGCGCGGTCGGGGGTCTTCTCCTCGCACAGGTTGCACGTCGAACCGATCGACACGTACATCCCGCCGTCGGGACCGAAGAGCACCGTGCGCGTCCAGTGCCCGCCTGAGGCGCTGTAGGTCGCGACGGTCTCGGGCGTCCCGACGGCCGCCATCCCCGCGCCGGCGTCGAGCCGCACGCGCACGACGGCGCCGGTATTCGCGATGTAGAGCCAGCCGTCGCGGAAGGTGAGCCCGTGCGGGCGCGTGAGGCCGCGCACCACCACCGTCTGCGATTCGGCCACGCCGTCGCCGTCGGCATCGAGCAGGCGCACGATCTCGCCATCCCGCGGCCGCGAGACGTAGATCGCCCCGTCGGGGCCGAGCGCCATCCAGCGCACGCCGGGAACGCGGGCAAACTCGCGCACGGCGTACCCCGTCGGCACCCACAGCTTCCCGTCGAGCGTGGACTGCGTGAGGTGAGGGGCGCGCGCTTCCTGCGAGGTCCCGGCCGAGGTGCAGCCGGCCAGCAGGAGCGTCAGGAGGACAGACCGCCGATGATGCATGACCGCTCCGCGTGTGTGGTGCATGACGAGTGCAGTCGAACGTAAGGCGCCGCGCCGGCGAGAGGCCTCGCGACTGCTAGGTCCTGACCCGATTCCGTCCCTCGGCCTTCGCGCGGTACAGCGCCTGGTCGGCCGTGGCGAGCAGGTCCTCGACCGTCTCGAGCCCCGGCGACGGATAGCAGGCCACGCCGACGCTTGCCGTCAGATGCAACTCGCTGCCGCCGGCGTGCGAGAAGCGATGCTCCTCGATCAGCTCGCGAATGCGCTCGGCGAAGACCGTCGCCCCCATGAGCCCGGTCTCGGGGAGGGCGATGACGAACTCCTCGCCCCCATAGCGCGCCACCACGTCCACCGAGCGCACCGCGCTCTGCAGCAACGCGCCAACGTCCGTCAACACGTCGTCGCCCACCAGGTGGCCGTAGCTGTCGTTCACCCGCTTGAAGTGGTCGATGTCGATCAGCAGCAGCGACACCTGCGTCTCGTAGCGCTTGACGCGCTCCAGCTCCGAGTTGAGGCGCTCGGTGAGGGCACGGCGGTTGAGCACCGCGGTGAGCGGGTCGGTGTGCGCGAGCACCTCGAGGCGACGGTTGTCGGCCATCGTCGTCTCCAGCACCTTGGCGCGCTGCACCGCCGCGACCGCCGCCTTCACCACGGTGTCGGCGAACTCGATGTCCTCGGGGGTCAGTTTGGGTTCGTTGAGCGCGCGGCGCAGGAAGAAGACACCGGCCTGCGTCTGGTCGAGGGCGAAGGGGAGCGCGATGACGGAGCGCGTGGTCACCATCGTCCCGTCGCGCACCCAGCGCTGGCGCACGTCGGCGTACAGCGGCGAGGTCATCACATCCTCGACCAGCACCGGACGCCCTGTATCGAGCGCCGCCCGGATCTCGGGATACCGATCGAGGTCGAGCTCGAAGTTGCGCGCCGAGGCCTGCTCGAAGGCGGTCGCCACCACGCGGGGGCGCTCGCCCACTCGTGCCAGGATCACCGAGCAATGCGTGAGGTCGAGCGCGCGCGCCACGCGGCGAGCCAGCAAGTGATAGATCTCGTCCGAGGAGAGATCGTCGGTGACGTCATGGAGGATGTCGACCAGCTTCCGCCGGTTCTCGGCTTCCTCGCGGACGCGCTCGAGTTCGGCCTCGACGTGGCGCAGCGTATCGTTGGCCGACCGCAGGATCGCACGCATGCGCAGCTGTGCCTGGATGCGCGCCAGCAGCTCCTTCACGCGGAACGGCTTCTTCACGAAGTCGGCCGCCCCGAGCCCCAGCGTGCGCACCGCCGCCTCTTCTGGCGGGAGCGACGACACCATCAGCACCGGGACGTCGCGCCAGCGATCGTCGCCCTTGATGCGCTCGAGGATCTGGTAGCCGTCGGCGTCGGGAAACATCACGTCGAGCAGGACCAGGTCGGGAGTGCGCTCCTCCATCAGCTCGAGGACGCGTGCTCCCTGGTGGGCGGCGACCACGTCGTACCCATGCTCCTTGAGCACCCACGTCATGGTCTGGACGATCGCCGTATCGTCATCGGCGATCAGGATGCGTGCACTAGCCATCCGCCAGCAGCTCCTGGAGCCCGTCCCACTCGATGTTGCCACCACTCAGCACGCACACCGCCTGCTCGCCCGGCGCGAGCGTCACGCGCCCCGACAGGAGTGCCGCCACGGTGATCGCCCCACTGGGCTCGGCGACGAGCTTGGCGCGGTCGAGCAGCAGGCGCATCGCCCGCACCATGTCGGCGTCGTCGACGGTGACCACGTCGTCGACGAAGCGCTGGTGATGCGCGAACGTCGTCGTCCCGATGCGCACCGCCAGGAGGCCGTCGGCGATGCTCCCTGTGTGCGGCAGCACGACGGGTTCACCCGCGGCGCGCGCCTTCGTCAACTTCGCTGCACCTGACGGCTCGACCCCCACCACGCGGGCGGTCGGAACGAGGTACTTGATCGCCGCCGACACGCCGGCGCTCAAACCGCCACCCCCGACCGGAACCAGGACGGTCGTCAGCTGCGGCAGGTCCTCGGCCACCTCCAGCCCCGACGTCCCCTGACCGGCGATGATCGTCGCGTCGTCGTACGGCGGCACGAGGGTGAGCCCCTCGTTGGCCACCAGCTCGAGCGCCCGATCCATTCGATCCCGTGTCGTCGTCCCGGCCAATTCGATCCGGGCACCGAGCCGCTCAGCCCCGCCGCGCTTGGCCGCAGTGACGGTCGTGGGCATCACAACTGTGGCGGGAACACCAAACAATCGGGCGGCATAAGCGACCGCCTGTGCGTGGTTTCCCGACGACGGCGCGATGACCCCACGCGCGCGGTCGGCGGCCGAAAGCTGCGAGAGAAACGTGTAGGCGCCGCGAAACTTGAAGGCCCCGCCACGCTGCAGCATCTCGGGCTTCACCCACACCGTCGCCCCAGTCTGGTCGCTCAGCGCGTCGAACGGGAGGAGCGGCGTGCGCACCGCCACTCCACGCAGCACATGCGCTGCGGCGCGGAGGTCACTCAGGGAGACGACGGCGGATTCGGGGACGCTCGTGGCGGAAGGCACGGCAGCGGACGAGAGAGACGTGAAGAGAGAGGGCGAGCAGTGCGTCGCGAGTCGCGACGCCATCCCCTCAGGCAGCGAAGGAATGTACCTGCCCAACGCGCCGCCGAATACAGGGCGTGGCTGCGAGGTGAGCGGGGTCACGCGCGATCTGTCGCGTGGATGCGTGCGCCCCTGCAACGGGTGCGGGTAGGGCCACGTTGCATTCGACGAAGGGCGCAAAGGCCGTGCCCGGTAACGCCGTGCGGCGGAACGGCAAACGGGGCGGGATCCCGAAGGACCCCGCCCCGCTGCTCGAACGCCTCACCTCAGCGAGAAACTCGCTTAGGCGTTGCGGTCGATGCACCCCGTGAAGTTGGGGTTGTTCTTCTCCGTCAACGGGATGATGAACTGCAGATCGGTCCCGAGCTGGAGCCCGTCCTTGTGGTATGCGCCCGTCGGATAGACGCTTTCGGCGCCACGCCCATACTGCCGGACGAGGCGGCGCAGGTCACCCAGGCGATGCCCCGACGCGAAGAGCGCGAAGGCGCGCTCACGGAACATCAGGTCGACGCGAGCCGTCGCCGTTCCCGGATCGGTCACGGCAGCCATTCCCCAAGGCGCACGCGCGGCATTCAGCTTCGAGAGCCACAGCGAGATGTTGTTCGCCTTGAGCGCCGCCTCGGCCTCGATCAGGCGCGCCTCGACACCGGTGACGATCGGCATCGGGCTCGTGAACGAGGTCGCGTTGGCGTAGTACCAGCGCGGCGTCTGCTTGTCGAACGCAGACGGCGAGCCGTCGCCCGTCACCGGGACGCGCGGGTCGAGCGCGGTGGCGAAGTTGAGGCCGTTGGTCCCCTCGCGATCCGACACGAGGATGCCATCGTTGCTGTTCATGTAGTCCTGGAACCCGTTCTTCTGATAGTCAGAGGCGAGCGAGTGCAGGGTGGTGTACGAGAACGACGTCGGGACGCTGGCCACCGCGGCCGCCGCCTGGTCCGTGAGGCCGAGGTCGAGCAGGCCACGGCCGCGAAGCACCGAGGCGAAGTTCTTGGCGCGATCGTCGCTCCCGGCGCTGGTGACGGCGGCCGTCAGCTTCGTGACGCCGGCCTGCAGCACCGCCGTCGTCGTCTGCGGGGTACCATCGACTCCCGGGGTCCCGAGGGGCACGCCTGAGCAGAACATCTCGCCCAGCATGATGTGTGCGTAGCCCGACATCGCCTCCATTTCGCCGACGCGCGGGTCGGTGGCGCTGACGGCCTTGAGCGCCGCCGACGCGCGATCGGCCTGCCCGCGCAGCATCTGCGTCTGCAGGTAGAACTGCGCGACGAGCGTGTTGGATTCGGGCGCGGCCCGCTGGTCCATCTGGCGCACTTCCGGCGGCGTGGCGCCAAACCGGAACTCATCGGTCAGCAGCCCCGTGGCGGAGATGATGCCCAGGGTACCGGCGTTGAGGAACGAGAAGTCGCCGATGACGCCCGCATACAGCGCGGTGACGCCAGTGGCGTTGCTGAGTCCACCCGGATCGATGATGTCGGGGCGGTCGACCTTGAGGATCTTGTCCGTCGAGCATCCTGCGCTGGCAACGAGCGCCAGCGCGAGGACGGCGCGACTCATGGTGTGGCCGGTGGTCCGGCGCACACGAGGAAGCACTGTGTTCATGTCATGCTCCAGTCGGTTAGTCGTGTGGTCGGAACGCATCAGTAGTTCAGGTTGACGCGAACGGTGAAGTAGCGCGGCTGGCCCAGCTGCACGAAGGAGTACGGCGTGGCGTCGGTCCCCTGCGTCTGCGACTCGGGGTCGGCACCGGAGAACTCCTTGGTCCACATCCAGATGTTGCGGCCGGAGAAGACGATGCTCGACTCACGCGACTTGAGCAGCGTCGTGACGGTCTTCGGCAGCGTGTACGTGGCCGACACTTCGCGGAGGCGGATGAAGTCACCCTTCTCCCAGTAGGCGCCCAGGGCGGCGCCGGCGATCACCGCGCGGGCCTGACGATCGAGCGGCGTCCCCTTCACGTGCGTGTCGGCGCAGTTGTTCGGGCCTAACGCGCAGGCGAAGCCGTCGGAGATCTGGTGCATGATGTTGCCACCACGATAGTCGAGCAGCCCGTTGATGCGGAGCTTGTTCTTGAGCAGGCCGACCGTGTTGTTGAGCGCGAACGTGCGGCTCGGCACGCTCGGGCCACCGTAGACCGGCCCGGTCGTGGTGGTCACTTCGCTCGGGACGATGACGCCGTCGCCGTTGGCGTCCTTGAACCCGGTCATGTTCGGCCAGTAGTTCGAGAACAGCGGGCGCCCCGGCGCGTTCTGGTAGCCGAAGCCGCCGAACGGCTTGATGCCAGGTGCAAGCGAGACGAGTTCGTTCTTGTTCCACGACGCCTCGATCTGGGCGTCATACTGCAGGTTGTTGTAGTCGAGCACGCGGGCGTTGAACGAGACTTCGAGCCCCTTGTTGCTCACCACGCCGACGTTGTCGAAGATGGCGCGGCCGGCCGTCTGCGACGGCGAGATGTCGCGCTGCACGATGGCGTCGTCGGTGCGCTTGTCGTAGTACGTCACCTGCAACGACACGCGGTTGCGCAGCGTGGCGAAGTCGAAGCCGCCCTCGATTTCACGCGAGCGCTCGGGCTTGAGGTCGTTGTTCCCCTGGGCCCCGAAGACCGCGGCCGGTGCCTCGCCGCTGAGCAGCGTGGCCGTGACCGGGTTGAGGAAGGTGATCGAGGCATTGGCCGTCGGCTGCTGCCCCGAGACACCCCACGCAAGGCGCGGACGGAAGTTGTTGACCCACTTGGCCCCGCTGTTCTCGCGGGCCACCCACGACAGCGTCGCCTTGGGATAGACCGCGGCGCCGAAGTCCTGGCCGAAGGCGCTGTTCTGGTCGCGGCGCACGGCGCCGGTGACGAACAGCTTGTCCTTCCACCCGATCTGCTGCTCCACGTACACACCGAAGGTGACGAACTCGGTGGTCTGCTCGCCCGAGGTCTTCTGGGCGCCGGCGTCGATCGTCGAACCGCCCGGCGGGAGGACCTTGGCGCTGTTGAACGTCACGAAGCGACCGTCGCGGTTCCACTGCGCACCAAACGCGGTCTTGCTGTTGAAGTCGTTCCAGACGGTCTTGGTGACCGTGGCGCCGGCGTCAACGGAGTAGCGCTCGTTGTTGTATCGATTCACGGCGCGAAGACCATCGACCTCGACGCCGCAGAACGGGCAGCCCTCGCCCGTACGGATCTTGGCCGCGTCCTGCCAGTTCATGAAGTCGAGGCCGACGATGGCGCGCGTCGCGAGCCAGTCGCGCGGCTTCCAGTTGGCCGAGATCGAGTTGATGAACTGACGCACGTCGCGCGTCGTCGCACGCGAGAACGCCTGTCCCGGCGTCGCGAAGCCCCACGCGTTCGGCGCCGCCGGGTTGGCGGTGCCAAACAGGCCGGAGCCGATCACGCCGTACAGGTTGTCGCCCGTCTGCGGAATGATGTTGGACGACGAGATGAAGCCGCTCGAGAGCGACAGGTCGCCGTTGCCCCACACCGGCATGCCGAAGTTGCCGCGAAGGCTCGTCTTGGCCAGCTGGTTCGGGAGGCGCTGCCAACGCGGGATCGACGGGGTGCCGCGGCTCGCGATCAGCGAGTCGATTTCGGCATCGGGCATCTGCAACACGCCGATCTCGTTTTCCCACGTGCCGCTGACGAAGTAGCGCAGCGACTCCGTGCCGCCCGACACCTGCGCGCCATAGGACTGGCGATTGCCCGTCTTGAACGGCGACGTCTCCGCATCCATCAACAGGTTGCGCGAGTACTGCTGCGTCAGCGTGCAGACGCCGCTCGCCTCGCGGGCGAGCGTACAGTCGATCTCGCGACCGTTCGCCTTGTTGACGCCCTTGTTGTAGTACTGGCCGCCGTAATCGTAGGTGTTCTCGGAGGTGCCACCGCTGCCGAACACCGACCAGCGCGGCGCCGTCTGGCGCCCCTTCTTGGTCGTGATCACGATGACGCCGTTGGCCGACTGGGTGCCGTAGAGGGTTGCCGCGGAGGGGCCCTTCACGATCTCCATCGACTCGATGTCGTCGGGATTGAGGTTGTTCAGGAAGTTGGGGCTGCCGCCGCCCACGTACGTGTCGCCGAGCTTGCCCGAGATGTCCGGGCTCCCCTGCTCCATGCGAACCCCGTCGATGATGAGGAGGGGATCGTTGGAGAGCGACGCCGAGGAAAGGCCGCGGACGCGGACGCGGGCGCCACCGCCGACCGTCCCGTTCGACGCGATCATCGTCACGCCGGCGGTACGTCCGTTGAGGACGTCCTGCATCTGCGTGATCGGCGCCTTGGACACGAGCTCGGCGGCGTCGATCTTGGCGATCGAGTTGCCCAGCTCGCGCGTGAGCTGCTGACCGGTGGCCGTCGTGACGACCGCTTCGAGCTGGTACGGCGCCTTCGTGAGGACGAAGTCAACCGTCGTCGTCTGGTTCGCCGTGACGGAAACCGACTTCACGTCGGACAGGTACCCGATGCGCACCACGCGCAGCTGGTAGTTGCCCGGCTGCAGTCGCAGCAGGGCGAACCGTCCGTCCGCACTGGTGATGGTACCGATCGTGCTCCCGTCGACGCGCACCTGCGCGCCATCGATGGGCAATCCTCCGTCTTTGTCGGTGACTCGGCCGGTGACGCGAGTGCCGGCGCCCTGCTGGGCGCCCACGCTCGCTGTCGCGAGGCCGGTCAACGCAGCGACGGCCATCAGTCCGCGAACAAGGGAACTGCTCATGACGCCTCCTGGGGTTGGGGGGGAGAGGTGTCCAAGCGAATCCGGATGCGCGTGAGCGCGGGAGGCGACCCCCGGATTCTCGGGGCATACCGTTGTGTATACAAAAACGGCGGGTAGCGCGCGCTATCCTACGCCTTCCGCGAGGGTGTCGCAATATCTGAGTGTGCAATCGTCGCAGATTCCCGCCCAACGCCGGATCCTGTACCGTCGGCGCGCCGTTTGTCCCTCCACCATCACCCCTCGTCACGACCGCCGGGGAGCCCCCCCCTCGATCGGGTAGGCGAAGCAAAGTGCGCCATGCCCGGCGGGGATTCCCGCCGAAAACCTGCGAATGCGATGCCCCCCGCTCCGCCGCGCCCGTTGGGCGAGAGGAGGGCGAGAGGAGGGCGAGAGGAGGGCGAGAGCGTTACGGCGCGCGGTAGCGCTGCAGGTAGCGCAGATCGTCCTCGTCCTTCCGGACGCCATACAGCACCCCCTTCCCGAAGCCCAGCAAGGTGACGTCCTTGGGGAGCCGGACCTTGCGCTCGAGCTTCCCGCCAGGCGCAAGGACGTCGTACTCGGCGATGTCGCTGGCCCCGGCGATCATCCGCGTCACCCACAGCCGCCCGTCCGGCGCGGCCCGGACGCCCGCGAATGGCGGTTTGACCGTGGGCCAGGCCGCCGGCTCCTCCACATCCATCTTGATCCGGGGCATCTTCTGGCCGCTCCCGGCGGCCATCGAAGCGCCGAGCTTGAGTCCCTGCTCGGCGGCTTCACGCGTCGCCTTTCGGGCGAGGGCCTTGTCGGCCTCGGTCACGGTCAGCGGCGTATAGGCAACGCGGGGTCCGACCTTCTTGCGCCCCGCTGCGTCGATCCATTCGGTGTGGTAGTCCGACGCCCGCGCAACGGCGACGACGCCACTGGGGAAGAGCGCCCAGGAATCGCGAAGCTCGAAGGCGGTCATCGAGAGCTTGATATTGAGGCCGTCGGTCGGGTTGCCCGACATCTTGGGCGGCGGCGTGTGTTCGACACGAACGGCTAGGGTATCGCCGCGCCCGCCCAGCGACGCCCATCGTACCAGGGCGACGGTGTCGCTCACGGTTGGCAACTTCCCCTGCACCATCGTCAGCCCGCGCGACTCAGAGTAGAAGCGCCCTCGGGCATCGAGTCCGAAGATGGCCCCGAGCTTGATGATGGCGGCGGTTGCATCGCCGGCGGGCACCAGGCGATGCGTGCGCAACGGCCCCCCCTTGTCATCGAGGATCAGCATGCGCTGTTGCAGAAAGTCGAGCACGATGATCGAGTCGCCCGCATCGAAGATCCCGCTCGGAAGCTGATACTCGAGTGGACCGCTCCCCTGCCGCGAGACCTGAGTGGCGGTCTCCTTGGCGAAGTCATAGATGAAGAGGAGTCGGTCCTTGGAGTCGGCGACGAGGACGCGACCATCGCGGAGTTCGAGGAGCGCGGTTGGCTGCGTCAGCGGTTCCGGGTGCTCGGCGAGGGGGGCTTTGAGCGTGGTGGTCGTCACTTGCTGGGCGCACAACGGGGAGCAGACCGCCGTTGCCAGCAGCCAACTCCCCGTTGCAATTCCCTGGAAGACCCGGCCCCAAAGGGGCCGGGTCATCGCGTGCCTGGTCATGCTAGCCTCCGACCGAAAGCCGGTCTGTTACTCCTCGCTCTCCAGCTTCAGCTCCCCGCCGTCGGCCGGGGCCGCCGCGTCAGCGCCGTCGTCTGCTTCATCCTTGTCGTCGGGGACCACACGCGCCACCGCGACCACAATGTCGGTGCCGTCGAGGTTCACCAGCTTCACTCCCTGCGTGTTGCGCCCGGCCACCCGCACCTGCGAGACGGGGGAGCGGATCACCATTCCCGTGCGGGTGATGATCATGATCTCGTCCTCGGCCAGCACTTCCATGAGGGCGACGACGTCGCCGGTCTTCTCGGTCCGGTTGAGCGTCAGGATGCCCTTACCCCCGCGCTTCTGCACGCGGTACTCGTCGATGTGCGAGCACTTTCCGAGCCCCTTGCTCGTGACGACCATCAACGTGGCTTCGCGCTTGATCACCACCATGCCGACCACGCGGTCATCGGGACGCAGCTCGACCCCCTTCACGCCGGTGGTGTCGCGCCCCATTTCGCGCACGTCGCTCTCATGGAAGCGCACCGAGAGCCCGTGCTTGGTGGCCAGCACGATATCGTTGGTCCCGTGCGTGATCTGAACGTCGATGAGCTCGTCGCCCTCCTCGATCTTGATCGCCTTGATCCCGGTCGAGCGCGGATTGGCATACTCGCTCAGCGCCGACTTCTTCACGGTTCCGTTCTTGGTGCAGAAGAGCAGGTACTGGTCCTTCGGGAAGTCGCGCACGAAGACCATCGACTGGATCTTCGTGTCAGGCGTCGTGTTGATCAGGTTGACGATCGGCTTCCCCTTGGTCGCGCGCCCCGCCTGCGGAATCTCGTAGACCTTGAGCCAGTAACAGCGCCCGTCATCCGTGAAGACGAGGATGTAGTCGTGCGTGGAGCCGACGTACAGCCGTTCGATGAAGTCGCCTTCGCGCAGGTCGGCGCCTGACGAGCCCGTCCCGCCACGGCGCTGCTTTCGATAGGTGGAGATCGACGTGCGCTTGATGTAGCCGGAGTGCGACACGGTCACGACCATGTCTTCTTCGGCGATCAGGTCCTCGATGGTGAACTCGCCGTCGTCGCTGGTGATTTCGGTGCGGCGCTCGTCGCCGTACTTCTCGGCGACGGTCGACAGTTCCGACTTCATCAACGCCAGGCGGCGTTCCTTCGACTCCAGGATCCCGCGCAGTTCGGCGATGGTGGCCTGCACTTCGGCCAGCTCCTCTTCCAGCTTCTCGATCTCGAGGCCGGTGAGCTTGGCGAGGCGCATGTTGAGGATCGCCTCGGCCTGCCGCTCGGAGAGCTTGAAGCGCGCCTGCAGCGTCGCGCTCGCACTCGGCGTGTCCTCGGCGCTGCGAATGATCTTGATCACCTCGTCGATGTTGTCGACGGCGATCTTCAATCCTTCGAGGATGTGTTCGCGCTCGAGTGCCTTGTCGAGGTCGTACTGCGTGCGGCGGACGATGACCTCGTGCCGGTGCGCGATGTAGTGCGCCAGCACGTCCTTGAGCGGCATGACCTTGGGGACCAGCTGGCGCGTGTGCGGATCAGGGACGAGCGCCAGCATGATCACACCAAACGACGCCTGCATCTGCGTGTGCTTGTAGAGCTGGTTGAGCACCACACGCGGAATTGCATCCCGCTTGAGCTCGACGACGATGCGCATGCCGTCCTTGTCGGACTCGTTGCGCAGGTCGCTGATCCCCTCGAGCTTCTTTTCCTTCACCAGCTCGACGATGCTCTCGACGATGCGGATCGGGTTCACCTGGTAGGGCACCTCGGTGATGACGATCTGCGAGCGGCCGTTCGACTCCTTCTCCTCGATCATCGCGCGGGCGCGCATGACGATCTTGCCGCGCCCGGTCTCCTGGTAGTCCTTGATTCCGGCGCGGCCGTAGATGAAACCACCCGTCGGGAAGTCGGGCCCCTTCACGAACTTGCGGAGCTCCGTGGCGTCGAGCTCGGGATTGTCGATGAGGGCGATGGTAGCGGCGACGATCTCGCGCAGGTTGTGCGGCGGGATGTTGGTCGCCATGCCGACGGCGATGCCTGACGAGCCGTTGACGAGGAGATTGGGGAACGACGCCGGGAGGACCTTGGGCTCCTGCAGCCGGTCATCGAAGTTTGGCGCGAAGTCGACGGTGTTCTTGTCGATGTCGGCCAGCATGTCGACGGCCATCTGCGTGAGGCGCGCCTCGGTGTATCGGTACGCGGCGGCCGAGTCGCCTTCGATGGAGCCGAAGTTCCCCTGCCCGTCCACCAGCGGATAGCGGAGCGAGAACTCCTGCACCATGCGCACAAGCGCGTCGTACACCGACGAGTCGCCGTGCGGGTGGTACTTGCCTAACACGTCGCCGACGACGGTCGCCGACTTCTTGAACGGGCGCCCAGGGGTGAGGCCCAACTCGTTCATCGCGTACAGCACGCGACGGTGCACCGGCTTGAGACCGTCTCGCACGTCGGGAAGGGCGCGCGAGACGATGACGCTCATCGAGTAATTGATGAACGATTCCTTGATCTCTTCGTCGATGAGCCGGGGGACGATCCGCTCGCGTTGGTGAGGCGCAGTCATGAGGCCGAAGTACGGGGACGAAGCCACGTGGTCGAGAGGGGCGAAAGGTACCCGGGCCGTCGGGGGAAATCAACTCTCGGGCCAGTTCGTAACGCATTGCGGCATCGATACTTGCGAACAGGTTTTGGCCGCCACCCCGTGCCAGTTGCCGACATCCACCCCTCGATGGGTCTTCGGCCTCTGTTCGCCCCGCAGTTTCGGGCGCGTCGGCGGCGAATGAGAAGGCCGAGTCGCGCCGGTCATCGCGCGATGCATCGGTGCCCGAACGCGCGTCGACGCGGTGGAGGACGAGGGGTACATTCGACCGCGGTTCGCCACCCTCGCCCTGATGCCGATGCCCATCTCCCGCCGCTCGTTTCTCACCGCCGTCGGCGCCGCCGGCGCGGGCTCGATCGCCGCCCCGCACGCGGCGCATGCCATGGGCTGGCTCTCGGCGCGAGGACTCGAAGGGGGGCGCATCGCGTCCGGCCCGGGTGCGGCGTCTCGCACGAAAGGGGGCGCTACCGCCGACCTGATCCTCCTCAACTCGAACGAGAATCCGTACGGCCCCGCCTCCAACGCGATCGACGCCGTGATGCACATGTTCGGGCAGGCGGCGCGCTACCCGGACGCGCCGGAGGACGAGTTGCGCGCCACGATCGCCGCGCACCACAAGATCCCGGTCGAGTCGGTCATCCTGGGGTGCGGGTCGACGGAAATCCTCGCCTTCATTACTCAGGCGCTGACCTCGCCCAAGCGCCGCCTGATGACGGTCGCCCCGACCTTCGAGACGCCGAGCGACGTGGCCAGGCGCAACGGAGTCCCGATCGAGGAGATCCGGGTCGACGGCTCGCTGTTCATCGACCTGCAGGCCATGTATGAGATGTGCCGTGGCGCGGGGCTCCTCTTCATCTGCAACCCGAACAACCCGACCGGGACGATGCACGGGATCGGCGACCTCCTGCACTTCGTAGGGCAGGTGAACGCGCGCTCCCCGGAGAGCCATATCCTCATCGACGAGGCGTACTTCGAGTACGTCGACGACCCGACGTACGGCACGGCGATCCCCGCCGCGGTGAAGAACCCGCGCCTCATCGTGAGCCGCACCTTTTCCAAGGTGTACGGGCTGGCGGGAGTCCGCGCGGGCTACGCCGTCGGACACCCCGACACGATCCGGCAGTTGCAACCGTGGCGCACGCCGAGCGGGATCAGCGCGTTTGCCGGGGCCGCCGCGATCGCCTCGCTCGAGCTTCCGGACCACGTGGAGCGTCAGAAGGCGCTCAACACGCAGGTGCGCACCTTCTCGATGAACGCGATGCGGGAGCTCGGATTCTCCGTCGTCCCCTCGCAGGCGAACTTCTTCCTCACCGACATCCGGCGCGACCCGATGGCGTTTCGCGCCGCGATGCGCGATCGGGGGGTCGCCGTGGGACGCGCCTTCCCTCCGCTCACGACGCACATGCGACTCTCGATCGGGACGATGGAGGAGATGCAGAAGGCGCTATCCATCGCCGCCGAGGTGTTGAGGAAGGGATAGGGCCCGTACCGGGGGGAGGCGTCCTTCAGGATGCCCTTGCCGAGCCGCGATCCGGGCTCCCTCTTTAGCGCTCCCACGCCCTCTCCAGGGAGTCCCTCGATGAATCTCGTTAGGCTCGGCGGTACCCTTGTCGGCACCGCCTCCCTCCTCGCTGCGGCAGGCACCACGACGCGCGCTCAGGGCGTCGTCGCGGTGCGCGGTGCCACGGTGCATACCGCCGCGGGCGCCCCAATCGCCGGCGCCACGATTCTCGTGCGCGACGGGAAGATCGCCGCGGTCGGGCGCGACGTCGCGATTCCCGCGGGCGCAACCATCATCGACGCCACCGGGAAGGTGATCACCCCGGGGATGATCGACGAGCACTCGCACATCGGCGCCCGGCCCACGGACCTCAATGACCGGCCGATGATCATCGGGCCGCAACACCGCATCCTCGACGCCCTCGACCTGGGCGATCCGGATTGGAAGGACGCGGTGAGCGGCGGCGTGACCACGGTGATCACGGGCCCGGGGAGCGGCGAGAACGTCTCGGGGCAGGCGATCGTGATCAAGACGTTCGGAGACGCGCTCTCGCGCCGACTGGTGAGCGACAAGGGCGGGATGAAGTTCGCGATGGGACCCAAGCGCAGCGACGCCTATCCGTCGACGGCGATGGGGGTCGCCGCCAACCTGCGGCAGTACCTCATCAAGACGCAGGAGTACATGGCGGCGGCGAAGAAGTGGGAGGATGGCGGCAAGTCCGGCACGCCGCCGGCGCGCGACCTCGGCTACGAGGCGATGGCCGAGGTCTTGGCGAAGCGACTGCGCGTGCGCGCGCACGTGCACGCCGCCACCGACGTCATGACGCTCCTGCGACTCAAGGACGAGTTCGGGTTCGACCTCACGCTGCACCACTCGACCGAGGCGTACAAGGTGGCCCCCGAGATCGCGAAGCGCGGGGTGAGCGCGGTCGTCCTCCCGTTAGGCCCGCGCATCGGCGTCACCGACGACGCGATGGCCGGCCCGGCGACGCTCTGGAAGGCGGGGGTGAAGATCGCCCTGCACACCGACCACCCGGTGATCAACCAGAAGTGGCTGCGCCTCTGCGCGGCGCTGGCGATGCGCTACGGTCTCCCCGAGGATGAAGCGCTCAAGGCGATCACGATCAACACCGCGCAGATCGCCCGCGTGGCCGATCGCGTGGGGAGCCTCGAGGTGGGGAAGGATGCCGACTTCGTCATCTTCAACGGGGCCTGGTACGAGCCGTCGACCCGAGTCGACATGGTCTTTGGCGACGGCCAGGTGGTGTACGACCGCTCGCGCCCGGAGGGCAAGTAAGATGACGACGAGACGCACCATGCGCGCGGCGCTTGCGGCTGGCGGATTGCTGGCCACCCTCTGCCCTGCCCTGCTCCGGGCCCAGGAGCGCGCGATCGTCCTGCGCGGCGGAACGGTCGTCCCGGTGGACGGCGCCCCGATCCCGAACGGAACGGTGGTCATGCGCGGCGGGAAGATCGTCGCCGTGGGGGCGAACGTCGCGATCCCGGGTGGGGCCGAGGTCGTGGACGTGCGCGGCAAGTACATCCTCCCCGGACTGGTCGACGCGATGACGTCGCTGGGTGTGGCCAACTCCGACCTCAACGAGCCCACCGAGACGATCGCGCCGCAACTGCGCGTGATCGAGGGGTACAATCCGTTCGGGACCTTCGGCTCCGGCAAGCCCGGCGTACTGCGCAACGATGAAGTGCTCGGTGGCGGCGTCACGACGATGTACGTCGCCCCGGCCGACGCCGCGCTCATCGGCGGACAGGGGGCGGTGGTGAAGACGGCGGGCGCGACGCTGGCCTCGGTGATCGTACGGGAGCCCGCGTCCATGGACATGACGCTGGGCGAACCGCCCAAGCAGGCCGCCCGCCAGCGGCAACGTGATCCGGCGACGCGCATGGCCGAGGTGGCGATGCTGCGCCAGGCCTTCATCAAGGCGCAGGAGTACGAGCGGAACCACGCTGCCAACCCCGCGCTCCCGCGCGACCTGGGAATGGAAGCGTTAGGCAAGCTGCTCCGTCGCGAGCTGCCGGCGCGCATCCAGGCGACGAGCGCCATCGACATCCGGAGCGCCCTCGGGCTGGCCCGCGAGTTCAACCTCGCCCTCGTCCTCGATGGCGCCGCCTCGGCGCAGCTCTTCAAGGATTCGCTGGTCGCGCGGAACGTCCCGGTGATCCTCGGGCAGGTCTCGCATCCGTTCGTGAGCAACGAGGAGATCCCGGACCGGAGCGACTACCCGCCGGTCGACGAAGGGACGGCAACAGCGCTCATCAAGGCGGGGGTGAAGACGGCGATCGCCTCGTTCTCGCGCGCCTTCGGCACGCTGGCACCGGCAGGGTCGAGCAAGTGGCTCCTCGTCGACGCGGCAATCGCCGCAGGATACGGGCTCGCCGAGGCCGACGTCATCCGCGCGGTGACGCTCACGCCGGCGGAGATCCTCGGCGTGAGCGACCGGATCGGGAGCCTGACGGCCGGGAAGGACGCCGACGTCATCGTGCTCGACGGACCGCCGCTCTCGGTGAAGACGTGGGTCCAGCGCGTGTACGTCGGCGGGGAACTCGTCTTCCAGAAGTAGCCGCGCCACGCTCGACCATTTCGCGCCGCCCGTCCGCCTCCCGAGGCGACGCGGGCGGCGCAGTCGTATCTTCTCCCGGCCGGGCAGGGCCGCCTGGCCCCACTTCCCCCTGACCATGCTCTCGCCATGACGTCCACGATTGCCGGCGCCACCGATACCGCCGCCGATTCCGACGACTCGATCCCCTTCATCCACCACTTCATCGGCGGCGTGCGTCACCTGAGCGCTGTCGAACGTTGGGGTGAGGTGTGCAATCCCTCGACCGGGGCGCAGTCGGCCGCGGTGCCGTTTGCATCGCGGGACGATGCCGACGCGGCCGTGCGCAACGCGCTCACGGCGTTCGCCGAGTGGGGGAGCTGGTCGGCGCTCAAGCGCTCACGCGTGATGTTCCGCTTCAAGGAACTCATCGAGCGTCACATGGACGAACTGGCCGAGCTGATCTCGCGCGAGCACGGCAAGGTCTTCCTCGATGCCAGGGGCGAGGTGCAGCGCGGCCTCGAAGTAGTGGAGTTCTGTTGCGGAATCCCGCACCTGATGAAGGGGGAGTTCTCCGACTCGGTGTCGACCGGGATCGACTCGTACTCGCTGCGCCAGCCGTTAGGCGTGGCGGTCGGAATCACGCCGTTCAACTTCCCGGTGATGGTGCCGCTGTGGATGCTGGCCCCGGCCATCGCCTGCGGCAACTGCTTCATCCTCAAGCCGTCGGAGAAGGACCCGTCGGCGCCGGTGCGCCTGGCGGAGCTGCTGGTGGAAGCGGGGGCCCCAGCCGGCGTACTGAACGTGCTCCACGGCGATCGGGTCGCGGTCGAGTCGCTCATCACGCACCCCAACGTCGACGCCGTCTCGTTCGTGGGGTCGACGCCGATCGCGCAGTACATCTATGCGACGGCCGCCGAGCACGGGAAGCGCGTGCAGGCGATGGGCGGGGCCAAGAACCACCTGATCGTGATGCCCGACGCGGACCTCGACCAGGCGACCGACGCGCTGATGGGCGCGGCGTACGGATCGGCCGGCGAGCGCTGCATGGCGATCTCGGTCGCCGTCCCGGTGGGTGAGGAGACGGCGAATGCACTGGTCGCGCGCCTGGCCGAGCGCGTGCGCGCGCTCAAGGTGGGGCCGTCGCTCGCGGAAGGGATGGAGATGGGGCCGCTGGTGACGGCGGCGCATCACGAGAAGGTGAGCGGCTACGTGCAACTGGGAGTGGAGGAAGGGGCGACGCTGGTGGTGGATGGACGCGGCTTGCGCCTGGCGGACGGCGCGCACGACGACGGCTACTTCCTGGGCGGTTGCCTCTTCGATGGCGTGACGCCGGCGATGCGCATCT